>NZ_CP012401.1:0-600000 GCF_001305595.1 Azospirillum thiophilum
CGGCTGGACGGCGTCATCGCCACGGTGGACGCGGCGCACGGCTCTCTCCAGCTCGACCGCCAGCCGGAAAGCGTGAAGCAGGCCGCCGTCGCCGACCGCATCGTGCTGACCAAGTCCGACGTCGCCACCCCCGCCGCCACGGTCGCGCTGATGCAGCGGCTGGCCGCGATCAACCCGGCCGCCCCCGTCATTCCCGCCGCCCATGGCGAGATCGACCCGAAGCGACTGTTCGACGCCGGCCTCTACAATCCCGAGACCAAGAGCCCTGACGTCGCCCGCTGGCTGCGCGAGGAGGCCTACCGCGACGAGCAGGCCAAGGCGCATGACCATCACCACGATCATGACCATGCTCGCCACGACCATCACGATCATGGCGACCATTGCGGCCCGGACTGCGGCCATGACCATGGACATGATCATGATCATGAGCACCACCATCACGACGCCAATCGCCACGACGACCACATCCGGGCCTTCTGCATGGTGATCGACCGGCCGATTCCCTGGAACGGCTTCGTCGACTTCATGGAGGCGCTGATCGCCCAGGCCGGCGAGAACCTCCTGCGGGTGAAAGGTCTGCTGAACGTCCAGGAAAGCGAGCTGCCGGTGGTGGTCCACGGCGTCCAGCACATGTTCCACCCGCCGGTCCGGCTGGAGGACTGGCCGAGCGACGACCACCGCACCAAGCTGGTCTTCATCACCCGCGACGTCGGCCAGTCGGTGATCGAGCCGCTGTTCGACGGTCTGGTCTGGGGCGAGGGCAAGGCGACGGAATAGGCACGGAGGCCCCTCAGCGCCCGACCACCCGCCGCAACGGGCTGTCGCCCATCTCCCAGACCCCGCGGCCGGTCGCCTTCGTGCCCTCGAACACCAGCCAGCTCTGCCGCCCATAATGCGGCAGGGGCCGCAGCAGGGCACGAAGCGCGTCGGCATCGGCGCCCGACACCACCAGCGCCGTCCGCCCGTCCGCCGTCCGCGTCACCCACACCCGCGCGCTGCCGCGCCCGGCCACGTCCGCCGGCACCGGCGGCAGGCCGCGCCGCTCGAGCTCCCGCCCCACCGCCGCATCGGTGCCGACCAGCAGCAGCGGCGCGGCAGACCCGCTGCCGTCGGCGTCCCGTGCTGCCGCATCCATCAGCCGCCCTGCCAGCTCCCGCGCGGCCTCCGCCGCCTCGCCGGCGGCGGCGACCACCCGCTCGGCCCCGGGACGCAGGGTGACGTCGCGCAGGATCGGCGGCGCCTCGCCGGGCGACAGCCGGCGGAACAGGTCGAATCCCGGATCGACGGACACCGCCCGCGGTGGCGCCCCCACCGGCAGGCGCACCGTGACCTCCCGCCCGTCGAGCCGCACCGCGCGCTCCTCCACCCCGGCCGCCGTCTCCACCAGCACCGGCACCGTCAGGGCATAGGGCGGGTCGGCATCCTGCCGCAAGGTCAGCACCACGCCCTCGCCATGAGCCCGGGCATCGGACCTTGCATCGCCCAGCGTCAGCATCGGCGCACCGCGCCGCTCCAGCCATTGGGCGAACAGCCCGCGGAGATCACGGCTGGATGCCGCTTCGAAGGCCAGCCGCAGATCGGACCAGCCGGCCTCCCGGAAGGCATGCCCGCTCCAGAAGCTGCGAATCGCGGCGTCGAAGGCTGCGCCGCCGATCTCCGCCTCCAGCATGTGGAATAGCATCGCCGCCTTGCCATAGCCGACGATCTGCGCGGCGTCATGGACCTTGGCGCGGAACTCGGTCAAGGGCCGGTCGCGCTCGGCCGGCAGGGCGGCATAATCGCGCAGCCAGTCGAGCCGCATCGCCCGCGCCGCGTCGGCGCCGCGGCCGCGGGCAGCGGCGTAATCGGCCATGTACGTGGTCAGCCCCTCCGCCCAATTGCCGCCATCGCCGACCCGCACGCCGTTTCCCCACCAGTTGTGCAGGATCTCGTGGGTCAGCGACTGGCTGCGGATGAAGGGCAGCGGCAGAACCGAGCGGCCGATGGCGGTCAGCCCCGGAAAGCCCAACCCGACCGGCGGCGGGACGGAGACGATGCTGAAGCCGTCGAAGGGATAGGGGCCGATGCGCGCGGCTGCGGCGGCGATGGCCTGCCGCGACAGGTCGAGGTAGCCGTCCCCCAGCCCGGCCTGCTCCGTATGGCGGTAGAGCCGCAGGCGCAGGCCGTCGGCCAGCCTCTCCTCCACCGTCCAGGGGCCGGCAAAGACCGAGGGTTCCTCGACGCTGCGGGTCTCCTCGAACACAGCACGGTAGCCGGCGGCATCGCGCCCCTCCTCCACCAGCCGGCCGGTGGCGACCGCGACGTAGGGCGACGGCACCCGCACCGAAAGGCGCCAGGTCGGCGGCTCAGTCCCCGTCGGGGACGGCTCGGGCAACCAGCCGCCGGCCCCCGGCAGGAAGGCGCCCTCCCCGTCCAGCGTCAACCCGGTTCCCGTGGTGAAGCCGGGCAGCCGCCCGCCATAGCGGATGGTGACCACCCCCCCCTCCGGCACGGTCAGCCGCAGGCGGTCGCCCTGCCGGATGGTCGGGATCGAGCGGTCGCCGGCCCGCACCTCATGCAGCGCCAGGGCGGCGTCCAGATGCAGCGACTGCGCCCCGGCCGGCAGCGTCAGCCGGTCCACCGCCTCCAGCCGGCCCGCAGCGGGATCGAGCGTCAGGTCGATGTCGTGATGCGGCGGTGCGGCGAAGGCCGGGGCGATCGCGCCCAGGACCAGCGCCGCCCCCGCCAGGGCCAGGGCCCGGATGCGCAGGGTGGTCATGCCCTCAAGATGGACCCGGCCACGCGATGGCGCCAGCATCGGGACGCCGCTTGGGGCCGCGTGGCTCGGTCAGTCCGGATCGCGGCCCGGATGTCGGCGCACCCGTTCATACAGTTTCGACAGCCGCTCATCGCGGATGCCGAGTTCCTCGAGATGTGAAACCGTGTTCGCCAGATAGTCGATGTTCGGACCGCGCTGGCCGCAACAATCGGCGATCCGGCAGACCACCGCCGCATCGTCCATGCCGCGGCAATATTGCGGGTGATCGCGGTCGACGACGAAGCAGCAGGCCGTCACCGTCTCCAGCCCCTCCACCGAGCGGCCGTCGCGCAGGCGCACGCGCAGCATCCTCGGCAGGTAGACGCGGTTGTCCATCTCGCGCTCCCACAGATAGTCGAGCGTGGACGGCACGTCGGAGACGGGGACCCGGAAGGCGATGCCGCGGCACGACCCGCCGCGATCCAGGCCCAGCACCAGACCCGGCCGTTCCGGCGTGCCGCGGTAGCGGTGGGAGGCGACGCAGAAGGCGCGGTGATATCCCGGCAGCGTCGCGGCATGACGCTCGGCAAAGGAAAAACCGGGGTTCCACATCAGCGAGCCGTAACCGAAGACCCACAGGTCGGCATCGGGATCGACGCGGATGTCCGTGGACCAGGCGGGAAGCGGCAGGTGCGAATCGGGAGCCATGACGACCGGAAGCGAATCGGCGATGTCCGAGCCTAGCATGGGGCTTGCGGCGTCGCTATAACGGTACGGACATGGAACGGACATGCCGCTGATGCCATCCCCCCTCAATTCTTCCGCCCCCCGCCGCCTTCTGACCGGCCGGCGGATCGCCGCCCTCCTGGGGCTGATGGTCCTGCTGCTGCCGGCCGCGGCCTATTCGCTGTGGTGGTGGCAGGCCGCCCGCACGGTGCGCGGCGGGCTGGAGAGCTGGGTCGCCGAGCAGCGCGCCAATGGCGCTGTAGTGGAGCATGGCAGGCTGACGGTCGGCGGCTTCCCCTTCACCCTGCGGGCCGAACTGGAGCGGCCGCATCTGGCGACCCGTGGCGCCGACTGGCAGGGCACGCGGCTGACGGCGGAGGCACCGCCCTGGAACCCAACCCGCATCGCGCTGACCTTCCCCGGCGAACACAGGCTGACGGTCGTCCAGGCCGGACAGCCGCCGCTCGACCTGCTGGCGCCGCGCGGCGGAAACGGCGAGGTGACGATGCGGATGTCGGGCACGCTGGAACGGCTCGTCCTGCGTTTCACCGACCTGACCGCCCAGGTCGCAGGGCAGCAGGTGCCGGTCGCGTCCCTGGATGTCGGTGCCGCCCAACCCGACAGCCCGCCGGCTGAGCGCGGCGTCGCCGGACTGACCCTGACGCTGACCGCGGACGGCCTGACCCTGCCCGACGGCGTCGTGCCGAATCTGGGCCGTGAGGTGCGGCGGACGGAACTGACACTGCGCGTGATGGGAACGCTGCCGAGGCCAGAGCCGGCCAGCCTGTCGGCCTGGAGCCGCGACGGCGGCACGGTGGAGGTCGACCGGCTGGCGTTGGACTGGGGGCCGCTGGGCGCGGTGCTGTCCGGCACGCTGGCGCTCGACGCGCAATTGCAGCCGCAGGCGGCTCTGACCGCGGAGATTCGCGGAGCGCCGGCCATCCTGGACGCGATCAAGCCACTGATGCGCCCGAACGAGGCCGCCATTGCCCGAACCATATTGGCCATGCTGGCCCGCCCGACCGGCCCCAACGGCGAACCGGTGGTCACGGCCCCGGTCACCGTGCAGGATCGTGCCCTGTTCGTCGGCCCGCTTCGCGTCGCCGCCCTGCCCAAGATCGTCTGGTGACCGGACTCCGGGGGGACGGAAATGCAACACAGGCCCGGCGGCATGACGGTTCCGTGACTTCGCCCCCTTGTTTCACATCGCGCATCCGGTCAAATTGACGCAGTCCTTGTCGCGGCTGCCATGGTGCGTCGGTCGATGTGTCGGTTCCTTGCCTATTGCGGCGAGCCGGTGTTCCTTGAAACGCTGGTCTGCACGCCCTGCCATTCCCTGATCGAACAGTCGATGCACGCCGCAGAGGCGAAGACCGAAACCAACGGCGACGGATTCGGCGTCGGCTGGTACAGCGAGCGGACGGAGCCGGGCCGCTATTGCGAGATCCGCCCCGCCTGGTCGGACGAGAACCTGCAATCGCTGTGCAGCCACATCCGCTCCCACCTGTTCTTCGCCCATGTGCGGGCAGCCACCGGCACCGCGGTCAGCCGGGCCAACTGCCACCCCTTCAAGGCCGGGCGCTTCCTGTTCATGCACAACGGCCAGGTCGGCGACTGGCCCCGCCTGCGCCGCAAGGTGGAGGCGATGATCCCGGACGAGCTGTACGGCACCCGCACCGGCACCACCGACAGCGAGGCGATCTTCCTGGCCGCCCTGGGCCAGGGGTTGGAGCGGGATTCGATCGGCGCTTTCCGGCGCGTGCTGCATGCCGTCCACGACGAGATGCGGGCGCTGGACATCACCGCCCCGCTGCGCTTCACCGCGACCTGGACCGACGGCATCCATGTCTGGGCGGTCCGCTGGGCGTCCGACGACAAGCCTCCCAGCCTCTATTGGCGGCGCGGCGACAATGGCCTGATCGTTGTGTCGGAACCGGTGGACGCCCAGCGCGACCAATGGCGCCCCGTCCCGCCCGGCGGCGGGCTGGTGGCCCGGATCGGCGCCGCACCGGAAATGTTCACATTCCATTGAGGCGAGAGGCTACGCCGTTTCCCTCAGGCGTCCAGCAAACGCTCTTTCGGCAACAGGATCGTCACCGCCGTCCCCCTACCGGGCACGCTGTCCAACTCCACTCCGCCCCCATGCAGTTCGGCGAAACGCCGCACGATGGGCAACCCCAACCCCACGCCTTCATGCTGACGGACCAGCGAGCGTTCGGCTTGGGTGAAGGGGCTGAAGATGCGGCCAATCAGGTCGGCCGGAATTCCGGGGCCATCGTCGCGAACGGTCAAGCCGACGAAGTTGTCGCGGTCCTCCACCGCCAACGCGATATGACCATCGGGCTGGGTGAACTTTACCGCATTGTCCAGCAGGTTGAGCACCATTTCGCGCAGGCGGCGGCGGTCCAGGCGCATGCGGAAGGGCGGGCAGGGCCGGACCGTCACCGACAGCCGCTTGAACCCAGCCTTCGGCGCCAGAAGATCGGCGCAGCCAGCCAGCAGTTGCGGGATATCGACGTCGCTTTCCTGGATCTCGATGGCTCCGGTGGAGCCACGGGTATAGTCCAGGATGTTGTTGACCATGGTCAGCAGCGACCGGCCGCTGTCCTCGATCAGCTTCACATATTCCAGATAGTCGGGGTGGCCCAGCTTGCCCATCCCCTCCCCAGCCAGCACGTCGGCGAAGCCGATGATGGAGTTCAGCGGCGTCCGCAGTTCGTGGCTCATCACCGCCAGGAAATCCAGCTTGGCTCGGTCGGCCTTGCGCACCGCCTCCAGCGCGTCCGACAGTTCGGCGGTGCGCTCGCTCACCCGATGCTCGAGTTCGCGGTTCTGCTCGGCGGCACGGCGGTAGAGCTTGCGGATCTCGACCATGTTGCGGACACGGTGCAGCAGTTCCCAGGCGATGAAGGGCTTGGTGAGGAAATCGTCGGCGCCGAATTCCAGCGACTTCCGCCGCGTCTCCTGGTCGGTCTGGGCGGTCAGCACCAGAATCGGCACGTAATCGTCGCCGAAGATCGGCTTCAGCCGCTCCATCAGCTCGAAGCCGCTCATATGCGGCATGCGGATGTCGATCAGCAGCAGGTCGAATGATCCGGCCGCACAAAGGTCCGGCACCTTGCGCGGGTCGGTTTCGCCGAGGACGCGCGTGTAGCCGTCATGGCCCAGGATTTCGCGCAGGAGATCGACGTTGGACGGATTGTCGTCCACGATCAGGATGCTGGCGTCCTTGACCTGCCGGGCGAGCGCCGGATCGATCTGGCTCCTGTTCATCGGGGAGCGTGCACCTTCCAACCGTCCGCATAGGCATTCAGCTTTGCCCCAGGGCCGCATGAATGCAACAGAAATGCATACCAGCCCGTCAGGCCCGCTTCTCCCAGCCGCCACGCTCGGTCTGCTGCCAGTAGGTCAGGGCGTGACCGGCCGCCTTGCAGGCTTTCCAGCGCTGGCGGGCAGCCAGCACCGCCTCATCGTCATTGCCGTCGAACAGGTCGCAGACGAGGTCGAAACTCTCCATCCTGTCGCTGACGCAGCCGTCCACCGTCACCAGAACGGTGGCGCCGTTCGGGTTCTCGTCGGTGTCGGTGAGCCACACCGGCTGCCGTTCGGCGAAGCCGTCGCGCGCGGCGCCATGCGGCAGAAAGGAGCCGGGGTCGTAGGTCCACAGATGCTGGTTCAGCATGTCCACCCGCTCCGGCGAGCCGGCCAACACGACGGCGCGCCAGTTCCGCTCAAGAACCTTCTCCAGGATCTTGGGCAGCGCCTGTTCCATCGTGCGCCGTTGCAGGTGGTAGAAGCGGACTTCGGTCATGCGCTCACATCACGGAAACGGTCCCTTTCCCGAGGCCCATAATGGATGCTCGATCCACCGCGAGCCCCGGGAAAAGGCTTATCCTCACCCCTCGTGGTATTCCGCCACGAAGCGGTCGAGCAGGCGCACGCCGAAGCCCGAGGCGCCCTTCGGAACCGTGGCGCTGTCCTTCTTCGCCCAGGCGACACCGGCGATGTCGATATGGGCCCAGGGCAGGTCGTTGACGAAGCGCTTCAGGAACTGCGCGCCGACGATGCTGCCGGCGCCGCCGCCCGATCCGACATTCTTCATGTCGGCGGCCGGCGTCTCGATCTCCTTGTCGTAGGCGTCGCCGAGCGGCAGGCGCCACACCGGCTGTCCCACCTTCAGGCCGGCGGCAGTCAGGTTCATGGCGAGGTCGTCGTCGTTGGCGAACAGGCCGGCATGCTCATGCCCAAGCGCGGTGATGATGGCGCCGGTCAGGGTGGCGAGGTCGATCATCAGCTTGGGCTTGTAGACGTCCTGTGCGTACCACAGGCAGTCGGCCAGCACCAGCCGCCCCTCGGCGTCGGTGTTGATGACCTCGATGGTCTGGCCCGACAGCGAGGTGACGATGTCGCCCGGCCGCTGCGCGGTGCCCGACGGCATGTTCTCGACCAGACCGACGATGCCGACGGCGTTGACCTTCGCCTTGCGGGCGGCCAGCGCGTACATGGTGCCGATCACGGTGGCGGAGCCGCCCATGTCCCACTTCATGTCCTCCATGCCGGCCGCACCCTTGATCGAGATGCCGCCGGTGTCGAAGGTCACGCCCTTGCCGATGAAGGCGACCGGGCGCTTGTCTTCGGCGTCCGGGTTGCCGTTCCAGCGCATGACGACGACGCGCGCCTCATGGGCGCTGCCCTGCGCCACACCCAGCAGCGCGCCCATGCCGATCTTCTTCAGCTTCTTCTGGTCGAGAATTTCGACCTCGACGCCGAACTGCTCCAGTTCCCTGGTCTTGTCGGCCAGGCTTTCCGGATAGATGACGTTGGCCGGTTCAGACACCAGGTCACGGGTGAAGCGGATGGCGTCGGCCAGCGTGTCGAGCTTCTTGAAGGTCGATTTGGCGGCGCCCTCGTCCTCGACCAGCAGCGTCAGCTTGCGCAGGCTCGGCTTGGGCTCCTTCTTGTCGGACTTCCTGTCGTTGGTGCGGTACTTGTCGAACTTGTAGGCGCGCAGCTGCGCGCCGAAGGCGATCTCGGCAGCCGCGGCGGCGGCGGACGGCTTGGCGCCCTCGGGCAGCTCGACCAGCAGCGCGGCCTCGTCGGTCGCCTTGTCCAGCGCCACGGCGACGGCGCCGCCGGCCGCCTGGAGGATCAGGTCGCTCAGTTCCTCGGCCTTGCCGATGCCGACCAGCAGGAGGCGGTCCAGTTCGGTCCCGGCCGGGGCGAGCAGCGTCAGCGTCTCGTCCTTCTTGCCGTTGAAACGGGCGGCGGCCATGGCGCGGGCCAGCGCACCGCCGGTCTTCTCATCGAGTCCGCGCCCGATCGGGCCGAGGCTGCGGTCGGCGGCAACGGTCACGGCGAGCACGCCGGACGTGGGCAGGGACGGCTTGGCGAAGGAGAACTTCATCGGGTCCTCTTGGGGAGTCCACTGGGGATGGCAACTGGGAATGGGCGGATGCGCCCGGACGAATTCAGCGGCGGGAAGCCTACTCCACCGGCAAGGAGCGCGCCACCCCGCCTGTCGAGGCCGGAGGCGCCGGCTGGCGACGCCCCCTGCCTCCCGCACATCAGGCGTCGATGGCCTTGCCCAGTTCGACCGGATCGACCTCGCCCTGTTCCAGTCCCACCTCAGGCACGCTGTCCTCGGACACGCTCTCGTCGACGCGGCGCTCCAGCACGGCGGCGAAGAAGCCATCGGTGTCGTGGCGGGCGGGCGTCAGGCGAAGGTACGGCCCCTCGGTCGGCGTGGCGCCGGCCTCCTCCTCGGCCCAGACCTCGGCGATCGGCTTGACCACGAAATCATGGTGGGTCTGCAGGAAGGCCTCGACCTGCGCCTCGTTCTCGTCATGCAGCATCGAACAGGTGGCGTAGACCAGACGCCCACCCGGCTTCACCAGTCGTGCGGCGCTGTCCAGGATGTTGGCCTGCAACGGCAGCAGCTGCTCCAGGCCGGGGCCGAGCTGGCGCCAGCGGGCGTCCGGGTTGCGGCGCCAGGTGCCGGTACCGGAACAGGGGGCGTCGACCAGCACGCGGTCGAACTTGCGCTTGTGGCGCTTCACCCAGGGATCGCGTTCGCTGGTCAGCGGATGGGCTTCGATGTTGTGCAGACCAGCACGGCGGAAGCGTTCGGCGGCACGCTTCAGGCGCTTTTCCAGCACGTCGCAGGCCACCACGCGGCCCTTGTTCTTCATCAGCGCGGCGACCGCCAGGGTCTTGCCGCCGGCACCGGCACAGAAATCCACCACCTGATGGCCCGGCTTGGGCGCGACCGCCAGCGCAACCAGCTGCGATCCCTCGTCCTGGATCTCGACCAGCCCATCCTTGAAGGCGTCGACGCTGCCCAACGGCGGCCGGCCTTTCACCCGCAGGCCCAGTGGCGACCAGCGCGTCGTTTCCGCGGTGATCTGCGCCTTGGCCAGCGCCTTGATCGCGCTCTGCTGGTTGGCCTTCAGCGGGTTGATGCGCAGGTCGAGCGGAGCGGCCTCAAGCAGCTTCTCCATCTCCACCGCGAAACGGTCGCCCAGCGAGGCGCGCATAGCCGCTTCCGCCCAGTCCGGACATTCGACGCGCACGGTCTCCGGCATGTCGGGGTGGTCCATGGTGTGGCTTTCCAGCTCACGGACCATCGCCAACTCGTCGTCGGTCAGGCGGGCGGGGGCGAACTTGCCGCCGCTGAACATCTCCAGCACCACGCCGGCGTTGCGGCTCTCTTCCAGCAGCATGTAGGCCAGCACGCGGGCACGCGGGGTGGCGCGCTCGTAGCCGCCGCGCTCGATCCACCAGCCGAGCCGCGCGTGGCGGCGCAGGATCGCGTAGGCCATCTGGGCGACGGCGGTGCGGTCCTTCGACCCGATGTAACGGCGGTTGCGGAAATAGGCGCTCATCACCGCGTCGGCGGGGCGAGGGGTCTCGTCGATCTCGGTCAGCAGATCGATGACCGCCTGGAGGCGGGCGGCGGGTGTCATGGCGTCTGGTCCCTTTGGGAATCTCTCAAGGCGGCGAACAGGATCGGGGGCCGGCGCGTTCCGGTCTCCGGCCGATCCCTTGCCTATGGCCTGTCGATACAGCGTTTGCCGCGCGCTGTCACGCGCCGGCCGCCGACTCGGGTGAAGACGGTGCCGGCGGCCAGCATTCACCAGCCCCGTGACAAGCGGCCGCGACCTGTCCGAAAGTTCAGGTTGGGGATTGACGACTCGGGGTAACCCCCGGCACAAACGGACGGGTGATGTGACCTTATCGTGACCGGAACGGCGTGGTGACCGCCGGATGGACGAGGGGGTCTTCGGCGGAAATCGGATGCATGGAACGGGGTGCGCAATGGCGGCTGCGGCTGGAGTGGCGTGTGCGCGTGTTGGCTTGATGCGGGCCTTCCGGCTCACCCTGGCAGGCGGGATTATGGCAACGCTGGCGGCCTGCGCCGGCACCGCCCCCATGGTGGACGGCCAGCGCCGGACGACGCAACGGCCGACGCTCGATCAGGTCGCCCCCGACTTCCGCCACCTCGCCGGCTGGATCGATGACGACCACGCACAGGCAGTGCCGGCCATGCAGCGCACCTGCGGTTGGGTGAGGAACCAGCCGCCGGGTAAGGCGCTGGGGTCGTTGCGCACCGCGGGCACCACCGACGACTGGCGCGCCATCTGCGCCGCCGCCCGCGACCTGCCCCCGGGCGACAGCGAGGCCGCGCGGCTCTTCTTTGAGACCTTCTTCACCCCGCGCGACGTCAGCAACGGCGAGAAGGGCCTGTTCACCGGCTATTACGAGATCGAACTGCGCGGAAGCTGGACGCGGACGGAGCGCTACACCGTGCCGATCTACCGCATGCCGCCACGCGGCAAGCACGGCCTGCCCAGCCGCGCCCGGATCGAGGCCGGTGCCTTGAAGGGCAAGGGACTGGAGTTGATGTGGGTGGACGACCCGGTCGACGCCTTCTTCCTGGAAATCCAGGGCTCCGGCCGGGCGGTGATGGCCGACGGATCGGTGGTCGGCATCCATTACTCCGGCCAGAACGGTCACAGCTATTATCCGATCGGCCGCCATATCATCGACCGCGGCGACGCCACGCCGGAGCAGATGTCGCTGCAGTTGATCCGCCGCTGGTTGAAGGACCGTCCGGCCGAGGCCCAGCGGGTGATGAACCTCAACCCTTCCTACGTCTTCTTCAAGGTCAAGCCCGAGGTCGGCGCCCGCGGCGCCCGCAACATGGAGCTGACGCCCGGCCGCAGCCTTGCCGTCGATGCGGAGCATATCCCGCTGGGCGTGCCGCTGTGGCTGGAGGTACGCGATGCTCCGGTGCCGGGCGGTGCCATCAACCGGCTGGTGGTGGCGCAGGATACCGGCGGCGCCATCAAGGGTCCGGTGCGTGGCGACCTGTTCTGGGGCCATGGCCTCCAGGCGGAGGAAGGGGCCGGGGTGATGAAGGCGCGCGGCCATTACACCATGCTCGCCCCGCGCAACCTGTCGGTCGAGACCGCCCAGCGAAAGTAAGGCCCAGCACACATGTCACGGGGGATACCGGAACAAACGCCGGAGGGATCGGGGAACGGCGGCATAAGGCTGGAACGGCTGACCGCCCTGCCCGACCGCGGGGCGGCGCTCAAGGAGTTCGAGGAGATCTTCTTCGCCTCCACCACCCGGACCGAGTTCGGGTCGGAGGCCGAGCGGGCGGCCTTCCTCGATGTCTGGACCGGCTGGTTCGTGACGGAGGCGCCGCGCGACGTCTGGCTGGCGGTGTCCGGAGACGGTCTGATCCTGGGCTATCTCACCGGCTGCAAGGACAGCGCCGGTTCGGTCGCACTGGCCCGCCGCATCCCGAAATACGAGGTCTTCGCCGACCATTTCGCCACCTACCCGGCCCATTTCCATATCAATGTCCGGCCGGGCTGGCGCGACCACGGGCTGGGGCGGCGGCTGGTCGACCGCTTCGCCGAGGACTGCGCCGCGGACGGCCTGCCGGGCGTGCATCTGGTCACCGCCGTCTTCGCCCGCAATGTCGGGTTCTACCAGCGCGCCGGCTTCTCGGACGCCTGTCAGCGCGGTCCGCTGCTGTTCCTGGGACGCCGTCTGGGACATGGCCTTGAGGCACTGACTTCGACCGCGCCGCTGTGCTAGGCAGGGGGCATCTTCTTGCCGGAAAGCGTTACGTCATGACCCGCCCGCCCCTGTTGATCGAAAGCCCGCAGAATCCGCAGTTCAAGCTGTGGGAATCGGCGCTGGAAAGCCGCGGGCTGAAGAAGAACGGCAAGTTCCTGCTCGCCGGGCTGAAGACCGTGCCGGAGGCTTTGCGCCATCATCCGGAGCGGTTCGAACGGCTGCTGTTCGCCGACCCCGCCCTGGTCGCCGGCTGGCGCCTGCCGCCAGGGGTGGAGCCGGTGCAACTCGCCCCCGCCCTGTTCCGGGCGCTCGACATATCGGGCACCGGTTTTCCGCTGCTGGTCGGCAGCGTGCCGAAGATGCCGGCCATCGACCTGAGCGCACCGCCGCAAGGCCTAGAGTTGCTGTGCGCGTTGGGCGATCCCAGCAACCTCGGCGCCCTGCTGCGCAGCGCCGCGGCCTTCGGTGTGTCGCGGATCGTTCTGCTGGAGGGAGCGGCCCATCCCTTCCATCCCAAATGCTTGCGCGCGGCGTCCAACGCGCAATTCACGCTGACGTTGCTGCGCGGTCCGCGCTGGGCTGCGGTGAACGACGCGGCCGGGCCGCTCTATGCCCTCGACGGCGGGGGCGAGGATCTGACACGGTTCGACTGGCCGGCCGACATGAGGCTGATCCTGGGCGAGGAAGGCCAGGGCGTGCCGACCGACTGCCCGGCGGGACGGCTGTCGGTGCCGACGACCGGGGCGGTGGAATCGCTGAACGCCACGGTGGCGGTCAGCGTGGCCTTGTTCGCACGGTTTGCGGCGACGAAGGGATAGTTCGTCAGCGATCCCTACCCCATCACCGACGCCAGCACCTGCACGACCTGTTCGGATCCATAGGGCTTCTTCAGCACCGGCACCGCGGTAAAGCGTTCCGGCATGGTGGCAGACTCGCCGTAGCCGGTGGCGAAGATGAACGGGATGCCGAGTTCCCGCAGCCGGTCGGCGACGGCAACGGACGTCTCGTTGCCCAGATTGACGTCCAGCACGCCGACCACCGGCGGATCGTCGTCGATCAGCGACAGGGCATGGCGGACGCCGGCAGCGGTGTTGACGCGGCTGGCACCGAAACTCATCAGCACGTCTTCCGTCGCCATGGCGATGATCATGTTGTCTTCCAGCAACAGCACCGGCCCGCCGATGGAAAAATCCACCGACGGAACGGGCTGGTCGACCCGTCCGGCCGATGGCACGGCCGAGGCAACGGTGACGTAGACCGCCGGGATCATGAAACGCGCCCGCAGACCCGACAGGACGTAGGTCACCTCCGCCTGCCCCCCGATGTCGTGGGGGAGGGAGCGTTCGATCACCGTCGTGCCGAAGCCGGTGCGCGACGGCGCCCGGACCGGCGGGCCGCCATTTTCCTGCCAGTCGATATGCAGACGCCCGCCCTCGTCGATCGACCAGTGCGCTTCGACCCAGCCGCCGCCGTCGCTGAGCGCACCGTACTTGGCCGAGTTGGTCGTCAGTTCATGCACCACCAGCGCGAAGACGGAGAAAGCCTGCGGTGCGAGAAGCACCTCCGGCCCGGACAACCGGACCCGCTCGGCCTTGGCGGACAGGTAGGCGCCGGTCTCCGCCACGATCAGGGCACGCAACGAGGCCGGCCCCCAATTGTCGGCGGTGATCTGGTCGTGGGCACGAGCCAGCGCCTCGATCCGACCGGCAACGATGGCGGCGAACTGCTGCACCGTCTCGGCCCCGCTTTCGCTCTGGCGCACCAGCGCACGGACGAGGCTGAGGATGTTGCGGACCCGGTGGTTCAGTTCGGCGATCAGCAGTTCCTGCCGCTCGCTGGCCTGGCGGCGGGCACGGCCGGCGACGTCGGCCAGCCGCAGCACCACCTCCAGCAGCGTCACCCGCAACGATTCAGCTGTGCGCAGGTCAACGTCGCTCCAGGGCCGGGACCGGCCGATCACCGTCTCCTTCCAGGCATCGAAGCTCTTGCGCGGGGTCAGGCGCGGGCCGTTGGGACCATACTGCGCCGGCTTCGACGGGTCGCCGCCCCAGGTGACGGTGCGTACCAGTTCCTTGCGGAAGAAGACCAGATAATCGCGCGGCGTGCGCGACACCGGGATCGCCAGCAGGCCGCAGGCGCGTTCGGTGAAGTCGCGGGCCGGCAGATGGACAGCGCCCAGATGGTCACTGGCATAGACCATGCTGGGCGGCGCCCGGTGCAGGAAGCGCATGACGCCCAGCGTCTCCTCACGCGTCGGCGTCTCACCCTCCAGATGCAGTTCGCCGTCGATGCAACAGGCGAAGCCGTCGCATTGGATCAGCCCCCTCAGTTCCCCGGCGAAGGTGATCAGGCTTTCCAGCGGCGATTCGCTGTCGGCAAGCATCGACATGATGCGGACATGGGCGCGGCGGGCCTGTGCCTCGTGCTGGCTTTCCTGCTCGCGCTCCCGCCCTTCCAGCAGCAGCGAAACCATCTGGCCGAACAGCTCGGCCGTCGTGCGCCGCTCGAAGGACAGCGAACGGGCGCGGCGATGGTGGCAGGCGAACAGGCCCCACAGCTTGCCATGGCGCAGGATCGAGACCGACAGGGAGGCGCCGACTCCCATGTTGCGGAGATATTCGACATGGACCAGCGACACGCTGCGCAGCAGGCTGAGCGTCAGGTCGAGCGGCTGGCCGGTCGGATCGAAGGCCGGCACCACCGGCACCGGCTGGGCGTTGACGTCGGCGATGCAGCGCAGCCAGTTGCGCTCGTACAGGCGCCGGGCCTGCTGGGGAATGTCGGAGGCGGGATAGCGCTGGCCGAGGAAGCTGCCGATGCCATGCACCGCCGATTCCGCGATCACCTCGCCCGACCCGTCTTCGGCGAAACGGTAGACCATCACCCGGTCGAAGCCGGTCAGCGCCCGCATCTGCCGGGCCGTCTCACGGCAGAAAGCGTCGAAACCGCGGGTGTTCTGAACCCGCGCGATCATCGAGCGCAGCAGCGACCCGGAATCCTGCGGCCCCTCGCCCTCGCTCGGTTCCGCCTCGATCACGATGACGGAACCGGATAGATGGACGGCGACGTCGCAGACCGGGACCGTATCCGTCAGCCGGACGCCGAAGGCCCGTTCGACGCTGCCGTTGATATGGGCGACCTGGAGCCGGCCCCGGATGGTATGCAGCGCCTCCCCACCGATTACGCGGGCCAAGGGCGTGCCGAGCAGATCCTCGGGCTCCACTCCCAGCCAGCTGGCGATGTTGGCGGAGACATGCAGGACGATCCAATCGGCCGAAACGGCGATCAGAAATCCCGTCGGTTGGATCAGGCCCAGTTGATGGATGGGCTCGCGGTCGCAATCGGTGAGGTCGACGGACCCCTTGGGTACCGAACCGCTCATCGAACAAAGACTTCGGACAAACGCGACCTCAAGCGGAAGCTGGACCGTGTCCCTTGCCAGGACATGCCAAAGGGAACCCATGACAATCTAGGCAAGGCGATCCAGCACCGCAACGGTGCCAAACAGACTATTCCTATGATCCAATCAAGACCCGCCAACTTAACATAGGATAAGATTTTTGCCTTCCGTCCGATCACTTGTATCGATGGGGGCGATTCCGAACGGGATGTGCGTGGATTTTCGGCAGGCTTGCCACAACCGCCAAGCGGTGCCCAAGAGATCGCTCCACGGAGGCGTGATGGCGCCTTCCGGTTGGCGGACCGGTTCGGAAACCGAATTTTCCCGAGTCATTGCCCCTGCCCTGCACGCGAAGCGGGATGCCAGCACGCAGGTTGACGGTCAGCCGCGGCCGGCGATCAGGCTGTCGGCAGCGGCGCGGGCTTCCGCCGTGACGGTGGCGCCGGACAGCATGCGGGCGATCTCCTCGCGCCGCTCGTCGCCGTCCAGTTCAGTGACGCCGGTGGTGACCTGCTCACCCGTCTGCGACTTCTGCACCTTCAGATGCACGGCACCGCGCGCCGCGACCTGCGGGCTGTGGGTGACGACCAGCACCTGCAGGCCGTGGCCAAGCGTCTCCAGACGCTCGCCCACCGCAGCGGCGACGGCACCGCCGATGCCGGTGTCGACCTCGTCGAACACCAGCGTGCCGACGGTGGAGGTCTGGGCCAGCACCACCTTCAGGGCCAGCATGAAGCGGGCCAGCTCGCCGCCGGACGCGATCTTGTTCAAGGCGCCGGCCGGCGAGCCGGGATTGGTCGCCACCTGGAAGGCGACTCGGTCGACGCCAGCCGCGCTCCACTCCGATTCGTCGAGCGGTTCGACCAGGGTACGGAACTTGGCCTTTTCCATCTTCAGCGGCGCGAGTTCGGCCGCCACCGAGATGTCGAGCCGGCCGGCGGCCTCGCGGCGGGATGTCCCCAGCGCCTCGGCGGCCTTGTGGAAGGCGGCGCGGGCCAGTTCGGCCTCCTTCGCCAGCTTCGCCAGCAGGTCGCCCTGATCCTCGATCAGCAGCAGGCGGCCGGCCATCTCGTCGCGAAGACGCGCCAGCGCATCGACGGCCACGCCATGCTTGCGGGCGGCGGCACGCAGGGCGAACAGGCGCTCCTCCAGCTTTTCCAGGGCGCGCGGGTCCATGTCGACGCCGCTGGATGCCGACTGCAGGGCGGCGATCGCCTCCCCCGCCTCGGTCGCGGCACGGTCGAGCGCGGCGATCACCGGATCCAGCGTGCCGCCGGCCTTGTCGGCGATGCGGCTCAGCGTGCGGATGGCCGAGGACAGCGCGCGTTCGACGCCACGGTCGCCCGACAGTTCGGCATAGGCGGCGTTCATGCCGTCGACCAGCTTTTCCCGGTGCATCAGCACCGCGCGGGTCTCCGACAGTTCCTCCTCCTCGCCGGCCTTGGGGGCTAGCGCATCCAGCTCGGCCACCGCATGGCGGAGATATTCCTCCTCCGAGCGGGCGCGGGCGATGTCGGCGGCGGCGGAGTGGCGCGCATCCTCGACCTGCCGCCAGGCCCGGTGGGCGGCGGCGACCTGCGCCGCCCGGGCCGCCAGCCCGGCATAGGCGTCGAGCACGCCGCGGTGGGTCTGCGGGTTCAGCAGGCCATGGGTGTCGAACTGGCCATGCACCTCGACCAGTTCGGCGCCCAGCGTCTTCAGCAGGCCGACGCCGACCGGCTGGTCGTTGACCCAGGCGCGGCTGCGGCCGTCGGTGTTGACGGTGCGGCGGATCACCAGCGTCCCGTCACCCGAGCCGCCCCCGCTGTCGGAGGCCAGCCCCTGTTCCTTCAGGATGGCGAAGGCCGGATGGTCGCCGGACAGCTCGAATTCCGCGGTGACCGAGGCCTGATCGGCGCCGTGGCGCACCAGCCCGGAATCGGCGCGGGCACCGAGCGCCAGCCCGAGCGCATCCAGCAGGATCGACTTGCCGGCACCGGTCTCGCCGGTCAGGGCACACAGGCCCTTGCGGAAGGACAGGCTGAGCCGCTCGATCAGGACGACGTCCCGGATCGTCAGCGACACCAGCATGGAACGGCCTAGAACAGGGAGTTCCAGGCTTTGCTGATCCACGACTTCTCGTTTCGCTCGGGACGCAGGTTGGCGTCCACCAGCAGTGCGTAGCTGTCCGTGTACCATTCGCTGCCGGGGAAGTTGTGGCCGAGCACTGCCGCGGCGGCCTTCGCCTCGTCGGCCACGCCCAGCGCCAGATAGCACTCCACCAGGCGGTGAAGCGCCTCCGCCACATGGGACGTGGTCTGGTAATTTTCAACGACGACGCGGAAGCGGTTGATCGCGGCGGTATATTGTTTCTGACGCAGGTAGAAGCGCCCGACCTCCATCTCCTTGCCGGCAAGGTGATCGTTGGTCAGGTCGATCTTCAGCTTCGCGTCGCGGGCATACTGGCTTTCGGGGAAGCGGCGAACCACCTCCGACAGCGCGTCGAGCGCCTGCCGGGTCATCCGCTGGTCGCGGCGCACGTCGGTGATCTGCTCGTAATAGCACAGCGCCCGCATGTAGTAGGCGTAGTCGACATCCGGGCTGCCCGGATGAAGCTGGATGAAGCGGTCGAGCGCCAGGATGGCGTCGTCATACTTCAGATCCTGATAGTGGGCATAGGCGGCGAGCAGCTGTGCCTTGCTGGCCGACTCCGAATAGGGGTGCTGGCGCTCCACCTCGTCGTAGAGCTTGGCCGCCCTCTTGAAGGCCTCCTCGCGCATTGCCGCGTCGGCTTCCGACAGAAGCTGGTCGGCCGGGCGTTCGACATACGCGTCCTCCTTGGTGGAGGAGCAGGCGGACAGGGCGGCGGACAGGAGGATGGCCGTCAGCGGCAGGCGGTACGGGCGAGGAAGCATCGTCGTCTTGGGCGCTTTCGAAGTTGCCCCTGTATAGCACGCCGGGGTGAGGGCGCGGCAAGCGGTAACGCGGGGGTGGGCGAGAAGCCTCCGGGACGACCCGATCCACCACATCGCGAACGCCTCCCAGAGGACCGCGCCTTCTCATCAGGACGGCCAAGGGAGACGGTCTAATGGACAGGGATGGAACGTTTGAAACGCCGTGAAACAGTTTTCCGGCCCCTGTTCACTGTTCCATCCGGGCGCAAGCCCGCGTCAAGCGGCCTCCTCCACCGCCTCGCCAGCGCCGCGGCGGCGCACCAGGGAGGCCGCCCGTTCCAGCACCTCCGGGCCGGCGCCCGGGCGGTGGGCATTCTCGGCGATGTGGCGGCGGTAGGCGCGGACACCGGGCAATCCCTGGAACAGGCCCAGCATGTGTCGGGTGATGGACGACAGCGGCGTGCCCAGCGCCATGCGCGCCTCGATGTAGGACAGCATGGCGCCGATCACCGCATGGCGGTCAGGACCGGCCTCCCCGCCCATCAGGCGGCGGTCGGCATCGGCCAGGATATAGGGCGTCTCGTAGGCGGCGCGGCCGATCATCACGCTGTCGAGCGTGGCCAGATGCTCCGCCGCCTCGTCCAGCGTCCGGATGCCGCCATTGACGGCGATGCTCAGGTGCGGGTGCTCGGCCTTCAGCCGGTGGACAAGGTCGTAGCGCAGCGGCGGAATGTCGCGGTTCTCCTTGGGGCTGAGCCCCTTCAGCCACGCCTTGCGCGCATGCACGATGAAATGGGTACAGCCGGCGGCCGAGACGGTGCGGATGAAATGGTCGAGCGTCGGCCACTCCTCCATCTCGTCGATGGCAATGCGCGACTTGACGGTGACGGGGATCGACACCGCCTCCCGCATCGCGCCGACCAGCCGCGCCACCAGATCGGGCTCCGCCATCAGGCAGGCGCCGAACCGGCCGGACTGCACCCGGTCGCTGGGACAGCCGACATTGAGGTTCACCTCGCCGTATCCCCACTCCTCGGCGATGCGGGCGCAGGCGGCGAGGTCGGCCGGGTCGGAGCCGCCGAGCTGGAGCGCCACTGGATGTTCCGTCGCATCGAATCCCAGCAGCCGCTCGCGGTCGCCATGCAGCACGGCGCCGGTGGTCACCATCTCGGTGTAGAGCAGCGTCGAGCGCGACAGCAGACGGTGGAAATACCGGCAGTGCCGGTCTGTCCAATCCATCATCGGGGCGACGCTGAGGGGGATGGCGGGATCGGAGGCGTTCATGACGGTCAGCTCCGCTGCGGCCGGAGAGAGCAAACTGGTCGAAATGCAAAAGGCCCGGCTTTGCAGCCGGGCCTCTGAGCTTGTCGCGCACCTTGGAGAAGGTGGCGTCCCCGACGGGAGTCGAACCCGTGTCGCCGCCGTGAAAGGGCGGTGTCCTAGGCCTCTAGACGACGGGGACGTCGTTCGCGGTGACGCGCTTTCTAAAGATCGGAGCCGGGGAGCGCAAGCGCTTTTTTGCATGCCCCGATATTTTTCGCCGACGTCCGGCCCAAGCCCTTGGGAATCCTCGGCAAAACCCTAGGCCGACCGCGCCGGGGCGGCATCGTCGATCAGCAACTGCACGCCTTCCGCGCCGTTCCAGCGGTCGATGCGCAGCACGCCGGCCAGGTGGAAGGGCGCGCCGCGGCCGTTCAACAGGGCCTGGCCCATGTCGTTGTCCAGCGCGCGGAAGGCGATGGCCTTCAGCCGGGCGCCGTCGTTGCCCTGGAGGATGCAGCGCACATGGTTGGCGCCCACCACGTCGGCCCGCACCACCCGGGCGTCGGCGATGGCGAAGCGCGGTTCGGAATTGCCGGTGCCGTAGGGGCCGAGCTTGTCCAGCATCGTCACCAGCCCGACGCTGGCCCCGCCGACCGACAGCGCACCGTCCAGTTCCAGCGTCGGTACCAGCGGCACGGCGGCGACCTGTTCGGAGATGCGGCCGTGCAGGAAGTCGCGCAGCGCGTCGAGCTTGTCGCCGGCAACGGTGAAGCCGGCCGCCATGCGGTGGCCGCCGCCGGCCAGCAGCAGCCCCTCCTGCCGGGCGGCGATCACCGCGGCCCCCAGGTCGACACCACGGACGGAGCGGCCCGACGCCTTGCCGATGACACTGCCGTCGGCCGCCTGCTCCAGCGCCACCACGCAGGCCGGGCGGCTGTAGCGCTCCTTCAGGCGGGCGGCGACAATGCCGATGACGCCGGGGTGCCAGCCCTCGCCGGCGACGAAGACCAGATCTGTGTCGCGCCCCGCCTGGGCGGCGACGCGCTCCAGCGCCTCGTCCAGCACCACCTGCTCGACGGTGCGGCGCTCGGCATTGTGGGCCTCCAGCCGCTGGGCAAGCTCCATCGCCTCGATGGGGTCGTCGGTCGACAGCAGGCGGGCGCCGAGGTCGGACGCGCCGACCCGGCCGCCGGCATTCACGCGAGGGCCGAGAACATAGCCGGCATGGTAGGCGTCGGGCTTCTCCTTCACCCCCGCCACGTCGGACAGGGCGGCAAGGCCGGGGTTGGCGCGACGCGCCATCACCTTCAGCCCCTGCGCCACCAACGCGCGGTTCAGCCCGGTCAGCGGCACCACGTCGCACACCGTGCCGAGCGCCACGAGGTCGAGCCACTCCATCAGGTTCGGCTCGGCCCGGTCGCGGTAGAAGCCGGACCGGCGCAGGGTGCGGTTGACGGCGACGATGGTGAGGAAGGTGACCCCGGCGGCGCAGAGCGTGCGGTAGGCACCGTCCTCGTCCAGCCGGTTGGGGTTGACCAGCGCCACGGCCGGCGGCAGGCGCGGCTCGGCGGCATGGTGGTCGAGCACCACCACCTCCAGCCCGGCATCGGCCGCCGCCTCCAGCGCCGCAAAGGCGGAGACGCCGCAATCGACCGTCACCACCAGCCGCACCCCCTCCCCCTTCAGCCGCAGCAGCGCCGCGGCATTGGGGCCGTAGCCCTCCTTGATGCGGTCGGGCACATAGACGCGGATGTCGGTGCCGAGCGCGCGGAAGAAGCGGCGCAGCAGCGCGGCGGAGGTGGCGCCGTCGACGTCGTAGTCACCGAACACCGCGACCGCCTCGCCGTCGCGGATCGCCCGCGCGATGCGCTCGGCCGCCGGATCCATGTCGCGGAAGCGCGAGGGGTCTGGCAGCAGCGCCTTCAGCGTCGGGTTGAGGAAGGTCTCGCAGCTCTCCTCGGTGACGCCGCGAGCGGCCAGCACCCGGCCGACGATCTCCGGCAGTCCGCGGCCCTGGGTCAGCGCCTGGGCCTGCCGCTCGTCGCAGGGCCGCGCCTGCCAGCGCTTGCCGGACAGGGAGTTGGCGACGTTGAGGAAGGCGGCGGGCTCGGTCATGGCGGTGCTGCGCGATTTCTGATTGGGGGCACAGCCATAGCAGAGATGGGCGCACGCTGCACGGCGGGCGTTGGCAGGGGTGGGATGTGGGGGTGGGGAATTGCCGGCTGACGGTGCCCCCACCTAACCTCCCCCGCTGGGCGGGGGAGGGACTGCCGTCGCTTTTCCAAACAAGCACTTGCCCCCTCCCCCGCCCAGCGGGGGAGGGTTGGGGTGGGGGGCTGACGTTGCGAAACTAAGCCGCCCGCATCCACACCGCGGTATCATGGAACGCCGCGCCGCCGGCCGGCGGCACCGGCTCCGGCGAGGTCAGGCTGTTGATGCCCATGCCCTCGACGAAGGCGCTGTTGGGCCAGATGCCCTCGACGATCACCACGCCGCGCGGCACACCGGCGAAGGGCTTCGCATGGACCACCACGCTGCCCTGCGGGTTGCCGAGGCGGACCGGCGCACCGTCGGCCAGATCCAGCTCCGCCGCGTCGTCGGGATGGAGCAGCGCGGTCGGCCGGCCCTCGCGCCGCTGGGCGGTCAGGGTCTCGGTGAAGGAGGTGTTGAGGAACTGGCGGGCCGGGGCGGTGACGAGGCGGAACGGGTGGTCCGCATCGGCATCGCGGCCGGGGGCCATGTGGTCCGGCATCTCCGGCATGCCGCCATAGGGACCGAGCGCCGCCCAGTCGGGGGCGAAGCGGAACTTGCCGCCGGGGTGGGCGAAACCGTTGAGGAAATGCGAGGTCTCGAAATCGGGCTGGGCGTCGATCCAGCGCTGTTCCGTCAGCGCCGCCGCATCGCCGAGATTCGACGCCTTCAGCATGGCGTCGACGATCTCCAGCGCGGTCATGCCGAAGCCCGGATGCTCGGCGCCGACGCGCCGCGCGATCTCGGAGATCACCCAGTGATTCTCGCGCGCCTCGAACTGCGGCTCGATCACCTTGCGGCCGATCAGGATGTGCATCTGGCCGCCGCCGCGGTAGATGTCGTCATGCTCCAGGAAGGTGGTGGCAGGGATCACCAGATCGGCCAGCTTCGCCGTGTCGGTCATGAACTGCTCATGCACGGCGACGAACAGATCCTCGCGCAGGAAGCCCTGGCGGACTCGGGTGGAATCCGGGCAGATCGTCACCGGGTTGGTGTTCTGGATCAGCATCGCCGTCACCGGCGGGCCGCCGGTCAGGTCGCGCGGGTCGCCGGTCAGCACCGCGCCGATGCGCGACTGGTCGAAGCTGCGCACCGACGTGTCGAGGCGGTCGAGCCCCTCCGACAGGGTCTTGTCGAGCTTGTAGATGCCCGACGAGCAGTAGAGCGCCCCGCCCCCCTTGTGCTGCCACGCGCCGGTGACCACCGGCAGGCAGGACACGGCATGGACCTGGGCCGCGCCGTTGTGGGCGCGCGACAGACCGTAGCCGACGCGCAGGTAGGACCGTTCGGTTGTGCCGTAGAGGCGGGCGAATTCCTCGATCTCCGCGACGGTCAGGCCGGTGATGCCTGCCGCCCATTCGGGCGTGCGGGTCGCGAGATGCGCCTCCAGCGCCGCGGTGTCGCCGGCCATGCGGGCGAGATAGGCGCGGTCGGCATGGCCGTCGCGGAACAGCACATGCATCACCGCGCAGGCCAGCGCCCCGTCGGTGCCCGGCCGCAGCATCAGGTGCAGGTCCGACACCTCGGCGGTGCCGGTGCGGTAGGGGTCGATGGTGACCAGCTTGGCCCCGCGGCCTTTGCGCGCCCGGCTGACATGGGTCATCACGTTGACCTGCGTCGCCACCGGGTTGCCGCCCCAGTTGACGATGAGGTCGCTGTCCGCCATCTCGCGCGGGTCGGCGCCGCGGATGTCGCCATAGCCGGCAAGCCAGCCCATGTTGGCCGGCGTGTCGCAGACCGTGCTGGTCTGGCGCGAATAGCCCTTGGCATGGCGCAGCCGCTGGATGGCGCCGCGTTGCACCAGCCCCATGGTCCCGGCGTAGAAATAGGGCCAGACCGCTTCGGCGCCGTGGGTGCGCTCGGCAGCCAGGAAGTTGTCGGCGATGCGGTCCAGCGCCTCGTCCCAGCCGATCTCCGCCCACTGGCCGGATCCCTTGGGGCCGGTGCGCAGCAGCGGCGTCTTCAGCCGGTCGGGGGAATGCACCCGCTCGGCATAGCGGCTGACCTTCGCGCAGATGACGCCGGCGGTGTAGCTGTTCTCCGCCGCCCCGCGCACCTTGCCGATGCGATCGGGGGCGAGGCGCTCCACCTCCAGGGCGCAGGTGCTGGGGCAGTCGTGCGGACAGGCGGTGGGCTGGAACTGGGCCGGCAAGGCTAACCTCTGGTCTGGCTGGCGGCGGGAAGGCCGAAGTGTAGGCCGTGCCGCGCATCGGCTTCAATCCACAAGAATGCGGTGCCGGACATGCAAAAGGCCGCGGCGTCCCGGTATCCGGACGCCGCGGCCCCAGTCGCCGACGGAAAAACCCCTTCCTGACTTACGGCTTTACATGAAGCCGAGCAGACGCGGGAACCACAGGGTGATCGCCGGCACATAGGTGACGAGGCCGAGGAAGATCAGCATCGTCAGCAGCCACGGCCACACCGCGACCGTCAGTTCGGTGATACCCATCTTGGTGATGCCCGATGCCACATACAGGTTGAGGCCCACCGGCGGGTGGCACATGCCGACTTCCATGTTCACGATGATCAGGATGCCGAAATGCACCGGGTCGATGCCCAGCTTCATGGCGACCGGGAACAGGATCGGCGCCATGATCAGGACGATGGACGACGGCTCCATGAAGTTGCCGGCGGCCAGCAGGATGATGTTCACCACCAGCAGGAAGACCCAGACGCCCATGTTCTGGTCGAGGATCCAGGCCGCCATGTTCTGCGGGATCTGTTCCGACGTCATCAGGAACGAGAACAGCACGGCGTTGGTGATGATGTAGAGCAGCATCGCCGACATGCTGGCGCTGTCCAGCAGCACCTTGGGCACCCGGCTGAGCGGCATGTCCTTGTAGACGAAGACGGCGACGACGAAGGCGTAGACCGCGGCCATCGCCGCCGCCTCGGTCGGGGTGAAGATGCCGCTGTAGATGCCGCCCATCACCACGACGATCAGCAGCAGGCCCCAGAAGCTCTCGCGCAGGGCATGCAGGCGCTGGGCGAAGCTGGCCTTGGGCAGGCGCGGATAGCCGAAGCGGCGCGCCCGGTTCCAGGTGGTGAAGCCCAGGAACAGGGCCAGCATCAGCCCCGGCACCACGCCGGCGATGAACATCTGGCCGATGGAGGGCGCCTGCGGATGGCCGGTGGTGGCGACGCAGTACATCACCATCACGATCGACGGCGGGATCAGGATGCCCAGCGCGCCCGAGGTGGTGACGATGCCGGCGCCGAAATGCTTCGGGAAGCCCTGGGCCACCATCGCCGGCAGGATGATCGAGCCGATGGCGACCACCGTCGCCGGGCTGGAACCCGACACCGCCGCGAACAGGGCGCAGGCCATGACGCCGGCAAGGCCGAGGCCGCCGTGCCAGTGGCCGACCATCGCGGTGGCGAAGTTGATCATGCGGCGGGCGACGCCGCCATGGGTCAGGAAGTTGCCGGCCAGGATGAAGAACGGGATTGCCATGATCTCGAACTTCTCGATGCCGGTGAACAGCTTCAGCGCCACCGCGTCGATCGGGACGGTGGTCATGAAGAACAGGAAGGACAGGACGGTCAGGCCGAGCGAGATCGAGATCGGCATGCCGGTGAGCATGAGGGCCAGCAGAAGCCCGAAGATGATGGCGGCGTTCATGCCGGGCCTCCTTCCTTGGCGGCTTCGACCGGGTCGATGCCGTCGACATGGGCATGGTCGTGACGGGGAAGCTCACCGTTGCGGATGAAGCCCCAGGCGACCTGGAGGAAGCGGAAGCACATCAGGTAGGAGCCGAGCGGCACCGCCAGATAGATGATCCACATCGGCCATTCCAGGTCGGCCGACACCTGCTCGGTCTGCGAGATGTGGTAGACGAACCGGCTGCCCAGCGACCCGGCGATGAAGGTGAAGAACGCGCCGGCCCCCAGCCCGAACAGCACGAACTTGCCGTACAGCTTGGGCTCCATCCGGTTGATGACGACGTCGACGCCGACATGGATGCCGGTGCGCACGCCGTAGGCGGCGCCGAACTTGGCCATCCACACGAACATGTAGATGCACAGCTCCTGCGCCCAGGCGAGGTTCCAGTGCAGCACATAGTCCTGGATGACGGGAATGCCGGAGAGATAGCGGTGGACGACCGCCGCGAAGATGACGAGCGTCGCCCCCGCCATGAGCGACGCGATCAGCGTCTCCTCAAGGCGGTCGAGGATTTTCATGAACATGTCGGGGAAATCTCCCGGTCGGCGGAGATGGTCGGGTCCATCGGAGCGTCGCCGCCGCGCATGAGGCAAGCGGTGGAGACGTCCTGATCGTCATCCCCGCGACGGCGGGGATCCAGGCCTGCACACTCATGGTCCATGGTGGAAAGCATCCGGATCCCCGCCTTCGCGGGGATGACGGGCATGGTGCCGGCGGTGGGCCGGGCGGCGCCTTCCGGTCGGAAGACGCCGCCTCCTCACCTGCGGTCCTTACATCTTGAAGCCGGCGGCGGCGGCTTCCTTGTAGATCGCTTCGATCAGGTCCTTGCCGACGCGGGATTCGGCATCCTTGTGGACCGGCTTCAGCGCCTTCATCCAGGCCTCGCGCTCTTCCTTGGTCTGGGTGTGGAAGTCGGTCTTGCCGGACGCCTTCATCTGGGCCAGCGAGACGTCGTTCTCATGCTGGGCGATGTCGTTGGCGTAGTCGGTCGCCTCCTTCATCGCCCCTTCCAGGCTGGTGCGGACGTCGCCGGGCAGGCCGTCCCAGAACTTCTTGTTCACGATGACCGCATAGCCGAGATAGCCGTGCTCGGTCAGGGTGGCGTTCTTCTGCACCTCGTGCATCTTCTGGGTGTACATGTTGGACGGCGGGTTTTCCGTGCCGTCGACGACGCCGGTCTGCAGCGCCTGGTACACTTCCGAGAAGGCCATCACCTGCGGCAGGGCGCCGAGAGCGCGCATCTGGGCGTCAAGCACCTTGGACGACTGGATGCGCAACTTCAGGCCCTTCACGTCCTCCGGCTTGATGAGCGGCTTGTTCGCGCTCATGATCTTGAAGCCGTTGTCCCAATAGGCCAAGCCGATGATGCCCTTGCTTTCCAGCTTCTGGAACAGCTTCTTGCCGATCTCGCCCTTGGTGACGCGCTGCAGGACCTCCTTGTTCGGGAAGATGTAGGGAAGGTCGAAGACCTCGAATTCCTTGGCGCCGAGCGGGCCGAACTTGGCCAGCGACGGGGCCAGCATCTGCACGGCGCCCAGCTGCAGCGCCTCCAGCTCTTCCTTGTCCTTGTAGAGCTGGCTGTTCGGATAGACCTCGACCTTGACCCTGCCGGCGGTCAGCTTCTCGGCCAGTTCCTTGAACTTCTCGGCACCCTTGCCCTTCGGCGTCTCCGGCGCGACGACGTGGCTGAACTTGATGACGATCTGGTCCTGGGCCCAGGCCGTGGACAGGGCCAGCGGCGCCGACATCATGCAGCCGACCGCCGCGGCGCACAGGAGCTTGACGAGTTTCATAGGTGCGTCCCCCTCTGGTGTTGTTTATCGGTTGGGCGGAATGTTCCGCCCTGAACTTGTTCCGCATTGTTCATGATCGGACGGTTTGCGGCTATTGTGGATATCCGCAGAGTCGGCATATCCCACTTTCGCCCGATACAGCCATCGCTGCCGCCACCACTTTCGTTCCAGCCCCATTCCCGGCCCCATGCCCGACCTCACGACCGGCCCCGACCGCAAGACCCTGTCCGCCGCCCCGCCCGCCGCACGCACCGGGTGGGCGGTGCCGCACGCCATGCCGATCGTGGCGATGGTGCTGGTCGTCGTCCTGCTGGGCGCCTTCCTGTGGCTGCTGCAACGCAACGAGCGCGACGAGGAGTCGCTGGCCCTGATCAAGGACTCGCTGTGGGTGGAGCAGAACCTGCATTTCCAGCTCGCCTCCGACGAGGACAAGCTGGAACGGCTGGCGGAAGCGCTGGGCCGGACCGGGGTCGACCTGCGGCAGTTCGCCGCGATGGCCCGGCTGGTGGTCAACACCAACCCGGCCATCGAGCGGGTGCTGTGGCTGGACGCCCAGGGGCGGGCCGCGCTGTCCGAGCCGCCGCTGCCCGAGCCGCCGCTGCCCGGTTCCGGCGATCAGCCGGCGGACGGCGTCGCGGCGGACGGGACGTCCGGCGCGACGCCCGACGGGCTGACCCGCGCCGACGCGGTGCGCATCGCGCGCTTCTCCGGCCTGCGGGCCTATGGCGCCCCCTACCGGATCGACGCCACCGACCGCGGCTTCGATGTCGCCTTCCCGATCTTCCGCGACGGCGTCTTCGCCGGGGCGCTGGTCGGCGTCTTCTCGTTCGAAGCGATGCTGACCCACCATGTGCCGTGGTGGTTCGCCCAGCGTTATCAGCTGGAGGTGATCGACGCCACCGGCGCGGTGCTGGGGGCGAAATCGCGCATGGTGGTGCCGGGGACGGCGGCGGAGGCGGGGAACGGCCCGGCGCCCGATCCGTCGCGCAGCCACGTCATCCCCTTCGACCCGCCCGGCCACGGGCTGGCGCTGGTCGCCACAGCCTACCCCAGCGACTCGAACGTCACCCGCACCGTGCTGGTGGCGGCGATCTTCGCGCTTACCGGTTCGGCGCTGTGGAGCCTGTGGTCGCTGCGCCGCCACATCGCCGGCCGCCTGCGGGCGGAGGAGGCCCTGCGCGAGGAGCACGCCTTCCGCAAGGCGATGGAAGACAGCCTGACGGTCGGCATGCGCGCCCGCGACCTGGACGGGCGCATCACCTACGTCAACCCGGCCTTCTGCCGGATGGTCGGGCTGGAGGCCGACGCCCTGGTCGGACGCGGTCCGCCGATGCCCTATTGGCTGCCGGAGGAGATCGACCAGGCGGAGGCCGCCTTCCTGGACGTGCTGGCCGGCCGCGCCCCGGAAACCGGGCTGGAGCTACGCTTCCGGCGCGCCAACGGCGAACGGTTCGACGCGCTGATCTACGAGGCGCCGCTGATCGACGCCAACGGCCGGCAGACCGGCTGGATGGGCTCGGTCCTCGACATCACCGAGCGCAAGCATGCGGAGGAGTTGGCCCGCCAGCAGCAGGAACGGCTGCAGCAGACCTCGCGCCTGATCACCATGGGCGAGATGGCCTCCACCCTGGCGCACGAGCTGAACCAGCCCTTGTCGGCCATCGCCAGCTACTGCACCGGCAGCCTGAACCGGCTGCGTTCCGGCCGGTTCGACACCGACGAGGTGACGGCGGCGCTGGAGAAGCTGGCGGCGCAGGCCAAGCGCGCCGGGCTGGTGGTGCGCCGCATCCATGATTTCGTCCGCAAGCGCGACCCCAACGTCGTTCCCTGCTCGCTCGCCCGCGTGCTGGAGGATTGCGTCGGGCTGACCGGCGGCGACGCCGCCCGGCTGGGCGTGCGGGTCGAACTGGACGCTCCGGCCGACCTGCCGCCGGTCACCGGCGACCGCATCCTGTTGCAGCAGGTGGTGCTGAACCTGATGCGCAACGGCATCGAGGCGATGGCCCGCACCCCGCGCGCCCATCGTCGGCTGACCGTCACCGTCCGCGCCGGGGACGGCGTGCTGCTGACCGAGATCCGCGACCATGGCTGCGGCATCGCCCCCGACATCGCCGAGCGGCTGTTTTCCCCTTTCTTCACCACCAAGCGCGAGGGTATGGGAATGGGCCTGAACATCTGCCGGTCCATCGTCGAGCATCACCGCGGCCGGCTGTGGTTCGAGCCGGTGGCGGCGGACGCCGACGGAGCGGAGGGAATGCCGGAGGGCACCCGCTTCCTGTTCACCCTGCCTGTCCATATCCAGCACGCCGCGGAGGCCGCCGAATGACCACGCTCCACATCGTCGACGACGACGAGGCGATCCGCGACGCGCTGGGCTGGCTGTTCCAGTCGCGCAACGTGCCGGTGGCCGGCTGGCCGTCGGCCGAAGCCTTCCTGGAGGCGTGGCGCCCGGAGACCGCCGGCTGTCTGCTGCTGGACATCCGCATGGACGGGATGAGCGGGCTGGAGCTGTTCGACCGGCTGCTGTCCAGGGGCTGCCGCATGCCGGTGATCTTCCTGACCGGCCATGGCGAGGTCCCCATCGCGGTCAACGCCCTGAAGAAGGGTGCCCGCGATTTCGTCGAGAAGCCCTTCAACGACAACGAGCTGGTCGACCGGGTGATCGCCGCGCTGGCCTTCGACGCCGAACAGCGCGAGCGCGAGGCCGGACAGGCCGGGCTGGCGGCCCGGCTCGCCACCCTGACCCAGCGCGAACGGCAGGTGATGGAGCTGGTCGTCGCCGGCCGCCTGAACAAGGTGATCGCCGACGAACTCGGCATCAGCATGCGCACGGTGGAGGTCCACCGCAGCCATGTGTTCGAGAAGATGCGGGTGAAGACGGCGGTGGAGCTGACCCGGCTGCTGACCGGCGCCGCCTGACCGCGGAAAGACCGGGCCTAGGCCCGCGGCACCTGGAATCGGCGCCCCATACCGCCCTGGCCGGAACACTCCGGCACCCTCTCGCGGTTGGAGTATCAGAGGTTGCGTCTTACCTTCACCAGCTCCCTGCTTGCCGTCGGCTTGGCGGTGACCGCGCCCCTGCTGCTGTTCGGCGCCGTCCTGGTCTGGCAGCTCGTTGTCCGCGAGCAGGCCGAAACCGAGGACGAATTGCAATCGATCACCAGTTCGCTCTCGCTGGCGGTCGACCGCGAACTGGCCAGCCAGCTGCGCCCGCTGGAGCTGCTGGCTTCCCTGCTCCAGCCCAACGCCGGCGATCTGCGCCTGATGTATGAGGGAGCGACCGCCGCCTCCCACAGCCAGACCGGCTGGTTGGCGATGGGATTGATCGACGCCGACACCGGCCGCTTCGTCTTCCACACCCATTACCCCCTGGGCGTCCAGCCGCTGCCTCCGCCCCGGCTGGACGACGTCACCCGCCATGTGATCGAAAGCGCGCGCCCCGTGATCGGCGGCGTGCTGCCGCCGGGCGGCCCACCGGGGCGATCGTCCCTGATCCTCCGCGCTCCCATCATCCGCTACGACCCGGTCAGCCAGACCGAGCGGGTACGCTATGTGGTGTCGCTGGCACTGGGGCTCGAGGGCTTGGCCGGCGCGCTGCAAACCCGCAGGATTCCGCCGGAATGGACGGTGGCGGTCATCGATCCGACCATGCTGATCGCTGCCCGGTCCCACGACGCCTCCGCCTTTCTCGGCCATCGCATCACCCCCTCGCTGGAAGCTCATCTGACATCCATGACCGCCGGTCCTTTCATCGCCCGCACCAAGGACGGCGACTCCGTCTATGCCGTCTTCCACCGCTCGCCCGAAACGGGCTGGACGGTGGCTCTGGGCGTGCCGGTAGACCTTGTGGAAAAGCGGCTGAACACCCTGCGCCTGACGGTGGTCGGCGGTGCCGCCGGCGCCTGTGGCGCGACGCTGGTGTTGGCGCTGCTGGTGTCGCGCTCCTACCGCCGCCGCCAAAGCGCCGAGGAGGAGGTGCGGCGCGCCCGGGAGGCGGTTCTGATCGAGCAGCGCCGCCGGCTGGAATCGGAAAAGGAACATGCCGAAGCCGCCAACCGCGCCAAGGGCGAGTTCCTCGCCAACATGAGCCACGAGCTGCGCACGCCGCTGAACGCGATCATCGGCTTCGCCGAAGCGCTGATGTCCGGCATTTTCGGCGCCTCCCCACCCAAGCATGTCGAATACATCGCCGCGATCCACCAGTCCGGACGCCACCTTCTCGACCTCGTCAACGAGCTGCTGGACATGGCGAAGATCGAGGCCGGCCGGCTGGAGCTGTTCCCCACCCGCATGGCGGTGGCGGACCTGCTGAACGATTGCCTGGGGCTGGTGGAGGCGCTGGCACTGCGCAAGGGCGTGACGCTGACCGGCGGTGCCGTCGCGCCGTCCCTGCTGGTCTTGGCGGACGGGGTCCGCATGCGACAGGCGGTGCTGAACGTCCTGTCCAACGCCATCAAGTTCACGCCCGCCGGCGGCGCGGTGCGGGTGGATGCCGCCGCCGGGCCGGACGGCAAGGGGGCCGTCATCGTCGTTACCGATACCGGCGTCGGCATGACCGCGGACGAGATGGTGATCGCCATGGAGCCGTTCCGCCAGGTACACAATTATCTGACCAAGGCGGAGGCCGGAACCGGGCTGGGCCTGCCGCTCGCCCGCCGCTTCGTCGAGGCCCATGGCGGCAGCCTGAGCCTGGACAGCAGCCCGGGCGTCGGCACGACGGTGACGATCCGGCTGCCGTGAGGACGGGTGTTTCGCGACGGGTGCTTCGCAAGGCTGCCCGAGGGGGCGCCCGCTACCCCCGCCGCGGCGGGCGCCCGGGAAGCGTGGCGCGCTGCAGCTTGGCGCCGGCAAGGTCGGCACCATCCATGTCGGCACTGTCGAGATTGGCGTCGGACAGGTTGGCCTGCACCAGACAGGTCCCTACCAGCAGGCTGCCGCGCAGGTCGGCGCCCATCAGGTTGGCGGCCCAGGAGCGGCCGGTCGGCCGGCCCGACGGATCCTTGATCGCCGCCGGCCCCAGCCGCACCCGCGTCAGGTCGGCACCGGTCAGCACGGCATAGCTGAGATTGGCGCCCGACAGGTCGGCGCCCATCAGGTTGGCGCCCTCCAGGTTGGCGCCCGACAGGTCGGTCATCATCAGCCGCGCGCCGGTGAGCGCCGCCGCCGACAGGTTCGCCCCGCGCAGCGAGGCGGCGCTGAGGTTGACGTTGCGCAGGTCGGCCCGGCTGAGATCGGCACCGTCCAGGTCGGCGCGCTGGCCGCGCTGGCCGACGCTGTCGATCCAGCGCTCATGATCGAAGATGGCGCGCTGGATTTCCGATCCCATGCTGTCGATCGGCCGGGTCATCTGCGCGGTGGCGATGCGGGTCCCGGACAGGTCGCAATCGGCCATGCGGGTGCCGACCATGTCGGCATGGTCGAAACGGGTGCCGTCCAGCGCCGCCCCCGACAGGTTGGCACCGTTCAGCCGCGCCCCCGTCAGGTCCGCCCCGGTCAGCACCGCCCCCGACAGGTCGGCGTTCTGCAGCATCGCACCGGTCAGGTCGGCTTCGGACAGGTTGGCGCCGCGCAGCACCGCGCCGGTCAGGTCGGTCGGAATGCCGCCCTCCGCCGTCGTGCCGTTCTGCAGGCGGGCGAGCACCGTCTTGTGGATCTGGCGGGTGCCGTCGGCGTCCTGGGCGTCGGGGCCGCCGCCGCGCCGGGCGTTGCCGCCCGGCTCCAGCGTGCCGGCGCGCAGGTCGGCGCCCTTCAAGTTGGCGTTGGAGAAGTCCGCCGCACGCAGGCGGGCGCCGCGCAGATCGGTCTGCATCAGGTTGGCGCGGCTGATGTCGGCGTCGCGCAGGTCGACCCCGAACAGGTCGGCGCCGGCCAGGTTGGTGCCGTTCAGCCGCCCGCGGGCGAGCCGCGCGCCGACCAGCCGGGCGCCGCGCAGGTCGCGCTGCGACAGGTCCGCCCCCTCCAAGTCGGCCATGGCGAGGTTGGCCCGCACGCCGCCCGGCTGACCCTTGATCCAGCGGGCATGCCGGTCCAGCACCTCGGCCAGTTGATCGGGCCGAAAGAAGGACACGGTCGAAGCGGATGGGATTGAGGTTGTAGGCACGGGCAGGTTGACGCCGTGGAAATGGTTACATCGCACCAATCATGCGATTCATTCCTTACCGAAGGCTGAAGGAAACTCCTTTTGCGCAGCCTCTTTTGGAGAATGCGGTTCGGCATGGCCGGGCTATCGCTTTCGCACGACCGGCCGGAACGGCCACCCTTTGGTGTATGGGAAACAGGAGCTTGGCCGTCCAGGCGGCCGTGACCGCGCCTGCACACGCCCGCCGTTCCACCCTGCCCCGCCCGGACCGGCCCCGAGTCGCACCGGTTACCGTTCTGTAATCGAACCGGTTGCGAACGGGTCGCGAACGGCTCCGGTGCGGCATCCACCCTACCCGTCGCGCCGGCCGGCGGAATCCCTGGACCGCGGCAAAAACCCTCATCGGTTAACCAATGGTTTCTTGACAGAAAAGACCACGGACATCCTAAAACTGTCTCACTTTCGGATTAACGCACCGCAACGCACCTCGACCTTCGCCGGGGTGCGCTGTTGGCCTCAGCCGGTCCACGGGGTCCGAACGACAGTGTGGACCTGCCGGGCCGGAGCAACGGGATATGAAGGAAGCATGATGAAGGATACGGACGCCCGGTCATCCATGACCGCTCGCCCGGGCGCTGGCGAGAGCCACGCCACCGAACGCCGTCATCTCGATCGCCGCCATCTTCTGCGCGCCGGGCTGGGCCTGGCGGCGGCGACCGCCTCCGCCGGCGGCACCCTGTTCGCCACGGAGGAGGCGGAGGCTGCCACCCTGCGTGCGCCGCCGCGGGTGCTGTCCCTGGTGAACCTGCACACCGGCGAGAAGGTCAGCGCCGAATACTGGTCCAGGGGCCGCTACGTGCGCGACGCCATGCGGGCGATCAACCACTTGCTGCGCGACCACCGCAGCAACACGGTCCACCCGATCGACCCGAAGCTGCTGGATCTGGTGCATTCGCTGAGCCGCAAGATCGGTCGCCGCGGCCCGATCGAGATCGTGTCCGGCTACCGCTCGCCGGAGAGCAATGCGATGCTGCGCGAGGCCGACCACAGCGGCGTCGCCCAGAACAGCTATCACATGCGCGGCATGGCCATCGACCTGCGGGTGCCGAACATGTCCACCCGCCAGCTCCAGCGCGCTGCGCTCGGCCTGCGCGGCGGCGGCGTCGGCTATTACCCCGACAGCAACTTCGTCCATGTCGACGTGGGGCCGCTGCGCCACTGGTGAGCGGGTGGACCACGGGTACAGCGTGGTCCGGCAAAGCCCATCCTTCAGACGTTCCGATACGATGTGGCGCCAAGTCCAGACGGGCTTCGGCGCCACAGTCGTTTTCAGTCCATGAGACGCCGCAGCGCCCGACTCCCCCCTTCGCGGTCAATCGCCCATGCCGCGCGATGGATCGGGCGGATCGCGCTCAGACCCTGTCACGCCGTCAGCGTCAATCCCTTCCAGCCGGGCTGCCGGCAACAAGCGAACAACGAAGGTTGTGGCTTATTGCCGCATCTTCGAGTTGTATTTTATATGTTATATATCTAAAAAGGCGGATAGCGCCTCGATTGCACAATTACCGATAATCTTTTGCCCTTCGAACGAGTAGGGAGATACGCCTATGGAAGCCCTGGCTGGAAAGTCGGATTTTGACCTGTCAGCGGACCCCTGGAACAATTATCCTCCGCAGGTTCCGCCGGGCATGGGCGGCACGGACCCCTTCGGCGGTTTTGGAAATTGGCAGAACACCTTCTACACCGGCGGGAGCGGCAACGACCTTCTGATCGGGAGCGACGGGAACGACACGATCGATGGCGGGCCCGGCAATGATTCCATGATCGGCGGCAAGGGCAATGACGTCTATCTCGTGGACAGTCTGGCCGACGTCGTCCTGGAATTGGCCGATGAAGGCAACGACGAGGTCCGCACCTCGCTGAACTCCCTGACGCTCGGCGACAATCTCGAGAAGTTGACATACACCGGAAGCGATGCCTTCCAGGGCACCGGCAATGGGTTGGACAACGTGATCGTCGGCTCCTGGTGGAACGACAATGTCCTGAACGGCGGCGCCGGTACCGATACGCTGACCGGCGGCAATCGCAACGACACTCTCGATGGCGGCACCGGCGACGATTCGATGATCGGCGGCAGCGGCGACGACGTCTACATCGTGGACAGTTCGGCCGACGTCATCCAGGAGCAGTCCTACCAGGGCGACGACGAGGTCCGCACCACTCTGAACGCCATGAACCTTGGCGACAATCTGGAACGGCTGACCTTCATTGGAACCGGTGACTTCCAGGGCACCGGCAATGCGCAGAACAACGTGATCGTCGGCGGGGCGGGCAACGATACCCTCACCGGCGGGGGCGGTTCCGATGTGCTGATCGGCGGCGACGGAGACGACGTCCTCCACATCGAGACCGCCGGCTATTACGGCATGTTCTACATGGCGTCGCTGCAGGGCGGAGACGGCTTCGACACGGCCGTCATCCTGACCAGCGACGGAACCTCGATCGACCTGGGCGCTTGCAGCATCGAACGCGCCTATGGCGGGTCGGGAGACGACACGCTGACCGGCACGGGAGCCGGCGCCGGCCTCGTCATCGACGGGGGAGACGGCAACGACAGCATCGTCGGCGGCGCGTTCAACGACACGCTGACCGGCGGCGCCGGCACCGACACGCTGACCGGCGGCGAGGGCGACGATGTGTTCCATATCGACGCGGCCGACCGGGTCGAGGGCGGCAACGGGTTCGATACCGTCCATGTCCAGGGAGACGGCGACCTGTCCCTCGATCTCTCCTATCCCAGCATCGAACGGGTGTTCAGCGGCGGCGGCAACGACAGATTCTTTGCGGGCGCGACTGCGGTCGAGGTCGACGCCGGGGCCGGCAACGATGACCTCATGGGCGGCGACGGCAACGACACGTTCAATGGTGGCGACGGCAACGACAATCTGTTCGGCCGTGGGGGGAACGATGTCCTTGTCGGCGGGGCCGGCAACGACACCCTGTTCGGCGGTGACGGGGACGATGTTCTGATCGGCGGGGCCGGCGACAATGTGCTGTTCGGCGATGCCGGGAACGACAGCTTTTATGTCGACACCGCGACAGCGGCCCGTCTCTTTGGCGGCGACGGCGACGACACGGTCCATGCCCGCTACGCCGACGGCGTCGATCTGGATATCTCCAACTCGATCGAGCATTTCATCGGCGGCGTTGGCAACGACACCGTGACGGCGGCCAACTCGTACTCGGCGGTAACGATGGCCGGCGAGGACGGCAACGATCTGCTGACCGGCGGTTCCGGCAACGACATCCTGTCCGGGGGGAACGGCGACGACAGGCTGCAGGGCGGCGACGGTGACGACGTGCTGCAAGGCGGAGCCGGCGCCGACCTGTTCGATTTCTCGGCCAGCTTCGGCAGCAGCAACGGCAACGACCTCGTGGGCGATTTCAATGCCACGGAAGGCGACAGAATCGGACTGCTCACGTACCAGAGCTACACGGTGAGCGCCAACGCCCAGGGTGAGGCCGTTCTCAGCATTTCCGGCTTTGGCAGCGCTTCGACGGCCACCCTCTCCGGCGTGATGGCCCAGGACGTGTCGAGCTCCTGGTTCACCACCATCTGAAAACAGGAAGGCGCCGTCCCGACAGAGACGGCGCCTTTTCCATCTGTCCCGAGCGGATGAAGACCGCCTTACCCCACCTTCAGCTTGCGGCGCAGCAGCGACAGCGGGGAGGTGTCGTCCAGGCTCGGCTGGAAGGCGACGGTGATCTCGGTCAGCGCATTGGCCCAACTGTCCGGGTTGGTGCCTTCCGGCGCCTCGACCGAGCTGAAGCCGGTACGGACCAGATAGAGATACTGGTCGGGGATGACATGGCCGACCGCGCGGATCTCGCCGGTGTAGCCATAGCGCTCCCGCAGCTCGCGCGCGGTGGAGAAGCCGCGGCCGTCACGGAACTTCGGGAACTCGACCGCCACCAGGGCGAAACGGTCGAGGTCGGCGGCCACGGCACCCGCCAGCGTGCCGCTCTTCAGCCGCACGCCCAGCTTGGCGTTGCGGCCGTCGAAGCTGTCACGCTCCGCCTGCCAGCGCTCGAAGCTGATGATGACCGGGCGGTCGTTCGGCACCGGCTCCCCGTCGGGGATGAAGCTCCAGGCATCCTCGCCGATGCGCCCATTCTCAATCAGCGGCATAGATTCTCTCCTTGAACGGGGCATGGCCGACACGGGCGAGGGTGTCGATGAAGCGCTCCCCCTCGCCTGCACGGTTGGCGAGATAGACGTCGACGATCGCCTCGATGGCGTCCACCGTTTCGGTCTCGGTCACCGCCGGCCCCAGGATGTCGCCGATCGCCGTGGTCAGCGTCGGATCGCCGCCCACGGTGATCTGGTAATACTCAGTGCCCTTCTTGTCGACGCCCAGGATGCCGATGGCGCCGACATGGTGATGGCCGCAGGCGTTGATGCAGCCGCTGATCTTGATGCCCAGCTCGCCGATGGTGCGCTGGCGGACCGGATCGGCGAAGCGGGCCGAGATGGCCTGGGCCAGCGGGATCGAGCGGGCATTGGCCAGCGCGCAATAGTCCAGACCCGGGCAGGCGATGATGTCGCCGATCAGCCCGGCATTGGCGCTGCCCAGCTCCGCCGCGTCCAGCCGCTTCCACAGGTCGTAGAGGTCGTCCTTCTTCACATGGGCGAGGACGAGGTTCTGGACATGGGTGACGCGCAGCTCGCCGAAGCTGTAGCGCTCGGCCAGATCGGCGACGAGGTCCATCTGCTCGCAGGTGGCGTCGCCGGGGATGCCGCCGGCCGGCTTCAGCGAGACGGTGGCGATGGCGTAGCCCGGCGCCTTATGCTCCGCGACATTGACCGCCAGCCAGTTGGCGAAGGCCGGGTCGGCGGCCTTGGCGCGCTCCAGCGCATCGGAATGGTCGGGCAGCTCCTCGAAGGGCGGCGGGGCGAAATGCCCGCGGATTCCCTCGACGATCTCCGGATCGAGGCGGTATTTGGGACCGCGCAGCCGCGCGAACTCCTCCTCGACCTCCTGGGTGAACTTCTCCAGCCCCAGCTCGTGCACCAGGATCTTGATGCGCGCCTTGTAGATGTTGTCGCGCCGGCCATACTGGTTGTAGACGCGCAGGATCGCTTCCAGATAGGCGACGAAATCCTCCTGCGCCACCCACTCGCGCACCAGCTTGCCGACGAAGGGCGAGCGGCCGAGGCCGCCGCCGACATAGAAGGAGAAGCCCGGCTCGCCCTTGTCGTTGCGCCGCGCCAGCAAGCCCACGTCGTGGATGCGCACCGCCGCGCGGTCGCTCGCGGCGCCGGAAATGGCGATCTTGAACTTGCGCGGCAGATAGGTGAATTCGGGGTGCATGGTCGTCCACTGCCGCAGGATCTCGGCATAGACGCGGCCGTCCACCACCTCGTCCCTGGCGGCACCGACGAAGGGGTCGGTCGTCACGTTGCGCACGCAGTTGCCGCTGGTCTGCAGCGCGTGCATGTCCACCTCGGCCAGCTCATGCAGGATGGCCGGCGTGTCCTCCAGCCTGATCCAGTTGTATTGCAGGTTCTGGCGGGTGGTGAAGTGGCCATAGCCCTTGTCGTACTTGCGGCCGATGTCCGACAGCTTGCGCAGCTGGACGGCGCTCATCACGCCATAGGGCACGGCGATGCGCAGCATGTAGGCGTGGAGCTGGAGATAGAGGCCGTTCATCAGCCGGACCGGCTTGAACTCCTCCTCCGTCAGCTCGCCCGCCAGGCGGCGCTCGACCTGTTTGCGGAACTGCTCGACCCGTTCGGCGACGAACTGCCGGTCGATCTCGTCGTAATGATAGATGCCGGCACGGGCGCCGGGCGCGATGTGGTTCATGTCGATCAATCCCTAAGGCCGCCCGTCACGGAAGGCGGTCGAACTCGGTCAGGCCGCCTGTTTTCCAAGATCGGTGCGCACGGTCGGGCCGGCGGTGCGGATGCGCTCGCGCATCGTCGCCGGGACCGGAACGCCGTCCTGCTCCACCACCTCGAAGGCATAGATGTCGACGCCGAACCGCTCGCGCTCCGCCGTCTCCTTGGCGGCGGCCAGCACCCCGTCGGCCTCGGCGCGCGCAAACAGCGCGGCCTCGGCGAAGGACTCGACCCACCGGCCGCCCTCACCCAGGAACACGACTTCCCCGTCGCGCAGGCGGTTGGCGGTGATGGCTTTCATCGATCCTTCCTTCGATCGATCCTTGGCCGACATCTGGCTCTCCTGGCTGGTCGTTCTCGAACGCGGGTGGTGTCGTCTTAGCCGAACCGGCGGCGGTCCGGCAGTGAATTCCATGGCTCGACGGGTGCGGCCGTCATGGCAGCCATCTTTCGCGGGCGATCAGGTCGCGGGTTTCCCGAGCGACCTCCGACATCGACGCCCCCTCCGCCCGGCGGCGGTCGCGGAACGCGGCGATGGTGCGCAGCCGCTCCGCCCATTCCTCCGGGAACAGGGACTCCAGCCTCTGGCGCAGCAGGCTGGCCAGCGTCGGGCTGCGCCCGCCGGTCGACACCGTCATCACCAGATCGCCGCGCCGGACCACCGAGGGGGAATGGAAGTCGCAGAGCGGAATCACGTCCTCGACATTCACCAGCACGCGGCGCGAGCGCGCCAGTTCCGCCAGTGTCCGTTCGGTCTCCGGTCCCAGTCCCATGACATACAACAGGCCGATTCCGTCCAATGCGGCGGCATCCGGCAAGGCCCTGACCAGGCGGCCACCGGCCAGCTGCGCCAATTCCCCATCCGGTTCCGGTGAAAAGACCATCGGGTCGGCCCCGCCCTCGCGCAGCTGGGTCAGCCGGCGCACCGCCAGCGGACCGGTCCCGGCCAGCGCGATCGCCACCCGCGACGGGTCGAGCGCCAGCGGAATCATGGCCGCAGTGCCCGTGGCCGCATACCCCATGGCTGCACTGCCGGAACAGGCAGAGCGGGCCGGCGTGTCGCGGCGCTTATGACGGGCATCATGTGCATGGAAGGTATTTAGCCCAGCCCCCAGCCACAATCAACATATTTCACACCACGCATTGCGACGCACAACAAACCTATTAAACAAGTAGAGAATGTATTTACGTTGCACGGGTTTTCCGCCGGTGTTAATGTGCAAACACAAACTTAAAAACTATCTATTTGATAGACTTTACCGGCCACCGCGAAAGGCAGCTGAGGATGGACGCCTCGACACGGGTGAAGGATCTGACCAACCGCTACGGCGCGCTCGAAGGGGTGCCGCTGCTGTCCGCCATGCATGGGGTGTTCGGCGGGCGCATCGCGCTGCTGTCGTCCTTCGGCGCTGAATCCGCGGTGCTGCTGGCGCTGGCGGCGGAAGCGACGCCGGATTTCCCGGTCCTGTTCGTGAATACCGGCAAGCTGTTCGGCGAAACCCTGCGCTACCGCGACCAGCTGGTGAAGCGGCTCGGCCTGACCGATGTGCGGGAGATCGGGCCGACCGCCGACGATCTCGCCACCGCCGACAAGGACGGCATGCTGTTCAAGCGCGATTTCGATGCCTGCTGCCGCCTGCGCAAGACGGTGCCGCTGGACCGCGCGCTGGCCGCCGCCGGGCTCGACGCCTGGGTGACGGGACGCAAGCGCTTCCAGGCCGCCACCCGCGCCGCCCTGCCCCTGTTCGAGGCGGAGGCCGGCCGCATCAAGGTCAACCCACTGGCCAACTGGGACAAGGACCGGCTGGAGGAGGAGTTCATCCGGCGCGACCTGCCGCGCCACCCGCTGGAGGCCGACGGGTTCCTGTCGATCGGCTGTTACACCTGCACCGAGCGAGTGGCGCCCGGTGCCGACCCGCGTTCCGGCCGCTGGGCCGGCAGCGCCAAGACCGAATGCGGCATACACACCATGATTGGAAACGCCCGATGAGCGCCGATCTCGACCAGCTCGAAAACCAGAGCATCTATATTCTGCGCGAGGCCTACAACCGCATCGACAAGCTGGCGATGCTCTGGTCGATCGGCAAGGACAGCAACGCGCTGCTCTGGCTCTGCCGCAAGGCGTTTTTCGGCCGCATCCCCTTCCCCGTCGTGCAGCTCGACACCGCGATGGAGCTGCCGGAGGTCTACGAGTTCCGCGACCGTATCACCAAGGAATGGGGCCTCGACCTGAAGGTCGAGCAATGCCCGCCCGAAGAGGAGATGGACCAGACCCTTCCTCCCCTGACCCGCGCCGCCGCGCGCAAGACGGAGGGGTTGAAGAACCTGCTGCGCGACCATGCCTATCAGGGCGTGATGGTCGGCATCCGCCGCGACGAGCAGGCGACCCGCGCCAAGGAGCGTGTGTTCTCGCCGCGCTCGCTGGAGGGCGACTGGGACGTCAAGGACCAGCCGGCGGAGTTCTGGGACCATTACAAGACCCGCTTCCCCGAAGGCGTCCATGTCCGCATCCATCCGCTGCTGGCCTGGACCGAGCTGGACATCTGGCGCTATTCCCAGCGCGAGGGGATTCCCATCGTCCCGCTGTACTTCGCCAGGGACGGCAAGCGCTATCGCTCGCTGGGCGAGAAGAACATCACCTTCCCGGTCGACAGCACCGCCTCGACCATCGACGAGATCATCGCCGAGCTCCAGGTGACCCGCGTGCCGGAACGCGCCGGCCGGGCGATGGACAACGAATCCGAAGACAGTTTCGAGCGCCTGCGCAGCGTGGGGTACATGTAAGATGCCGCATTCCCAACTCCGCATCGTCATCGTCGGCCATGTCGACCATGGCAAGTCCACGCTGATCGGCCGTCTGCTGAACGACACCGGCAGCCTGCCCGACGGCAAGGTCGAACAGGTCCGCGAGATGAGCCGCAAGCGCGGCATGCCCTTCGAATGGGCCTTCGTGATGGACGCCCTGCAGGCCGAGCGTGACCAGGGCATCACCATCGACACCACGCAGATCCACTTCAAGACGGCGCAGCGGCCCTACGTCATCATCGACGCCCCCGGCCATACCGAGTTCCTGAAGAACATGGTGACCGGCGCCTCCCAGGCCGACGCCGCCCTGCTGGTGATCGACGCCGACGAGGGCGCGCTGGAGCAGTCGCGCCGCCACGCCTTCCTGCTGCACCTGCTGGGCGTGCGTCAGGTGGCGGTGGTCGTCAACAAGATGGACAAGGTCGAGTTCTCCAGCCGCCGCTACGAGGTGGTGGCGCAGGAGATCAAGGAGTATCTGGCCGAACTTGGGCTGCAACCCAAGGCGGTGATCCCGGTGTCCGCCCGCAACGGCGACAACATCGTCAGCCGCAGCGAGCAGGCCGACTGGTATCTGGGACCGACGGTGATCGAGCAGCTCGACGCCTTCCGGCCGCAGCAGGTCTCGCCCGACCAGCCGCTGCGCCTGCCCCTGCAGGATGTCTACAAGCCGGACGACCGCCGTATCCTGGCCGGCCGCATCGAAAGCGGGCGGCTGCGCGTCGGCGACACCCTGCGCTTCTCCCCGACGGGAGCGAGCGCCACGGTGGTCAGCATCGAGGCGTGGAACCATCCGGAGACCGTGCTGTCGGCCCAGGCCGGCCAGAGCATCGGCATCACGCTCGACAAGCGCATCTTCGCCGAGCGCGGCCACATCGCCCACCACGAGGCCGACGCGCCGATCCTCGGCCACCGGCTGAGCGTGCGGCTGTTCTGGCTGGTGTCGGAGCCGCTGGTGGTGGGGAAGACCTACACGCTGAAGATCGCCTCCGCCGAGCACCGGGTGACGGTGGAGCAGGTGACGGCAGTCATCGATGTCGAGGATCTGTCGAGCACCCCCGGCAAGTCAGTCCACCGCAACGAGGTGGCGGAGGTCGTCCTGCGCTCCCGCTCGCCGATCGCCCTGGATCTGGCGTCGGACCTGCCGCGCACCGGCCGCGGCGCGCTGATCGACGGCAACGATGTCGTCGGCGGCTGCCTGGTGGTGGAGATCGAGGATGCCGCGGCGGCTAACATCACCGAGGTCTCGCACACCGTCTCGCTGGAGGAGCGGTCCCAGGCCAACGGCCATCAGGGCGGCATCGTCTGGCTGACCGGCCTGTCGGGTGCCGGCAAGTCGACGCTGGCGATGGCGCTGGAGCGCGCGCTGTTCGACCGCGGCTGGCAGACCTTCGTGCTGGACGGCGACAATGTGCGCAACGGGCTGAATGCGGGCCTGGGCTTCTCGGCCGACGACCGGGCGGAGAACATCCGCCGGGTGGCCGAGACGGCGAAGCTGTTCGCCGACGCCGGCATGGTGGTGATCGCCTCGCTGATCTCGCCGCTGAAGGCCGACCGGGCACGGGCACGGGTGATCGGCGGCGAGCGCTTCCACGAGGTGCATGTCGCCGCCGACCTCGCCACCTGCGAGGACCGCGACCCCAAGGGCCTGTACAGGAAGGCGCGGGCCGGCGAGATCGCCGAGTTCACCGGCATCTCCGCCCCCTACGAGGCGCCGGACCAACCCGAACTGGTGATCGACACCGACACGCTGAGCCGCAGCGAGGCGCTCGCCCGCCTGCTCGACTATGTCGACGAGACCTTGGGCAAGAACAGCCTGAAGTCGGGGAAGGAGCTGACCTATGTGATCTGATGGGCGTCATTTGATGGGCGTCATCTGAGGTCGGCAGTGATCGGGTGAGGCTTCGGGCGCGGGGGAAAGACCGCGCCCGAAGCCTTTTCGGCCGTTGCCGCGCCCGATCAGGACTCCATCGTCTCCCCGATCCTGTGGCATAAGGAGCCGCCATCACGCCTTAAGGACTCCTGTCGCCCATGATCCGCTTCGATAACGTCAGCAAGCAGAACGGTCACCGCATCCTGTTCCTGGAGGCCTCCGCGGCGCTCAACCGGGGTGAGAAGATCGGGCTGGTCGGTCCCAACGGCGCCGGCAAGACCACGCTGTTCCGCATGATCACCGGCGAGGAGCAGCCGGACGGCGGCCAAGTGGCGATCGAGAAGCAGGTCAGCGTCGGCTATTTCAACCAGGATGTCGGCGAGATGTCCGGCCGCTCCGCGGTGGCCGAGGTGATGGACGGCGCCGGGCCGGTCAGCGCCGTCGCGGCGGAACTGGCCGAGCTGGAAACCGCCATGGCCGACCCTGACCGCGCCGACGAGATGGACGCCATCATCGAGCGCTACGGCGAGGTGCAGGCGCGCTTCGACGAGCTGGGCGGCTATGAGCTGGAGGGCAAGGCGCGCGAGGTTCTGGCCGGCCTCAGCTTCAGCCAGGAGATGATGGACGGCGACGTCGGCGGCCTGTCGGGCGGCTGGAAGATGCGCGTCGCGCTCGCCCGCATCCTGCTGATGCGGCCCGACGCCATGCTGCTCGACGAGCCGAGCAACCATCTGGACATCGAGAGCCTGATCTGGCTGGAAGGCTTCCTGAAGGGCTATGACGGCGCCCTGCTGATGACCTCGCACGACCGCGAGTTCATGAACCGCATCGTCACCAAGATCATCGAGATCGACGGCGGATCGCTGACCAGCTATTCCGGCGACTACGGCTTCTATGAAAAGCAGCGGGCGCTGAAGGAGAAGCAGCAGGAGGCCCAGTTCGAGCGCCAGCAGGCGATGCTGGCGAAGGAGCTGAAATTCATCGAGCGCTTCAAGGCCCGCGCCTCGCACGCCAGCCAAGTGCAGAGCCGGGTGAAGAAGCTGGACAAGATCGAGCGCTTCGAGCCGCCCAAGCGCCGGCAGGTCGTGACCTTCGACTTCCCGCCGGCCCCGCGCTCGGGCGACGACGTCGCGGTGCTGAAGAACGTCCACAAGGGTTATGGCAGCCGGGCCATCTACGAGGGGCTGGACCTGACCATCCGCCGCAAGGAGCGCTGGTGCGTGATGGGCGTCAACGGCGCCGGCAAGTCGACGCTGCTGAAGCTGGTGGCGGGGACGACCGAGCCGGACAGCGGCAGCGTCACCGTCGGCGGCAGCGTGCGCATGGGCTATTTCTCCCAGCACGCGATGGAGCTTCTGGACGGCGACCAGACCATCTTCGAGGCGCTGGAGGCGCATTTCCCGCAGGCGAGCCAGGGCTCGCTGCGGGCGCTGGCCGGCTGCTTCGGCTTTTCCGGCGACGACGTGGAGAAGAAGTGCCGCGTGCTGTCGGGCGGCGAGAAGGCACGGATGGTGATGGCGACCATGCTGTTCAACCCGCCGAACTTCCTGGTGCTGGACGAGCCGACCAACCACCTGGACCTCGACACCAAGCAGATGCTGATCGCGGCGCTGGGCGCCTATGAGGGCACCATGCTGTTCGTGTCGCACGACCGCCATTTCCTGGCGGCGCTGTCGAACCGGGTGCTGGAACTGACGCCGGAGGGGATCCACCAGTATGGCGGCGGCTACACCGAGTATGTGGAACGCACCGGGCAGGAGGCGCCGGGGCTGCGGGGGTGAGGACGGGCGGCGGCAGGATCGGCATGGGCGCGCCGATCCTGCCGCTTCCTTCCATGACACACGGCGGAACGGGGCGTCTTCAGCTTCCACTGCGACGCAGTGTCAGGGCGACGCCTTCTTTTCACTGGCATAGGCGATGCCACAGCCGGTATGCAGAGCCGGCTCAATGCGCACGGGTGGCGGAAGCGTGATCGGCAGCCGTCGGCATGGATTGCCGGGGTTGGGTGTTCTTTTTCGCAGACTTATGTAGCACCCGCCACCGCCTGATCCTGCCGCGTCGCCGCCCTGCCAGCTACCCTGTCGCCCTGAAGCCGCACAGAAGGGGCATGGAGTATGGGCGAGCCGCACGTTGTCAGCGCCTTGCGGGAGAAGCGGGGCGAGATCTCCGGGGCAATCCTTGAGCTTGAGAAGCGGATGTCTCAGCACCGGGCCGACCTGGTGCACCTGGACGCCACCTTGCGCCTGTTCGCCCCGGAACTGGAGCCGGAGAGCATCGCGCCGAAGAAGCCGCCGGCGAGGCGCTCCCACTACTTCGCCAGCGGCGAGCTGGCGCGCCGCTGCCTGGAGGCGCTGCGCATGGCAGAGGGACGTGTCGTTGCCGCTGAGGAGATCGCCGTCGCCGCGCTGCGCGACAAAGGGCTCGATCCGGAAGACCGCAAGACCCGCTCCGACTTCATCCAGCGCGTCCTCAACACCCTGACCGCCCTGAAAGGCAAGGGCACGGTGGAGAAGATCGGCAATGGCCTGGGCGCCCGCTGGCGCCTTCCGGCCGAACCCGCCGATCACGCCGCGTGAGCGCGCTGCCAGTAGCCGCAGAAATCGACCGACGGGCCGGTCTTCGTCACCAGCCCGACCACGACGCGGAACTGCTCGCCGTTGCTGGTCCGGCGATGATCCTCTCGGAACGCGGCCTCATTGGCGTAGCGGTGCAGGTAGAGGCCCGAGATGTGATGATGGTGCCCGATCTCCCCGCGGCGGATGCGCGAGAAGAAAGATTCCGCCCCGTTGGTGCAGGCGCCGTCCTGGCTGTAGGCGTCCTGGTGGTTGATGCGGTGCATCGGGTAGCGGGCGTGCAGGTCGTTCCAGGCGCTGGACTCGTCCGCATGCACTTCGGTGCCCTTGGCGACGCGCGAGCGGATGAAGCTGCCGGCGGCGTCCTCGGACGGGAACACGCCGGTCAGGGTGCGGCCGTCGCGCTCGCGGATGGTGACGACACACCGGCGCTTGCCGGTCTGGTTGATGGCCAGCCGGCGGTCCTTGCGCTCCGCCTTGCGGTTCTCCGGGCGGACGTGGCCGCCGAAGTAGGCCCCATCGATCTCCGCCGCCTTGCCCGCGCCGCCGATGACGACACCGCGGCTCTCGGCCGCCATCGCTTCGCGGATCTTGTGGCCCAGCACGAACGCCGTCTTGTACTGGACGCCCAGGTCGCGCGACAGCGGCAGCGCGCCCTTGCCCTTCACCTCGTTGACGAAGATCACCACGGCGGCGAGGTACATCCGGAGCGCCAGCTTGTGGAAGGCGAACAGCGTGCCCGAGGTGAGGGAGAAGTCTTTGCGGCACCGCTTGCAGCGCCAGCGAGGCGCACCGCTCGGCCGGCGGCAGTCGTACACCGCATCACAATCGCACGCCGGGCACACGGGACGCCCGTTCGTCTCCGGCCAGCGGATCGCCGCGAACACCGTCTCGGCTTCCGTGTCCGACAGGCGCAGCACGGTCGCCAGCGACAGCGTGCGCGCCGCGGCGCTGAGAAGGAAGTGCTGGCTTTTGGTGCGACGGGGCATGGCGATCTCCGACACGGTGATTGCCCGAGTCTACCCGGCCACGACTCCGTTGTGAATCATCAAGTTCATGATTTGTGCTCACCCGCCGGTCATAGTGGCGGATGCTACATAAGTCCGCTTTTTCGCGATACACTCAAACGTCTGTTTTTGACCCGGAGCGGACAATCGCTCGCGACCGCAAAGCGCCAGATCCCAACGTTCGTCTGCACAGAACTCGGACTCATCAGTTGTGCAGGCGCCTTTCGACCAAGGCGCGATCATCGTGCCAAGCCGCGTCGCGGTCGTAGAAGCGCGCCAACTCGTTCAGTAGCCGGGCGGTGAAAGGATACTCAGCCGCGACGGCTGCCGAGGCGTCCCGATAGCCCTTCGCAATGTCGCGCTCTTGATCGCCGCCTCGACCACGCCACACCACGCCGCGGGCGTTCTTCTTACCGATCATCATGCCACTGGCCAGCCTGTCGGTGCCCAGGTCCTCAAGCACCTCTCGCACGGTCTCATGCGGCCAGAAGCCATCCGATCCGACCGGGCTATGGGAGAGAAGTTGTCCGATTTGGCTGTCGGCGATCTCGTCACGGCCGAAGTCGCGAGCCAGGGCGCGGGCGTTGACGATCCAGTCGCGCATCTTCTGGCCGTCGAGTTCGCCCTTGTCATTCATCCCGGGCAGGCGTCGCGCCTGGGAAAGCATGGCATAGGCGGACTGCGCTCGTTTCTGCGCCAGCTCCGGGTTGTCGGTCTTCAGCTCTGGCGGGTCTTCTTCCTCGTCCTTGCGGGGGAATGTCAGGGCGAGGGCCTGCACGAACAACGAGGGCGACTCGGAAAGCTGACGTTCAAGGTTGCGGATGCCGTGCTTCGTGTCACTGAGACCATCGATGTACAGAAACTCCAGGCCGGCCAGGGCGTCAGGGTCGGTGTCCGATCGCTCGGACAGGACATCGAAGGCTTCCGACAGATCATGCTGCGATAGAGGGTAGTGCCCGGTCGGCTCGGCATCGATCGTGGCGACCTCGGTCAGGAGCCGCATCAGGCGGTCAGTTGTCAGGGTGCCAAAGGCCATGTGGACCGTGGCGAATGCGGCCCGCGGCCGGCGGGCATCCAGCAAGTGGCTGGCCGCTTGGTTGACCTCGTCGCCGTCCTCACGAAACAGCGGACGCGGGTTGACCTCGGCCCAGTAGCGAGCCCGCTCCTCAGTCGGGAACACTTCTAGTCGCGACCAGGTTTCAGCCCCGAACGGCGAACGCAGCACAAGGCGGTGGAGGCCAGCCGCAGTGTAGCGATTGCCGCCGGTAGGGGGGCAGGCGGCATCGAAAACCCTCGCGCGATCATCCGGGGTCAGGCTCCAGAGCAGGCCCGACAGACACTGGTCCATCGCATGGTCGGCTGGCCCTTCCGCGAGCTCGGCAACGACATCGTCTACCTCAACCGGTGTCAGGATTTTCGTCAGGATGCTGCCGATGATGGACGCAGCGTCGCCGAGGCGACAAAGCTGACGAACGCCCTCAAGACCCAGCCCTTGCCACACCTCGGTCAGGGCTTCGCGCCGACGCTGCTCAATCCGCGCCTCCCGCTGGCGGAAGTCGAGATCGCCGTCGTGGAGCTCTTCAACGGACTCCCGCACCCAGTGCTGCGCGAAAAGCCACTGATGGCGCCAAATCAGATCGCTGGGCAGCAGTGCGTCAAACACCTCGCGCGCCTGTACTGACACAGGCGGCTCCCCGTCACGCGGCCGCTTCGGCGCGCGCACCATTGTGGAGTGGCGGATTTGCTCGCGCAGCTTGGACTTGGCCGCCTCCGGAGGCGACGTGGCCAGCCAAGCGCGGATGGCCGACCAGACCGCATCCTGGTCATCGGAAATCCCGTCCAGCCGTTCGACGAGATCGCCCAAGGTGTGCTCGTCGTGGTTTGGCCAAGCCAACGCGATGTCGAGCGCTCGCCTAGCTGTCTGGTAGGCTTCGTACCGTGAGACCGGCTCCCCGGCGCCGGCGGCGTCGGCGCGCCACTGCGGCCGAGAGCTGTGATGACCTATGGCGGCGCGGCGGTCAAACTGGTTGAGGCAGATGCGCCAGCCGATCGCGGGATGACGATGGCAGAGCCGTTCGAGTGCCGCGATCCTCGCCTCCACTGGCGCGGCGGTCTGCGGCATCCAGCACCGGAAGATGGAGGCGAGCGAATTCTCCGGCTTGTTTACCCAGTTGTCGCTGATCTTGATCTCCGCCAGCTTCGCCAGCAGCTCGACCACTTGGTCCAGCCGGTCAGGTTTCCAGGCTAGGGCCTCCAATGCCCACAACAGACCCGTGCGGCCGGGCCAAGAAAACGGACCCGGCCCTGTCGGTTGCAGCAGTGCGTGAATCTTCGGCTCGGAACTGCGCAGATCGCCGTCGACCAAGCCGAGGAATACCTCGGGAGCGGCTTCCGCATAGCGCGGGAGGTCATGCTGTTGGGACTGCCAAGTCGCGCCGTCGAGGGGCGTCAACAAGTCCCGGATCAGCACGTTGACTTGGCCGACCACGTCGACCCCCAGGCGCGTCCTGAAGAGGTTGTCGCCGTGCACCGACAGCAGGACGAGGGTTTCGCAGAGGCTCCGGCGCAAGGCCCCCGAGTGGCGCCGCGTCTTATCGTAGATCGCCGCGCACCACTTTTTGTCCTCAGGTAGGTCCAGGGCGGGATCGGCCTCCGACAGGACGACTCGGGCGACGTCGAAGAAGCGGCGGAGATGCGCGGGCGTTATGTGGCGCTGCAGGGCATAAAAGGCATCAGTCTTGGAGACCACGCCCCGCATCCGGCCGATGGACCACAATGGGCTGTCCGCCTCGCCGACCCACTCAGCCACTGTGGCTTCTGCGTCGTCATAGGGCTGGGCAACCATGGCCTCGACCACCGCCTGGTCGGCTGGAGAGCCCGAGTCCCAAGCGCCCACCAGCATCAACGGCACCAGCCGCCGCGCCGCGTTGGCATCATCCGCCCAGGGCGGCGACCGCAACGCAGGCAACTGCGCCAAGCGGCGGCGGAGAACCGTCAGGGACCGACCGGACTCCCGGTCCAGCCGTTCGACGTCGATGTGCCCGAACCCCATTTCACCAAGGCCCCCACGGAACGTCTCGTCCTCAACCAAGTCCATGGTGAAGTCGGCGCTGTCTTCGACGCCGTTGCGGTGGGTTACCACGATAGTGTGGTGGCGGCGGAAAACATCCTCGGCCTGCGACTCGACCGCCGTGGAATCGATGATCGCGGTGAACCCAGAGGTCGCCGCCATCAGCTTGGCCAGAGCCGCAGGGCTCTTGACGACGACGGCGCGCTCGCGCGCGCGCCCGTCTTCAAGCGCACCGGACTCGAATGCACAGGCCAGAAGGGCCAGACCCTCCGCCGTGGAATCAGCCACCACCGTGAACGGCCGCTCGGGGGGTCCGCTAAGCCAGCTACTTAGGAGATAAGCGGCCGTCGAGGCTACGGCCTTGAATAGGCTCTTGCTGAGCGGCGGCTCGGCGGCGTTGGCCCACCGGCTCCAGGCAGCTTCAAGATCGAGAAGATCGGTGTCCTGAAGCGGCAGGCGGTCGCCGAAAAACGCTTGGCCGGGGATCGAGGTTTCGACCCACTGCTCCAGATCGCTGGCGTCGTAGGCCCGGACTCCCCTCCACTTCATTTCAGCGGCCTTGGCCGCGACCCAGGCCGTCTTGCCGGCCCAGCGGCGTGGCGTTACGAAGACGAAGGTCAGGCCTGCCCGATCGGCGGCGCCGAGCTCCTTGGTCCTGGCTGCGTAGTCGTGCTCGGCCTTCTGGGCAGGGTCTTGATTGACCCCAAACTCCCATCCGGAATCGCCAAGGGGAATCCAAGGCGTCGCGGCGGCGGCCTGGACGAACCCGTCCCAGCCGTGTCGCTGTGCATTCTCAAACGCTGGAAAGTCGAGTTGGGTGAGGCCTTCGCCGGTCGAGTAGACCAAGCGGCGCAGGAGCGCTGCGAGTTCGTGGCGCGCATCAATCCGGTCGGCCCAGGCCTCGATCTGCATGGCCTTGATCGACAGGACGCTCGGCGCATAGGCGCGCACCGCAATCTCAGGCTCACGGGTCTGGGCCTGCGCTCGATCGTAGGCGGCTTGGCGGCGCAGCAACTCTTCGCTGTCGCAGCCGAAGGTCTTCTGCAGCCTGAACGCCATTTGCGCCGACAACGCGGCCTTGCCGTTCAAGAGATTGGACAGGGCCGGCCGACCCACGCCTAATTGCTTCGCTGCGGCCGTGACCGTTAGGCCGGCCGGCAGGACCTGTTGGCGGATGTAGGTGCCGGGATGAGGTGCTTCAGACTCGTTCATAACCATCATTGTATCGTGTAGCGCTACGCGATACAAGTGCGCCGATCACCGGGGATGGATCTGGCAGAGATTTGGCTGCTCATGTCCGCTCCTGGCGCAAAGCCGACAATCCAACTCTATGCGCTGAAATTGGAGCGGCTCCCTCGCATCATGTCGGGAGAGTTGCCCCCAAAGCCTCAGTCTACGCCCCCGCCCGCTTGCGGCTCGTCCTGGCTCCGCCGCGCCCGAAGGGCTGCGTTTCAAGCGGGGCCTCGCCGCGCTTCGTCAGGTAGTCGTTCAGGGCGGCGATGATGACGCCTTGCAGCGACGGGGCGGGAGCGTCGGCCGCCCGCAGCTCCGTCACCAGGGCGTGCAGGCGCAGCCAGTCGGACTTTTTCAGGCGGAGAGATAATGCGATGGCGTCACCCGTCATGCCAATGCAGGTACAACATGAGAAAATAAATGAAAAGTTCTATCCAATCGCACCAGTACTCAAAGACATCATAGCGCAATGACGTCATTGCTTGATTGGATTTACAGAGGAAATACATCCTGTTCTTGATACCCTCCGCCCCCGCACCAATCATGGAGCGCAGGCGGATGACCAGCCCCGATCATGACGATATATGCCCCCTGTGCCGCAATCGCGCGCCGGTTCCGGATGCCGACGCACCGGACGGGTCGGATGCGATGTGCCGTGCTGCGGGAGCGGATCGAGGAGATCGTCCGCAGCCTGCGCAGCAGCCCGGACCTTCCCACCACCACCCGGCGGGCGGTCTGGCTGCGCCTGTTGGAACTGGCGGAGGCGCTGGACTGCCCCTATCGCAGCCGGGAGGCGCGCCGCCGGGCGGCCTCCCTTCACCGCAAGTGAACGCCCCCTTCAGAACAAGTCATTGGTCGCGAAGAACGCCGGGGCGTAGCATCGGCCCCATCGTGGAAGCGACGGAGGCGGACATGCCCTCTCACAGCGAATCAGTGTCGCGGCTCGGGCTGCGGTCGCCGGTGATCCAGGCGCCGATGGCGGGCGGCGGCGATACGGCGGCTCTGGTCGCGGCGGTCAACGAGGCCGGCGGGCTCGGCTTCGTCGGCGCCGCCTATCTGACCGACGCGCAGATCCGGGAACGGGCGCGCGACATCCGCAGCCGCACCGCCCTGCCCTTCGGCATCAACCTGTTCGCCCCGACCCCGGAACCGCCGCCGGTTCCCCCCGCCGTGCTAGCGGAGGCGCTGGCCCGCGTCGCCCCCTTCCATGCGGAACTCGGGCTGCCGGAACCGGAGGCGCCCGCCTATGCCGGGGACGGATTCGGCCGGCAGTTCGCGGCGCTGCTCGACAGCGGGGCCGCCTTCTACAGCGTCACCTTCGGCCTGCCGCCGGCCGACAGCGTCGCCGCCGCCAAGGCGCGCGGCATGCGGGTGCTCGGCACCGCGACCACGGTGGCGGAGGCGGTGGCTCTGGAGCGGGCCGGCGTCGACGCGGTGGTCGCCCAGGGCAGCGAGGCCGGCGGGCATCGCGGCAGCTTCATCGGCGATCCGGCGGCCAACCTCGTCGGCACGATGGCGCTGGTGCCGCTGGTGGCCGACGCTGTCGGCGTGCCGGTGATCGCGTCGGGCGGCATCATGGACGGGCGCGGCATCGCCGCGGCGCTGGCCCTGGGCGCCGCCGCGGTGCAGATGGGCACCGTCTTCCTGACCACCGGCGAGGCCGGCATTCCCGAAGCCCACAAGGCCGCAATCCTGGCAGCAGGCGAACAAATGGCAGGCGAAGCGGCGGCGGGCGAGGAACGGACCCGCGTGACCCGCGCCTTCTCCGGCCGGCCGGCGCGCGGCATCGTCAACCGCTTCATGGACATGGTGGAGGATCCGCAGGCGCCGGGCGCGGTGCTGCCCTTCCCCTTGCAGAACACGCTGACCCGGCCGCTGCGCACCGCCGCCGGCAAGGCCGGGCGGGCGGAGTTCCTGTCGCTGTGGGCCGGCCAGGGGCTTCAGATGGCCCGGCGGCTGCCGGCGGGCGAGCTGGTGGCGGAGTTGCTGCGCGGGACGGAGGCGGCGCGGCGCGGGCTGGCGGGCTGAGCGGAGAACCGGCGGAGGGCCGGGTCAGGCCTCCACCGCCACCCGGTTGCGGCCGCTGCGCTTGGCGGCATAGAGCGCCTCGTCGGCGCGGCGGACCAGGGCCGATGCCGGCTCGCCGGGGCGGAACTGAGCAACGCCGACCGACAGGGCCACCGTGCCGTAATTGGCGTTGCGCGCCTTGTTGACGATCTGCCGGGCACCGACGAAGGTGCGCACCTGCTCGGCCAGCTTCAGCGCATTGTCCAGGCTGGTGCGCGGCAGGATGATGGCGAACTCCTCCCCGCCGTAACGGGCTGCGGTGTCGCGGCCCTTGATGCATTCGGTCAGCATGCGGGCCACCAGCTTCAGCACATGGTCGCCGACCAGATGGCCATGGGTGTCGTTGAACGCCTTGAAATGGTCGATGTCGACCATCATCAGCGACAGCGGCAACGCCTCCCGCGCCGATTCGTCCATCGCCTCCTGCAACAGCAGGTCGAAGGCCTTGCGGTTGCCGATGCCGGTCAACCCGTCGGTCAGCGCCTCGCGCCGCGCGCTGTCCAGGCTGACGCGCATCTCCGCCAGCTGCTGGCTCGATTCCTGGAGCTGGAGCTGCAAGGCGGTCTGGCGGTCGACGATCTCCTTGGTCTCCGCCGCGACAGCCGCGATCATCGCCCGCAGCTCCGGCAGGCTGAGCGGCTGGTCGAGCTCGTCGCGGAAGCCGGTCAGGGTGTTGCCGTAGCGCTCCGTCTCCGACCCGACATTGCCCAGCTGCTCCAGGATGCGGCCCAGCGCGTAGCGCGCCTTGTCGGAGGTCTCGCGGATCGCCTGCGCCTCGGCGTCGAGGGCGAAGAAGCGCTTGTACAGCTCCTCGCACAGGGTCTGAGAGGTGGCCAGCCCATCGCGGCAGGCCAGATCGATGGCCCGCGTCAGATCAGGGTTGCGGCCGCTGAAATAAACGAACCAAAGCGTGAAGTTTTCCGGAGTGGGCGGCAACCGTTCGGACAGCATCCGCTCCATGGCCTTCGCGGCGAGGCCGCTGGAACGTTCGAAGTCCTCGATGATCGTCACGTCCGCCGTCCGTCAAAATTCATTCGGTTTCGAACGGTACGCGGCCGAAGCCCCTACGGCAAGAAGGTTTTGTGGCATGTTCCGGGTGGTTATGCCTGCGCTAGTTGCACTGACCGACCGAGCTTTCCGCACAGATATGTGTGCCGTCGGTCCAGCGGGCGCCCGACAGGTCGGCCTGACGCAGATCGGTGCCCGATATCCTGGCTCCGGTGAAATCGGCGCGCGCCAGCGAGGCCCCGACCATCTTGGCATTGCGCAGGTCGGCATCGCGGAAACTGGCGCCGGTCAGGTCGGCACGGGTGAAGTCGGCCTCGATCAGCCGCGCCCCGTCGAAGACCGCGCCGGGGGCGGTCGCACTGATGAATTTCGCCCGATAACCGTCGGCCTCGGTCAGCTTCGCCTGACCCAGCGAGGCACGCTGAAAGGTCGCATCGCGCAGCATCGCCCCGCTGAGATCGACGCCGGTCAGGGTCTGCCCTTGCAGCGAACAGCGCCGCCAGTTCACCTTCGGCTCGGCCGCGTCGGTGCATTCGGCCAGCGCCGGCCCGGCTGCGACCCCTGCGGCGAGGGTGACCAGGACGGCAAGGGCGGACAGGAGGGGATTGAAGCGGGGCGGCCAGGCGGATGCATGTCTCATGCTCCGATAAATGGGGACATCGGCGGCCGACTCAACCTCGACGCCCTCATCGTCCGGCAGGTTCGAGCCGCGCCGCCGCCCGGATGGGCGCGCGGAGCGCACGACGTCAGGATGTGCCCTTCACCACGTCGAGAACCATGGCGATTTCGTCGATGACATTGTTCTGGCTTTCCATCGCGTCCATCACGTCCTGCTTCGTGACCTCTCCGGCCGCCAGCTTGCTTTTCCAGCGCACCGTCGGCGTGTAGCCAATCGACCGGATGCGGAAATCGACGGTCAGATGCATCGCCAGCCGGGTGTTCGGCCAGCCGCGCTCGATGAAATTCCGGTTCTCCTCCAGCGAGAACAGGCTCAGCACGGCGGGCGTGATCGGGCGGACGTGGGTCGGGTCGCCGAGATAGCCGTCGCTACGCGGATGCGGCACCTTGATGGTGATCCGCGCGCCATGGCGGCAGACGCGGTACAGCTCCTTCATGATGTTCAGGAACTGCTCGGTCGTCTGGCCCATATGCTCCAGCGAATGGATGAGCTGGACATCGGCGACGCTGTCCGTCTCGAACGGCCAGGGCACGACCTCCAGGTCGGCCACCATGTCCGGCCCGAAGGTGCCGTACTTGTCCACATTGACGTAGCCGGGCAGCCGCGTGTCACCGCAGCCGAGGTTGAGCTTCAGTTCGGACATTGCGCGCGTTCCCAGCCACTCGTCGTTGCTTCCACGGACACGACCTTACACATCCCGCCATAGCAGCGACATGACGAATGGGGACACGCGCGACCGGCTCAGCCACCCAGCCGGGCCACTGCCCTCCCCGCCTGCGGCGGCCAGGGTTCGGCACCATGGGCGGCGGCCTGCCGGGCCAGCGCCTCCGCGACCACAGGTGGAAACGGGCTGGTCTTGCGGCTGGCGAGATCGACATGCAACAGCATGAATTCCGCCGTCGCCGCCAGCCAGCCGTCTTCCGCATGCCGCATCTCGTGGAACAGGTGCAACCGCTTGGCATCGGCACCGAGCAGCCGCGAGGCGAAGCGCAGCGGCGTCCCCTCCGTCACCTCGCGGGCATAGGTCAGATGCGCATCGACCACGAACACCGACCGGTTCTCCGCCGCCACATAGGCCTTGCCGATCCCGAAGCGGTCGAGCACCGCGTCCGTCGCATGATCGAAAGCCAGCAGGTAGTAAGCGACGTTCATGTGGCCGTTGTAGTCGATCCACTCCGGCCGGACGGTCTCGCGGTGGAGGTCGAGGGGGGCGGCTGTCATGGGTGGGGTCCATTTACGGCAGAGATGAACGATCCGATGCTATCGCGCACGGCTTCGATCTCGTCGAGCCAGCCGGACACCTCCTCCGCGGTCGGTTCGTCGGTGACATCGCCCGATTCGCCCGGATACCGGTACAGGGTGGCGTAGGCGGTGAAACGCCCAAGTGGCAGCAGGCATCCCCGTACCGGCAGATCATGGGGAATACGCATCACGAGCGAGTCGATGTCATGCGAGCGGGGTACGTCGCGGTCGAGCCAGACCAGAACCGCCTTGACCAGCTTTTCCGCAGCCTGCTGGCAATGATAGGTGGCTGCGGCGACGATCGGCTCGGAAACGGAAAGGCACGCCCGGCCGGCCCGCAAATCGACGGATGCCGTCGCCAGCCATGCATCGGCGCCGACCCTAAGCCCCATAGACCCGCACCCCTTCATGCGTGGCCCTGTAGCTCAATGTGCCGACCTGATCCTTGTTCGCCTCGAAAAAGGAGCGCCGACACGGCACGATATCCGCCGGGATGCCTGTCCCCGCCTTGGCCGTATGGGCGAACACCGCCGACCGCCGTTCCTTCGGCGCATCGTCCGGGACGATCACCAGCAGGTCGTAATCGCTGTCCTCGTCGAAGTCGCCGCGCGCCCGGCTGCCGAACAGATAGACGGCCTCGGGCTCCAGGGCCGGGACGATCCGGTCCAGCAGGATTTGCAGCTTCTCATCGTTCCGCGTGTCGACGGCTGCCATCGCTTACCCCTTTGCCTCGAGGACTGCGGCGACCCTTGCACGGGCCTGCTGGATCTCGGCCAACCAACGGGCGACATCGTCGGGACCGGGTTCTTCCGGCGGGCTGTCGAAGACGTCGATGCTGGGATAGCGGAAGGCCGCGGCGAAGATCGTGAACCGCTCCAACGGCAGCAGGGTCGGACGCAACGGGTGATCCGATGGCACATCGTCCAGCAAAGCCACGATGTTATGCTGCTTGGGCGGATGGCGCCCGAGCGAGACCAGCACCGCCTTTACCAGCTTCTCCGCTGCCTGCTGGCAATGGTAGGCCGCCGACTTGAGCGCAGAGCCGACGAGGCGGGCGCGGATCGCGCGGATGTCCTCGTCCGCCACCGTCAGCCAAGCCGCGACCACCCTATCGACCATAGACCTGCACCCCGAAGTGGTTTGCTTCGTAACAGAGCGTTCCCACCGAATTCTTGTAGCGTTCGAAACCGGTGCGGGAGCAGGGAACGATGTCGGCCGGAACCCGGGATTGCCGGCTGGCCTCGAAGGCGGTGGCCATGGACCGCCTTTCCTTCGGCGCATCGTCCGGGACGATCACCAGCAGGTCGTAGTCGCTGTCCTCGTCGAAGTCGCCGCGCGCCCGGCTGCCGAACAGATAGACGGCCTCGGGCTCCAGGGCCGGCACGATCCGGTCCAGGAGGCGTTGCAGCTTCTCGTCATGCTTCGTTTCGACAACGGCCATCGGGTGTCCTCCGCCGCCCATCCTAACACGGAACGGGCGGAGGAGGATCCCTTGCGGGGTCGGCGATCAGACCGAGAAGTACTTGGCCCGCGGATGGTGCAGGACGATGGCGGACGTGCTCTGCTCGGGATGCAGCTGGTCCTCGTCCGACATCTCGATACCGATGCGGCCGGCGTCCAGCAGCTTCAGCAGCTGTTCCTGGTCCTTCAGGTTCGGGCAGGCCGGATAGCCGAAGCTGTAGCGGCTGCCGCGGTAGGATTGCTGCAGCAGCTTCTCCTTGTCGCGGCTGTCCTCGGCGCCATAGCCAAGCTCGGCACGGATGCGGGCATGGACATATTCCGCCATCGCCTCGGTCATCTCCACCGACAGGCCGTGCAGGTAGAGATAATCCTGGTAGCGGTTCTCGGCGAACCAGGCCCGCGCCACCTCGGCGCAATGCTGGCCCATGGTGACGACCTGGAGGCCGAGCACGTCACGCTCGGGATCGGTCACGTCGCGCAGGAAGTCGGCGATGCACTCGCCATCCTCCTTGCCCTGGCGCGGCAGCGAGAAGCGGGCGGCCTCGGTCGTGCCGTCCTCCTCGAACAGGATGACGTCGTTGCCGTCGGCCGCCGCCTTCCAATAACCGTAGACCGCGGTCGGGCGCAGGATGTTCTCGGTCGCGGCGATGCGCAGGATGCGGTCGAGCACCGGCCGCAGCTCCTTCTTCGCCCACTCCTTGAACTCCTCGAACGACTTGCCGTCCTTCCGGTAGCCCCATTGCAGCTGATAGAGCATCCGCTCGTTCAGGTAGGTGACCAGCGTCTTCAGCGGCACATGGTCGATCAGCTTCGGTCCCCAGAAGGGCGGCGTCGGCACCGGCACGCCCTCGGCCAGCCGGTGGCGGCGGGCGCGGACGGCGTCCTTGTCGACCGGGCCGGTGGCGGCGCTGGTCGCCTGCCCCAGCACGCGGCGGCGGTTTGTCGCCTTGCCGGCGCGCTTGGCCTGCTGGATGGCCAGCTGCTGGTCGAAGCTGCCCTCCACCACCTTGTCCATCAGGGTCAGCCCGTCGAAGGCGTCGCCGGCATAGGCGACCCGGCCGGAGCCGTAGGACGCCACGCAGTCGCCCTCGACATAGGCGCGGGTCAGCGCGGCCCCGCCCAGCAGCACCGGGACGTCGAGCCCCTCGCGCGTCATCTCCTCCAGGTTCTCGCGCATCACCACGGTCGATTTCACCAGCAGGCCGGACATGCCGACCGCGGTCGCCTTGTGCTCCTTGGCGGCCTGGATGATGGCGGTGACCGGCTGCTTGATGCCGAGATTGACCACCTTGTAGCCGTTGTTGGTCAGGATGATGTCGACGAGGTTCTTGCCGATGTCATGGACGTCGCCCTTCACGGTGGCGAGCACCAGCGTGCCCTTCTGCTGGCCGTCGATCTTCTCCATGTGGGGTTCCAGCCAAGCGACGGCGGCCTTCATCGTCTCGGCCGACTGGAGCACGAAGGGAAGCTGCATCTTGCCGGCGCCGAACAGCTCGCCCACCACCTTCATGCCGTCGAGCAGATAGGTGTTGATGATCTCCAGCGGCGGATGGGTCTTCATCGCCTCGGCGAGATCATCCTCCAGCCCGGTGCGGTCGCCGTCGACGATGCGCTCCTTCAGCCGGTCCTCGACATTTTCCGCCCGCGCCTTCTTCTTGGCGTCGGCGGCCTTGCGGCCCTCGAACAGGGCGATGAAGGCCTGGAGCGGGTCATAGCCTTCAGCCCGCCGGTCGAAGATCAGATCCTCGGCGGTCTTGACCTCCTTTTCCGGGATCTGGTGCAGCGGCAGGATCTTGGAGACATGGACGATGGCGCCGGTCATCCCGCGCTTGACCGCATGGTCGAGGAACACCGAGTTCAGCACATGGCGCGCCGCCGCGTTCAGGCCGAAGGAGACGTTGGACAGGCCGAGGATGATCTGGCAGCCCGGCATCTCGCGGGAGATCGCCTCGATGCCCTCCAGCGTCCAGATGGCGAGCTTGCGGTCGTCCTCGTTGCCGGTGGCGATGGTGAAGGTCAGCGGGTCGAACAGCAGGTCGGACGGGGCGAGGCCGTATTCGTCGACCGCAAGATGGTAGAGCCGCTTGGCGATCTCCAGCTTGCGCTCCGGCGTCTTGGCCATGCCCTCTTCGTCGATGGTCAGCGCGATGACGGCGGCGCCGAACTTCTTGGCGAGCGCCAGCCGCAGCCTCGCCGGCTCCTCGCCGTCCTCGAAGTTGATCGAGTTCAGGATCGCCTTGCCGCCATAGAGCGCCAGCGCGTTTTCCAGCACGATGTATTCGGTGGAATCCACCACCAGCGGCGCCGTGACCGAGCCGGCGAAGCGCGAGATCACCGCGTTCATCTCCGCCACCTCGTTGCGGCCGACGAAGGCGGTGCAGACGTCGAGCGAGTGGGAGCCTTCCTTGACCTGCTCGCGCGCCATCTCGACGCAGCCGTCCCAGTCCTGGCGCTCCTGCAGCTCGCGCCACTTCTTGGAGCCGTTGGCGTTGCAGCGCTCGCCGATGGCGAAGAAGGCGTTCTCCTGGCGCAGCGTGACCTGGGAATAGAGCGAGGCCACCGCCGGCACCCAATGGACCGTGCGGCCCTTCGGGTTCGGCCGGTGCGAGCCGGCCGGGGCCAGCTTGCGCAGCATCTGGTTCGCCGCCGCGATGTGCGGCACGTTGGTGCCGCAGCAGCCTCCGACGAGGTTCACCCCGTCCTCGGACACGAAGCGCTCCAGCCAATGGGCGAAGTCGTCGGCGCGTAGCGGGTAATGGGTCTTGCCGTCGACCAGTTCCGGAAGGCCGGCATTCGGCTGGACCGAGATCAGGCCCGGCCAGTTCTGCGACAGCCAGCGCACATGCTCGCTCATCTCCAGCGGGCCGGTGGCGCAGTTCAGCCCCATCAGCGGCACGTCGAGCGCCTGGATGACGGTGGCCGCCGCGGCGATGTCGGTGCCGACCAGCAGCGTGCCGGTGGTCTCGACCGTCACCTGGACGAAGACGGGGGTGTCGCTGCCGGCCTCAAGGCGGGCGCGCTTGATGCCGTTGACGGCGGCCTTGATCTGCAGGGGATCCTGGCAGGTCTCCACCAGGATGGCGTCGGCCCCGCCGGCGATCAGCCCGGCCGCCTGGACGTAGAAGCTGTCCTCCGCCGGCTGGTAGGCGATGTGGCCCAGGCTCGGCAGCTTGGTGCCCGGCCCGATCGAGCCGATGACGAAGCGCGGCTGCCCGTCGGTGAAGCTCTCGGCCGCCTCGCGCGCCAGCTCGACCGCGCGCTGGTTGATCTCGAACGCCTTCTCGGAGATGCCGAACTCGCCCAGTGTCACCGGCGAGGCGCCGAAGGTGTCGGTCTCCACCATGTCGGCCCCGGCTTCGAAATAGCCGCGGTGGATGTCGCGGACGATGTCGGGGCGCGACAGCGGCAGGATGTCGGTGCAGTTCTCGTGCCCCCAGTAATCCTTCTCGACGTCGAGGTCGAGCGCCTGGATGCGGCTGCCGAACCCGCCGTCGCAAAGCAGAACGCGGTCACGCAGGGTGTCGAGGATGTGGGGCATGGGGATGCGTCTTGTCCGTTATTTGGGCGGGTTCGATGGAAAATTCGATGGGGTATCGGGTCAGGCGAGACCGTGGCGGTTGGGCGGCCACCAATCCGGATCGCGCAGGTCCTCCAGAGCGTAGGGACACTCCTTCGGCAGCGCGTCGATGTCGATGCTGTCGTCCAGGCAGGCGTCGGAATCGCCGTCCAGCCAGGCCTTCTCCAGAATCTCGGCGGGAAAGCGCTCCAGGCTAGGATTCTCCTCCAGCATTTCCTCCAGGTGCCGGCGGGCCTTGGTCGCCGCAACCCACCATCTGCGCCGCGGCCGGGGATCGGGCGAGTATTCCAGCTTGAGCAGGGCCTCGATCACGGCGGCGAGATGGCTCCGGATCCTGTCCTTGACCTGCCTGCCCATGATGTCGAGTTCCCCGGCGATGTGGTCCCAGTCGATGGGAGAGCCCGGCCGCGCCTGCGCCGCGTCGCGCAGCAGCTGGGCCTGCTCCCGGGTCCAGGCATGGAAGTCGGTGTCGTAGCCAGTCCGGCCGTCCATGGCGTCAGCCCTCCAGCCCATGCCGGTTCACCGGCCACCAGCCGGGATCCAGGAGCCGTTCCAGCGGATAAGGGCAGGAAACGGGAAGCGGACCGACCGCATCGCCATCCTGCGCGAGCCCGTAAAGCGCCATCGGCTGTGCCGTTTCGAAGATCTCCGGAAGGTCGATTCTGCCGCGCAGGCTCGGGCTGGACTTCAGATCCCGCCGCAATCTCCCGCGATGCTCGGTGACGGTCGCCTTCCAACCGTTGCGCGGTCCCGCTGCCGGCGAAAACTCCAACTTCAGCAGATGTTCGATCACACGGACCAGCGCGCTTTCGACCGCGCGCAACTCCGACCGGCCCATGCCCTCGATCTCCTCGGCGAGATTCTCCCAGTCGATGGGCGTGTTGATGCGCTCGCGCGCCGCCTCGCGCAGCAGGCGGCCCTGCTGCTCGGTCCAGGCGAGGAAATCCGTGTCGTATCCGATCCGGCTGTCCATGGCGCGACGCCCTCCACGATGTGCAGGCGACTCTAGCACAAAGCTGTGCCGGCCGCTTCCTGTCCCACCCCCTACCCCGCCACCGCCGGGGCCGCCACGGCAGCCGGCACCGGCTTCGCCTTCACGCCCAGCATGCGGCAGATGGCGATGGTCAGGTCCGACCGGTTCAGGGTGTAGAAATGGAAGTCGTTCACGCCCTGCGCCTGCAATGCCTGGCACTGCTCGGCCGCCACCGTCGCAGCAACGAGCTGGCGGGTCTCCGGGTCGGCGTCCAGCCCCTCGAAGGTCTCGGCCAGCTTCGCCGGCATCGAGGCGCCGCACTTGCCGGCGAACTCCACCGCACGGGCGAAATTGGTGATCGGCAGGATGCCAGGGACCACCGGCACATGGATGCCGGCAGCAGCGCAGCGGTCGAGGAAACGGAAATAGACGTCGTTGTCGAAGAAGAACTGGGTGATGGCGCGGGTGGCGCCGGCATCGACCTTGCGCTTCAGGTTGTCGAGGTCGAACTGGGCGCTGGGCGCCTCCGGGTGGCTCTCCGGATAGGCCGCGACCGAGATCTCGAAATCGGCGATGCGCTTCATCCCCGCCACCAGATCGGCTGCATAGGCGTAGCCGCCGGGAAAGGGCTCGTACTGCCCGCCGACACCGCCCGCCGTCTCCGGCGGATCGCCGCGCAGCGCCACCAGATGGCGGATGCCGGCATCCCAATAGGTGCGGGCGATGGCGTCGATCTCGTCGCGGGTGGCGCCGACGCAGGTGAAATGGGCGGCGGCCGGGATGCCGGTCTCCGCCTGGATGCGGCAGACGGTGGCGTGGGTGCGCTCGCGGGTCGAGCCGCCGGCGCCGTAAGTCACCGACACGAAGCCCGGCGCCAGCGGGGCCAGCCGCCGGATCGACTGCCACAGGCTCTGCTCCATCTTCTCCGACTTGGGCGGAAAGAACTCGAAGCTGACGGACGGCGGCGCGGAAATGGGCGCGGTCATGACGGGACTCCGCTGAGCGAGAGGGCGGGTTTCGGGGAAGGCGCTTGGGCGCCGGCCGCAAGGCGGGTGGCCGGCCAGATGGAGACGGTGAGCGGATCGCCCGGCAGATGGACCACCGCGCTGCAATCGAGGCCCGACTGGCGGCACCAGCCCGCGACCTCGGCATCGGCGAAACCAAGGCGGCGGTGCGCATGTTCCTCGCGCAGCGCCTCCAGATGGTGGGGGGCGAAATCGACGACCAGCAGGCGGCCGCCGGGACGCAGGACGCGCGCCGCCTCGGCCAGCACGTCGGCCGGCGATTCGATGTAGTGCAGCACTTGATGGATCACCGCGGCGTCGAAGGAGCCGGAGGGAAAGGGCAGTTGGTACATGTCGGCCTGCCGGACATGGCAATGGCGCAGGCCCGCCTCCTCCAGCCTGGTGCGGGCGACAGCCAGCATCTCGCGCGACTGGTCTACTCCGATCGCGCGATGGACGCGCCCGGCCAGCACCTCCAGCATCCGTCCGGTGCCGGTGCCGATGTCGAGCAGCTCCTCCACCCCCTCTTCCGGGAACAGGCGCAGCAGCGCGGCCTCGACCTCGCCTTCCGCAACGTGAAGGGAGCGGATCTCGTGCCAGCGCGCAGCATTCTCGCGGAAATAGGCGGCGGCGGTCTCCGACCGGCTGCGCTTGATCGCCTCCAGCCGCTCCAGGTCCAGCGTCATGGTGGCGTCGTCGCCGGGAATGGCGTCGACCAGCACGCGCGCCAATTCGGCCGACGCCCCCCTCTCCGCCAGCCGGTAGAAGGCGAAGGTGCCCTCGCGGAAGCGGTCGAGCAGGCCGGCGTCGCACAGCAGCTTCAGGTGGCGCGAGACGCGCGGCTGGCTCTGGCCCAGGATCTGGGTCAGCTCGGTCACCGTCAGCTCGCCATGTGCGCAGAGCGCCAGCAGCCGAAGCCGCGTCGTCTCGGCAGCCGCCTTCAGCGTAGCAAGCAGGTCGTCCATCGAGTCACGTCCGATTCGGGCCGGGATGGGGCGCGACCGTGCGAAGCCCCATGCCTCGCCGATCCGGATACAGATATAAAGATATCTTTATGCGTCGTAAACCGCTTTTCGCATCGAGCGCAGCAATCCCCGGCATGGCTCCGTTCCGCGGCGGAAACCAGCGGCGGGCCGGGCGTTTTCCGGTGGTGCGGCAAAGCAATCACAGTCCAGGCATCGCACCTTGGCGCTTGCCGGCGCATGCTGGTCAAAAGGCCAAGCCTGTGTTAGGTCACGAAACGGTGGAAATTGTGCGATATCTCGCCCAATCTTCATTTCGACCGCGTAGCCACCTTGCCAGGGTTGAGGACTCCCGCCATCGGGATCTTCGGTTGTGGACAGGAGATGCGGCGACCCGCACCGAGTTGCGCCCACTGATAAAGAGCCGTCGCACATGAAGCTGGCCAGCCTTTCCCGCCCCCTCCTCCGCACGGCCACCGTCTTGGCCTTCGCCCTGACGGCCACGGCCTGCGCGACCAACCAGGCAGACCCGGGCGCGAAGGACGCCGCCTATCAGGTCAGCGATCCGCTGGAGATCCCGAATCGTTTCGTCTTCGCCGCGAACGAGGCGGTGGACGTGCTGGCGCTGCGCCCGGCTGCGGAGGTCTATGTCGGGCTGGTTCCCGATCCGGTGCGCGACGCCATCCACAACTTCATCGACAACCTGATGGCGCCGCTCTACATCGCCAACAACCTGCTGCAGGGCAATGTCGAGGGGGCGTCCAACGCGACCGGCCGCTTCCTGACCAACACCATCCTGGGCGTCGGCGGCATTGCCGACGTGGCGACCCAGGCCGGCATCCCGCACGCGCCGGAGGATTTCGGCCAGACCCTGGCGGTCTGGGGCGTCGGCGACGGCCCGTATCTGGTGCTGCCGCTGCTGGGTCCGTCGAACCTGCGCGACACCGCCGGCTATGCCGTCGACACCGTCGGCGACCCGGTGCGCATCTGGGCCTATGCCAAGGATGGCGAGGGGCTGATGCTGACCCGCGCCGGTGTCAGCGCCGTTGACCGCCGCTCCGAAGTGCTGAAGTCGGTCGACGACCTGCGCCGCAACTCGCTGGACTTCTACGCCACCGTGCGCAGCCTTCATCAGCAGCAGCGTCAGGCGGAGATCGCCAACAACAAGGGGGCGGCCACGCCGGACTTCCCCGACTACAGCAGCGCGCCGAAGCCCTGACCGGGCTTGTTGGGTTGCAGCGGACGAGGCCGCCATCCCGCGTGCACTCGTCCGCCGCAACGGCCCGCCCACTTCGGCCCAAGCACAAGGCCAAAGGTCAAATGACCGTTGACAAAGCCGCGGCAACCGCCACCTTTCGCCCCACCATGTTGACACGCCGCCAGTTTGTCGCGTGCGCTGCCCTGCTCGCGGTTAGCGGTTGGGCCGGCCACACCCTCATCACTCCCGCCGCCGCGCAGAGCGCGGATCAGGGGGCAAGCGCGTTCATCCAGAAGCTGGGGAACGACGCCATCGCAACCTTTTCGGACAAGAGCCTGTCGCGCGACCAGGCACTCCAGCGCTTCCGCAAGCTGCTGTATGCCGGCTTCGACGTGCCGTATATCGGCCGTTGGGTGCTGGGCCGCTATTGGAATTCGGCCAACGAGGCGCAGCGGTCTGAATACCAGAAGCTGTTCGAACAGCTGATCGTCAACACCTATGCCGAGCGTTTCATCGAGTATTCGGGCGAGACCTTCAAGATCGCCGGCACCAGCCCGGCCGGCGAATCGGACACCATGGTGACGACGCAGATCGTCCGGCCGAGCGGCCCACCGATCAATGTCAGCTGGCGAGTCCGCAAGACGCCGAGCGACTACAAGATCATCGACGTGGTGGTGGAGAATGTCAGCATGGGCGTGACCCAGCGGCAGGAATTCGCCTCCGTCGTCGAGCAGAACGGTGGCCGCATCGACGGCCTGATCCAAGCCCTGCGCCAGAAGGTCGGCCGCGCCGGCTGACCCGACGGCACACCCCGAACCGCCCTGAACGGAAAAGGCCGCCTCCCTTGGGAAGGCGGCCTTTTCCATGGCTCGGATGCGATGCCCGCCCTCCGGCAGCGCCGGGCCGTTCAGAACCCGTGACGCGACACGCCGGAAGGGCTATCGTTGCGCTGACGCTGCTGTCTTTCGTCATACGATGGACCCCGGGAACCCGACGCCATGGCCGAACGCGATCCGAAAGAGATCGACGAACTCCGGACGATCATCCAGGCGCATCAGGCGTGGCTGAAACGGCCGTCCAGCGGCCGGCGCGCCGACCTGAGCTTCCGCGACCTGTCGCGGCTGAACCTGGAGCGGGTGTCGCTGGCCGGCGCCAAGCTGGCCGGAGCGGATCTCAGCAACACCAGGATGGTGAAGTCCGACCTGACCCAGGCCGACCTGTTCGGTGCCGACATGGAGGCGGTGAACCTGTCCGGCGCCACCCTGACCGGCGCGGACCTGCGCGGCGCCAACCTGCACCGCGCCCAGTTGACCGACGCAAACCTGCGCGGCGCCGATTTCCGCGCGGGCGAGTTGATGGAGAGCAGCGGACCGGACGGGAACCAGAAGGCGACCCGCGGCACCGGCACCACCCGGCTGACCGAAGCGAAGATGGAGCGGTCGATCCTGGCCGGCGCCAACTTCACCGGCTGCGACCTGACCGGCGCCGACCTGAACGACGCCGATCTGACCGGGGCGGAGCTGACCTCGGCCGTGCTGATGGGCACCGATTTCTGCGGAGCGACCCTGGACGGGGCGGTGTTCGGCAACACGGTGATGGACCACGCCACCCTGACCCGAACCTTCATCCCCTTCACCCTGCCGCCCGACGCCATCGTCCAGCCAAACTACACGGCGATGCCGGTCGCCGAGTTCCTGGAGCTGGTGGAGCGGCATGAGCGCTGGGTCGACAGCGGCGGGGCGGACGGCGCGCGGCTCGACCTCGACCTCGTGTCGGTGGCGGGAGCCGACCTGCATGGGCGTACGCTGGCGGCGGCCCGCCTGCGCCGCTGCCGCCTGCCCGGTGCCCGCCTGACCAAGGCCAGCCTGGAGATGGCCGAACTGTCCTACATCGACCTGGACGAGGCCGACCTGCGCGACGCCGTGCTGCGCGGCACGACGCTGCGCCGCGCCTATCTGGCGCACACGCTGATGAACGGGGTCGATGCCCGCCCGGTGGCGCTGGCCGGCGGCCGCGACTGGCCGGCCAATTTCGAGGGCGCCGATTTCTCCGACGCCGACCTGCGCGATTCGACGATGGGCCCGGCGGTGGTGCGTGGTGCGGTGTTCACCAACGCGCTGACCGACCGGTCGGGCATCGACGTTGCCGCCGCCGCCGGCGCCTTCCCCCCTCCCCCGCCGGAGGAGCGTCGGCGGCAGAAGCGCTTCGTCCGGCCCGGCATGGTGGTCCATACCGAGCATGGCAGCTTCCCGGCCCGCAACTGGTCGGTGGGCGGCCTGTGCCTGCTGGCGGTCAACCAGCCCTACCAGCGCGGCCAGACCTTCCAGGCCCGCGTCGTGCTGGCCGACCGGCAGGAGGTGACGGCGGTCGCCAATCTGGTCGTGCTGCATCGCGACGAGGAACGGGGCCAACTGTCCGTCTGCTTCCACCAGTATGGCGACGACCTGAAGGCGTTGCTGAAGACGGCGTTCCTGGAACACCAGAAGATGGCCGGCTGAGCCGCCCGCTGGGCATGGTTGTATTTTGTCGCAGCATGACCGCTGAAAAAGCCGGCATTTCCGGCGCCGCACTCCTTTATCGTGCTTTTGCAACGGGCCGCTACCTCTGGCGGTCCGCATCGCCACAGCACCGGAGAGTCCGGCCATCATGTCACCGTCCCTTTGCCGTTCTGGCCGCCGTCAGGCCGCAACCAGCCTGCTCACCGGCACGCTGACCGCCTTGTGCCTGGTGTCCTCCGCACAGGCGCAAACCGCTCCCGGGCAACCGGCCCCGGCCCCGCGTTCCTTCCCGCTCCTGCAAACGGAGACCAATTCCAACGGCACGCCGATCGTCTATCCGAAGGGGGCGCCGCAGATCACCGCGCGCATCACCGAAATCCCGCCCGGCGCGCGGACCGGCGTGCACACGCACCAGATCCCGCTGTTCGTCTATATCCTGGGCGGCAGGTTGACGATCCGGGGCGAAGCGGGCGAAAGCACCGTCTACAAGGAAGGCGACGCCTATATGGAGCGCACCGACTGGCACGAGGGCATCAACGAAGGAGGTGAGCCGGTGCGCCTGCTGGCCGTCTACCCCGGCGAGGTCGGCACACCGTTGTCGGTCAAGCGGGGGAACTGAACCCGCCAAGGAAAAGGGCCGCCGCTCCAACCGGGCGGCGGCCCCATCGAGCCGGTCCGAACGGTCCGTTACCCACGCAGCAGCGGCTTGTACGTGATGCGGTGCGGCTGGTCGGCGGCGGCGCCCAAATCTTCTGATTTTGAAAGATCGTTGAATCACCGGAACGATCCGGGGGATTTTCTGTTTGCTGTGGACGCGCCGGATTGGGGGCTTGCCCGCCGATCCATTTCCAAAAGGAAGCTCCCATGGCAGACGAACAGAAGCCCAGAAAAGTCGGTGTGTATGACGGTTCCGGAATCGGCGGTTTCGGGATGAACTGGATGTGGATCATCCTCGGGCTGATCGTGGTGGCGATCGTCCTCTATCTCCTGTTCCGTTGACCGGCGGCCCGCGCCGCCATGACCGTCTCCGACGATGCCTCCCCCGGCGGGGACGGCGTAGCCATTCCCCTGCACGATGAGTCGGTGACCATCGGGAAACAGCGGGTCGAACGCAGCCGCGTTCGGGTGACCACCCGCGTGTCCGAACGCGAAACGCTGGTCCGGGAACGGCTGGACCATGAAGAGGCGACGGTGACCCGTGTGCCCATCGACCGGGAAATCGACGTCCATCCCGATATTCGCCAGGAGGGCGACGTCACGGTGATCCCGCTGGTCGAGGAGGTGCTGGTGGTTGAACGCCGTCTGGTGCTCCGCGAAGAGCTGCATATCCGCAAGACCCACCGGACCGTCGAGGTCGAACAGCCTGTCATCCTGCGCTCCGAACAGGCCGCAGTGGAACGCGTCGCCACGGCTCCGCCTTCCGCCGCTCCCGGTTCTCCCCCGAATTCCACGCCTGTTTCCACGCCCGAGGAGTAAAGCCGATGACCAAGACCATCGTCGCCCTCTACGATCACCGCTCCGATGCCGAAACCGCGATGCGCGACCTGCATGCCGCAGGCTTCGAATCCAGCGCGATCGACGTCCTGTCCCATGCCGAGATGACCGCCAGCGGTCCGGGCGCCATCGACATCGCCGCCACCGAAACCACGACCCCATCCATCGGCATGGTTGAGGGCATGGCCCGTCCCGGCCTTGCCTCCGGCTATGTCGCCGGCGGAATGGGCAGCGGATTGGGCGGCACCACCACGGGCACGGGCACCGGCACCGGCACCGGCGCCAGCGCCGGCGGCATCCTGACCCGCCTGACCAACTGGGGCGTCCCGGACCAGGACGCACAGCTCTATGCCGAGGGCGTGCGCCGCGGCGGGTCACTGCTGAGGGTCCGGTTGGATGAAGAGGACGTGGACCGCGCCATGGACGTGCTGGAGCGCGGCAACATCGTGGATGTCGAGGAACGCGGCGCCGCCTACCGCGAGTCCGGCTGGGCCGGCTTCGATGAGAGCGCCGGCTATTACGACGAGAACAAGGCGAATGAGGAGCGCATGCGCTACTCCCCCGGCCGCAAGCCCGCCGGCGAGGGCCTGACCGGTGCCGCCACGGCGATGCGCGACGTCAACACGGAAGGCCTGCGCACCGGCTCCGCCGAACGGGAAGAGCAGATCCCGCTGATGGAGGAGCAGGTCGACATCGGCAAACGCAGCGTCGAGCGCGGCAGCGTCCGCGTCCGCAGCTATGTCGTCGAGACGCCGGTCGAGGAGCAGGTCCGCCTGCGCGACGAGACCGTCACCGTCGAACGCCGGCCCGGCGGTCTGGCCGAAAGCGGCACGACGGTCCCGGCCGACGCCTTCCGTGAACGCACCATCGAGGTGACGGAGACGGATGAGGAGGCGGTGGTCAACAAGACCGCCCATGTCCGCGAAACGGTCGTGGTGCGCAAGGACGTCGAGGAGCGCGCCGAGACCGTCCACGACACCGTGCGCCGCACCGAGGTGGAGATCGACGACACGCGCGGCAAGACCACGGACCGCCGTAGCGACCTCGACCGCTAACGCCCGGCCATCATCCGGTACAAAGAAAAACGGAGGCGACCCTGCGGTCGCCTCCGTTCTTTTTTGCGAACCGGTTCAGGCGGTCAGCCGCGCACCAGCGGCTTGTACTTGATGCGGTGTGGCTGGTCGGCGTCGGCGCCCAGGCGGCGCTTCTTGTCGGCTTCATAGTCCTGGAAGTTGCCTTCGAACCATTCGACGTGGCTTTCGCCCTCGAAGGCCAGGATGTGGGTGGCGATGCGGTCGAGGAACCAGCGATCGTGGCTGATGACCACGGCGCAGCCGGCGAAGCTCTGCAGCGCATCTTCCAGCGCCCGCAGCGTGTCGACGTCCAGGTCGTTGGTCGGTTCGTCGAGCAGCAGGACATTGGCGCCGGACTTCAGCATCTTGGCGAGATGGACGCGGTTGCGCTCACCGCCCGACAGCTGGCCGACCTTCTTCTGCTGGTCGGGACCGCGGAAGTTGAAGCTGGAGACATAGGCGCGGCTCGGCATGGTCTTCTTGCCGAGCTCCACCAGATCCAGTCCGTCGGAGATCTCCTCCCACACCGTCTTCTTGGCGTCCAGGCTGTCGCGGCTCTGGTCGACATAGCCGAGCTTCACCGTGTCGCCGACGCGGAAGGTGCCGGCATCCGGCCCGTCCTGCCCGGTGATCATGCGGAACAGCGTGGTCTTGCCGGCGCCGTTCGGGCCGATGACGCCGACGATGCCGCCCGGCGGCAGGCGGAAGGACAGCCCGTCGATCAGCAGGCGGTCGGCAAAGCCCTTGGCGATGCTCTCCGCCTCGATGACGACGTTGCCGAGGCGCGGCGGCACCGGAATGACGATCCGGGTCTCGCCGGACTGTTCCTTGCCGCTTTCGGCCAGCAACGTCTCGTAGGCGGTGATGCGGGCCTTGCTCTTGGCCTGACGGGCGCGCGGGCTCTGGCGGATCCACTCCAGCTCGGTGGCCAGCTGCTTCTGGCGCGATTCCTCCTGGCGGCCTTCCTGCTCCAGGCGCTTCTGCTTCTGCTCCAGCCAGGACGAATAGTTGCCTTCCCACGGAATCCCCGACCCGCGGTCGAGTTCGAGGATCCAGCCGGTGACGCTGTCCAGGAAATAGCGGTCGTGGGTGACCAGGACGACGGTGCCCTTGTAGTCCTCCAGATGCTTCTGCAGCCAGGCGACCGATTCGGCGTCGAGATGGTTGGTCGGCTCGTCGAGCAGCAGCAGGTCGGGCTTTTCCAGCAGCAGCTTGCACAGCGCGATGCGGCGCTTCTCACCACCCGACAGCTTGGTCACGTCGGCGTCGCCCGGCGGGCAGCGCAGCGCGTCCATGGCGATCTCGACCGTGCGGTCGATGTCCCAGGCGTCGGCGGCGTCGATCTTCTCCTGCAACTCGCCCTGTTCGGTCAGCAGCGCGTCGAAGTCGGCGTCCGGATCGGCCATCATGTTCGACACTTCGTTGAAGCGGTCGAGCAGCGCCTTGGTTTCCTTCAGCGCCTCCATGACGTTCTCATGGACGTTCTTGGTCGGGTCGAGCTGCGGTTCCTGCGGCAAGTAGCCGACGCGCGCGCCGTCCGCCGACCAGGCCTCGCCCGAGAAATCCTTGTCCAGTCCGGCCATGATCTTCATCAGGGTCGACTTGCCGGAGCCGTTGACGCCGAGCACGCCGATCTTCACACCCGGCAGGAACGAGAGCCAGACGTTGTCGAGAACCTTCTTGCCGCCAGGATAGACCTTGGTCAGGCCCTTCATGACATAGACATACTGGTAGGACGCCATGCGCCGCTCCGACCTTCCGAAAAGATGTGAGAATTGGCGCCGCCCCACCCTTGCGGTTCTACGGCACCCTGTCGCTTGGAACCGGTTTTAGCGCATAAGGGCCCTGCATGAAACCTTGTTGAGCCACAGGACAGCCGGAGGAAAAGGATTGGCCAGCCCCAAAGTCGAGATTTACGTCGATGCCGACGCCTGCCCGGTCAAGGCGGAGATCTACAAGGTCGCCGGCCGCACCGGCTGCAAGGTCTGGCTGGTCGCCAACGCGCCGCTGCGCCTGCCGACGGAATGCATGGCCGAGCTTGTGGTGGTCGGCGCCGGATTCGACGCCGCCGACGACTGGATCGCCGAGCGGGCCGGCCCGACCGACATCGTGGTGACCGCCGACATCCAGCTGGCCGACCGCTGCGTCAAGCGCGACGCCGTGGTGATCGGCCCGACCGGGCGCCCCTTCACCGCCGACAGCGTCGGCTCGGCCTTGGCGACGCGGGCGCTGATGCAGGATTTGCGCGACATGGGCGTGGTCGGCGGCGGCAACGCGCCGATGAGCCAGCGCGACAAGTCGCAGTTCCTGCAGACGCTGGACCATGCGGTGCAGGCGCTGAAGGCGGGGCGGCGGCCGAAGTTCCGGTGAGGGGTGGAGCGCCGGTTGCCCCCACCTAACCTCCCCCGCTCCCGCGGGGGAGGGACTGCCGCTGCTCTCCCAAACAAGCACCTGCCCCCTCCCCCGCCCAGCGGGGGAGGGTTGGGGTGGGGGCGATATACGCCCCTTACACCCGCACCACCTTGCCCGGATTCAGCCGGTTCTCCGGATCGAAGGCCCGCTTGAGGTCGCCCATCACGTTGTAGGCCTCGCCGGCCTCCTGCTCCAGGAAGGCCATCTTGCCATAGCCGATGCCGTGCTCGCCGGTGCAGGTGCCGCCCATCGCCAGGGCGCGGGACACCATCTTGTCGGCGAGACGCTGTGCCTCCGCCAGTTCGGCCGGATTCTCGGGGTCGAGCACATAGACGAGGTGGAAGTTGCCGTCGCCGACATGACCGACCATCGGGGCCAGCATGTCGGACTCGGCCAGATCCTGCTTGGTCTCCAGGATGCAGTCGGCAAGCCGCGAGATCGGCACACAGACGTCGGTCGGCCAGCCCTTCGATCCCGGACGCAACGCCAGCGCGGCGTAATAGGCGTCGTGCCGGGCCTGCCACAGCTTCGAGCGGTCCTCCGGCCGGGTGGCCCAGGCGAACTCCATCCCGCCATGCTCCTCGGCGATGGCAGCGACCATCTCCGCCTGTTCCTTCACCCCGGCCTCGGTGCCGTGGAACTCGAAGAACAGGGTGGGCGCGACCGCATAGTCGAGCTTGGAGTATTTGTTGACCGCGTCGATCTGCACCTCGTCCAGCAGTTCGATGCGGGCGACCGGAACGCCGACCTGGATGGTCTGGATCACGGTGTCGACCGCGCCCTTGATCGACTGGAAGGCGCAGACCGCCGACGAGATCGCCTCCGGGATGCCGTAGAGCTTCAGCGTCACCTCGGTGATGATGCCGAGCGTGCCTTCGGACCCCACGAACAGCCGGGTCAGGTCGTAGCCGGCGGCCGACTTGCGCGCCCGCCCGCCGGTCTTGATCACGCGGCCGTCGGCCAGCACCACGGTCAGCCCGAGGACATTCTCGCGCATGGTGCCGTAGCGCACGGCGTTGGTGCCGCTGGCCCTGGTCGCCGTCATGCCGCCGAGCGAGGCGTTGGCGCCGGGATCGATGGGGAAGAACAGGCCGGTGTCGCGCAGATGTTCGTTCAGCTGCTTGCGGGTCACGCCGGCCTGGACGGTGACGTCCAGATCCTCCGGGCTGACGCGCAGGATCTGCTGCATGCCCGACAGGTCGATGGTGATGCCGCCGGCCAGCGCCGCGATGCCGCCCTCCAGCGAGGTGCCTGTGCCGAAGGGGATGATCGGCAGCTTGTGCGTCGCGCAGATCCTCACGATCGCGCTGACCTCTTCGGTCGAGTTGGCGAAGGCGACGCCATCCGGCGGGAAGGGCGTGTGATAGGACTCGTCCTTGCCGTGATGCTCGCGCACCGGCAGGGAGGTGGTGAACCGGTCGCCCAGCAGAGCCGTCAGCTCGGCCCGGGCCTCCTCGGTCAGGGCCGCGCGCGGCTGGGTGGTGGCGATGACGGTCATGGGTGTTGTCCTCCCCGCTCCAAGATTCATTGGGATGGTTCATTGGTATGACCAAACGAAGCTAAAGCGGCGGACGAGCCCTTGGCAAGATGACGGCTGCGCAGGGGTGGAATGCCGGGGAGCCGCATGTGCATCGCCGCAGCCCATGTCCCGCCGCAGCCCGCCACACCTGTTGCACCGGCGGCGCCACAGTCCGTGCAACAGCTGTTGCAGCGCCCCACCCTGCCACACAATGCGCGGCCGTTGAAAACAAAGACTATCCGCTGAACTGACGGTCTGGCACGGCGGTTGCTCTATCCCCCTCGAACCGCGCGTCGATCAACGGCGCGCTGCAACGAGGGGGAGGCGCAATCTTGGCTCCGGTCGTCGGCATCGTCGCCAATCCGGTTTCCGCCCGCGACATCCGCCGGGTCGTCGCCAACGCCACCAGCCTGCAGATCGCCGACCGGGCGAACATCCTGCTGCGGGTGTTGGCGGCGCTGCATGCCTGCGGGGTGCGGGACGTGCTGATGATGCCGGAGAATGGCGGCATCCGCGCCCATGTCGAACGCGGGCTGATGCGGGCCAAAGCGCGCGGCGAGGACATCTATCCCGCCATCCATCCCGTTGCCATGCCGGTCACCGGCACCGTCGCCGACACCCACCGCGCCACCGCCGAGATGCGGCGGGCCGGGGTGGCGGCGCTGGTGGTGCTGGGCGGCGACGGCACCCACCGGGCGGTGGCGGCCGAATGCGGGACGGTGCCCATCGCCGGCATCTCCACCGGCACCAACAACGCCTTCCCCGAGCATCGCGAGCCGACCATCACCGGGCTCGCCACCGGGCTGGCGGTCACGGGCCGGGTGCCGCCGCACATCGCCTTCGCCGGCAACAAGCGCATCGACGTGTCCCTCAACAGCGGGGCGAACGGCGGCGCCGTCACCGAACTGGCGCTGGTCGACGTGGCATTGGTGACGGAACGCTACATCGGCGCCCGCGCCCTGTGGCGGACCGAGAATTTCCGCGAGCTCTACGTCACCTTCGCCGATCCCGAGGTGATCGGCATGTCGGCCATCGCCGGCCTGCTGGAGCCGGTCGGCAGGGAGGAGAGCGGCGGCCTGATGGTGCGGCTCTCGCCCGATGCCTGCGCCGATACGGACCGCCGCCATGGCACCACCACGCTCCATGCCCCCATCGCGCCGGGGATGATGGCGGCGGTCGGCGTAACCGACTGGCGCCGCATGCCGGCAGGCGTGCCCTTCGTGCCGGAGGTCGCCGCCGGCTCCATCGCGCTGGATGGCGAGCGCGAACTGTCCTTCAGCGAACGCGACCGGCTGTCGCTGACGCTGCGGGACAACGCCTTCCGCACGGTCGACGTCGCCGCGGTCATGCGGCACGCCGGCCGCAACCGGCTGCTGACCGGCACGCCCGTGCCCGCCGACGCCGCTTTCTAAACATCAAACCAAATCAGGGAGAAAACACCTCATGGCCCAGAACCCCTTCCCCCTCGGCAAGGACGATCTGCTGACCGCCTACCGCACCATGCGGACGATCCGCGAGTTCGAGGAGCGGCTGCATGTCGATTTCGCCAAGGGCGACATTCCCGGCTTCGTCCACCTCTATGCCGGCGAGGAAGCCTGCGCCACCGGCATCATGATGCATCTGAACGACAACGACCGCATCGCCTCCACCCACCGCGGCCACGGCCATTGCATCGCCAAGGGCGTCGACGTCCACGCCATGATGGCGGAGATCTACGGCCGCTCCACCGGCGCCTGCCGGGGCAAGGGCGGATCGATGCACATCGCCGACCTGTCCAAGGGCATGATGGGCGCCAACGGCATCCTGGGGGCCGGGGCGCCGCTGATCTGCGGGGCGGCGCTGGCGGCCAAGGTGCGCGGCGACCGCGGCGTCGGCATCACCTTCGTCGGCGACGGCGCGTCGAACCAGGGCACCTTCCTGGAGAGCCTGAACCTCGCCGCGGTGTGGAACCTGCCGGTGGTCTTCGTGGTGGAGAACAACGGCTATGCCGAATCCACCGCGATGGAATGGGCGGTGTCCTGCGACAGCTATGTCGACCGCGCCACCGGTTTCGGCATGCCGGGCGTCACGGTGGACGGCACCGACTTCTTCGCGGTGTACGAGGCGGCGGGCGAGATCATCCGCCGTGCCCGCGACGGTGGCGGCCCGGCGCTGCTGGAATGCAACATGGTCCGCTTCTACGGCCATTTCGAAGGCGACGCCCAGACCTACCGCGCCAAGGGCGAGTTGGAGGCCATCCGCGCGTCGCGCGACTGCCTGACCATCCTGTCGGAACGGCTGATCGAGGCCGGCGTGATCGCGCGCGCCGAGTTGCAGGCCATCGACGGCGAGGTGAACGCGCTGATCGAGGATGCGGTGCGCGCCGCCAAGGCCGCGCCGCTGCCAGCGGCGTCGGACCTGCTGACCGACGTCTACGTCGCCTACTGAAACCAAGAAACATCGAGACGCGGAGGAAACACATGTCCCGCAAGATCAGCATGAAGCAGGCGATCAACGAGGCCCTGGACCTGGAGATGCGCCGCGACCCGACCGTCATCCTCATGGGCGAGGACATCGTCGGCGGCACCGGCGCCCATGGCGAGGATGACGCCTGGGGCGGCGTGCTGGGCGTCACCAAGGGTCTGTACGCCAAGCATGGCAACCGGCTGATGGACACGCCCTTGTCGGAATCCGCCTATATCGGCGCGGCGGTCGGTGCCGCCGCCTGCGGGTTGCGGCCGGTGGCCGAGCTGATGTTCCTGGACTTCATGGGCGTCTGCTTCGACCAGATCTTCAACCAGGCCGCCAAGTTCCGCTATATGTTCGGCGGCAAGGCCGAGACGCCGGTGGTCATCCGCGGCATGGTCGGGGCGGGATTCCGCGCCGCCGCCCAGCATTCGCAGATGCTGACGCCGCTGTTCACCCACATTCCGGGGCTGAAGGTGGTCTGCCCCAGCAACGCCTACGACGCCAAGGGGCTGCTGATCCAGTCGATCCGCGACAACGACCCCGTCATCTTCTGCGAGCACAAGAACCTCTACGGGCTGGAATGCGAGGTTCCGGCCGAGAGCTACGCCATCCCCTTCGGTGAGGCGAATGTGCTGCGCGACGGCGACGACGTGACCATCGTCAGCTACGGCCTGACCGTCCACCGGGCGATGGAGGCGGCGGCGGCTCTGGCCAAGGACGGCACCGAGGCCGAGGTCATCGACCTGCGCACCCTGTCGCCCATCGACTGGGACACCATCGTCGAGAGCGTCGAGCGTACCGGCCGGCTGGTGGTGGTGGACGAGGCGCATCCGCGCTGCAACCTCGCCACCGACATCGCCGCCTTCATCGGCCAGAACGCCTTCGGCGCGCTGAAGGCCGGGGTGCAGATGGTGACAGCGCCGCACACCCCGGTTCCCTTCGCGCCCTCGCTGGAAGACCTCTACGTCCCCAGCGCCGACAGCATCGCCGCCGCCGTGCGGCGCACGCTGTCGCCCAAGGGGGCGTCGCGGAGCATCGCGGCGTGACGCTGGATCGCTGACGTTAGCCCCCCACCTAACCTCCCCCGCTTGGCGGGGGAGGGACTGCCGCCGTATGCCCGACAAAGCTCCTATCTCCCTCCCCCGCCCAGCGGGGGAGGGTCGGGGTGGGGGGTACGGCTTTTCAAAAAAAGCATTCCCAGGAGCCTGAACCACATGCTCAACGAGCGCATCAAGCCCATCGTCATGCCGAAATGGGGCCTGTCCATGTCGGAAGGCAAGGTCACCGGCTGGCTGAAGCGGCCGGGATCCACCGTCTCCCTCGGCGATGAGCTGCTGGAGGTCGAGACCGACAAGATCACCAACGTGGTCGAGGCGGGCGAGACCGGCATCCTGCGCCGCGTGCTGGGCGAGCCCGGCACCATCTATCCGGTCAAGGCGCTGATCGCGGTGCTGGCCGACCCCGACGTGCCCGACGACGAGATCGACGCCTTCATCGGCGCCTATGCCGTCCCGGCTGCCGGCGACGGCGATGGCGAGGCCGAGGCCGAGGCCGGCCCGCAATACCACACCGCCGAGACCGCCGCCGGCACCCTGCGCTATGCCAAGCGTGGAGACGGCGGGCCGGCGGTGCTGCTGGTCCACGGCTTCGGCGGCGACCTCGACAACTGGCTGTTCACCATCGATGCGCTGGCGGAGACCGCCACCGTCTACGCGCTCGACCTGCCCGGCCACGGCCAGTCGACCAAGCAGGTCGCCGACCCGAGCCTGTCCGGCCTGTCGAAGGCGGTGCTGGGCTTCCTCGACAGCGTCGGCGTCGAGCGCGCCCATTTCGTCGGCCATTCGATGGGGGGCGCGGTGTCGATGCGCACCGCGCTCGACTCGCCGGGCCGGGTGGCGTCGCTGTCGCTGATCGCCTCGGCCGGGCTGGGCGAGGAGATCGACCACGGCTACATCCAAGGCTTCGTCGGTGCGACATCGCGCCGCGACCTGAAACCGGTGCTGGAGACGCTGTTCGCCGACCGCGGCCTTGTCAGCCGCAAGCTGGTTGACGACCTCTTGAAGTACAAGCGGCTGGACGGCGTGGACGAGGCGCTGCGGGCGCTCTCCGCGTCGCTGTTCGCCGAGGGGAAGCAGGCCGGCATCCTGGCCGGACCCATCGCCGACGCCAAGCCGCCCACCCTGGTCGTGTGGGGCGAGGAGGACCGCGTCATCCCAGCCGCCCACGCCCGGACGCTGGCCGGCACGGCACAGGTCGCCGTGCTGCCCGGCGCCGGCCACATGGTGCAGATGGAGGCCGCCGGCAAGGTGAACGCGCTGCTTAAGGAGCATATCGGCAAGGCTGGCTGAGGCCAGAATCGAAAGAAGGGGGGCCGGCCTCCCCCCTGCCCGTCAGAATCCGCCTGTCGTATTTCCCGATCCTCTCGCCACCGGCGCGCGGCCGACCCGTCCGTGTGCCGGAAGGAGACCGTTCATGCCCGACCTCAAGGACAAGAGCATCGTCATCACCGGCGCCGGCCGCGGCATCGGCGCCACCATCGCCAGGGCGTTGGCCGCCGACGGCGCCCGCCTGACCATCGCCGACCGCACCGAGGCCGACGCCGCGCAGGTGGCCGGGGACATCCGTGCCGCCGGCGGCACCGCCATCGCCGTCACCGTCGATGTCCGCGACCGCGCCGCCGTCCGCCGCATGATCGACGAGGCGGTTGCCGCCCATGGCCGGCTCGACGTTCTCTTCAACAATGCCGGCATCGCCCAGACCAAGCCCTTCCTCGACATCACCGAGGACGACTGGCACACGGTCAACGACGTGAACGCGCTCGGCGTGCTGATCGGCATGCAGGAGGCGATCAAGACCTTCCGCAAACAGGGCGGCGGCGGCAAGATCATCAACACCGCCTCCATCGCCGGCAAGCAGGGCTACGAGCCGCTGGCCCATTACTCCGCCAGCAAGTTCGCCGTCGTCGCCTTGACCCAGGCCGCCGCCCGCGGCTTCGGCAAGGAGGGCATCACCGCAAACGCCATCTGCCCCGGCGTGGTGGCGACCGAGATGTGGAAGATCATCGACCAGGGCTTCCGCGACACCGGCATCACCAAGGCCGAGAACGAGGCCTTCGACATGTTCGCCGCCGGCGCCGTGCTGGGCCGGCCGTCGCGCCCGGAGGATCTGGTCGGCGTCGCCCGCTTCCTCGCCTCGTCCGACAGCGACTTCATGACCGGCCAGTCGCTGCTGGTCGATGGCGGGATGGTCTTCGCCTGAACCATGCGGACCGCCCCGCCCAAAACAACAAACACGGAGGAAAGCGCCATGACCACCGATAGCATGACCGCCAACACGACGATGAAGGCCGCCGTCTGGCACGGCCGCAAGGACATCCGGGTCGAGGACGTGCCGCTGCCGGGCGCGCCGCCCGCCGGCTGGGTTCAGATCAAGGTGCATTGGTGCGGCATCTGCGGGTCCGACCTGCATGAATATGTCGCCGGCCCGGTCTTCATCCCGGTCGACAAGCCCCATCCGCTGACCGGCCTGAAGGGCCAATGCATCCTGGGCCACGAGTTCAGCGGCGAGATCGCGGCGCTGGGCGACGGCGTGACCGGCTTCACCGTCGGCGACCGGGTGGCGGCCGACGCCTGCCAGCATTGCGGCGAGTGCTATTATTGCAAGCACGGCATGTACAACATCTGCGAGAGGCTGGCCTTCACCGGCCTGATGAACAACGGCGCCTTCGCCAGCCTGGTTAATGTCCCGGCGGAACTGCTCTACAGGCTGCCCGACGGCTTCCCGACCGAGGCCGGCGCCCTGATCGAGCCGCTGGCGGTCGGCATGCACGCGGTGAAGAAGGCCGGCAGCATCGTCGGCGAGACGGTGGTGGTGGTCGGCGCCGGCACCATCGGCCTCTGCACCATCATGTGCGCGAAGGCGGCGGGAGCCGGGCGGATCATCGTGCTGGAGATGTCCGCCGCCCGCAAGGCCAAGGCGATGGAGGTCGGCGCGACGGTCGTGCTCGACCCCAAGGAATGCGACGCGGTGGCGGAGGTCAAGGCGCTGACCGGCGGTTACGGCGCCGACGTGTCGTTCGAATGCATCGGGCACCGCGACACGGCGAAGCTCGCCATCGACGTCATCCGCAAGGCCGGCAAGGCGGTGCTGGTCGGCATCTTCGAGGAACCGAGCTCCTTCAACTTCTTCGAGATCGTCGCCACCGAGAAGCAGGTCATCGGCTCGCTGGCCTACAATGGCGAGTTCGCCGACGTCATCCGCTTCATCGCCGACGGCCGGATCGACGTGCAGCCGCTGATCACCGGCCGCATCGCGCTGGACGACATCGTCTCGGGCGGGTTCGAGGAGCTGGTGGCCCACAAGGACCGCAACGTCAAGATCATTGTCCAGCCCGGCCAGCCCGGCCGGGTCGCCGCGCTCGCCGCAGAGCCGGAGCTCGTCCACTGATGGCACTGCCCGCGCTGCATGTGAAAGCCGCCCGTCCGGAGCATCGGGCCGACCGGCCGGACTGGCTGCGCGCCCGCGCCCCCGCCGGTGCGGCGTTCGAGGATACGCAATCCCTCGTCCGCCGCCACCGGCTGAACACGGTCTGCGAGGAGGCCGCCTGCCCCAACATCGGCGAGTGCTGGAGCAAGCGGCACGCCACGGTGATGATCCTGGGCAGCGTGTGCACGCGGGCCTGCGCCTTCTGCAACGTCGCCACCGGCCGGCCGGACGCGCTCGACCCCCACGAGCCGGACCGGCTGGCCGAGGCGGTGGGCGAACTGGGCCTCGCCCATGTCGTCATCACCTCGGTCGACCGCGACGACCTGCCCGACGGCGGCGCCGCCCATTTCGCCCGCTGCATCCGCCGCCTGCGCGACACCGCCCCCACCACGACGGTGGAGGTGCTGACCCCCGATTTCCGCAACAAGCCGGGGGCGGTGGAGACGGTGGCCGACGCCCGGCCAGACGTCTACAACCACAATCTGGAAACCGTGCCGCGGCTCTATGCCGATGTCCGGCCGGGAGCCCGCTATTACGGCTCGCTGCGCCTGCTCGACCGGGCGAAGGAACGCGACCCGTCGATCTTCACCAAGTCCGGCCTCATGGTCGGGCTGGGCGAGGAGCCGGCGGAGGTGCTTCAGGCGATGGACGATCTGCGGGCGGCGGGCGTCGATTTCCTGACCATCGGCCAGTATCTCCGCCCCACCCCCCGCCATCACCCGGTCGCCCGCCACGTCACGCCCGACGAGTTCGAGCGTTACGCGACGGTGGCGCGGGCGAAGGGCTTCCTGATGGTGTCGGCGACCCCGCTGACCCGCTCCTCCCACCATGCCGGCCGCGACTTCGCGGAGTTGCGGCGGGCGGCGGCGAAGGGCTGAGCATCGCTCTGATGCCGGCGGTCATCGACGGGGACCGCCGGCTTCAGAGCGCGGTCTTCGGCCCGACCGCGGCGCCGTCCGGCTGCGGTGGCTTCATCAGCTTGCAGTCTTTGACGCAATAGGTCTGCTGTTCGATCCGGCCACCGCAGGACTTGAAGCATTCCTTGTAGTCATAAGAGCAATAAAGATTGCTGGAACAACTGCTTCCTCTATCGAAATCGCCGATCGACTTCATCTTCTTCCGATTGAAATCCTTGGGCAAGGACTTGAGATAGGCCTGATAGTCCGCATGTGCGCGGGTCAGGCTCTCGGCCCGGCAGGTCTGAATGGCCAGCTCCTTCGCGGATTCGCAGATGGACTGCGCCTGCCGGCACTGGGCGACACAGAGTCTTCCAGCCTCGCTGGCCGGCGGGACATAGGTCGTCGTCGTCTCGAAATATGGCCTTGGGGTACAACCGGCCATTCCGGCCGCCAGCAGGCAGCCGAGCACAATGAAACGCGTCATCATAGTGGATGCCCCGCCGTGTATTGCTTTCAATCGACACGAACAGCGCGGCGAAGCGAATTAATCCAGGGGCGGCGCATATTTCGCCGGTGCGGCAGCCGGTCGAAACGAATGGCAACCGGGAAGCGAAACAACGCGGCCCGCCGAACCGGTCCGGCGCATCGGCGGGACCGGTTCGGCGGGCCGGTGAGGAAACATGCGGTCAGGCGGCGCGGACGGTGGCGATGAAGCCGGTCACTTCCGTCTTCAGGCGCTCGGCCTCGGAGGCGAGCCCGTCCGCGGTGCTCAACACCTGATTGGCGGCGGAGCCGGTTTCATTGGCCGCCTGCGTCACCCCGACGATGTTGGTGGACACCTGCTCGCTGCCGCGGGCCGCCTGGGCGACATTGGCGGAAATCTCCGCGGTGGCCGCATTCTGCTCCTCGATGGCCGCGGCGATGGCCGACGAGATCTCGCTCATCCGGCCGATGATCCCGGCGATACCGGAAACGGCCCCCTGCGCTTCGGCGGTGGCGCTTTGAATCTCCTTCACCTTGGCCTGAATTCCCTCGGTGGCGCGGGCGGTCTGGGTTGCCAGGCTCTTCACCTCGCTGGCGACGACGGCGAAGCCCTTGCCGGCTTCCCCGGCGCGGGCGGCCTCGATGGTGGCATTCAGCGCCAACAGGTTGGTCTGGCCGGCGATGGAGTTGATCAGGTCAACCACCGCACCGATCTGGCTCGCCGTTTCCACCAGAATCTGCATGGTGGCGTTGGTCCGGTCGGCCTCCTGCACCGCGGTCGCCGAAATGGCGGTCTGGTTCGTCACCTGCCGCCCGATCTCCTGGATGGAGGCCGCCAGTTCCTCGGTCGCCGCAGCGACGGTCTGGACATTGGCGCTCGACTGCTCGGACGCGGCGGCGACGGCGACCGACTGGGCCGAGGCCTGGGTGGCGCTCGCCGACAGGGAACCGGCCGCTCCCCGCATCTGCTGGGCGGACGAGGCGACATGCTGGACGATAGCGCTGACGCTGCCTTCGAAGCGGTCGGCGAGCTTGCGCATCTCGTCCTTGAGCGCCGCCGCGGCACGGGCCTTCTGTTCCTCCTGCTCGGCGGTCAGGCGGCGGGCCTCCCGCGCGTTGGTCTTGAAGATGTCCAGGGTGCGGGCCAGCAGGCCGACCTCGTCGCGCCGCTCCGCCCCGGCGACCTCGACATCGAGATCACCCTGCGAAACCCGGTTCATCGTATCGGTCACGGCGCGCAGGGGGCGGACGATCAGATAGATGACGATGGCGAGCGACAGCGACAGCCCGAGCGCGACACCGGCGGCGGTCAGCAGCAGCACGACCCGGTGGGTCTCCTCAGCAACCGTCCTGGTTTCCCGGATGGCCGTTTCCATGCCCTGCCGATTGACCTCGACCCGCTCCTCGATCAGTTTCGAGGCGGCGACGCGCGTCTTGGCACCTTCGCCGGCACTCAGGGCAAATGCCTCGTCATCCTTGGCCTGAAGGGTCAGGTCGAGAACCTTCGCAGCATTCCGACGGTAGGCCTCCACCAGTTGCTTGATCCTCTCCCCAGTCCCGCGACGAATATCGGTGGTGGCAGTAAGCGCGAGGCTGGAGATTTCCTTGTCGACCAGCGCCATCTCCTCGTTGAAGGTGGCGATGAAGCGCCGCATTTCCCCCTCGTCCTTTTCGAGGATGGCGTTCTTCTCGGCAATCGTCGCCGCATTCATATGGCGGCCGATCTCCAGGATCGTCACCCGCCGCGACGCCTCGACGGTCAGCGCGGTATCTGCAACCTCCTGTAGCAGGGCCAGCCGTTGCAACGATACCGTGGCAATCACCCCCATGATCATCAGGAGCAGGAAGACAGGCGTCAGAATTTTGACGATCATCTTTTGGTTGCTGAACCAGCCAAGCATATGCACCCCCTTTTGCATGAAGTCGCAAGTGTTGGGAACCAGACACATGCGGCAAAGACTTATACTATCTCTAACGCAATCCAACTGGGAGAAACCCGAGCCAATTGAAACGAATTGCAACGCAATACCTCATGCTTTTAAAGAGATTCGAAAATATATAAATTTTGTAATTCTAAGATGCGAAATCATTTATCTCGACCTCATCTGCTTTTTTTCCATCAATAGAAATTGGCAAGTCAAAGATTGTGGCTGAAACTCAATCTCGATTGCGTCATTGCACCTTAGCCAACATCCAATGGGATCGGACTCTCATGCCCACCGGATCACTGCCGGGCGCTGGGGACTCGAACTGCGCGGAATGCCGGGTACGGCGCCACCCCGGATACCGCGGGGAGATGCCGGGGATTTGGCGGGCGGCGGCCTGGGCCGCCACTCCGCGTCCGATCAGCCGGCGTCCACCGCTTTCGAACGCCGACCGCGCCGGGGAACGGGACCGGCTGCCGCGCGCTCGGCCCGGATGCGCTCCAGCAGGACGGAGGCCGGATCATCGTTCGAACCCTGCGGCACCAACTCGCCGCGGAACGCCTTGACGAAGATTAATCGGTAGAGGGTCGGCCGTCGCCCAGAGGGTGAACGCCAGGCAACACGGAAGGCGGCGACCAGGATGGATTGGCGATAACGGTCGACAGAGCCGGCATGCTCGCCCGGCGCGGTGCCGTCGCACCAGAAACGAAATGCGACGGAAGCGCTACTCCTTCAGCAGCGGATAGACCAGCGCAATGCAGATCTTTGTCTTGCCTGTGCCGGTGGCCATGGCAACCCGCATTCGCGTTGACCGGAGCCGATTGCGACCTCTATGGCATGGATCGTCCGCTCCTGAAAGTCGCGCAGCGGGAAGTCATAGCCGAAGGCGTCCGGGCACCTCGGACCTAAGTCAAATGCTGCCGTTGCAGGTAGTCCTCGCTCTGCATCTCCATCAGGCGGCTGACGGTGCGTTCGAACTCGAAGGCGTGGGTGCCTTCGGGATAGAGCCGCTCCGGCGGGCCCTCGGCGGCGATGACGACGTTGACCTTGTGCTCGTACAGCGCGTCGATCAGCGTCATGAAGCGCTTGGCCTCGTTGCGCAGCTCGTCCTTCATGGTGGGCACGCGGTCGATCAGCACGGTGTGGAAGTGGGTGGCGATGCCCAAATAGTCGGCGGCGCCCAGCGGCTTGCCGCACAGATCCCAGAAATCGACCCAGGCCACGCATTTGGCGGCGCGCGCGATCTCGACCCGGCGGCCCTGCACCGTAAGGCTGGTCGGCTCGCCGGCAGCACCGCCGGTCAGGTCGGAGAAGGCCGTGGCAAGGGCGGCCGTCGAGGTGGCTCCCAGCGGGTGGTGGTAGATCGGCACGCCCTTCAGCCGGTCCAGCCGGTAGTCGGTCGGACCGTCCAGCGACAGCACGTCCAGCTTGTCCTTGAGCAGCGCGATGAAGGGCAGGAACAGCTCGCGCTGAAGCCCGTCCTTGTACAGCATGTCCGGCGGCCAGTTGGAGGTCGCGACCACCACGACGCCCAGGTCGAACAGGTTGGTGAACAGCCGGCCCAGGATCATCGCGTCGACGATGTTGGTGACATGGAACTCGTCGAAGCACAGAAGCCACGCCTCGTCGGCCAGCGCGCGAGCCAGTTCGGGCAACGCCTCGTCCGGACCGTCACCTTTTCCCCTGCCCGACTGGCGGTGGTCGTGGATGCGCTGGTGGATCTCCAGCATGAATTCATGGAAATGGACGCGCCGCTTCTTCTCGACCGGGGCGGTCTCATAGAACAGGTCCATCAGCATCGACTTGCCGCGCCCGACGCTGCCGTAGATGTAGAGACCCTGCGGCGCGGTGGCGGCGATGTCGGGCGGCGGCGGCGCGGCGCGGCGGCGGCCGAGCCCGAAGCGCTCCAGCCAGCTGCCGCCGGACGGTCGGCCGTCGCCCGACGGCTGCGGCTGATAGCCCTTCAACGCCTGATACAGGCTCTGGAACTTCTCCGCCGCCAACTCCTGGTCGGGATCGGGGCGAAGGGTGCCGCTGCCGCGGCGGGCGCGGTAGAGCGAAAGCGGTCCGTCGGTCATGGAAATATGCGCGATCCGGCTGCCAAGATACCCCCCTACCTAACGGATGGCGATGCTGCCGGCAACCGCCGTCGCGGGATGGCTGGGGACCTGAAAATAGTGCACCGGCAGGCGGAACCGCGGCATATGGGCGCAGCGGGAAGCCCTCGAAAGTAGTACGGTTACACTTTCCTTACTCGCCGGGCTCGTTTAATGAAGACGCTCCGTCCAGCCCTCCGACCGACAGGAAACCGTAACGCCGATGGCCGTTCCCGGGTCCGATTCCTTGCCGTCCCAACACCTCGCCGGTCTGGCGCGGGCGCTGCGTGGCCGGTTGGGATCGATCCGCTTCCTGATCACGGCTTCCGGCCTCGCCTTCATCCTGGTGGTGGACGCGCTGATCGGCTATGGCCTGATCCAGGGCCGGCACGAAGCGCTGGACGCTGGTGAGCGCGCCACCCGCGACCTGGCCCGCATGCTGGAGTCCCAGACCATGCGCACCGCATTCGCAGTGGACCAGTTGCTGCGCGACCTGACCTTCGCGCTCGACACCCTTCCCGACGGTGGGCGTCGCGGCGATCCGCTGATCCACGACCACCTGCGCCAGCGCCGCACGGCCTTCGCCGAAGTGTCCGGACTGCTGGTCGTCGGCCGGGACGGCTTCGCCCTGCACCATTCCGCTGACACCCCCCTGCCGCCCGTCGCCCTGTCCGACCGATCCTATTTCACCGAGCCGCGCGACCAGCCCGACCGGCAGCTGTTCGTCGGCGCCCCGATCGCCAGCCGGGTGGCCCCCGGCACCCGCGTCATTCCGTTCAGCCGGCGCTGGGAAAGCGGCAAGGAGGAGATCGGGAAAAACGGCGGTGACGGTTTCCGCGGCGTGGTGGTGGCGATGGTCGACACGACACGGCTGGCGGCGACGCTCGAATCGCAGGGCATCGACCGCAAGGGCAGCGTGATCCTGGCGCTGGAGGATGGCACCCTGTTGCTGGAACGGCCGCAGGACCGGCACAGGATCGCGCAGCTCGCCGACTGGCCGGCGGTGTGGCGGATGCTGGCGGAACGTGACGAGGCGACCATCCGCACCGCTGCGCCCGGCTCACCGACCAACGCGGCCGGCACACCCACCGGGGTCGACAGCCTGATCAGCGTGCGGCGGGTGCAGGGCTATCCCTTCGTGATCGTCGCCACCCTGCCGGTGGCCGCGGTGCTGGCGGACTGGCAGCGCGACGCTGCCGCCTGGACGGCCATCGGCACGGTGATGACCATCGCCATCGCCCTGCTGACCGCCTTCGTCGTCCGCCAGCATGCCCGGCGGGAGGAGGACCAGGCGCGGCTGGGGCGTGCATCGCGCCGCATCCGCGGCATACTCGATTCCATGCTGGACGCTGTGGTCACCTTCGATACCGCCGGACGCATCGTCACCTTCAACCGCGCGGCGGAATCGATGTTCGGCATTCCGGAGCGCGAAATGGTCGGCCAACCGATCGAGGCACTGATCCCCGACGCCCGCGGCGGTGCCAACGACCGCGACCTGACCGCGCTGCGCCGTGACGGCCTTGCCTTTCCGGTCGGCTTCACGGTCAGCGACCTGAGGCTGGACGGCAGCCCCGGTGCCCCGGCGGTCCGCCCCGCCTCCTTCGGCACCCTGGAGCCGGACGAGCCGCGCATCTATGTCGGCGTCATCCGCGACATGACCCGCCGCAAGCAGCAGGAAGCCGAGCTGATCGCCTCCAAGACCCAGGCGGAGTTGGCGAACCGGGCGAAGAGCGAGTTCCTGGCCAACATGAGCCACGAGCTGCGCACCCCGCTGAACGCGATCATCGGCTTTGCCGAGGTGCTGGACAGCGAGTTCTTCGGTCCCATGAACGACCGGCAGAAATCCTGTGTCGCCGACGTCCACGACAGCGGCCAGCATCTGCTGGACATCGTCAACGCCGTGCTGGACATGTCGAAGCTGGAGGCCGGCCGGTTCGAGCTGTGCGAGGAGGCGGTGGAAGCGCACGAGGCGGTGGCCCAATGCCTGATGATGGTGCGCGACCGCGCCGCATCCGGCGGGGTCGCGCTGAACAACGGGATCACGGCGGTCGTCGCCATGCTGTGGGTAGACCGCCGCGCCTTCAAGCAGGTCATCCTCAACCTGTTGTCGAATGCCGTGAAATTCACGCCGGCCGGCGGCAGCGTCACCCTCGCCGCCGATTTCGAGGGCGACGGCGGTTTTCGCCTGGAGGTGACGGATACCGGCATCGGCATCCCGCCCGACTTCATGGCCGACCTGTTCCAGCCCTTCCGTCAGGCTGAGAACTCGGCAAACCGGCGGTTCGAGGGCACCGGTCTCGGCCTGTCGATCTCAAAGAATTTCGTCGACCTGCATGGCGGGACGCTGACCTGCCGGAGCACGACCGGTGCCGGCACCACCATGACGGTGCGGCTGCCGGCATCCCGCGTGATCGACCATCCGGCCCGAACCGGCAGCCAGGTTGCCGGCCATGCCGCCGGAGGGGCGGCCTGACCGTAGTGGAGGCGGGGCGGGGAGCGAGGGCGGTGGAGACGGTCAGCGCAGGCGGGTGGCGGAGAAGCGGCGGGACGGATTGACGAACTCGTCCTGCGCGGCGATCAGCTGCAGCTCACGCGTGCCCATCCGTTTCGTCGCCTCGAAGATGGCGAAGATCGCCGCAGCCGCCTTCTCCAGCGCATCGGCCGGGTCGAAGACCGACAGGTAATGGGCGAGGAACAGTGCCGCCACCGCATCGCCGGACCCGTTGGGCGGCGGGTCGAAGGTCAGGCGCGGCGTCGCCACCAGCCATGCCCCGTCGGTGCCGTCCACCAGCATCTCGATGCAGTCGGGATCGGCATCGCTGCGGGTCAGGCTGGTGACCAGGACCAGACGGGGCCCGCGTGCGCGCAACGCCGCCGTGGCGGCCAGCGCGTCGTCCAGCGTCGCCACCCTGCGGTCGGTCAGATATTCCAGTTCGAACTGGTTGGGCGTCATCAGGTCGGCGGCGGGCACCGCATGGTCGCGGATGAACTCCGGCAGGCCGGGCCGCACGAAGAAGCCTCGTCCGACATCGCCCATCACCGGGTCGCAGCAATAGACGGCCTTGGGGTTGGCCGCCTTCACCCGCGCCGCGGTCTCGACGATGACCTGCCCGAGGCTGACGTCGCCCATATAGCCGGACAGCACCGCATCCTGGGCCGGCAGCACGCCGCGGGCGGCGATGCCGTCGACGATGTCGGCGATATGTTCCGCGGTGAAGACCTGACCGGTCCAGGCACCGTAGCCGGTGTGGTTGGAGAACTGGACGGTGTTGACCGCCGTGGCGTCGATCCCCAGCCGTTGCAGCGGAAACACCGCGGCCCGGTTGCCGACATAGCCGTAGGCGACATGCGATTGAATGGTGAGGACGGTCTTCATGGGCATGGAGCGTAAGCGACGCTCCGCCGGGCGTAAAGCCGCCGACTTCATCGCGCTGTGGATGGGGTGCGGCATGGCTGCCATGCATGGACAGGCCGGGTATGGGGCGGGCACCCTGACGGGACGTTGCAGGAAGCCGTGACGGCATGGCCCATGGACAGGACAGGGACGCAAGGCTAAAGCTGCCTTCGCCAATCATCCGCATCGACCACCCCATCGCCGGAACATCGCCATGGCCACGACCGTCCGCCCTCGCCGCAGCGTGCTCTATATGCCGGGCTCGAACGCCCGCGCCCTGGAGAAGGGGCGCAGCCTGCCCGCCGACGGGCTGATCCTGGATCTGGAGGATGCGGTCGCCCCGGATGCCAAGGCCGCGGCGCGCGACACCATCGCAAGCGCGCTGGCTGCCGGCGGCTATGGCAGGCGGGAGCTGATCGTCCGCACCAACGGGCTGAACACGCCCTGGGGCTATGACGACCTGCGCATGGCGGCGGCCAGCGGCGCCGATGCCGTGCTGCTGCCGAAGGTGGAGAGTGCCGACGCGGTGCGGCAGGCGGAGGCGGTGCTGCGCCAAGCCGGCGCGCCTGCCCGCCAGAGCGTCTGGTGCATGATGGAAACCCCGCTCGGCATCCTGAACGCCAAGGAGATCGCGGGCGCCTCCCCCGCCGTCGGCGCGCTGGTGCTCGGCACGTCCGACCTCGCCAAGGACCTGCACGCCGCCCACACGGCACAGCGGCTGCCGATGATCACCAGCCTGGGCCTGTGCCTGCTGGCGGCGCGTGCCTATGGGCTGGCTGTGCTGGACGGGGTGCATCTGGACCTGAACGACGACGAGGGCTTCGCCGCCTCCTGCCGCCAGGGCCGCGAACTGGGCTTCGACGGCAAGACGTTGATCCATCCCAAGACCATCGCTGCCTGCAACGACGCCTTCGCCCCCGATGCCGAGGAGATCGCCCAGGCCCACCGCATCATCGCCGCCCATGCCGAGGCCGCCGCGGCCGGCCGGGGCGTGGTGCTGGTCGACGGCAAGCTGGTGGAGACCCTGCATGTCGAGAACGCCCGCCGGCTGGTGGCGCTGGCCGACGCGATCGCGGCGGTCTGAACAAGGCTGTCCGTCAGCCCTCATCCTCCTCCCGGTACAGGTCGGGCCAGTCGAAGCGGTTCATCGCCCTCGGGCGGTCCCGCGGCGGACCGATGCGGTTGCCTGCGACCAGCCTGACCCCTGCCGCCCTCGCCGCCACCACCATGCTGGTGGTCGACAGGCCGGTAACGCAGATCATCAGGCCGGCCCGCTCCGCCGACAGGACGATGCTGTTCATCTCCTCCATCAACCGGGCCTCCGCGGACCGGTCGGCCGGCATCGTCATGGTGACGCCGCTCAAACCCGTTCCGGCGATCCCGGAAAAGCTCTGCGGCTTGAAGTCGACCTGCATGAAGGACCAGCGGCAATAAGGCCTGACCTCGTGCAACAGTTCGTTCAGCCGGCCGGTGGGCACCCCCGGCGGGAAACGCAGAAGCTCGAAGATGAGGAAACGGCGCAGATAGTCGGGGATCGACTGGCAGATTTCGAGAAAGGGCTGCCGGGTGCGGCGGGCGGCCAAGGTCTCGAAGCAGACCGGCACCGACATCAGCAGGCGGGATTTGCTGCGGAAAAGTCCGTTCAGGATTTCGACCGATCCGACCAGCGCTTCGGCGTCGAGCCTCAAGATCTCCATGGCATCGGTGACGGACGTCAAGGCCGCGGCCCCCTCCAGGAAGGAGCCGTCCGGAAAAATGCGCACCGGGGTTCCCATATAGGTCGAGATCACCATTTGACCGATGTCCCATACCGGCCGGTATCTGATGCCGAACTGGCCGGCATCGTCGGGCGAAAGCCTCAACTGACGCAGGGCGACCTGAGCCTTGCCGGTGGCTTCATCCGCATGGGACAGGGCGCCGGACATCGCCGTAGAACCGTCCACGGCCCCCCCGATCGCCGTCCCGGAGGTTGAGAGGACCGGCCCGCCGCCGGTCCGGCGCTCCGCCTGCGGCAGCGCATCGGCCAGCAGTGCCTTGGCGAAGGCATGGTCGAACTGGATGTGTCCATCCACCACCCCGACGGCGGTCGATACGCGGATGTCGGCCGTCCTGTCGTCCCCCAGGAAAAGCTGCAGCAATTCCTGCGCTATCCTGGCGCATACCAGGGCAGCGGCATGACGTTCGAGCGATGCGAACACGATGATGTAGTCGTCGCTGGAGGTTCTGAAGCGGATGTCGTTGCGGGTCAGGGAGCGTTCGATCAGGGCATCGGCCGCGGAAAAAACCCGCCAGCGTAGGTCCGGCCAGTTCGGCCCGAGACACTCCCGCATCATGCCGAGATCGAGCAGATGGACACGGCCGGCGGACGCAACCGCGGGCTGCATCAGCAGCCGCCACAGGCGCTGCTCGAGACCGCGCAATTCCTGCCCGGCGGCCGACGGCCTTCCATTCTCGGTGGAAGGAGAGGCGACGGCCGGCGGCCGGGGACCGCCGGTTGCCTCAACTTGCCTGAACCACTGACGCAATCGGCGCCGTATGGACTTGATCGACATCACGGCGCCACACCCCCGCCGCCTCAGGGCAGGCGTGGTGATGGAGAAGGACCAGGGTCACGACCGCAGAAATCGACGATCAGGGCGATCTGGCTCTTTTCGATCGGTTTCACCAAAGCATGATCGGCGCCCATCTGCCGGGCGGCGGCCAGCAGGTCCATCGCCTTGCTGCGGCCGCCGCCGGATATGGCGATGATCTTTGCCGCCGGGGCCAGGCGCCGCATGGTCATGATCGTCCGCAGGCCGTCGACATAGGGCATCACCACATCGCAGATCACCAAATCCGGTCTGCGCGCCCGGAACAGCCGCATGGCTTCGTCTCCGTCCGCCGCCTCCTCGACCTCCACACCCGCTTTTTCAAGAAGACGGCGGAGCGTCAGGCGAAGCGCGGGATCATCGTCCACCACAAGCACGGTCGGCATCGTAACCCCCTACCCGCACGCATCCGGAGCGGCATCGGCACCCGCTATCCATCAATGATGGCTCCGGAAAATCTTGCCAATGTCTTAAGGTATTCCATGACAAAAGCTGATAAAATCTTATTTTCTTCCAGAAATCCTAAATTTTTGAAGGGATTATTCTTTGAAATTTTGCGAAATTGCATTCACGATTTCATGATAGTGCGCAACAACAACTCAATTAATTCCATATAAAATTCTAGAGATGCTATAATTATTTTGAAATATTTGATCATTGTTTTAATTGTACATCTTGCCGCCACAACCGATTGTGCTCACACAAATTCCTGGATCGACGGCGAACGCAATATAAAACCCCCTGCCTTGCTCCGTATCGATACTAGGAATGCCAATCAACACAACTTATCCGTCGCAAAAAAAGTAATTTATCGCGGATATGGATCTTTGTTTTTCTACTTGGAGTAGATTTTTCGTCTAGGAAGGCCGATGCGATTGATGCCGCAAGAATACCCTGCCGGCCGTCATTCCCACGACTGGGGAAGCACGAAGGCCCCAAAGGGATTCCGGTTTTTATGCCTGGATCATCGACCGAGGGGACTGCCGAAATGAAGACATCGGCATGGTTTGCGGAAGCTCGGCGTCAGCACCTGTGCGCGACCGCATGGATGATTTAACGGGGTAAAGCGGGAACCACTCCCGTGCCCTGTCGGTTGTCAGATCAACAAGGCACAGTCGGAGGTTGGTTATGGCCTCGAAAGAGAGCAATCGTACGTCGGGCCGCGGTTTCGCGTCGATGGACCCCGATCGGCAACGCCAGATCGCCAGCAAAGGCGGTGAAAGCGTGCCGGCCGACAAGCGCAGCTTTTCAAAGAACCCGGAGCTTGCGGCGGAAGCCGGACGCAAGGGCGGGCGCAGCGTGCCCGCATCCTCGCGCAGCTTCTCCAAGAATCCCTCGCTTGCGGCGGAAGCCGGGCGCAAGGGCGGACAGGCAAGCCACGGCGGTCGTACTACGGCCGACCGCCCAACCGGAGGCGATTGAAACGCGGCAACCGTGCAGACGAAAAGGCCCCCGTCCTTCCGGACGGGGGCCTTTTCTTTGGGAAACCTTCAACCCACCGATCAGGACGCCAGCTTGTCCAGTTCGCGCAGGATCGAATCGCCCATGACGGTCGTGGAGCAGCGGGCCATGCCCGGAGCCATGATGTCGGCCGTGCGCATGCCGCCGCCCAGCACGTTCTGGATCGAGCGCTCGATCAGCTTGGCGTCCTCGTCCAGGTTGAACGAGTAGCGCAGGCACATCGCGAAGGACAGCAGGGTCGCGCAGGGGTTGGCAAGGTCGCGGCCGGCGATGTCGGGGGCCGAGCCATGCACCGGCTCGTAAAGCGCCTTGCGGTTGCCGTCGGCATCCGGAGCGCCGAGCGAGGCCGACGGCAGCATGCCGAGCGAGCCGGTCATCATCGCCGCCTCGTCCGACAGGATGTCGCCGAACAGGTTGTCGGTGACGATCACGTCGAACTGCCGCGGGTTCTTCAGCAGCTGCATGGCGCCGTTGTCGGCATACATGTGGCTCAGCTCGACGTCCTGGAATTCCTCCTGGTGGAGCTTCGTCACCTCCTGCCGCCACAGCAGGCCGGATTCCATGACGTTGGCCTTCTCCATCGAGCACAGCTTGTTGCCACGCTTGCGCGCCAGCTCGAAGGCGACGCGGGCGACGCGGCGGATCTCGCTGGTGGTGTAGACCTGGGTGTTGACGCCGCGGCGTTCGCCGTTGCCGATGTCGGTGATGCCGCGCGGCTCACCGAAATAGACGCCGCCGGTCAACTCGCGGACGATCAGGATATCCAGGCCGCGGATGACATCGGCCTTCAGGGTCGAGGCGTCGACCAGCGCGTCGAACACCACCGCCGGACGCAGGTTGGCGAACAGGCCCAGTTCCTTGCGCAGGGCGAGCAGGCCGGCTTCCGGGCGCTTGGTGTAGTCGGTGGGGTTGTCCCACTTGGGGCCGCCGACCGCGCCCAGCATCACCGCATCCACCGCCAGCGCCTCGGCCAGCGTTGCGTCGGACAGCGGAACGCCGTGGGCGTCGATGGCCGCGCCGCCGACCAGGCCTTCGGACACGTCGAAGGTGATCTTGCGCTTGCGGTCCATCCAGTCGACGACCCGGCGAACCTGGCGCATCACCTCCGGGCCGATGCCGTCACCGGGGAGGAACAGAAGCTTCTTATTGGCGGCCATGGCGGGCGCACTCCCAAAAGTCAGACGTCAAGAAGACAGAGTTGCGGAAATCGGGGGAGGATGGGAGCGGTCAGCCCCACATCCACGGCTGTCCGGCGCGCTGCTTGCCCTCGTACCCGTCGATGTGGGCCGACTGCTGCAGCGTCAGGCCGATGTCGTCCAGGCCGTTCAGCAGGCAATGCTTGCGGAACGGGTCGAGTTCGAAGGAGATGGAGCCGCCGTCCGGGCCGGTGATGGTCTGCTTCTCGAGGTCGACCGTGATGACGGCGTTCGACCCGCGCGACGCGTCGTCGAGCAGCAGGTCCACCTGCTCCTTCGGCAACTTGATCGGCAGGATGCCGTTCTTGAAACAGTTGTTGTAGAAGATGTCGGCGAAGCTGGGGGCGATGATGCAACGGATGCCGAAGTCGGCCAGCGCCCACGGCGCATGCTCGCGCGAGGAGCCGCAACCGAAATTGTCGCCCGACACCAGGATGCTGGCCTTGCGGTAGGCCGCCTTGTTCAGGACGAAGTCCGGGATCTCCTGCCCCTCGGGGGTATAGCGCATCTCGTCGAACAGATGCTTGCCGAGCCCCGTCCGCTTGATGGTCTTCAGGAACTGCTTGGGGATGATCATGTCGGTGTCGACGTTGATCATCGGCAGCGGCGCCGCAACGCCGGTGAGAACCGTGAACTTATCCATCGCCAGAAATCCTGTCGCGCAAGAAGGCGCAAACGCGCGCATGCAGAGCGTGGTGAATAGCAGACCGAACAAGCCATTGCCAGAGGAAGCTTGCCCTTTTCCCTGCGCGCGGCGAGCGAACAGGCATGCGCGAATGCGCCACTACGCATGATTGTTGCGCAGAACTCCTGGAATCGACCCGGTCAGGCCCGCCTCCGCGGCCCGAAACGCAGCGCGAGCACCAGGGAGGCCACGAATGCCGCGACAGCCAGCAGGAAGGACAGCCACAGCGCCGCGGCGTCGCCGAAGCGCTCGATGACCAGCGCAAAGAGCAGCGGCGCCAGCGCGGAGACAAAGAAGCCCGGGGTGATCAGGCGCCCGACGGTCTGACCGTAGCGGGCCGGATCGAACAGGGCCAGCGGCAGGGCGCCGCGCACGATGGTGACCAGCCCGTTGCCCGCCCCGAACAGCAGGGCGAAGGCGATCCCGGCCGCGGGCGCCGCCCCGAACGCCGCCGGCAACGGAAAACAGGGCAAGATCAGGCCGGTCGCCAGGATGCCGAGACCGAAGGCCGACAGCCGCCTGCCGAACCGGATTTCCGCCAGCCGGGCGGCCGACTGCCCGACCCCGCGCAGGGTGGACACCCAGACCGCCAGGGCCGGCGCCATGCCCAGCCCGGCCAGCATCCCGATCATGTGGGCGGACAGCCCCGAGTTCAGCATGCCCGTCAGTGCCACGATCAGCGCATAGAGCACCGAAGCCAATAGCGAGGGCGGGACAGGCATCGGCGGCGCGGACTCGGCACCGTTTTCCGGCGCCCGGCCTTCGGAAACCTGACGATCCGGCACGTGGCGATCCGGCGGAATCAGCAAATGCAGCGGCACCGTCGCCAGCGCCAGCACCGCATAGACGCCCAGCGCACCGCGCCAGCCCAGCACATCCGCCAGCCCCTGCCCCACCGGCCACAGCACGGTGGAGGCCAGCCCGCCCAGCAGCGTGATCTGCGAGATCGGCGTGCGCGCCGCCCGTCCGCCGATCCTGGCCAGCGCGGCGAAGGCCGCATCGTACAGCGCCATCCGCATCGCGAGCCCCAGCAGGACCCAGGCCCCGTAATAGGCGGCCAGCCCATGCGCCAGCGAAAGCCCGAGACAGCCCGCCGCCATCAGCAGGGAACCGGTGACCATCACCGGCCGCCCGCCATGCCGGTCGATGGCGCGCCCGACGCCGGGCGACACCAGTCCCATCACCACCAGTGCCACGGTGAAGCCGCCATGGATCGTCGGCAGCCCTTGACCGAGGTCCGCCGCCATCGTCTCGCCGAACAGGCCGATCACATAATAGGAGACGCCCCAGCAGACGAGCTGCGACATGCCCAGCGCCCACACCAGCCGCGCCGGTATCGCCGGCCCCCTTGTTGCGTCCACGCCCCGCCACGCCCCCTTGCGTCCACCGAAAGGCGCCACGGTAGCCGCCGGCCACAGCCCGGCAAACGACTTGTTCGGTGACGAGCCCTGTGAAAATCGCGAGGGACGGGAAGTCGTGAGATATCCGCTCGCCGACGTTCGTCGCTTGCAGAGCGTCAGGTCGCCGCTTACCAAAGTGCCGCGCCCCTCACGAACGAAGGTCCACCCGCCCCGATGCCGCCCTTCGACGACGACCGCCGCGCCCGCCTGACCGGTCGCATCTTCCTGCTGCTGGCGCCCGCCGCCTACGGCCTGCTGACCCTGGCCTTCGGCATGGACGCCAACTGGGATTTGCGGAACTACCACTGGTACAACGGCTACGCGCTGCTGACCGGGCGGATCGGGCGCGACCTGCTCGCCGCGCAGATGCCAACCTTCTACACCCCCTTCCTCGACGCGCCCTTCTACTGGCTGGCGACCCATCTGCCGGCACGGGCAGCCGGCTTCCTGTGGGGGACGTTGCAAGGCGTGAACCTGTCGCTGCTGTTCCTGCTGGCATCATCCTGCATGCGGAACATTCCGGTTCGACAACGAACGATGGCCGCCATGGCGCTGGCGGTGATGGGCGGGCTGGGCGGCGGCACGCTGGGGCTGATCGGCACCAGCTTCCAGGACAATGTCGTCAGCCTGGGCGTGCTGGGGGCGCTGGCGGTCGTCGCCCACGGCCTGCCCGGCATCCTTGACGGCCGGCCGCTGCCGAGCTTCGCGCGGGTGGCTGCGGCCGGGCTGCTGGCCGGCGCGGCGATGGGGCTGAAGAACCCGACGGTGATCTATGCGGTCGGGCTATGCCTGGCCTTCCTGGCCTTGCCCGCCCGCCCCTGGCGGCGGCTGTGGCTGGCCTTCTTCTTCGGCATCGGCGTGCTGACGGGGCTGGCGCTGGGCGGCGGCCTGTGGATGGCGCATCTGTGGCACGATTACGGGAACCCGGTCTTCCCGCACATGAACCATATCTTCAAGTCGCCCTTTGCCGCGATTTCCGACTATGTCAATGTCGCCTTCTTCCCACCGAACCTATGGGAGCGGCTGTTCTTCCCAGTCGTCTTCACCTTTTCCCCCCTGACGGTGGGCGAGGTGCCGTGGTTCGACCTGCGGGTTCTTGCCCTGTTCGTCCTGGTGCCGGCCGGGTTCGCCGGCATGCTCGCCGGCCGATCGATGCGTAAGCGGAACGATTGGCTGACCGACAAGCCCGCGACCCGCTTCCTGCTGGTGGCGCTGAGCATCACCTATGCGCTGTGGGTGGCGATGTTCTGCATCTACCGCTACCTCGTGCCGCTGGAAATGCTGGCGCCGCTGGCGCTGGTGATGGCGGTGGGGCTGCTGCCGCTGGCGCGGCGGCTGCGCATCGGGCTGGCCGTGGCGCTGCTGGCGCTGGTGCAGCTGACGGTACAGCCGGCCGACTGGGGGCGCATCCCCTGGCCGGCGGGCGCGGACCAACGCTGGGTGCAGGCGGACGTGCCGCCCATCGACGATCCAGACGACACCATGGTGCTGATGGCCGGCTATTGGGCCATTTCGCACGTCATCCCGTCCTTCCCGTCACGCGTCACCTTCGTGCGCATCCAGTCCAACTTCCTGCAGCCGGATTCGGTCGGCAACGGCTATCTCGCCATCATGAAGGACAAGCTATCGGCCCATCGCGGCCCCTTCCTGATGCTGAGCACGATCCCGGACACGGCTGGCGCCGCCAAGGCGGCCGCCCTGGTCGGCCTGCGGCTGGACCCGCAGCGCTGCCGGATCGTCGCCAACAATCTGGGGGAACCGCTGAATCTCTGTGCGGTCGACCGGATGGCCGGCAACCGGGAGACAATGGAATAATCGCCCGGTTTGTGCTGTTTATCACCCGTGATCGCCGCGCCAGCCCCGCAGTCCCCTTCCGAGCCCGAAGTCCGCACCATGACCGTATCGACCATCGGCCGCCCCGCCCCCATCGCCGGCAGCGACCCGGGCAGCACCGAATCGGGAACGCCGATGACCGCCGCCGAAACGGGCCCGGCTCCGACCATCGCGGTGCTGATCCCCTGCTACAACGAAGAGGCGGCCATCGGCTCGGTGGTGCGCGACTTCCGCGCCGCGCTGCCGGACGCCATCGTCTACGTCTACGACAACAACTCCAAGGACAGGACGGTGGAGGTCGCGCGGGCCGCGGGCGCGGTGGTCCGCAGCGAGCCGCTGCAGGGCAAAGGCAACGTCATGCGCCGCATGTTCGCCGACATCGAGGCGGACGTGTATGTGCTGGTCGACGGCGACGACACCTACCATGCGGCCAGCGCCCCGTTGCTGGTGAAGCGGCTGTGGGACGAGCAGTTGGACATGGTCAACGGCGCGCGGGTGACCGAGATCGTCGCCGCCTACCGCCCCGGCCACCGCTTCGGCAATCTGGTGCTGACCGGCATGGTCGCCAGGATCTTCGGCAGCCGCATCGGCGACATGCTGTCGGGCTACCGGGTCTTCTCGCGCCGCTTCGTCAAGTCCTTCCCGGCGCTGGCCAGTGGTTTCGAGACCGAAACGGAACTGACCGTCCATGCGCTGGAGCTGCGCATGCCGATCGCCGAGGTGAAGACCCCCTACAAGGACCGCCCGCCCGGGTCGCACAGCAAGCTCAACACCATCCGCGACGGCATCCGTATCCTGCGCGCCATCGTCATGCTGGTGAAGGAGGAGCGGCCGCTGCCCTTCTTCTCCGCCCTGTTCGGTCTGCTGGCGCTGCTGTCGATGGTGCTGGGCGTGCCGGTCATCGCCACCTATTTCGAAACCGGTCTGGTCCCGCGCTTCCCAACGGCCCTGCTCGCCACCGGGCTGATGCTGCTGGGCTTCCTCAGCCTGACCTGCGGCCTGATCCTCGACACCGTCACCCATGGCCGCCGCGAGGCCAAGCGCATGCACTATCTGTCGCAGCGCGCGCCGGGCAACCACCCGCCGCTCGCCCAACCAGGCACGCGGCGGTGAGCGGCAGGTTGAGCGACACGGTGGCCGGAGTGCTGGACAGCCGGCTCGGCCGGCTCGGGGTGCAGTTCGCCAAGTTCGGCGCGGTCGGCATCGTCGGGCTGGCGGTCGACACGGCGGTGCTCTACGCCGGGCTGGCGCTGGGGCTGGAGTTCTTCGCCGCCCGCATTCCCTCGTTCTTCGCCGCGGCGACGGCGACCTGGGCACTGAACCGCGCCTTCACCTTCCGCGGTGCGGCCGTTGAGCCGCTGCATCGCCAGTGGGCCAAGTTCATCGCCGCCAACGCCATCGGCGGCGTGATCAATTACGGCGTGTCGGTCGGGCTGGAATCCGGTGTGCAGCTGATTGCCGAGCATCCGTTCCTGGCGGTGGCCGCCGGGTCGATCGCCGGCATGTTCTTCAACTTCGCGGCGTCGAAGCATCTGGTGTTCAAGGGGGCGTGACCGTCGCTCCCCCGAGGAGTGGGCGCCTGCGATTCTGCCTTGCGCGGCGCCTTATGGACTTATCCCCGCCGCTCGCCATATAACGGCGGCCATGACCCGCGAATTCCTGAAGATGCACGGCCTCGGCAACGACTTCGTCGTGATCGACGCCCGTTCCGAACCCTACCGCCCGTCGGGTGCGGAGGTGCGCGCCATCGCCGACCGCAAGACCGGCGTGGGCTGCGACCAGTTCATCATCCTGGAACACACGGACGCGCCGGGCGCCGATGCCTTCATGCGCATCCACAATGCCGACGGCAGCGAGGTCGGGGCCTGCGGCAACGCTTCGCGCTGCGTCGGCTGGCTGCTGATGACCGAGAGCGGACGCGACCGCACCAGCTTCCAGACCGAAGCGGGCCTGCTGCACGCCTCCCGCGCCGACAACGGCCGCATCACCGTGGACATGGGCGCTCCCCGGCTGGACTGGGCGGCGATTCCGCTGGCCACCCCCACCGACACGCTGCGGGTCGAAACCGTGGAGCATGGCGGCTTCGCCGCTCCGGTCGCGGTCAGCATGGGCAACCCCCACGCCGTCTTCTTCGTCGACGACGCCGAGGCGGTGCCGCTGACCGAGGTCGGTCCGGTGTTCGAGAACCACCCCGCTTTCCCCGAACGCGCCAACATCGAATTCGCCCAGGTGCTGTCACCCACCGCCATCCGCATGCGGGTGTGGGAGCGCGGCGCCGGCATCACCCAGGCCTGCGGCACCGGCGCCTGCGCCACGCTGGTGGCGGCGGCCCGCCGCGGCCTGACCGGGCGCAAGGCCGACATCCTGCTCGACGGCGGCACCCTGACCATCGAGTGGACCGGGGAAGACCGCGTTCTGATGACCGGACCGGTGGCCTTGAGCTTCAGCGGCCGGCTGTCCGCCGAACTGGCGTCAGCATGAGCGACGGCACCGACAGCACGACGCAGGCCGGCCCCGAGATCGTCACCTTCGGCTGCCGCCTGAACAGCTACGAATCCGAGGTGATGCGCAACCATGTGCGCAGCGCCGGGCTGGACGACGTGGTGATCGTCAACACCTGCGCGGTGACCTCGGAAGCGGAGCGGCAGGCGCGGCAGACCATCCGCAAGCTGCGCCGCGAGCGGCCCGACGCCCGCATCGTCGTCACCGGCTGCGCGGCCCAGATCGACCCGCAGCGCTTCGCCGCCATGCCGGAGGTCGATCAGGTCCTGGGCAACCAGGAAAAGCTGCAGCCGGAAAGCTGGGGCCTGCCGCCGACCGAAAAGGTGCTGGTCAACGACATCATGTCGGTGAAGGAAACCGCCGGCCACCTGATCGGCGGGTTCGAGGACCGTGCCCGCGCCTTCGTCCAGGTTCAGCAGGGCTGCGACCACCGCTGCACCTTCTGCATCATTCCCTATGGCCGAGGGCCCTCCCGCTCCGTCCCCATCGGCGGCATCGTCGAGCAGGTGCAGGCGCTGGTGAAGGCCGGCTACAACGAGGTGGTGCTGTCCGGTGTCGACATCACCAGCTACGGCCCCGACCTGCCCGGGGCGCCCTCGCTCGGGCAGATGGTGCGCCGGTTGCTGGCCTGCGTGCCGGAACTGCCGCGGCTGCGCCTGTCCTCGCTCGACTGCATCGAGATGGACGACGACCTCTGGCGCCTGATCGAGACCGAGCCTCGCCTGATGCCGCACCTGCACCTGTCGCTCCAGGCTGGCGACGACATGGTTTTGAAGCGGATGAAGCGCCGCCACGGCCGCGCCGATGCCATCGCCTTCTGCGAGCGGGTGCGCCGCATCCGCCCCGACGTGGTGTTCGGCGCCGACTTCATCGCCGGTTTCCCGACCGAGACCGAGGAGATGTTCCAGAACACCCTGCGGCTGGTGGAGGAATGCGGCCTGACCTGGCTGCATGTCTTCCCCTACAGCCCGCGCCCAGGCACGCCGGCCGCCCGCATGCCGCAGGTCGACGGTGCCGTCCGCAAGGAGCGCGCCGCCCGCCTGCGCGCCGCCGGTGAAACGGCGGAGGCCGGCAAGCTGGCGAGCCTCGTCGGCCGCAACGCGACGGTGCTGGTGGAGAAGGACGATCTGGGCCGCACGGAGCATTTCGCCGCGATCCGTCTCGGCCGGATTTTCCCGCCCGGCTCGCTGGTGCCCGCCGCCATCACCGGCGTCGAGAACGGCGTGCTGACCGGCGCACCGCTCTGACCTCTCTCATAGTGGACACTCCATGATTTTCCGCTGGTTCGGCCGCAAGAAGCCCGAAGAGACCGCTCCCAAGGACGAGGCGGCGCAGGACGAATCGGCAGGGCTCGAGTCCGCCACGCCCGCACCGGAGGTGGAGCCGCAGCCGGAGGTGGAGCCCGTCCCGCCCCGCGTCGAAACGCCGGCGCCCGCCCCTGCGCCGGCGGTGCCGGTCGTTCCCGTTCCGCCGACAGTGCCGGCTGCCCCCGTTCTCCCGGCGGCGCCCCCGGCACCCGAACCGGAACCGGTTCCCGAACTGCCGCCCGCTCCCGCGCCGGCCGCTGTCCAAGTCCCGGCCCCGGCCGCCGAAGAGGTGCCGCCGAGCAAGAAAGGCTGGTTCGCCAAGCTGAAGGAAGGGCTGTCGAAGTCCTCCTCCAAGCTGACCGACGGCATCACCAGCATCTTCACCAAGCGCAAGCTGGACGACGAGGCGCTGGAGGAGCTGGAAGAGTTGCTGATCACCGCCGACCTCGGGCCCGCCACCGCGGCAAAGGTGACGGCGGAACTGGCGCGCACCCGCTTCGGCAAGGAGGTCTCGCCGGAGGAGGTCAAGTCGACGCTCGCCGCCGAAGTGGCGAAGATCGTCGGCCCGGTCGCCCGGCCTCTGCTGCTCGACCCGGCGCTGAAACCGCATGTCATCCTGGTCGTCGGCGTGAACGGCACCGGCAAGACCACCACCATCGGCAAGCTCGCCCGCCAGTTCAAGGCGGAGGGCAAGAGCGTGATGCTGGCGGCCGGCGACACCTTCCGCGCCGCCGCCGTCAGCCAGCTGAAGATCTGGGGCGAGCGCACCGGCTGCCCGGTCGTCGCCCGCGACACCGGGGCGGACGCCGCCGGGCTGGCCTATGAGGCGCTGGAGCGGGCACGGGCGGAGAAGGTCGACGTGCTGCTGATCGACACCGCCGGCCGCCTGCAGAACAAGACCGGCCTGATGGAGGAACTGCGCAAGATCGTCCGCGTCATCAAGAAGCTGGACGAAACGGCACCGCACACCACCCTTCTGACGCTGGACGCCACCACCGGCCAGAACGCGCACAGCCAGGTCGAGATCTTCCGCGACATGGTCAACGTCAACGGCCTGATCCTGACCAAGCTCGACGGATCGGCCCGCGGCGGCGTGCTGGTCTCGCTGGCGGAGAAGTTCAAGATCCCGGTCCACGCCATCGGCGTCGGCGAGGGCGTCTACGACCTGCGCCCCTTCGACGCCGACGCCTTTGCCAAATCGCTGATGGGTCTGAACGCGGAGTGATCCGCCCTCATCCCCATGGGTAGGGATGGGTGCACCGACGGTGGGTCGGCCGAAATTCGGCCTTCCCAGCCGGTCGTTCGTACTCCATCTTCGTAGGCATGACTGAGAAAGCCCCGCTCCAGCCCGGGTCGGCCGGGCGTTTCACCGATGCCAAAGCAGCACTGGCCTGCGTGCGCGACATCTATGAGCGCAACACCGTCTTCCTGCGCGACCGCTTCGCCGCCTACACCCAGGGCGAGGAGGAAGGCGGACGGAACCGGGCCTGCTATCCTTACGTCCGGCTGACGGCGATCTCCGGAGCCGCGGCCGATACCCGGCTGTCCTATGGCTTCGTCGAGGGCGTCGGCGTCCATTCGACCACGGTGACGCGGCCCGACCTGTTCGAGCGCTATCTTCTGGAACAGTTCACGCTGCTGCTGCGCAACCACGACGTTCCGCTGGAGGTCGGCGTCAGCGAGGAGCCGATCCCGATCCATTTCGCCTTTCCCCAAGGCATGTATGTCGAAGGCGACCTGCCGCCGGACCGGCTGACCAAGTTGCCCGACCTGTTCGACCTGCCCGATCTGGCGCGGATGGACGACACCATCGTCAACGGCACCTGCGACACCGGGCTGGACGCGGTGAAGCCGTTGGCGCTGTTCACTGCGCCGCGGGTGGATTTCTCGCTGCACCGGCTGCGTCACTACACGGCGACGGCGCCGGAGCATTTCCAGAACTTCGTCCTGTTCACCAACTACCAGTTCTATGTCGACGAGTTCATCCGCCTGTCGCGCGAGATCATGGAGCCTACCGGCGACGCCGAACTGGCCGCCTATCGCGCCCAATATGACAGCTTCGTCGAGCCGGGCGACATCGTCACCGCCAACCTGAACCTGGGCGGCGCGGCGGCGGACGTCGCCTCCGTCAAGCTGACGCGCATGCCGCAGATGCCGGCCTACCACCTGAAACGGCCGGACGGCAACGGCATCACCCTGGTCAACATCGGTGTCGGCCCGTCCAACGCCAAGACCATCACCGACCATATCGCAGTGCTGCGCCCGCATGCGTGGCTGATGCTTGGCCACTGCGCCGGCCTGCGCCACACCCAGCGGCTGGGCGACTATGTGCTGGCCCACGGCTATGTCCGCGAGGACCATGTGCTGGACGCCGACCTGCCACTGTGGGTCCCGGTGCCGGCTCTGGCCGAGGTGCAGCGCGCCTTGGAGACCGCGGTGGAGCGGGTGACCGGCCTGTCGGGGTTCGACCTGAAGGGCATCATGCGCACCGGCACCGTCGCCACCATCGACAACCGGAACTGGGAGCTGCGCGACCACCGCGAACCGCTGATGCGGTTCAGCCAGAGCCGCGCCATCGCGCTGGACATGGAAAGCGCGACGATCGCCGCCAACGGCTTCCGCTTCCGCGTGCCGTACGGGACGTTGCTGTGCGTGTCGGACAAGCCGATGCATGGGCAGTTGAAGCTGCCGGGCATGGCCGACCGCTTCTATCGCGAGCGGGTCGACCAGCATCTGAAGATCGGTGTGCTGGCGATGGAGTTGCTGCGCGAGCACGGGATGGAGACGCTGCATTCCCGCAAGCTGCGCAGCCTGGCGGAGGTGGCGTTCCAGTAGGGAGAGTGTCGGCTACGGGTGCCCCCTCCCCATCCCTCCCCCACCTTCGGTGGGAGAGGGGGCGGGAGCTTTGCAGGACTGTCGACGCCCCTCGGCCTCAAGCCGCGATCAGCAGACCCTCGATCTCCTTGGCGGCACCGGCCAGCGCCTTGTCCTTGGCCTCCGGGCCCATGCCGATGCCCTCGGCGCGGATGAAGGTCACGTCGGTGATGCCGAAGAAACCGAACACAGTGCGCAGATAGGCTTCCTGATGGTCGAGGCCGGCCAGCGCCGGATTGGTCGAATAGACGCCACCGCGGCCCGACGCCACGATCACGCGCTTGCCGCCGGCCAGACCCTCGGGGCCCTTCTCGGTATAGCGGAAGGTGCGGCCGGCCTGGGCGAGGCGGTCGATCCAGGCCTTCAGCTGGGTCGGGATCGAGAAATTATACATCGGCGCGCCGACCACCACGACATCGGCGGCCAGGAACTCTTCGACCAGTGCATCGCTCAGGGCCAGCTCGTCGCGCTGGCGGTCGCTCAACCCCTCACGGCTGCCGAGCTTGACGACCTGCAGCAGCTCGCCGTCCAGATGGGCCGGCGGGTTGGCGGCGACGTCGCGGGCGACCAAGGTGGCCGCCGGATCGGCCTTCACCAGGGCTTCGACGATGGAGGCGGTCAACTGGCGGGTGACGGAGGCGGTGCCGAGCGGGCTGGAGTCGACATGCAGGATCGTGGTCATGGCGGAAGGAGCCTCTTGGTTGTTGCGGCCGTCGGTCCCGGCCGGTTTCTGACGCCCAAGATGCTCCAATGTTTCCCGGCGGTTAAGCCGGGCTGTGCGCGAAAGATCGTTTCATACGACGCAACAATCGCCAGCCCGGATCAGCGCGTGACCAGATGTCCGCCGCGGAAGACCGCCATCTGTCCGGGCTGCATCACCGTCCACGCCTCGTCGCGGGTCAGCGGACGGGTGGCAATGACGGTGACGACGTCGTTCGGCGTCGTCTCCTTGGAGAAATCGATGCTCATGTCGGCATCGACCAGGGTGGCGGCACCGAAGGGCGCCTTGCGGGTCAGCCAGGCGAGGTTGGTGGCGCAGTGGCACCACAGGGTGCGCCCGTCGCTGAGCAGCATGTTGAACACGCCGAGAGACCCCAGGTCGGCGGCGAGATGACGGATCAGCTTCATCAGCCCGGCGGTCGTCTTCGGCGGCTCCGGATACTGCATGCGGATCTGGTCGAGCAGCCAGCAGAAGGCATGCTCGCTGTCGGTGGTGCCGACCGGCTCGTAGAAGGTGAGCATACGGTCCTTTACGCCCTTCAACTGGCCATTGTGGGCGAAGGTCCACACCCGCCCCCACAATTCTCGGGTGAAGGGGTGGGTGTTCTCCAGCGACACCCGGCCGCGGTTGGCGCGGCGGATGTGCGAGATCACCGTGCAGGACTTGATCGAATATTGGCTGACCAGCCGGGCGATCTCCGATTCGCTGCTGGGAGACGGATCGTGGAAGCTGCGGCAGCCCTTGCCCTCGTAGAAGGCGATGCCCCAGCCGTCGCGGTGCGGCCCGGTCGCCCCGCCCCGCCGCATCAGCCCGGCGAAGCTGAAGCAGATGTCCGTGGGCACGTTGGCGCTCATGCCCAGGAGTTCGCACATGGTATCCTCGCCTGCCGCTTGTCGTTCGCCTCTGGGCGCACAAGCTACGACAGGCGGCGGACGGCGTCACCTTTCGACTTGCGCCCTGCGGCCGCGACGGGAGCTACACCGCCGGCTTCGGACAGGGCGGCATGTCGGGCCGCAGGCATCCCTCCATCGCCCCGCCGGCCGGCGCCGCACCGGCCAGCCCGATCCAGGCATTGACCCGGTCGGTCTCGAAACCGCAGTCGCGGCGGTCGCCGACCTGCATCAGCGGCCGGCGGATCAATAGCGGGCGTTCGACCATGGCGGCCAGCGCCGACGCCTCGTCCAGCGCCTCCGGTACCACCTCGCCGCTCTTCACCGCAGGCGCGGCGCGGTTGAACCAGTCCGCCACCGGCCGGTCGCCGAAGAAGGGGCGCAGCGTTCCGGGCGTCCAGGGTTCGGACAACAGGTCGCGGGCGATCACCCGATGTCCGGCCTGTTCCAGCATCGCCTTCTGCCGGGCGTTGCCGCCGCAGCCGGGTTTCTCGAAGAAGGTCACGTCGGCCATCGGTCATTCCTTTCCGAACAGCGGCGCGCGGGCCAGCAGCGCGTCGGTTTGCTGACAAATCTCGTCATACACCTTGCGGTCCAGCTTGCGCAGCCAGCGCGACGGGATCGACTCCACGCCATAGGTGGCGCCGGCCAGCATGCCGGCGATGGCGCCGGTGGTGTCGGCGTCGCCCCCCTGGTTCACCGTCTCCACCACGCAGGATTCGACCGAATCGGTCTGGAAGTAATAGTGGAAGACCGTCTGAACCGTATCGACGACGAAGGCGGTGGACAGGCCGCGGTAGGGCTCGAACTTGAACTGGCGGTGTCGGGCGATCAGCGCGTTCGCCTCCTCCCGCGCCGCGACGATGCCGCCGCCCCGCACCAGCCGCTGCACCATCCGGCCGAGCGCGATCACCGCGGAATCGGACAGCTGGTTGCAGTGGGTGATGCGCGACTGTTCGACCGACCAGCGTTCGAACGCCGCATCGTCGCCCAGCGTCGCCAGCGCCACCGGCAGGTTGCGCATCGCCGCCCCGTTGCCGGCATGGTACTCCGACTCCGGCTCCTCCAGGGTGCCATGCATGATGAAGCGGCGGATGCCGCGGCGCGTCGTGTCGCCGACATCGACCGGCACCGATTTCAGCCAGATGGCGAACTCCTCGGCGGCTCGGCGGGCGTCCCAGTCCGGCCCGGACAGGATGGCGCGGCCGAGATGCAGCGACATCTCGGTGTCGTCGGTCACTTGCCCGGCGGGCAGCTTCAGCCAGCCGCCGCCCTTGATGTGCTTGTGGACGCCGTACTGGTGGGCGATCTCTCCCTTGGTCAGGAATTCCACGGTGGCGCCCAGCGCGTCGCCGCAGGCCAGGCCGAGATAGGCGCCCAAGGCCCTGGACCGGATGTCCGGCGGGATTTGGGGCGTGAAACTGGTCGGATCGGTCATGCCATGGGGCGATAAGCCCGCCCTTTCCTGGTGCGCCCTGCAAGCGGCCATGCGACCGCAGCCGGACGTGAGTTGTCAGAGAAGCGACACACCCACCCGGTAATCCCCGCCAATCACCAGATACTCCCCTTCGCCCTGGAAAGGATAGCGCGGCAGAATGTCGCGGAAGAACACCACCTTGGGCAAAGGCACCCAGGCGTCGAGGATGTAGTCGCCGAACTGGCCGGCGATGTCGCGGTTTATCGAGAAGGAACACAGGTTGTTCAGCCGCAGCACCGCCGTCCGCTTGTCCGGCCGCGCGACGATGTGGTGTTCCTCGAAATCGTTGACGCCCCGGTACAGCCGGATGTGCGACGCCCAGTTGGGCATCGGCGCCTCCGGCCAGCCGCGGCGGATCGTCCACTGGCAGAACTCGTACAGCAGGTCGAGCTGCAGGTGGATGTTGTTGTTGTGGAAGCGGGTCGACTGCTTCTCCTCGCCATAGGCCGTCCAGGCGTCGGAGGCAAAGCGGCGGATCGGCTCGCGGTGGAAGGTGGGCAGCAGGCCGAACCGGCTCTCGACCCAACCCTTCAGCACCGCCCCTTCCGCCAGGTTGCTGTCGAACATCCAGCCCTTCAGCAGGCGCAGGTAGCTGGCGCGGAAACGCCGCTTGCCGTCCGGCCCTTCCGACCCGGAGAAATCCGGATTGACCCCGAAGATGCCCGCCATGTAGCGCTGAAAGACATCCGATGCGGACAGCGCGTTGCGGCTTTCGTCCAGCGCCTCGAACAGGGCCGCATGCTCGCTGCGGGTGGCGCCGATGCGCAACCGCCGCGGCTCGTCGTTGTAGGCCTCGCCGCACAGGGCGGCGGCCGGCACATTGACCAGATTGGTGCGGTGGGTGCGCAGCGCCAGCGGCGAGTCCGGATCGACCGGCCGACCTTTCGCATCCCGCATCACCGCCCCGTCCGCCACGCCCGTCCGCTCCGTCCGAATGTCACCAATTTTTATATGGATAATGTGGAATCCGGCGCGCGCCAAGCCTCCTGCTGCGCAGCCCGACAGAGGCGCGTCGCCGCATGTCGCACTATTGTCCGTTTGAAGCCGAACCATCCGGCCCCCATACTCAGTAAAGCGACGCTCAAGATCCGGCGGCACACGCATGGCCTTCTGGCCGACCAAGTATGACGACAGCCAGCGCCGACGCGCCACCCCCGCGCTTGGTCAGACCTCTCCCCCGCCCCCCTCCCCTCCACCGCTCCAGCCGACAACGCCGGACAGCCGCCCGCCGCGCGGCAGCGACGAGGCGCGCACCGCCCTGCGGCTGGCGCAGCTGCTGCGCGGCACCATCACGCCGCTGCGCGGCGACGCCGTGCTGGAATTGCTGGAGCCACACCGGCCGCGGCTGGTGCCCAAGCCGGTCAACCCGCTGCCGGCCCTGGTCGGACAGCCGCCAGGCCGGATGCTCGACGCGCTGCTGCGGCCGATCGGGCAGATCGTCACCGACGTGCTGCTGCCGGGTGTGCGCGACCACCTGATCGACCGGCTGGTTACCGGCCGCACCGACCATGACGAGACCCTGCCGAACGCCGTCGATCTGGCCGAGGCGATGCGGGCGCTGATCGGCCGGATGCGCGGCGGCGGCAAGGCCCATCTCCAGTCGGTGGTTGCGGCGATCGAGGCCGACGCCCGCACCACCGCCGATGCGCTGACCCGGGAGCGCCGCCCGGTGGATGTCGGCGGCATCGACCGGCTGGCGCGCGCCCTGCTGCGGTTCGAGGTGCGGCGAATGGTGCTGGAGGTGCTGGGCAGCGGCAGCGCGGTGCAGGACGTCGTCTACCAGTCGCGGCGGCTGGCCCGCTATTCCCTGCACCGCGCCACCGAGGCGATCGAGGGCTTCGTCGCCGACCGCGGGCTGAAGGCGCTGCACGCCAGCCTCGCAACCCTGGCCCAGGCCGACGGGCTGATCGTCATCGCGCTCCGCAACCTGGACGACCAGGAGGAGACGAAGGAGGAGTCCGGCCCCTTCGTCGAGCCGGCCGACCGCAAGGCGATGAACGACTGGCTGTCGGCGGCATGGCGACTTTCCGACACTTTGTTCGATCTCGTCGGAAAGGCCGCTGCCGGCGGCGGGCTGGACGACCTGCTGTTCGCAGCCCTGCTGCGCCAGTTGCGCAGCCTGCATTATTTCTGCGCCGACCTGAGCCACGCCGGCCGGCCAGCCGCGGTCGACACGCTGAAGCAGCGGCTGATCGAACGCGCCGACGCGCTGGCGCGGCTGACCGGCGACCGGCTGGTGGAAGTGCTGCTGGCGAAACCCGCCGATCGGGCGCTGGCCCGCCGGCTGGTCGCCCGCGGCCGGCTGCTGGCGCAACTCCTCTACGACATGGACCGTGACGAGGCGGTGGAGGAGCTGGCGCTCCGCATCGTCGTCGCGGCCGAGGCGCTGGGCGAGGCGCGGTAGGAAAACAGGGTTCGCGTCGCCTTGCCGCCCCCCGCCGCAAAAGACCAGACAAAATGTCGGGCTTTGTCGCATGTGTCGGGACCCCGACAAAGGTGTCCGCTCCCCCGATACGGAAAAATATTCATATGTTTCAATAGATTGCGATTTTTATCAGCTCTGGCACGGGTCGTGCAATCCATGAAATCCGAAGCGGCCACGAACCGGCCGCACCGGATCGAAGCAACCTTCCACGACCCAAGCACAGGAGCGACCCACATGGCCAAAGCGCCTCTGCGTCAGATCGCCTTTTACGGCAAGGGCGGTATCGGCAAGTCCACCACCTCTCAGAACACGCTGGCCGCGCTGGTCGAGCTGGATCAGAAGATCCTGATCGTCGGCTGCGACCCGAAGGCCGACTCGACCCGCCTGATCCTGCACGCAAAGGCCCAGGACACCGTCCTGCATCTGGCCGCCGAGGCCGGCTCGGTCGAGGATCTGGAGCTCGAGGACGTCCTCAAGGTCGGCTACAAGAACATCAAGTGCGTCGAGTCGGGTGGTCCGGAGCCGGGGGTCGGCTGCGCCGGCCGCGGCGTCATCACCTCGATCAACTTCCTGGAAGAGAACGGCGCCTACGACGACGTGGACTATGTGTCCTACGACGTGCTGGGCGACGTGGTCTGCGGCGGTTTCGCGATGCCGATCCGCGAGAACAAGGCCCAGGAAATCTACATCGTCATGTCGGGCGAGATGATGGCGCTCTACGCCGCCAACAACATCGCCAAGGGCATCCTGAAGTACGCGCACAGCGGCGGCGTCCGCCTCGGCGGCCTGATCTGCAACGAGCGCCAGACGGACAAGGAATGGGATCTGGCCGACGCGCTGGCCAAGCGCCTGGGCTCCAAGCTGATCCACTTCGTGCCGCGCGACAACATCGTGCAGCATGCCGAGCTGCGCCGCATGACGGTCATCGAGTATGCGCCGGAAAGCAAGCAGGCCGGCGAATACCGCGCGCTCGCCAACAAGATCCATGCGAACTCGGGCCAGGGTTGCATCCCGACCCCGATCACCATGGAAGAGCTGGAAGAGATGCTGATGGACTTCGGCATCATGAAGACCGAGGAGCAGCAGCTCGCCGAGCTGGCTGCCAAGGAAGCGGCGAAGGCCGGCGCCTGATCTCGGGCGTAGCGACGGTTGCCTACCGGCCCCCCTGCCTACGGGCAGGGGGGACCGCCTGAACACTGGCCCTTTTCCCCAGCCCCGCACAACGTCGACCCAACGACCATAGGGACGTCGGCGTGGGAGGGAGGGGCTCGGTCACGCGCTGCAGTGGCGCGAATATTCAAGCAGGAGGCCGGCTATGAGCCTGTCCGAGAACACCACGGTCGACGTCAAGAACCTCGTCAACGAAGTCCTCGAAGCCTATCCCGAGAAGGCCCGCAAGCGCCGCGCCAAGCACCTGAACGTGCTGGAGGCCGAGGCGAAGGATTGCGGCGTCAAGTCGAACGTCAAGTCCATCCCCGGCGTCATGACGATCCGCGGGTGCGCCTACGCCGGTTCCAAGGGCGTGGTGTGGGGTCCGATCAAGGACATGATCCACATCTCCCACGGCCCCGTGGGCTGCGGCTATTATTCCTGGTCCGGCCGCCGCAACTACTACATCGGCGATACCGGTGTGGACAGCTGGGGCACGATGCACTTCACCTCCGACTTCCAGGAGAAGGACATCGTCTTCGGCGGCGACAAGAAGCTGCACAAGGTCATCGAGGAAATCAACGAGCTGTTCCCGCTGGTGAACGGCATCTCGATCCAGTCGGAATGCCCGATCGGCCTGATCGGCGACGACATCGAGGCGGTCGCCCGCGCCAAGTCGGCGGAAATCGGCAAGCCGGTCATCCCCGTGCGCTGCGAAGGCTTCCGCGGCGTGTCCCAGTCGCTGGGCCACCACATCGCCAACGACACCATCCGCGACTGGGTGTTCGAAAAGACCTCGCCCAAGCCCGACTTCGTCTCCACCCCCTATGACGTCACCATCATCGGCGACTACAACATCGGTGGCGACGCCTGGTCCTCCCGCATCCTCCTGGAGGAGATCGGCCTGCGCGTGATCGCCCAGTGGTCGGGCGACGGCACGATGGCCGAGCTGGAGAACACGCCGAAGGCCAAGGTCAATCTGATCCACTGCTACCGCTCGATGAACTACATCGCGCGCCATATGGAAGAGAAGTACAATATTCCTTGGATGGAATACAACTTCTTCGGCCCGAGCCAGATCGCCGAGTCCCTGCGCAAGATCGCCGCTCTCTTCGACGACAAGATCAAGGAGAATGCGGAGAAGGTCATCGCCCGTTACCAGCCGATGGTCGATGCGGTCATCGCCAAGTACCGGACGCGGCTCGAAGGCAAGAAGGTCATGATCTACGTCGGCGGCCTGCGTCCCCGCCACGTCGTCGATGCCTACCATGACCTGGGCATGGAGATCATCGGCACCGGTTACGAATTCGCCCACAACGACGATTATCAGCGCACGCCCCACTATGTGAAGGAAGGCACGCTGATCTACGACGACGTCACCGCGTTCGAACTGGAGAAGTTCGTCGAGGCGATCCGTCCCGACCTCGTCGCGTCGGGCATCAAGGAAAAATACGTGTTCCAGAAGATGGGCCTGCCGTTCCGCCAGATGCACAGCTGGGACTATTCGGGCCCCTATCACGGCTATGACGGCTTCGCGATCTTCGCCCGCGACATGGACCTCGCCATCAACAACCCCGTCTGGGGCGTGATGAAGGCGCCGTTCTGACCATCGGCCTCTGGAACAGGAGAATTTGAGAATGACCGACAAGCTTTCGCAGAGCGCCGACAAGGTCCTCGACCACTACACGCTCTTCCGTCAGCCCGAATACGCGGCGATGTTCGAGAAGAAGAAGGCCGAGTTCGAATACGGCCATTCGGACGAAGAAGTCGCCCGCGTTTCCGAATGGACCAAGTCCGAGGAATACAAGGCGAAGAACTTCGCCCGTGAAGCGGTTGTCATCAACCCGACCAAGGCCTGCCAGCCGATCGGCGCGATGTTCGCCGCCCAGGGCTTCGAGGGCACCCTGCCCTTCGTCCATGGCAGCCAAGGCTGCGTCGCCTATTACCGCACCCACCTGACCCGTCACTTCAAGGAGCCGAACAGCGCGGTCTCCTCGTCGATGACCGAAGACGCGGCGGTGTTCGGCGGCCTGAACAACATGATCGACGGCCTGGCGAACGCCTATGCGCTCTACAAGCCGAAGATGATCGCGGTGATGACCACCTGCATGGCCGAAGTCATCGGCGACGACCTGCAGGGCTTCATCGCCAACGCCAAGACCAAGGACAGCGTCCCGGCCGATTTCCCGGTGCCCTACGCCCACACTCCGGCCTTCGTCGGCAGCCACATCGTCGGCTACGACAACATGATCAAGGGGATCCTGAACAATTTCTGGGGTTCGTCGGAGAATTTCGACACGCCCAAGACCGAGCAGATCAACCTGATCCCGGGCTTCGACGGCTTCGCGGTCGGCAACAACCGCGAACTGAAGCGGATCGCCGGCGAGTTCGGCCTGAAGCTCCAGCTCCTGTCCGACGTGTCCGACAATTTCGACACGCCGATGGACGGCGAGTACCGCATGTATGACGGCGGCACCACGGTGGAGGAGACCAAGGCGGCCCTCCACGCCAAGGCCACCATCTCCATGCAGGAGTACAACACGACCCAGACCCTGCAATTCTGCAAGGAGAAGGGCCAGGACGTCGCCAAGTTCAACTACCCGATGGGCGTGACCGCCACCGACGAGCTGCTGCTGAAGCTGGCGGAACTGTCGGGCAAGCCGGTCCCGGCCAGCCTGAAGCTGGAACGCGGCCGTCTGGTCGACGCCATCGCCGACAGCCACACCCACATGCACGGCAAGCGTTTCGCGGTCTACGGCGACCCGGACTTCTGCATCGGCATGTCGCGCTTCCTGCTGGAGCTGGGTGCCGAGCCGGTCCACATCCTGTCGACGTCGGGCTCGAAGAAGTGGGAGAAGCAGGTCCAGAAGGTTCTGGACGGCTCGCCCTTCGGCGCCTCAGGCAAGGCCTATGGCGGCAAGGATCTGTGGCACCTGCGCTCGCTGGTCTTCACCGACAAGGTCGACTACATCATCGGCAACAGCTACGGCAAGTATCTGGAACGCGATACCAAGATCCCGCTGATCCGCCTGACCTACCCGATCTTCGACCGTCACCATCACCACCGCTACCCGACCTGGGGCTACCAGGGCGCGCTGAACGTGCTGGTGCGCATCCTCGACCGCATCTTCGAGGACATCGACGCCAACACCAACATCGTCGGTCAGACCGACTACTCGTTCGACCTGATCCGCTGATCCGCCAAGGATCGGCAACACCCAGGCATCGGTTCCAGCCCACCCGTCGACCGGGGAGTCCATCCCCCCGGCCGACGGCAACCTCCCTGAGCCGGAGAGCACCCGAAACGGCGCTCTCCGGCTTTTTTGTTCGAAGGGGATTCCGGCGATTCCAATTGAATCCAGGGCCACTGGCGAACGAATTGGACGGAGCTCCAATCAATGGTGGAAATTTAATTTCTTAAAATGAGCAGCAATATTTTACACTCGAGGTTCAAAATAATAATCCGTCATACTCATAACCATATAGACGTTCTATATGCGGATTAAGGGAATTGAGCTTTGATTTCTATTCATTAGCTTCTCCTTGTTTCTTGCATTTACCAGATATTTTATTGATCATTCAGTGCCACTACTTATTGACCGACCACCTCGGTCAGATATCTATGATACTGCAAACTGCAATCAGGCAGGCGCATCACGGGGGTGGCGATGATCGGCTTCATGCGGGCGATAAAGGGAAAGGGTTCAGACAGCAAAGCGATCCTGTCCGCGCTGAATCACTCGCAGGCGGTGATCGAGTTCGCCATAGATGGCACGATCCTGGACGCCAATCCCAATTTCCTGACGGTGATGGGCTATACCCTACCGGAAATCGTCGGACACCATCACAGGATGTTCATCGACCAAGCCGAACAGAACAGCACCGCCTATCGCGAATTCTGGGATCGGCTGAAGCGCGGCGAATTCCAGAGGGCGCTCTACAAACGCATCGGCAAGAACGGCCGGGAGGTCTGGGTCGAGGCCACCTACAATCCCATCCTCGACAGCGGCGGGCGTCCCTGCAAGGTCATCAAGATCGCCACCGACGTCACCGAACGGCAGAAGATCAACGCCGACCTCCGCGGCAAGGTCGAGGCCCTTTCACGCTCGCAGGCGGTGATCGAATTCAATCCCGACGGCACCGTCATCACCGCCAACGAGAATTTCCTGAAGGTGCTCGGCTACAGCCTGGACGAGGTGCGCGGGCGTCACCACAGCATGTTCGTCGATCCCGGCGAACGCGACGGTGCAGCCTATCGCGAATTCTGGCGCACGCTGAACAAAGGCCAGTTCGAAGCCGCCCAATACCGACGCATCGGCAAGGGTGGCCGGGTGGCCTGGATCCAGGCCAGCTACAACCCGGTCTTCGACGACGCCGGCCGCCTGTGCAAGATCGTGAAATTCGCGACGGACATCACGGAGCAGGTTCGCCTCCTCGAACGCTTGAAGCTTCTTATCGACACCAATTTCGGCGAGATCGAAAAAGCGATGGGCAGTGCCCATCAACGGGCGGACGCCGCCGCCGTGGCATCGACCGAGACACGGGCGACGGTCCAGACCATCGCCGCCGGTGCCGAGGAGATGGCATCCTCCGCCCAGGAGATCGCCAACAGCATGACGCGGTCGCAGCAGGCCGCCGATATCGCCATGAACGAGGCCGAAAACGCCGACCGGGCGGCCGCCCGTCTGACCGAGGTGGCGAAAGCGATGGGCGGCATCGTCGAGTTGATCCGCTCAATCGCCGGCCAGATCAACATGCTGGCCTTGAACGCGACGATCGAGGCGGCACGTGCCGGGGAGGCGGGCCGCGGGTTCGCCGTCGTCGCCAACGAGGTCAAGAATCTCGCCAACCAGTCGGCGAACGCCACGGCGCAGATTTCCCGCGAGATCGACGGGATGCAATCGGTGTCCCACGATGTCGTGTCGTCGCTCGGCACCATCCGCTCCGCAATGAACAATCTGCGCGAATTCGTGGTCATGTCGGCCGGAGCGGTGGAGGAACAGACCACCGTCACCTCCAGCATGTCCGCCAACATGCAGGAGGCTTCGACCTCCGTCGAGGTGGTTGACCGGAACATCGGCGCGATCGCCACCGCCTTCGCCCAAGTCGGTTCCGCCATTGCGGAAACCAAGGATGCGGCCCGGGTGCTCGCCCGCTGACCGATGCCGAGCGCCGGTCAGTCACGCACGGCGAAATCCAGCACGCCCGCGAGAACGTCCCGCGCCGGCCCCAGCCAGTCGGGTCGTCCGAGCGACACCGGCCGCGCCGGCACCCCGACGACGGCAGCCGATGCGTTGCCGTAAACCGGACGCGCCCGCAGCAGCAGCCTGGCATTGCCCGCACCGGACCAATCGGGCCGCCACTCGATCAGCAGCAGCAGGATCGGCCCGTCCACCGGCAGCCCGTCCGCCTGCCCTTCCGCCGCCTGTCCTTCCGCCGCCTGCCCGTCCGATCCGGTCGCATCGCGCAACCCCAGGCGAACCACCGCCTTGCCGGCCGCCGCCGAACGATGCTCAAGCCACTCTGCGGCAGCATCACACAGGTCTCCGGCCTCCGGCGGCGGCGGATTGCGCTCAGGATCGAGAAACTGGCAGAGCATGCCGACCTGCGAACCAGCTTGCCCTGACAGTTGCAGACTGGCTCCGCCCGCGGCACATGTTGCATTGGCCGCCAACGTCGCGAGAACCAGTCCACCGGCCAGTGCCGTCACAAAGCCACGCATCAGCCCCATCGCCATCCATCGCCCATACCCTGCGGTGATACGGGCCGATGCGGCGACTCCTGCATCATGGAGATGTGCGACACCCGACACGCCGTCGGCACTAGGAGGCGATTGTCAGGTATCGGACAGGCACGGAAACCGGACAATCATTTTCTATCAATGCCTTACCATCTGGCACGCCCCCTGCATCACATGGTCGCAGAGCCATTTCCGGCGCCAGGATGGGAGAGCGGGCATGCTCCAGGACAAGATCCAGGACGTCTTCAACGAACCGGGCTGCGCGACCAATCAGACCAAGTCGGCCAAGGAGAAGAAGAAGGGCTGCACCAAATCCCTGAAGCCGGGGGCCGCGGCCGGCGGTTGCGCCTATGACGGCGCGATGATCGTGCTGCAGCCGATCGCCGACGCCGCCCATCTGGTGCACGGCCCGATCGCCTGCCTAGGCAACGCCTGGGACAACCGCGGTACCAGATCGTCGGGGTCGCAGCTCTACCGCACCGGCTTCACCACCGACCTGTCGGAACTGGACGTCATCGGCGGCGGCGAGAAGAAGCTCTACCGCGCGATCAAGGAAATCGTGCAGCAGTACGATCCGCCGGCCGTGTTCGTCTATCAGACCTGTGTGCCCGCCATGACCGGCGACGACATCGCCGCGGTCTGCAAGTTCGCGGCGCAGAAGCTGGGCCGGCCGGTGATCCCGGTCGACGCCCCCGGCTTCGTCGGCTCCAAGAATCTCGGCAACAAGCTGGCCGGCGAGGCTCTGCTCGACCATGTCATCGGCACGGTCGAGCCGGACCACACCACCCCGACCGACGTCTGCATCATCGGCGAATACAACCTCGCCGGCGAGCTGTGGCTGGTCAAGCCGCTGCTCGACGAGATCGGCATCCGGCTGCTGTCCTGCATCTCCGGCGACGGCCGCTACAAGGAGGTCGCGCAGGCCCACCGCGCCCGCGTCACCATGATGGTGTGCAGCCAGGCGCTGGTGAATGTCGGCCGCAAGATGGAGGAGCGCTACGGCATCCCCTATTTCGAGGGCTCCTTCTACGGCGTCTCCGACATGTCGGACACCCTGCGCACCATGACCCGCATGCTGGTGGAGCGCGGTGCCGACAAATCGCTGATCGACCGGGCGGAGGGCGTGATCGCGCGCGAGGAGAGCCGGGTCTGGCGCCGGCTGGAGCCCTACAAGCCGCGTTTCGAGGGCAAGCGCGTCCTCCTGTTCACCGGCGGCGTCAAGAGCTGGTCGATGGTCAGCGCCCTGGAAGGCGCCGGCCTGACCATCCTCGGCACATCGACCAAGAAGTCGACGAAGGAGGACAAGGAGCGCATCAAGAAGATGAAGGGCGACGAGTTCCACCAGTGGGACGATCTCAAGCCGCGCGAGATCTATAAGATGCTGGCCGAGGACAAGGCCGACATCATGATGTCCGGCGGCCGGTCGCAGTTCATTTCTCTGAAGGCCAAGGTTCCCTGGCTCGACATCAATCAGGAGCGTCACCACGCCTATGCCGGCTATGACGGCATCGTCAACCTCTGCGAGGAAATCGACAAGACGCTGTCCAACCCGATCTGGCGCCAGGTCCGCCAGCCGGCGCCGTGGGAGTCGGGCCCTTCCTCCACCCGGACCGCTCCCGCCATCATCGCGGCGGAGTGACGACGATGTCCCATATCCAGCGCTTCCCCTCCGCCGCCAAGGCAGCCTTGACCAATCCCCTGAAGATGAGCCAGCCGCTGGGCGCGGCGCTGGCCTATCTGGGCGTCGACCGCTGCCTGCCGCTGTTCCATGGCTCGCAGGGCTGCACCGCCTTCGGGCTCGTCCTGTTGGTGCGCCATTTCCGCGAGGCGATCCCGCTGCAGACCACGGCGATGGATCAGGTCTCCACCATCCTCGGCGGCTACGACAACCTGGAACAGGCGATCCGCACCATCGTCGAGCGCAACAAGCCCGCCATGATCGGCGTCGCTACCACCGGCGTCACCGAGACCAAGGGCGAGGACATGGGCGGCCAGTACACGCTGTTCCGCCAGCGCAATCCCGACATCGTCGACACCGCCCTGGTCTTCGCCAACACCCCCGATTTCACCGGCGGCTTCGAAGACGGCTTCGCCGCCGCGGTCACCGCCATGGTTGAGCGGCTGGTGGAGCCGTCTCCGGTGACGGTCAAGACCCAGATCAACGTGCTGGCCGGCAGCCACCTGTCGCCCGGCGACGTCGAGGAGCTGCGCGACATCATCGAGGGCTTCGGCCTGTCGCCGATCTTCCTGCCCGACCTGTCGCTGTCGATGGCCGGCCGCCAGCCGGCCGACTTCACCGCCACCTCTCTGGGCGGCGTGTCGGTGGAGCAGATCCGCTCGATGGGTGCGTCGATCGCGACGATCGTGGTCGGCGAGCATATGCGGATCGCCGGCAACGCACTGGAGCTGAAGACCGACGTGCCCAGCCATTTCTTCAGCCGGCTGACCGGGCTGGAGGCATCGGACAAGCTGATCCGCCTGTTGACCGACCTCTCGGGCCGGCAGGCTCCGGCCCGCATCCGCCGCCAGCGCGAAAGCCTGGTCGACGCCATGCTGGACGGGCATTTCTTCTACAGCCGCAAGCGCATCGCCGTCGCGCTGGAACCGGATCTGCTCTACGCCATCACCGGCTTTCTCACCGACATGGGCGCGGAGGTGGTCGCCGCGGTGTCGCCGACGCAGAGCCCGGTGCTGGAGCGGCTGAAGGCCGCCACCATCCTGGTCGGCGACCATTCCGACGTCGAGACGCTGGCCCGCGATGCCGACCTGATCGTCTCCAACTCGCACGGACGGCAGGGCTCGGCACGGATCGGGGTGCCGCTGCACCGGATGGGCCTGCCGATGTTCGACCGGCTGGGGGCGGGCCTGCGCGTCCAGGTCGGCTATCGCGGCACGCGCGAGCTGCTGTGCGAGATCGGCAACCTGTTCCTCGCCCGCGAAATGGACCACGACCATCACCCGGCGCCCGATCACCCGGGGCATGGCGCGCACGACACCCATGGGAATGCGGACTCGCACGGCTGCGGAGGCGGATCATGCGGATGCAACGCCGTCTGAGCGTGGTGCAAGACCCACGCCAGACCAAAGGAGGATCGATGAAGGTCGCTTTCTGCACCCAGGACATGCAGCACGTCGATGCGCATTTCGGCTGGGCCAAGAACATCGCCGTCTATCGGGTAGACCGGCAGGGCCATGCCTTCCTGGAGACCTTCCAGTTCGGCGGCTCGATGTTCGAGGACGGCAACGAGGACAAGCTGATCCCCAAGCTGAATGCCCTGTCCGACGTCTCCATCCTCTATCTGTCGGCCATCGGCGCGTCGGCAGCCGCCCGCGTGGTGGCCAAGAAGATCCACCCGGTGAAGGTCGAGGCGACCGACGCCATTCCCGCCTTGCTCGACCGGCTGGTCGAGACGCTGAACGGCAACCCGCCGCCCTGGTTGCGCAAGGCGATGGGCGAAACGCCCGAATTCCATTTCGATGAGGAGGAGTAAAGTCATGGCCGCAGAGAATGCCGTCGCCGAGACCGCAGGGCCGTCCGTCGCCGACCAGTTCATCAAGACGCTGGTCCTGCTGTTCCGGGCCGAGGACAGCTACGGCGCCTGGGAAGGCAAGCCCGACGAGGCTCTGCTCGCCCCCTTCATCCTCGACAGGGAGGCGCGCGCCGCCATCCCGATCATCGGCGATCCGGACCCGGACACGCTGTGGCGGCTGGAGCTGTTCTACAAGGCGGTCGGCGTGACGGTCGAGAAGCAGACCGGCTTGATGGCGTCGCCGATGATGAAGATGAGCCATGAGGGTTTCGGCCGCATGATCCTCACCACCGGCCGGCTGGTCGTGGTGTCGAAGTCGCTGCGCGACGTCCACCGTTTCGGCTTCCCCAGCCTGGAGAAGCTGGCCGCCGACGGCGCCAAGCTGGTCGACGACGCGGTGGCGCTGATCCGGGAATATCCCGAAGTCGCGAATCTCTGAGCCCGGGGACCGCGACCATGAGCGAGATCGACGCCCTGAAGGACGAAATCAAGAAGCTGAACGCCCGCGCCACCCAGAAGAAGATGGATCTGCACGACCTGTCGGAAGAGCTTCCGCAGAACTGGCAGACCATCCTGACCGTGGCGCAGGAAACCTACGATGCCTTCAAGACCCTGACGGAGAAGCGGGCGGCGCTGAAGGCGCTGGAACAGGCGTAACACCCGTCTCCAACGAAAAGCTTAGGCGCACCCTTTCCCGAGAGGAGCATTCCCATGGCTGATTTCCTGACCGGCACCACCCGTGGCGGCAAGAGCTGGACCCCGAAGTTCGTCGAAGCCATCGATCAGAAGCAGTGCATCGGCTGCGGCCGCTGCTTCAAGGTCTGCGGCCGCGGCGTACTCAACATGATCGGCCTGACCGAGGATGGCGACGTCGTCGACGCCTTCGACGACGAAGCCGAAAAGAAGGTGATGACGGTCGAGAATGCGGCCAACTGCATCGGCTGCGAAAGCTGCTCCAAGGTGTGTTCCAAGAGCTGCATCAGCCATATGCCGGTTGCGGCGTGAGTTGTAAGGATTAGCCCCCCACCCTGACCCTCCCCCGCTGGGCAGGGGAGGGAACTGGACCTTTGTCAGCGTTCAGCGGCAGTCTCCTCCCCCGCCCAGCGGGGGAGGATTAAGGTGGGGGTCAAACCAACCGCTCCCCTCAGTACGCGTATTCCTTGAACACCGGATCGACGCTGCCGCCCCAGGGGCCGTGATACTTCTCCAGAAGCTCGTCGGCCGGGCTGCGGTTGCTCTCGGCGATGACCTGCAGGGTGTCGAGGAAATGGGTCTCGTCGTCGCCCCAATTGTCGTTGCGGGCGCGGCGTGCCAGACCGTCGCGGGCGATCGCCACCACCTCCAGCGCCACGTCGCGCACCGTCCGGCCGCGGAAGGCGGTGTGCAGGCCGGTGCGCGGCACCTCGGCGCGCAGATGGGCGCGCTCCGCCGCGGTCCAGTCCTTCACCAGATCCCAGGCCGCATCCAGCGCCACCTGATCGTAGAGCAGCCCGACCCACAGGGCCGGCAGGGCGCACAGGCTGCGCCACGGGCCGCCGTCGGCGCCGCGCATCTCCAGGTACTTCTTCAGCCGCACTTCCGGAAAAGCCGTGGTGGTGTGATCGGCCCAGTCGGTGATAAGCGGCACCTCGCCCGGCAGGGCCGGCAGCTTGCCGTCCATATAGGCGCGGAAGGACTGGCCGGCGGCGTCGATGTAGGTGCCGTCGCGGTAGACGAAATACATCGGGGTATCGAGCAGATAGTCGACATAGCGCTCGAAACCGAAGCCGTCCTCGAAGACGAACGGGATGTCGCCGGTGCGGTCGGGGTCGGTGTCGGTCCAGATGTGGCTACGGAAGCTCTGGAACCCGTTCGGCTTGCCCTCGGTGAAGGGGGACATGGCGAAAAGGGCCGTTGCGATCGGCTGGAGGGCCAGCGACACGCGGAACTTCTGCACCATGTCGGCTTCGGACGCGAAGTCCAGGTTGACCTGCACGGTGCAGGTCCGCGTCATCATGTCGAGGCCGAGCGAGCCGACCTTCGGCATGTAGTCGCGCATGATCTTGTAGCGGCCCTTGGGCATCCAGGGGATGTCGTCGCGCCGCCATTTCGGCTGGAAGCCCAGCCCCATCATGGCGATGCCCAGTTCGGCGCCGACCTCCTTCACCTGACGCAGGTGGCGGTGCACCTCGGCGCAGGTCTGGTGCAGGGTCTCCAGCGGGGCGCCCGACAATTCGACCTGCCCGCCCGGCTCCAGCGTGATGTTCGCCATGTCCTGGACGAGGGCGATGATGTTGCCCTTCTCCTCCACCGGCTGCCAGCCGAAGCGGGTCATGCGGGTCAGCAGTTCCCGGATGCCGTCCGGCCCGTCATAGGGCAGCGGCCGCAGGTCGGAGGTGCGGTAGGCGAATTTCTCGTGCTCGGTCCCGATTCGCCAGTCCGGCGCCGGTTTGCAGCCGGATTCGAGATAGGCCACCAGTTGGCGGCGGTCGGTGATGGGTTCGCCGCGCGTGGTCGGGGGTGCGGACATGAAGTCTCTCGCGGGAAGTGGACGGATGGCTGCCGGTCAATCGAGCGCTGGTTCGCCAGCAGGCGACTGCCCGGCCGATGGAAAGGTCGGCGCACGGAAAGGCGGACGCCGGTCGCTTCCCCCGGCAGTCCAATCCCCGGCCAAGGACTGCCAGCAAGCCAGCGCCGCCACCACCGCCGTATCGGCCCGCAGGATGCGCGGACCCAATCCCACCGGTACAACAAAGGGGAGTTTGGCGATTTCGTCAAGTTCCGACTGGTCGAATCCGCCCTCCGGCCCGACCAGCAGGGCGGCCGGTCCGGCCACGCCGGTCTGCCGCGCGTCGCGCAGCACCTCGGCGATGGGGCGGGCGGAGCCGGCCTCGGCGCACAGGTAAAGCGTCCGTCCGTCCGGCCAACCGGCCAGCGCACGCTCCAGCGGCATCGGTTCACCCATCTCCGGCACGCTCAGGCGCTCGCACTGTTCGGCCGCCTCGACCGCGTTGGCGCGCAGCCGGTCGAGGTTGACGCGGTTGGGGTCGGTGCGGCGGGTGAAGACCGGCCACAGCCGCGACACCCCCATCTCGGTCGCCTTCTCGGCAACGAAATCGATGCGCCCCTTCTTCAGCGGCGCAAAGAGCAGCCAGAGGTCGGGAGTCGTATCCTGTCCGCGCCGCTGTTCGGTCACCGTCAGCGAACACCAGCCCTTGCCGAAGCCGTCGATCACCGCCCTCCATTCGCCGTCGCGGCCATTGAACACGGCGACCGGGTCGCCGCGGTCCAGCCGCAGGACATGGCGAAGGAAATGGGCGCGTTCATGGTCCAGCCCGACCGACTGGCCGTCGGCCAGCGGGCTGTCCACATAAAGGCGGGTCTTGATCGGGTCGGCCATGGCTGTCGTCTCCGCGGGGCGGCGCCGACTATAGCCGGCCGCGGGCGTGCAAGTCAGCAGATCAACGGCCCCGGACGGACGCAGGAGGAATGCGTGCGGATCCATGCCGGGACTCCACATGCGGACTGAGCCATCCGAAGCGGGGGCGTCCGGATCGGGATGGCTCAGCCCGGCTGGGCAATGACGGCATCGATGTGCCGGCGCAGATCGTTGGGTTGGACGGGCTTGTGCAGGATGCGCACCTGTTCCGCCTTCGCCGTCGCGATCAGTTCGGGGCCGGTGTCGCCGGTCAGGATGATCGCGGGAACGGCGCTGCCGCAGGCTTCGCGGACGGCTCGGATGGCGGAGATGCCGGACCAGCCGTCACGCAGGCGATAGTCGGACAGGATCACGTCCGGCACCGGCCGGCCGGGCAGCTTGCCCAGGACGGTTTCTACATCCTCGGCGGCGAGCACCTGATATCCCCAGGTGTCCAGCATGATTTCCATTCCGGCCAATATGATCGACTCGTCATCGATGACGACGGCGAACCGGTCCGGTTTTGTGCTCATGTCCATTTAAGATTGCGAGCCAAAGAGGTTGTGCCGATGAAACAGTATTGGTGCGGGTTTGGCGCGTGCAAGTCCAAGGGACGCAATTTCACACAATTCCCACCTCCAGGCACCGGACAAAGCGCCGCGCTTGCCGCCCGGGCGGCAGCCCGATACCTTCGCCCCTCGGGCGACAGCCCGATGGATTCGCCATTTGAGCGACAGCCAAACGGCTTCGCCCCGATTACCGTCCTGACATCTCCATAGCACAGCGGAAACGCCGCCGTCATGCCAACTGCATCCACCGGCCCAACTCTTCCGGACCCCGGCTTCACCGACATCCGTCCGGAAAGCTGGGTCGCCCGCCGGGTGCCGGCCCGCTGGCGTCCCTACGTCACGCTGGCGCGGCTGGATCGTCCGATCGGCACCTGGCTGCTGCTGTTCCCCTGCTGGTGGAGCCTGGCGCTGGCCATGCCGCAGCCGTTCCGGGACTGGCCGTCGCTGCTTGCAATGATGGCGCTGTTCGGCGTCGGCGCCGTTCTGATGCGCGGGGCCGGCTGCACCGTCAACGACATCCTGGACCGCAAGTTCGATGCGATGGTCGAGCGCACGCGATCGCGCCCGATCCCGTCGGGCCAGGTGTCGGTACGCCAAGCGCTCGCCTTCCTGGCGTTTCAGCTTCTGCTGTCGCTGCTGATCCTGCTGCAATTGGGGATGACGGCGATCGGGCTGGGCGTGCTGTCGCTGGCGTTGGTCTTCACCTATCCGCTGATGAAGCGGATCACCTGGTGGCCGCAGGCTTTCCTGGGGCTCACCTTCAATTGGGGCGCCCTGATGGGCTGGGCGGCGGTGCAGGACGATCTCGGCTGGCCGGCCGTGGCGCTCTATGTGACGGGCATCGCCTGGACACTGGGCTACGACACCATCTACGCCCATCAGGACAAGGAGGACGACGCCCGCATCGGCGTGAAGTCCACCGCGCTGCGGTTGGGCGACCAGAGCAAGATCTGGATCTACGGCTTCTATACCCTGACCTATGTCGGCATCGGCATCAGCGGCCGGCTGGCCGGGCTCGGCGGCCTGTTTCTGCCGGTTCTGTCCCTGGCGGCACTGCAATTGGCCTGGCAGGTCGCCACCTGGCGGCCGGACGATCAGACCGACTGCCTGGACAAGTTCAAATCCAACCGCTGGTTCGGCTGGCTGGTCCTGGCGGCGATCCTGGCGGGAAAGCTGTAGGGCGCGGAAGCCTCCGCCCCGCACCCCAAGCCGCCGGGAAAGCCCCACAACGAAGGCCCACAATCAAAAAGGACGGAGCACTGCTCCGTCCTCTTGAACTTCCTGCCTGAATTTCAGGACTCTGCCGAGCGCTCAGCGCTCGTTCGGGTCGGCCAGCAGGGCAACGGAATTGCCTGCGCCGGGCTTGCGGCTGGGAGCGACGGTGCGATGGCCGACTGGTCCGCCGGCTTCGGCAACGGTAACAATCGGAGCGGAGTGCGCGGGAGCCGCGCCGGGCTTGCGGGGCGGCATCACGGCGACATCGATGCGCTGCGGCTTCTGCGGGGCATGGGCGGCGACGGCGGTGGACGCCAGCGCCTGCGGCTTGCGGCCGGGGATCGAAACGCTGAGCCCCTTCTGCCTGGACAACGAGGCGGAGACGATGCGGGGACCGGTGTCGGGCTTGCCGCGACCGCGCGGGGTGCTGCTGAAATTCTGGTCCATGCCGCGGTCGCCGGCATCGAGCATCCGGCCGCCACGGCGGGGCTCGGACTCGCCGTCCGGCATGATGAAACCATAGGCGGCATAGACGCGCAGGCCGAGCTGCTCGGTCGGCTCGTGCCATACCCGAACGGCGGACCAGTCGTTGTTCCGGGAGACGTCGACCACCTTCATGCCGCGGCGAAGTCCGTCGCCGTCGATCCAGCTGTGGTCGACCTCGATGGTGCGGCGGTCGATCACCGCGCTAACCAGCGAGACATGGCCCCGGCGCATGTGGCCGGTCCGCTTGAAGACGAGGACGGAGCCGACGGCCGGATGCTGGTCACGGTCATATTGACCGGCGGCATGGCCCCACCAGGTCCAGGCATCGCCGCGGATGGTGAAATCGGAGATGGAGCGGACGGTGCGGACGCAATCGCCGTCTTGTGCGGCAGCCGTCGAGACGGCAAGGGGGCTGAGCGCGATCAAAGCCGCAAGCGAAAGGCCGATGGCGATTCCCCTCTGCCGCATGATTCCCCCAATCCCTCTGTTTTCCCCTGGTCGAAACGGGTAACACGGGTTTCGAGCTGTGTCTACACCGTTTGAATTGTGTAACAATGATAAGCTGCCGATCCTCCCCCAGCCAACAGCGGTGTCCCTTGGGAATCCTCGTATGAACAACGCATCCCCGCAAGATTTCGTCCGCGACAACACGACGCTGACGACCACTCCGCTGTTGCCGGAAGTCAAGCTTCATCTTGCCACCGAAGTCACGCCGCTCTGGCAGGCGACAGAGGAGACCTTGGCCGCCACGAATTTGCCACCGCCATACTGGGCTTTCGCTTGGCCCGGCGGGCAGGCGGTTGCACGCCTGCTGCTTGACCGGCCGGATCTGGTGGCCGGCAAGTCGGTGCTCGATTTTGCCGCAGGCACCGGGCTGGTCGGCATCGCCGCGATGAAGGCCGGGGCGGGGCGGGCGCAGTCCTGCGACATCGACCGCTTCGCGCTGACCGCCATCGCGCTGAACGCGGACGCCAACGGGGTGGAGGTGAAGGCGGTCAGCGCCGATCTTGTCGGCCGCGACCTGCCGGGCATCGACGTCGTGCTGGCCGGCGACGTCTGTTACGAGAAGCCGATGGCCGACCGGGTGACCGGCTGGCTGCGCGGCATCGCCGCCACCGGCACGCTGGTGCTGCTGGGCGACCCGGGCCGCGCCTATGTCCCGCGCAGCGGGATCGAGAAGGTGGCGAGCTACACCGTCCCGACCTCACTGGAGCTGGAGGACCGGGAGATGCGCGAAACCGTCGTCTGGCGCCTGCTTCCCGAAGCCTGACGCCGGGGATTGAGTCCCAATCTCAGCGGCCGAATCTCAGCGGCCAAGACGCGACACGGCCAGCCGGAGGTCGGCCAGGAAGGTCGGCTGCTCCACCAGCTGACCGCGCAGCAGATAGCTGGGATGGAAGGTGGGCACCACCTCCACGCCCTCCAGCAGACGGCAGGGCAGCAGCTTGCCGCGCAGCTGCAGAATGCCGTTCTCGCCGGTCAGCGCCCAGGTCGGCGTACGGCCGAGTGCCACGATCACCGACGGGCGCCACTCGGCGAGCGTGGCGCGCAGATGGTCGATTTCTCCGGCGAACTCGGCGAGCAGGCGGTCGGAGGTGCCGAAGGCGCCCCAGCTCTCGTCGATCGCACGCCCTTCCTTGCGGGCGCGAGCGCGCGAGGAGAAGAAATGCCCAACCTTGTTGCCGGGCGGCTGGTAGCGGAAGACGTTGGCGACCAGGCATTGCGCCCGCTCGATCCCCACCGCGGCCAGCGACTCGTCGAGAAGCTTGCCGCTGCGACCGACGAAGGGCGTGCCCTGCCGCGCCTCCTCCGCCCCCGGCGCCTCGCCGACGATGGCGAGCCGCGGCCCGTCCGTCGGCTTTGTCGGGAACTGGTAATCGGCAAAGGGGAGATCGGTCATGGATGGTTTCCAAAAATCTATCGGGCGACGGGTCGGGGCAGGCGGGGTGCCGGGCTTGCCGAATCGCCCGCCCGGCCCCAGGATTCCAGGCGCAACGGAACTCTATACCTGTGTTCGGCGAGCGGATTCACGCGTCAAATCGAGTCCGATCCTGCGCGATCCGCTCCGTCCCGGACCCTACCTCCACCAACAAGGGAGAGACCGGAATGACAGATCACCCCCCGGCGGCACGGGATCTCGCCGCCAAGACCTGCGAACCCTGCCGCGGCGGCATACCGCCGATGGATCGGGCGATGGCCGATTTCTATCTGGTGCAGGTCCCGGGCTGGACCCTGAAAGGCGATCCAGACCGCATCGAACGCGACTTCCGCTTCCCCGACTTCGTCCAGGCCCAGGCATTCGCCATGCAGGTCGGCAATCTGTGCGAGGCGGAAGGCCACCATGCCGAGATCCGCCATGGCTGGGGCCATTGCAGCGTCGCCTTCTGGACCCACAAGATCAACGGGCTGCACGAGAACGACTTCGTGATGGCGGCCAAGGTCAACGGGATGGCCGATGCCCCCTATGCTCCGGCATCGGTGGGGACGGAGCCGCCGCCCTATGTCCAGGAGGCGTAAGGCGGCGACGGACCGACACCCCCTCCCCTATCCCCACAGCTCCGGCGCCGGCGGCTGCACCACGGCACCGTCATAGGCCAACCCGGGCTCGCGGTCCCGCGCCAGCAGCAGCGGGCCGTCGAGGTCGACGTAGCGTGCCCCCTGCCCGACCAGGATCGCCGGGGCCATGGCGAGCGAGGTGGCGACCATGCATCCCACCATCACCTCGAAGCCCATGGACCGGGCGGCGCGGGCCATCGCCAGCGCCTCGGTCAGACCGCCGGTCTTGTCGAGCTTGACGTTCACCACCCGGTAGAGACCCCGGAGCCGGTCCAGCGACTCCAGCCCATGGCAGGATTCGTCGGCGCCCAGCGGCACCGGGCAGTCGACGCCGCGCAGCGCCTCGTCCTGGCCGGCGGGCAGCGGTTGCTCGATCATCTCGACGCCGAGCCCGGCGAGGACCGGCGCAAAACGGCACAACTGGTCGAGCGTCCAGCCCTCGTTGGCGTCGACCACCAGACGGACGGACGGCGCCGCGGCACGGACGGCGCGGACCCGGTCGAGATCGCCGTCCCCGGTCAGCTTCATCTTCAGCAGCGGATGCCGCGGCGCCCGCTCTCGCGCCGCGGCGGCCATCGCCTCCGGCTCGTCGACGCCGAGCGTGTAGCAGGTGACCAGCGGCCCGGGCGGCCCATCCAGACCGGCGAGGCGCCAGGCCGGAACGCCGCCGCGCTTGGCCTCCAGGTCCCACAGGGCGCAGTCCAGCGCGTTGCGGGCCGCCCCCGGCTGCATCAGGCCGGCCAGCGCCGCGCGGTCCAGCCCATCGGCGACCGCCCCGGCCATCGCCTCCAGCGCCGCAACGACGCCGTCGACGCTCTCGCCGTAGCGGGCGTAGGGCACGCATTCGCCACGGCCGCGGTGCGGACCGTCGCTCACCTCCGCCACCACCACCGCGGCTTCGGTCTTGGACCCGCGTGAAATGCGGAAAGCCCCGCGGATCGGGAAGGTCTCGCGCCGGACGCTCAGGCGTTGACCAGGGAGGCTTTGGGCCGGAAAGCTATGGATGGGCATGATCGCGGACCCCGGAACGGAACAGGGCCGGGAGTGTATCCCGGCCCCGTCCGTCATGGCGACAGGCTTGCTGCGTCCGAACTCAGCGTTCCTGAAGGATCACACCGTACCAGCCGAGCCCCTTGTAGGTTTCGTAGCCGGGGGTCAGGGCGTAGCCGACCAGACGCCCCTTCTCGTCGATATAATGTCCCATGGTGCCGGCGTTGCGCTTCAGCGGCACCGTCTCGGTCAGCATGCCGCGGCCGTCGGACGACGCGATGACCCGGTGACGGGCATCGAGCAGCAGGCAACGCGACTTCTCGCGCTCGCCCGCCTCCAGACGAACGCCCTCGACCACCGCGGCGGCCTGCGGTTCCCAGTCGAAGAAGATGCCGAGCACGCCGATGGGATCGCCGTCGGTATCGCCGTTGCGGCGGATGGCTGTGGCATAGGTGGCGACGACGCGGTCGTCCAGGCTGCGGTTGCGGGCGACGTCGCCCACCGTGAACTCGCCGCCGTTGCGGGTGGCCAATGCCTGGCGGAACCACAGCTCGTCCGACACGTTGGCGCCACGCGCACCGGGATAACGGTCGGGCCGGCCGTTGGCGATCACGTTGCCGTTGCGGTCGGCGATCCACAGGTCGAGATAGACGGTATAGGATTCCAGGATCACGCCCAGCCGGCGCGACGCATGACGGCGCGCCTCCTCGCCCGGGTCGGCGGCGCAATCGACCACGGCGCTGTCGGTCGCCCACCAGCGCACGTCGCAGGAGCGTTCGTACAGGTTGCGGTCGATGATCTCGATCATGTTGAGCGACAGGTCGGCCAGCCGCTTGCCATGCATCTCCTGCACCATGGCGCTGCCGGTGGTGGTCAGGTGATCGACGCGGGCGACGATCTCCGACCGCAGTTCCTTGGTGATGCTGTTGACCTGGGTGGAGATCTCCGAGACCTCGTTGGCGACGACGGCGAAACCACGCCCGGCGTCCCCCGCCCGCGCCGCCTCGATCAGGGCATTCATCGCCAGCATCTTGGTGCGCCGGGTGATGTCCTCGATCAGGGACACCTTCTTGGACGCGACATCCAGCACGCCCCGCGACAGTTCGAAGAGATCGGTGCCCGCCATGCTCATCGTCTTGTCCCCCGTCATGACCGTCTCTGTGCCTTCCCCAATCAAAAGCCATGCCAACGGCCACAGATGCCCAAGCCGCCGCCCCGCCCCCCCGTTTCCGTGGCGTTTCGCCGCGGATGATGGGGACATGCCTGATTTTTCAGGATTATCATTCGGTTAAGATGCTGAAACAAAGGGCAGGCTGGCGTCCGGATGCTCAACGGTTTGTGAACCTGGCATTCATATTGCCGACACGTAACACGATTTCTTGTCAAATTCGCAACAAAAAATCCATATAACCCGGCAATACGCCAGAACAATTCCGCTTCGCAAAAACCGTGCATGTGCCATGCACATTCGCAAGGCAATCGCCGCGCCGCTGCCCCCAACCGGCTGCGGTCATGCCACCCGATGCATCTCGTCGAGGAATTGCTGGACCTCGCGGGTCAGCCGGTCGGCCTCCGCCGTCATGCGTTCGGATGCGGCGAAGACCTCGTGCGCTGTGCCGCTGGTGCGGCAGGCGGCGTCGGTGACGTCCTTGATGTCGTCGGACACCGCGCGGGTGCCGGCGGCGGCCTGCTCCATGTTGACGACGATCTCACGCACGGCGGAGCCCTGCTGCTCGATCCCGGCGCTGATGCCGGCGGCGATCTGGTTGATCGAATGGATGGTGCGGCCGATGCCGACGATGGCGCCCACCGCCTCGTCCGTGGAGGATTGGATGCCGGCGATCTGGCCGGCGATATCGCCGGTGGCCTTGGCTGTCTGGTCGGCCAGCCGCTTGACCTCCTGCGCCACGACGGCGAAGCCCTTCCCCGCCTCCCCGGCGCGGGCGGCCTCGATGGTGGCGTTCAACGCCAACAGGTTGGTCTGGCTGGCGATGTCATTGATCAGGGTGATGACGTCGCCCACCGTGCGCGCAGCCCCCGACAGGGTGCCGACCAGGGCATTCGACCGCTCGGCTTCGCCCGCCGCGGTTTCCGCCACCCGGGCGACGTCGCCGATCTGGCGGGCGATCTCCGTGATGGAGGCCGACAATTCCTCCGTTGCCGCGGCGACGCTGCCGACATTGCTGCCGGTCTGCGCGGCGGACGCCGCGACCGACGACGCCTTGCCGGTGGCCTGCGTCGCATCGGTTTCCATCGTGCGGGCGGAGACCTCCAGCCGGTGGGCGGTGGCGGCGACTTCGGTACAGACGCTCTGGATCTGGGTTTCGAACCGCCGGGTCACGCCGGCGAAGCCGGTCACCTTACCGGAGATGCTTTCGGTCGCGGCATTGATGGTCCGGCTGGCGTGCAGGAAACCGCCCTGCATGCCGCGCAGCACGATGCGCCGGAAATATTTGTGTTCGGACACCGCATGCATCGAGGCCGTCGCTTCCCGGACGAAGGCATCGGTGCGGTCGATGGCGTCGTTGGTGGCGTGCATCAGTTCGCCCAGCGCCCCGCCCTCGCGGATGCCGATCACCCGCGCCTCGAAATCGCCGGCGGCGATCGCCCGGTTCACCTCGGTCAGCCGGTTCACCACCGCCCCGGCCCGGCGCAGAAACAGCCAGGCCCCGCTCAGCGCCGCCAGCCCGGCCAGCGCCAGCCCAACCCGCGCCGAGACGCCGCCGATTTCGAAAGCCTCCACGGCCAGCAGGGCCGCCAGCGCCACCCCGGCCAGTGCGACCGAAGCGCCGGCCCGGCTCAGGGACGACGAACGGGTCGGAGACGACGAACTAGAGTGAGAAGACGAATTCGTCATACCCGATCCCCTTCTCGGTCAGGAGGGCGACGACGGCGGCGAATCCGGCCTCCATCCCCTGCTTGCGGTCGGCGTGGCCATTCTCGATCTCGAGCAGCTGGCGGTAGAGCGGGATGACCTTGTCGAGCGCCGACCGTTCCGGCACGCGGCGGGAGGAGTGGTAGCCGATCACCCGCCCTTCGGCGTCGAAACTGGGCGTCACATGGGCGAAGACCCAGTAATGGTCGCCGTTGCGGGCGCGGTTGACGACATAGGCGAAGATTTCCTTCCCCGCCGCCAGCGTGTCCCACAGCAGCTTGAAGACGCAGCGCGGCATGTCCGGATGGCGCACGATCGAATGGGGCGCCCCCATCAGATCCGCCTCGCCATAGCCGGCGACGCGCTGGAACACCCGATTGGCGTAGGTGATGCGGCCTTTCAGGTCGGTCTTGGAAACGATGACTTCATCCGGGTCGAAGAAGCGTTCCACCCCCGTCAGGGGAACGTCGCGTCGTGCCATGTGCCTTCCGGTCTCCCGCTTCCCTGACTCGCCCGGTCTTGGACGGCCCCCTGCGGCGAAAGCCGGCGGCGGTGACGGAGCGAACATGTCCGGATCGACGCACCGCACGGTGGCCTGCCAAGCAGGCGCCGCAACGAACGCCACTGTAGAGAGGCGGATGCTTTCGGGAAAGACCCTACCTATTGCGATGCTGAAATATTTGGGAGCGGACGGTTCGAAAGGCGACCCACCCTATTCCGGCGGATAGGGAATGGTCAGCAGCCGGTCGGCCGGCGGATCGTCAACCGTCACCACGGTGCCGTCGGGCCAGCGCACCTCGACCTGCTCGACCGCGTGGAGAGGTCCCAACCCGAAATGGGCCACCGGTTCGCCCTGGCAGAGATAGCCGGAGCCGGCGCAGACCGTCCGGCGCTGGCGGCGCCCGCCGGCGGTCAGGCTGACCACCGCGCCGCGGGCCGGCGCACCGAAGGGGGTCAGCGGCTGGACCCGCAGCCAGCCGTGGTTTGTCGCAACCGGGCGGTAGACCGACAACGGCTGTCCTTGCGGCTGTCCTTGCGCCTGCCCCTGCCCGGGCCCTTCGCCGCCCTGGCTGCCGCCATGCGCCAGCACCAGTTCCAGCCGGCCGTCGCCGTCGATGTCGGCCGCCACCGCACCGGTGCCCAGCCCCTTCGGCTCGGCCGCGTCGCCGAGTTCCAGCTCCTGCCATTGGTCGTTGCGCCAGCCGAACAAGCGGTTGGGCTCGCCATGACCATGGAAGAACAGTTCCTCGTAGCCGTCATTGTCGAAATCGGCGGCGACGACCGTGAAGATGCGGCCGGGCACCGACAGGTCGGCAGGCGCCGACTCGACGAAGCAGCCGCCCATCCGCTGGTGGAACAGGCGCTGCGCCCCATCCCAGGTGCCGACGGCCAGATCGAACAGGCCGTCGCCGTCGGCATCCAGCGCGACGACCGCGCGGCCGGACGGCCGCGAATCGGTGATCCCGCGCTCCTCGGCGATCTCCTCGAAATTGCCGTCGCCCAGATTGCGGAACAGCTGGTTGGGGCCGCCGTCGTTGACCGTCACCACATCCATATGGTCGGAGGCGATGGACAGCACGGTGACGCCGCGCGCCGCACCGATGGAATCGAGCCCGGCCTCTTCCGCCGCATCCTCCAGCCGGCCGCGGCGGGTCAGCTCGTAAAGGCGCAGCGGACCGCCGTCGGTCGCCACCAGGAACCCATAACGCCCATGGCCCCAGCGGTCGAGCGCTGCCACCGCGCCGGCGGCAGTGTGGTTGGCTGCCCCGGCATTCTCCGCCTGGGCGAACAGGTCGAGCCAATGTTTGCCGAAGCAGGCGAACAGCCGGTCGGCCATGTCCTTGGCTCCGGTCGAGCGGTCGCTGTTGACGATGTACAGCTCTTCGCGCCCGTCACCGTCGACGTCGGCGGCAGCCAAGCCCATCGCAGGGCCGGCGGGGTCTGCGAGCAGCGGGTTGGCGATATCGACCAGCCGGCCATCCACCCATTTCAGGACGAGGTTGGCGGCGCGGTAGCCAGCCACCACCAGCTCGAAGGCGCCGTCGCCGTCGATGTCCGTGACCGCGATCCCGTTCGATGGCCGCGGCGGGTTCTCGGCGATCAGCGACGAGCAATCGAGGAACATCGGCACCCTCTTGTCCCGTGGTCGGTCAACCGCCGGCCGCCGCGGCAGGCCTTTGGAGCCGTTGGGCTTTCGTGCGGTGTATCTCCGTTGATACCCCGTCCCCGCCCGGGCGTAAACCCGGACGGATGATCAGGGTCGGCCTATGTCCGATGCCGAACGCCCGAACACCGGGAATGACCGCCGCAGGCCGGGCCGCATCCTCCGCAGGCCGACGGCCCCGGTATCAGATGCGCTTCTTGGCGCCGCCGCTGCCGGTCGCCCCGCCGTTGGCCGGCCGCTTGGCCGCCGCGTCGTCGTTGCCGGCCGGCTTGTCGCCCGGCCGCGCAGCCGGCGCCTTGGCCTGTTCGCGGGCCGGCAGTTCGATGTTGACCTCCAGCGTCGAGCAGTCGCCGCCGCGGTCGAGCTTCACCTCGACCTTGTTCTCGTCGATGTTGACGTATTTGGCGATCACCGCCAGCAGCTCCTGCTGGAGCATCGGCAGATAGTCGGGGCCGCTGCGTCCGGCGCGTTCGTGCGCCATGACGATCTGCAGCCGTTCCTTCGCCTGGACCGCCGACGGCCGCGGGGCCGAGCGGAAGAAGCTGAAGATGCTCATGCGCTCCTCCGCAGGAGCCGGCTGAACAGGCCCTTCTTCTGGGGGGTGACGAAGCGGTGGTCGATGTCCTCGCCCAGGAAGCGGCCGACCGAATCCAGATAGGCCTGACCGGCGTTGGACGATTCGTCGAGGATCACCGGCATGCCGACGTTGGAGGCGCGCAGCACCGCCTGGCTTTCCGGAATGACGCCGAGCAGCGGGATCGCCAAGATCTCCAGCACGTCGTCGACCTTCAGCATCTCGCCCTTCTCGACCCGCTCGGGATCGTAGCGGGTCAGCAGGAGCTGCTGGGTCACCGGCTCCAGCCCCTGTTCCGCCCGGCGGGACCGCGAGTTCAGCACACCCAGGATGCGGTCGCTGTCGCGCACCGACGAGACTTCCGGGTTGGTGACGATGATGGCGTGGTCGGCGAAGTAGAGCGACATCAGGGCGCCGCGCTCGATGCCGGCCGGGCTGTCGCACAGGATGTAGTCGAAGTCCTTCGACAGCTCGTTCAACACCTTCTCCACCCCCTCGCGGGTCAGCGCGTCCTTGTCGCGCGTCTGCGAGGTCGGGAGGATATAGAGGTTCTCGATCCGCTTGTCCTTGATCAGCGCCTGGTTCAGCTTGGCTTCGCCATTGATCACGTTGATGAAATCGAAGACCACCCGGCGCTCGCAGCCCATCACCAGATCCAGGTTGCGCAGGCCCACGTCGAAGTCGATGACGACCGTCTTGAAGCCGCGAAGCGCCAGCCCGGTCGCAAAGGCCGCGGACGAGGTCGTCTTGCCGACACCGCCCTTGCCGGAGGTCATGACGATGATCTTGCTCAACGGAGCCTCTCCCATAATCCCAAAGTTGCCGTCACCGGGTACCATAGAGTATCCGGAGTTTTGCGCCCCCGGACAAGTTTCAGCCGCACGAAAGCCGTCAGCCTGTCTTCAGCAAATCCATGCTGAGCACGCCATCGCGCAGGAAAACCTGCACGGCTTTCTTGTAAAAGTCACTGCCGATGTCTTCGCTGACGCGATAATTGCCTGCGACCGATAGCACCTCGGCCTCAAGGCTGTGGCAGAAGATCCGGGCGCCGGTATCGCCGGAGAAGCCGGCGAGCGCACGGCCGCGCAGGGCGCCATACACATGGATGTTGCCGTCGGCCAGCAACTCCGCCCCGGGGGAGACGGAACTGGCGACGATCAGGTCGGTCTTTTCCGCATAGACCCGCATGCCCGAGCGCACCGGGTCGGTCACCACCACCGCCGGCCGGTGAACCACCTCGATCAGCACCTGGGGGCCGGCTACGTGCGCCTGCTGGTCGTGCAGACGCGGATCGGGCGCCTTGACCACCTCTTCCAGCTTGGCCGCGCGGCCCGACGGCATCGGCGTCAGCCCGACAGTCATCGCCGCCTCGCGCACCGCCTGCGGCCCGCCCTGGAAGCCGACCGGCAGCAGATGTTGGGCCCGCACCTGCGCCACGAAAGCGCCCAGGTCGAAGACCACCGAGTCCGGCAGATCGTCGAAATCCAGCACGACCGGCGCGTTGCGGAAGAAGTTGGGCGCCTGGCGCACCTTGACGTTCAACTGGGTGAAGAAATCGGGCGATGTCGGGGCGAAGACCTTCAGCACCATCATGGTGAAGGAGTTGCCACGCAACTGGAACGGCGCATCCCGTTCGGCGACCTGACTGGCGCTGCTCACCGTAGCCTTCCCGTTCGTTCCTGCCGCCCGAAACCATGCGTTCGCGACCCGAGGCCCCGCTTGCGCGGCCCCGGACACGCCCCGGAACCCGATGGCGCTCCACCCGGTCCCGGCGCCGGCAGCGAGCCAGCCAATCAGCGCCTTCTAGCTGTCCGCACCGGTCCGATACAAGAGTTTCCCCGTCCGCACGGGTGATAATCGAATGCCACGCCGCCGAAGCCAGCCGCCGAACCCCACCCCACCGCCTGCCCGGTCTCCCGGCAGCCGCAGGCAGGCCATGGTTGCAGCATGCCGTCCGATTTCCCCCAAGGCAGCCATAGTAGTGAAAGCGCAGGACAGCGGCAAAGCCTTTCGGGTTCCTCCGCCGGAAGGCCACCCGTCGGCCTCCCGTCGGCCGATGCGCCTCGGCGGAAAGGGTTACCAACGCCGCCCTCCGCGCTTTCCGGCGGCACCCACACCACATCTGGTATGAATATTTTGCGTCGACCGCAATTTCTTCTGACGCCACGCGTTGATACCGGTACAGTCGGTTTGCGTGGCTTCCAATGACGACGAGGTTCTCTTGCACCTTGCTTCGCCCATCGAACGCCTGGTCCGTCGACCCGCATCGGCACGCCCCGCACCGGCATGCCCGGGTCCGCTGGCACGGCGCCCGGCCGAAGCACCCGACAGCGCACGAACCGACCGCGCACAGTCCAAGCACGCACATCCATGCGACCGACCGAGCCTCCCCCCTGCGGGAGGTTTTTTTGTGCCCGGAATCGGCGCAAACCCCACCTTTCGAGGAGATGCGACATGGCCAAGCGTTCGAGCAAAGGCATCGCCGCAGCGGGCGACACCATCGTCCACCCGCTCTTCCCCGGCATCGGCGGCCCGGCCGGCAGCGGCTGGGATCCGCTGGGATCCCAGGGTGGGAACGACGACCGCCGTGATCAGAGCTATGTCCGCAAGGTCAAGCCGCAGAATGCCAACCAGAAACTGCTGATGGACGCCATCAGGACGCACAATCTGGTGGTCGCCCTGGGGCCGGCCGGCACCGGCAAGACCTACATCGCCATTTCCTCGGCGGTGGAGGCACTGGAGGATGGCAGCGTCGACCGCATCGTCCTGTCCCGCCCGGCCCTCGAGGCTGGCGAGAGCATCGGCTATCTGCCCGGCGACATGCACGAGAAGATGGCGCCCTTCCTGCGCCCGCTCTACGACGCGCTGACCGACCGGCTGGGGTCCAAGCGGCTGCGCGCCATGATGGCCGACGGCACCATCGAGATCGCACCGGTCGGCTTCATGCGCGGCCGCACCCTGAACAACGCCTTCGTGGTGATCGACGAGGCGCAGAACTGCACATATTCCCAGATCAAGATGCTGCTGACCCGGCTGGGCTGGCACTCCACCATGGTGCTGACCGGCGATCCCGACCAGACCGACCTGTTGGAAAACCTGTCCGGTCTGGCCGACATCGCCCGCCGGCTGGAGGCGGTGGAGGGAATCGCCGTGGCCCGCCTGACCGAAAAGGACATCGTCCGCCACCCGCTGGTCGCAAGCATGCTGATGGTGCTCTGACTTCGCTGTCCTTTCGCCGGCATTGCAGGCGGGAGGCGCCGCACCGGCGCCTCCCGCCACACTTGGCCGGTTGATTGAGCGGGCACACTCCCTTATGGTTGCGTTTATGACATTCAGTTGAACAAAACGTAAGATATACGAACAAATCGGCTTGACGCGCCGCCGCCCTCCGGCAAAAGTCCCGAAAATTTTAGGGACATCGCCGTTCCGTTGCCGAAGGGAGCAGCAGCCGTGACCGTCGCCGTGTTCGAACGCATCAGCATCAAGGGCAAGATCGGACTGATCCTGGCGGCGGCCGGCATCGGGCTTATGCTGATCGCCGTGGTCAGCCTGATGGGCCTGCGTGCCGAGATGATGGCCGACCGCCAGGACAAGACCCGCAGCGTGGTGGAGGTCGCACACGGCCTGATCGCCCATTACGAGGCACAGGAACGGGCCGGCGCCCTGCCGCGTGCGGCGGCACAAGCCCAGGCCAAGGCAGCGTTGAAGACGCTGCGCCATGACGGCGACGAGTATTTCTTCGTCACCGACCTCGGCCCGCGCATGATCATGCACCCGATCAAGCCTGAACTGGACGGCACCGACGTCTCGGGCAATGCCGACCCCAACGGCAAGCTGCTGTTCCAGGACTTCGTCCGGGTGGTGAAGGCCGACGGCGCCGGCTTCGTCGATTATCTCTGGCCCAAGCCGGGATCGGCCGAGCCGGTCGCGAAGCTGTCCTACGTCAAGGGCTTCGCTCCCTGGGGCTGGTTGATCGGATCGGGCATCTACATCGACGACGTCGGCGTCGCCTTCCGTCGGGCCGCGCTGCGGCTGGCCGGCACCGGGCTGTCGATCGCGCTCGCCGCCGTCCTGCTGGCCCTTCTGGTCAGCCGGGCCATCGTCCGGCCGCTCGACGGGCTCGGCCGGGTCATGCAGGATCTTGCCGGCGGCAACAGCGGGGTGAGCGTGCCCGGCACCGGCCGCGGCGACGAGATCGGCGCCATGGCCCGCACCGTCGAGGTCTTCCGTGTCCAGCAGATCGACCTCGCCCACCATTGGGAGCGGCAGAAGATCGAACACCGCGTCGCCGAGCAGCGCGCCCAGGCGCTGAAGCGGCTGACCGACCGTTTCGACGCCACCATCGCCGAGACGATCCGCACCGTCGGCACCGCCGTCGGCACGCTGGAAACCACCGCCCGCGCCCTGTCCGCCACCGCCGACCGCAACCGGAGCGAGGCGACCTCGGTGGCCGGCGCCTCGCAGCAGGCGTCGAGCAGCGTGCAGACGGTGGCGGCGGCGACGGAGCAGCTGACCGGCTCGATCGCCGCCATCGGCGAACAGGTGGTGACTTCGTCCGCTATCTCCAACCAGGCGGTGGAGGCGTCGCACATGGCGGGCGAGCGGATCGACGGGCTGGGCCAGGCGGCGCAGAAGATCGGTGAGGTGGCCGGGCTGATCGCCGGGATCGCCAGCCAGACCAATCTTCTGGCATTGAACGCAACCATCGAGGCGGCGAGGGCCGGCGAGATGGGCAAGGGGTTCGCCGTGGTGGCGGGCGAGGTGAAGAATCTGGCCGGCCAGACCGCCAGGGCGACGGAGGAGATCGCCCAGCACATCGCCGAGGTGCAGGACGCGACCCGCGCGGCCGTCGCCGCCATCCGCGAGATCGGCGCCGTCGTCGCCCGCAGCGACGAGATCGCCACCTCGATCGCCGCCGCGGTCCAGCAGCAGGGGGCCGCCACCGGCGAGATCGCCCGCAGTGCCGGCGAGGCGGCGGAGGGAACCCGCCAGGTGTCGACCAGCATCGACGCTGTGTCCGACGCGGCGCTGGAAACCGAACGGTCGGCGGGCGCCCTGCTGGATGCGGCCGGCGGCCTGTCGCGGCAAGCCAAGGGATTGCGCGGCATGGTCGATAGCTTCCTGGTCAATGTCGAGGCGATCAACGCCGCGCCGCTGGCCGCGCTCCACGACGCGACGCCCGACGGAACGGAAACCTTCATGCCCTGGACCGACAGCCTCGCGGTGGGGGAGGAGGGAATCGACACCGACCACATGATCCTGATCGCCCTGATGAACGAGGCCGCATCGCTGGCCCGACAGGCCAAGGAGGGCCGCAGGGAGGCCGGCGGCCGTCAGGCGCTCGGCGAGGCGGTCGGCAGGCTGCTGACCTACACCGCCCTGCATTTCGAGGAGGAGGAGCGGCTGATGGAGCAGTGCGGCTATCCCGACCGCGTCGCCCACAAAGCCCAGCATGAGGCCCTGCGGGCCCGCGCCGATGCGTTGGGACGGCGTCTGGCCGCAGGCGAGACCGTCGCCGACGAGTTGCTCGCCCTGGTGCGCGAATGGCTCTTCGAGCATATCCAGCGGGCCGACAAGCGCATCGGGGCGCACATGGCGGCGGCCCGGCGGACGGCGGAGGTTCGCGCCGCATAGGCTGCAAGGGAGACTGCGAAATGACGGGGATCCCTGGCGCGAAACGGGTCCCCCCTTGACCTCGGCCGCAAGCGGGCCCATTCCTGACGGACCATGAAGGCAAGACTCATCCGCATCGCCGCCGCCTCCGTCCTCGCCGTCGCCGCGTCCGCCGGGATCGCCTGGTGGCAGGTGCGCAGCGCCACCACCACCGTGGAGAGCGGCACGAAGACCGCCGTGGCCATCGGCGGCCCCTTCACTCTCACCGACAACCACGGCAAGACGGTCACCGAGGCCGACTTCCGCGGCAAATACATGCTGATCTATTTCGGCTACACCTATTGCCCGGACGTCTGCCCGACCGAGCTCGGGGTGATGGCCCAGGCGCTCGACCAGCTGGGGGCGAAGGCCGACAAGGTCCAGCCGGTCTTCATCACCATCGATCCGGACCGCGACAACGTGGCGCACATGAACGATTACGTCGCGCTGTTCCATCCCCGGATGGTCGGGCTGACCGGTACGCCCGATCAGGTCCGCAACGCCGCGCGCGCCTACCGCGTCTATTACGCCAAGGCACCGCAGAAGGACGCAAAACCCGACGAATACCTGATGGACCACTCCAGTTTCATCTACCTGATGGGGCCGGACGGTGGATTCGTCGGGGTGTATCCCGGCGGCACCGGCGCCGACAAGATCGCGCAGGATCTGTCGGGCCGGATCACCGGCTGACCCCCGCGACGGCGGAGAAAAGACCCGGAAAAGCGCTGAAAAGCGGTCATACCACCGGGTTTTTTCGCAGACTGGAGCCGGACAACCCGCCGCACCGCGGCAAAAACCGCGACATTTCCTATCTTTATCAATCTTTTCAATGATTTACACCGCAGGTTTTGCGACTTGACAGGGTAACGCCCCAACCGTATGGTCTCGCCGCTTTCGCATGGCTGCGAGCCAGGAGAGATTGAGAGGCGAAATGGACGACAAATCGCCCTCCGATCCCCTGGAAGACCTCGAGGCCCGGTTGCGGAAGGCGCGTGAGGGACAGCGCGGCTGGTCTGGCGGACCCGGTAGCAAATACCACCGTCCGCCCCAGGGCGCCCTCGCCACCGCCTTGCGAATCGGGACGGAACTGGTCGCGGCCATGATCGTCGGCGTCGGCGGCGGGCTCCTGCTCGACCGCTGGCTCGGCACCGCGCCCTGGGGACTGATCGTCATGTTCTTCCTGGGGGCCGCGGCGGGAGTCCTGAACGTCTACCGGGCCGTCACCGGTCTCGGCATCGCCGCCGGCTATAGCCGGCCCACTGGGGACGACAACGAGCGCCGAGACGGCGACGCACACTGAGCGAGGACGACCTTGGATCCGCTGCACCAGTTCCAAATCAACCCGTTGTTCCAGATCGTGCTCGGCGGTTACGACGTGTCGTTCACGAACTCGGCCTTCTTCATGGTCGTGGCCGTGGCGGCGATCTACGCCCTGCTGGTGATGGGCATGGCGAACAAGTCGATGGTTCCCGGCCGCCTTCAGGCGCTGGCCGAGATGTTCTACGAGTTCGTCGCGAACCTGGTGCGCGACAACGCCGGCCACGACGCCAAGCCCTATTTCCCGTTCGTGTTCTCGATCTTCATGTTCGTCCTGATCGGCAACATGATCGGCATGATCCCCTACACCTTCACCTTCACCAGCCACATCATCGTGACCTTCGCGCTGGCGGCGACGGTGTTCGTGTTTGTCACCATCTTGGCCCTGATGAAGCATGGCCTGCACTTCTTCTCCTTCTTCATGCCGCACGGCGCTCCGATCGCGCTCGCCCCGATCCTCATTCCGATCGAGGTGATCTCCTACGTGATGCGCCCCGTCAGCCTCTCGATCCGACTGTTCGCCAACATGATGGCCGGTCACACGATGCTGAAGGTGTTTGCTGGCTTTACGGTCATGATGATCAGCGGTCTCGGCGCGCTGGGTTTCGTCACCGGCCTCGTCCCGCTGGCCATCAACGTCGCGTTGACCGGCTTCGAGTTCCTGGTCGCGTTCCTGCAAGCCTACGTCTTCTCGATCCTGACCTGCCTGTACATCCGCGACGCCCTCGAGCTTCACTGAGCACTGCACCCGGCAGCGCCGCAAGCGACGCTCAGGGACCGCCACGGATCAAAAAGTCATCGCCTCAACCAACAGTTCACACTTACCTAGAGGAATGAGTACCATGGAAGCTGAAGCCGCCAAGTTCATCGGTGCCGGTCTGGCCGTTATCGCCCTCGCCGGCGTCGGCCTGGGTATCGGCAACATCTTCTCGACGCTCATCGGGTCGATCGCCCGCAACCCGGCCGTCCAGCCGAAGGTCTTCCCGATCGGCATTCTGGGCTTCGCGCTGACGGAAGCCGTCGCGCTGTTCGCCCTGCTGATCGCCTTCCTGATCCTGTTCGCCTAAGGCCAGAGCGGCTTTCAAAAAAAACAGCTCTGACGCGGCGCCGGGCTTCCTAAGAGAAGTTTCGGCGCCGCTCCTTTGCCTAGGGGGACCGATCATGCCGAACCTGTTGGCCAAAGGCCGGCTGGCCCGCTGGTCGGGTGTGGCGGGCGCATCGCTCGTCACCCTCACCACGATGGCCGGCACCGTCCTGGCGGCCGCGGCGGAGCACGCTCCGGACGCGGCGCATGGCGGCGAGCACGCTTCCGGCGGCCTGCCGCAGCTCAATCCCGCCAATTTCCCGACCCAGATCTTCTGGCTGGCTCTGACCTTCGGCGTTCTCTACCACCTCATGTCCAAGAAGGCGCTCCCGCGCGTGGCCGAGGTGCTGGAGGCGCGGCAGGAGCGCATTTCGCGCGACCTCGCCAAGGCCGCCCAGTTGAAGGAAGAGGCCGAGGCCATCATGGCCCAGGTCGAGAAGTCCCTCGCCGGCGCCCGTGCCGAGGCCCAGGGTGTCATCGCCCAGGCCAGCGCCGACATCGAGGCGAACAACCAGGCCCGTCAGGCCCAGCTGAACGCCGACATCGCCGAACGCCTGCGCAGCGCCGAGGCCTCCATCGCAGCCGCGAAGGACGAGGCTCTGGCCAACATCCGCACCGCGTCGAGCGATATCGTCCGCGACATCACCGGCCGTCTGGCCGGCGTCGACGTCGATCAGGCCCAGGCGGACGCCGCTGTCGCGGCCGTGCTTGAGGAGCGCCGGGGATGAACGCACCTGAATTCTGGGTCCTCGTAGCCTTCGTCATCTTCGTGGCCCTGGTCTGGAAGAAGGCGTCGGCAGCGATCGGCTCCCTGCTCGACGGCCGCGCCGAGAAGATCCGTGCCGAACTGGACGAAGCCGAGCGTCTGCACAAGGACGCCCAGGCCCTGCTGAACGGCTACCAGCGCCGTCTGGCCGATGCGCAGAAGGAAGCGGAGGCCGTCCTGGACCATGCCCGCGAGGAAGCCGCCCGCCTTCGCGCCCAGGCCGGGACCGACCTCGAGGCGTCGCTGAAGCGCCGCGAGGCCCAGGCCGTGGACCGCATCGCCCAGGCGGAAGCCGCGGCGCTGGCCGAAGTCCGCAACCTGACGGTTGACGTCGCCATCGGCGCCAGCAAGCGCGTCCTGGCCGGTGGCCTGTCCCCGGCCCAGGCCGACACGCTGATCGACCAGTCGATCGGCGAGCTGCCGAAGCACCTGCACTGATCGGCCCCCCGCCGATCGGATGAGCCGAGCTTCGCCGCAACGATTGTTGCAGTGTGAGCAACGGAGTTTCGAGAACCCCGGCCTATGCGCCGGGGTTTTTCTTTGCTGGAATGGAACCGTCGCCGTCCTCTCCCATCGCCCGGCCGGAGTTCCATTCGTCCATGCCCTCTTCGACCACACAGTTCCCCTCAGTCTTCGTCTCGCACGGCGCCCCCACGCTGGTGCTCGAGACGAGTGCCGGCCGCGATTTCCTGGCAGGGCTCGGTCGTCGGCTGGGCCGGCCGAGCGCGATCCTGGCGGTTTCGGCCCATTGGACCACCCGCGGGCCGGCGGTCAGCGGAGCGGCGGCACCGGAAACCATCCATGATTTCTATGGCTTTCCCGACGCACTCTACCGCATGCGCTATGCCGCCCCCGGCGCACCGGCGCTTGCACAGCGGGTCGCCGCGCTGACCGGCGTCGCCATCGACCCATCGCAGGGGCTGGACCATGGCGCCTGGGTGCCACTGATGCTGATGTATCCGGAAGCCGACATCCCGGTTGCCCAACTGTCGGTCATGCCCCACCGCAGCGCTGCCGACCACATCGCGCTCGGCCGGCAGTTGGAGTCGCTGCGGCGGGACGGCGTATTGATCCTCGCCAGCGGCGGCGCAGTCCACAATCTGCGGGAATTCCGTTTCGGTGGTACCGGTGCCGCCCCTTGGGCGACCAGCTTCGCCGACTGGCTCGATGCCACGCTGGCCGCCGGCGATACCGAATCGCTGGGCGATTGGCTGACGGCCAGCCCCGACGCCCGCCGCGCCCACCCGAGCGACGAGCATTTCCTGCCCCTGCCGGTGGCCTTGGGCGCCGCCGGTCCCGCTCCCAAGGCAGAACGGCTGCATGCCGGTTTCGAACATGGCAGCCTGGGCATGCATGCCTATTCCTTCACCGGAGGAGATGCCACCTGACCTTTGGCGGTACTCCGTCGCACACTTGTCTGTTTGCCTGGGGGGAACGCCAAGCTACAATCCGCGCCGCGCGGCGTCCGTCCTCTCGGTTGTGACCGGCCGTCCGCGCGGATCGTCAGGCACAGCGTGAGCGGGAGTCGGTGTGAAGCGGAACGGCATTCTGTCCCGGAGCGGCCGCCGGACCCGATTCCGCGACATGACCGTGTCGGCCCGGATCAGTGCGGGATTCGGCATCGCCCTCGGGCTCGTGATCCTGCTGGCCCTGGTCGGGCTCGGCTGGTTCCATACGGTGTCGCGCGACATCGACGCCTTCTCCGGCCGTGCCGACCTGTCCCAGGCGGCGGCCGATGCCGATGTCAGCCTGCGCGACCTGGAGGTCGCGGTGCGCGACCATCTGACCTATGGCGACGACCAAAGCCTGCTGGACGCCTCCTGGCGGCACGACACGCTGATGGAGCGGCTCGACATCCTGTCCAAGGGCGCGATCGAGACCGCCGACCGCCAGGGCGTCGACAAGGCCCGCAGCTCGCTGGAGGATTATTGGGCGGCGGTGCAGAAGGTCATCGCACTGCGCAGCGACCGCAACAGCCAGATGACCGGAGTTCTGGAACCGCTGGTCGGCCAGACCCGCGGCAAGCTCGACCATCTCAAGAGCGCCGGCGGCGTCGACTCGACGGCCCTTGCCGGCGATGCAGCCATCGCCGTGCTGCTGATGCAGGAGCATCTGACCCGCTTCATCGACCGCCGCGACCCGCAGGACGCCGAGGCGATGCGCGCCCAGCTCGCCGCCGCCCGCGACCGGCTGGCCGAGATGAACCGCTACCTGTGGGTTCCCGGCACGAGGCAGGCCATCGACGAGGTGGCCGCGTTGCTGTCCAAGGCGGGCGGCGTGCTGACCGCCATCGAGGCGGCGGTGGCCGAGGAGGACAATCTGCGCGCCGAGGCGATGGCCGCGAACGCCGCCGGCATCGCCGCCAATCTGGGCGAGATCCGCCGACGCACCGAGGCCGGGACCCAGGCGTTGCGCGGCACGCTCGCCGACGGGCTGTCCGGCTACACCCGCGTCGCGCTGTGGATCGGCGGGGCGGTGCTGCTGGCCGGGCTGCTGGCGCTGTGGCTGGTCCAGCGCAGTGTCGCGGTGCCGGTGAAGGCAATGACGAAGGCGGTGACGGCGCTGGCCGCCGGGCGGACCGACGTGACCGTGCCGGCGCTGGGTGGCCGTGACGAGATCGCCGCCATGGCCCTTGCGGTCGAATCGCTGCGTACCACCGCGGAGGACACCGGACGCGAACGCCGCGAGGCCGAGGTGGAACACAGCCGCCTGCTGCGCGAAAAGGCGGTGGCCGAGGCCGCCAGCCGGGCCAAGAGCGATTTCCTGGTCAACATGGGCCAGGAACTGCACGGCCCGCTGACCGAGATCGTCAACGCCAGCCAGTCGCTGATGACCGATCTGCACCGGTTGGGCGTCGATGAGCTGGCGACCGACGTCGAGCATATCCAGTGGACCGGGGAGCAGCTGACCACCCTGGTCGACGCCCTGCTGGATTACGCGAAGGTCGAGGCCGGAGCAATGGACGTCTGCCTGCAGGACTTCGATATCAACCGCCTGCTGACCGAAGCGCGCGAACGGTCGATGCCCGCAGCCGACCTCTATGGCAACAGCCTGGAGCTTTCGGCCCCCGCCGGGCTGGGCCAGATGCATTCGGATTTCACCAAGGTGCGGCAGGCCTTGCTGAACCTGCTGGACAACGCCTGCAAATTCACCCAGGAGGGGACCGTCACCCTGTCGGCCGAACGGCTGGAGCGCGACGGCGCCCGCTGGTATCGCTTCACCGTCAGCGACACCGGCCGCGGCTTCCCCAACGCCCAGGCCGGCAGGTTGTTTCAGCCCTTCGTCCAGGGCGCCGGCAGCGGGGCCGTCGCCACCCGTGGCCAGGGCAAGCCGCGCGGTGCCGGGCTGGGCCTGACGCTGGTCGGCCATTATACCGCGATGCTGGGCGGCGACATCGAGGTCGCGAGCGAGCCCGGCCACGGCACCCGCATAACCATCGCCCTTCCCGCCGTCTACGAGCCGCCGGCCGAGGAGCGTGCCCTGCAGGTCGAGGCGGTCGGCAACGCCAAGCCGCTGCTGCGCGTGGCCACGCTGAGGCCCGCCGGGCAGCTCGCCGGAACCGCGCCGATGACACAGATCGGCCCGTAGAAGGCCGGCTCAGCCACGCGGCCGGGCGGTATCCTCCGGCGCATCGCCGTCATCGACCGGCCGGCCGTACTTCATGCGCCGCATCTTCTCCGCCACCCGCGCGATCTCGTCCGGCGGCAGGATCGCCGGCTCGCCGAACTGCTGGGCGTGCAGATACTGACGGGCCAGCGTCTCGACCTCCACCGCCAGGGCCAGAGCCGCTGCGACGCCGTTCCCCAGCACGATCATGCCATGGTTGCCCAGCAGGCAGGCCAGCCGCCCCTCCAGTGCCACCAACGCGTGATCGGAGAGCGCCTGCGTGCCGAAGGTGGCGTAGGGAGCGCAGCGAATCGAATCGCCACCGGCCAGCGCGACCATGTAATGAAAGGCCGGGATGCCGCGCCCATGCACGGCGAGCGCGGTGGCGAAGATCGGGTGCGCATGCAGCACGACCGACACGTCCGGCCTGGCCCGCAGGATGTCGCGGTGGATGCGCCATTCCGACGAGGGCCGGCGGGTGCCGAGATAGGTGCCGTCGAACCCAATCTCGACGATGTCGTCCGGCTCCATGGCGTCATAGGCCATGCTGGTCGGGGTGACCAGGAAGCCGCCTTCAATCCGGTGCGACAGGTTGCCCGACATGCCCTGATTGACGCCCAGCCGGTTCATGGCAAGGCAGCCGTCGATCACGGCCTGTCGTTCGGCGAGGTTGGTGGTCATGGCGCGCGTCCGGGATGGTGGAGCGCAAAAGGGGGCATGGAGCGAGGTGCAGGGTCAAGGGAAGTTTGCAGACTTATGTAGCACCCGCCACCGCCTGATCCTGCCGCGTCGCCGCCCTGCCAGCTACCCTGTCGCCCTGAAGCCGCACAGAAGGGGCATGGAGTATGGGCGAGCCGCACGTTGTCAGCGCCTTGCGGGAGAAGCGGGGCGAGATCTCCGGGGCAATCCTTGAGCTTGAGAAGCGGATGTCTCAGCACCGGGCCGACCTGGTGCACCTGGACGCCACCTTGCGCCTGTTCGCCCCGGAACTGGAGCCGGAGAGCATCGCGCCGAAGAAGCCGCCGGCGAGGCGCTCCCACTACTTCGCCAGCGGCGAGCTGGCGCGCCGCTGCCTGGAGGCGCTGCGCATGGCAGAGGGACGTGTCGTTGCCGCTGAGGAGATCGCCGTCGCCGCGCTGCGCGACAAAGGGCTCGATCCGGAAGACCGCAAGACCCGCTCCGACTTCATCCAGCGCGTCCTCAACACCCTGACCGCCCTGAAAGGCAAGGGCACGGTGGAGAAGATCGGCAATGGCCTGGGCGCCCGCTGGCGCCTTCCGGCCGAACCCGCCGATCACGCCGCGTGAGCGCGCTGCCAGTAGCCGCAGAAATCGACCGACGGGCCGGTCTTCGTCACCAGCCCGACCACGACGCGGAACTGCTCGCCGTTGCTGGTCCGGCGATGATCCTCTCGGAACGCGGCCTCATTGGCGTAGCGGTGCAGGTAGAGGCCCGAGATGTGATGATGGTGCCCGATCTCCCCGCGGCGGATGCGCGAGAAGAAAGATTCCGCCCCGTTGGTGCAGGCGCCGTCCTGGCTGTAGGCGTCCTGGTGGTTGATGCGGTGCATCGGGTAGCGGGCGTGCAGGTCGTTCCAGGCGCTGGACTCGTCCGCATGCACTTCGGTGCCCTTGGCGACGCGCGAGCGGATGAAGCTGCCGGCGGCGTCCTCGGACGGGAACACGCCGGTCAGGGTGCGGCCGTCGCGCTCGCGGATGGTGACGACACACCGGCGCTTGCCGGTCTGGTTGATGGCCAGCCGGCGGTCCTTGCGCTCCGCCTTGCGGTTCTCCGGGCGGACGTGGCCGCCGAAGTAGGCCCCATCGATCTCCGCCGCCTTGCCCGCGCCGCCGATGACGACACCGCGGCTCTCGGCCGCCATCGCTTCGCGGATCTTGTGGCCCAGCACGAACGCCGTCTTGTACTGGACGCCCAGGTCGCGCGACAGCGGCAGCGCGCCCTTGCCCTTCACCTCGTTGACGAAGATCACCACGGCGGCGAGGTACATCCGGAGCGCCAGCTTGTGGAAGGCGAACAGCGTGCCCGAGGTGAGGGAGAAGTCTTTGCGGCACCGCTTGCAGCGCCAGCGAGGCGCACCGCTCGGCCGGCGGCAGTCGTACACCGCATCACAATCGCACGCCGGGCACACGGGACGCCCGTTCGTCTCCGGCCAGCGGATCGCCGCGAACACCGTCTCGGCTTCCGTGTCCGACAGGCGCAGCACGGTCGCCAGCGACAGCGTGCGCGCCGCGGCGCTGAGAAGGAAGTGCTGGCTTTTGGTGCGACGGGGCATGGCGATCTCCGACACGGTGATTGCCCGAGTCTACCCGGCCACGACTCCGTTGTGAATCATCAAGTTCATGATTTGTGCTCACCCGCCGGTCATAGTGGCGGATGCTACATAAGTCCGGAAGTTTGGCGTTGGTTCCCACACCGGTTGCCCCTCCCTAACCCTCCCCCATCTTGTGTGGGAGAGGGAACTCCGCCCCTTCGCAACCGACTCCCTCTCCCGCGAAGCGGGGGAGGGTTGGGAAGGAGGCATGCGACTCCCGATCTCCCCCCCTACTCCGCCGGGGTGCCGTGGTGGCCGTGGTGGATCTTCTCGCCGGTGACCTCCTCGACCCACAGCGAGTGGTGCTCGCGCGCCCATTGCAGTTCGACCTGCCCGTCGCCCATGGCGTCGAAGGCGCCTTCCATGCCGATGGAGCCGATATAGATGTGCGCCAGGATGATGGCGATCATCACCACCGCGATGGCGGCATGGGCCAGTTGGAAGAGCTGCAGTTCCTCCAGCGTGGCGAAGCTGAAGGGGAAGATCAGCTGCACGCCGGTGAAGCCCAGCGCGGCACCGCCGGCAACGGTCGACCAGAAGATGACCTTCTGGCCGCCGTTGAACTTGTGGGCGGGCGGATGGACACCCTTGGAGAACAGCCCCCCCGCCTTCAGGAACCAGGTCAGATCATGGCGCGACGGGATGTTGTGCCCGACCCACATCACGAAAATCAGCACCACCCCCAGGATGAAGGCGAAGCCCAGGAAATTATGCGCCAGCTTGCCGTAATGGCTGAGGGCGGCGAAGGGCTCCGGCCCGATCAGCGGCAGCAGTGTATGACGGCCGTACAGCAGGTTCAGACCGGAGAAGGCGAGCACGACGAAGCTGCCGGCGGTCATCCAGTGGACGCCACGCTCGAAGGCGTTGAAGCGCTGGATGGTCCGGCCGGTCTTCGGCCCGTCGATGCGGATGCGGCCGCGGACCAGGAAGAACAGGGCCAGCAGCGCCAGGATGCCGCCCAGCACCCAGGAGCCGTATTGGCTGAGCGGCCCGTTGCGCACGGCGCGCCACGCCTCGCCTTCGGACTGGATCAGCACGCCGGCCTGCTTGTTGGGGATGGACACGGTGCCCTGCTCGCCCAGCCGGATGCCGTGCCAGCTGTCGGCCCTGCTCTGCCCCAGGATCTCTGTCGGCACCGGCGGAGCATCGCGGTCGACCGCCTGATCCACGGGGCCGCCGACACGGACGCTGGACTGGGCGGCGGCCGGAAGCGCCAGGCCGCCGGCAAGCCCGATCCCCAGCAGCAGAGCGGCCAGTGCAGATTTCATGCTGGCCTGTTTCATGCGATGACCTTCCATCGGACGCTCCCTATCGCACAGCCTGATAGGCGGTGCGCTGCTGCAGCGCCCGCACCCGCTCGGCGGTCAGCGGCGTGTCGGCCGCGCCCTGGTAGACGCCCTTGTCCAGATGGACCGGGCGCGGCGTCGCGTCCTCCTGGCAGCCGGCCAGCAGGAGCGCGGCGCCGAACGCCAGCAGGAGCGTCCGTGGCGCCGCCACCGTCACAGCCCCTGCTTCTGCATGGGCAGACCGCCGGCCGCGCCGCCGGGACCGCCGGTGCCTTGGAACACTGAGCCGCCGGGCTGGCCGCGCTCCTGGCCCGCCTTGGTCTGATAGGCGGTGCCCCAGCCCCAGGCGCCGGAGCCGAAGCCGCGGGCGGTCACGCGCTCGCGGTAGATGTCCGACACCTTGTCGGCATCGCCGGCCAGCAGCGCCTTGGTCGAGCACATCTCGGCACAGAGCGGCAGCTTGCCCTCGGCCAGACGGTTGCGGCCGTACTTCTTGAACTCGGCGTCCGAATTGTCGGCCTCCGGGCCGCCGGAGCAGAAGGTGCACTTGTCCATCTTGCCGCGGGTGCCGAAATTGCCGGCCTGCGGATATTGCGGTGCGCCGAACGGGCAGGCGTAGAAGCAATAGCCGCAGCCGATGCACAGATCCTTGTTGTGCAGCACCACGCCTTCGTCGGTCTGATAGAAGCAATCGACCGGGCAGACCGCCATGCAGGGCGCATCGGAGCAATGCATGCAGGCGACCGAGATCGTCCGTTCCCCCGGCTTGCCGTCGTTGATGGTCACGACGCGGCGGCGGTTGACGCCCCAGGGCACCTCATTCTCGTTCTTGCAGGCGGTGACGCAGGCGTTGCACTCGATGCAGCGCTCGGCGTCGCACAGGAATTTCATCCGGGCCATGGTTCAAACTCCTGCGCTTCAGGCCGACTGGATACGGCAAAGGGTGGTCTTGGTTTCCTGCATCTGGGTCACCGAATCGTAGCCGTAGGTGGTCGCCGTGTTGGCGGCCTCGCCCAGCACGATCGGATCGGCCCCGGCCGGGTATTTGGAGCGCAGGTCCTGCCCCTGGTACACGCCGCCGAAATGGAAGGGCATGAAGGCGACGCCGCGGCCCACCCGCTCGGTCACCATGGCCTTGACCTTCACCTTGCCCTTCTCCGGGCCTTCCACCCACACCATCTGCCCGTCCTTGACGCCGGCATTGTTGGCGTCGAACGGGTTGAGCTCGACGAACATGTCCTGCTGCAGCTCGGCCAGCCAGGGGTTGGAGCGAGTCTCGTCGCCGCCGCCCTCATACTCGACCAGACGGCCGGAGGTGAGGATGATCGGATACTCCTTCGACACGTCGCGATCCTGGATGGACTTGTAGAGCGTCGGCACGCGCCAGGACTTGGTGTCCTTGTAGGTCGGATAGCTGGCGACCAGATCGCGGCGCGGGGTGTAGAGCGGCTCGCGGTGGATCGGAACCGGGTCCGGGAAGTTCCAGGCGACGCAGCGGGCCTTGGCGTTGCCCGGCGGGTTCAGGCCGTGCTTGATCGCCACGCGCTGGATGCCGCCGGACAGGTCGGTGGTCCAGGACACGGAGCCGATCTTGTCGCCGCCGATCTTCTGGATGACCGCCAGCTCCTCCGCCGTCAGGTCGGCGTCGAAGCCCAGCTTCTGGAGCATCGCCATGGTGACTTCCGGATAGCCGTCCTTGATCTCCGACCCTTCCGGATAGGAGCCTTCGGCCAGCAGCGTCACGCCGTTGCGCTCGACGCCGAAGCGGGCGCGGAAGGCGCCGCCGCCCTCGGCCACCGGCAGCGAGGTGTCGTAGAGATTGGCCGTGCCCGGATGCTTCATCTCCGGCGTGCCCCAGCAGGGCCACGGCAGGCCGAAATACTCGCCGTCACACGGGCCGCCGACGGCGCGCAGGGTCGTCTTGTCGAAGGTGGCCTGATGCTGCATGTGCAGCTTAAGACGCTCCGGCGACTGCCCGGTGTAGCCGACGGACCACATGCCGCGGTTCCACTCGCGGGTGATGTCCTCGATCACCGGGACGGTGCCCTCGACCTTGATGTTCTTGAACAGCGGCCCGGCAAAGCCGAACTTCTTCGCGAACAGGTACATGATCTCATGGTCCACCTTCGATTCGAAGAGCGGCTCCATGATCTTGTCGGACCACTGGACGGACCGGTTGGACGCGGTGCGCGACCCGACCGTCTCGAACTGGGTGGCGGCCGGCAGCAGGTAGAAGTTGTCCTTGCGGTCGGGCAGCACGGCGGTCATCGTCGGGAACGGATCGACGACGACCAGAAGCTCCAGCTTTTCCATCGCCTTCTTCATGTCGGGCAGACGGACCTGACTGTTCGGCGCGTGGCCCCAGAAGACCATACCCTTGACCGGGTTCGGCTGGTCCAGGTTCTCCTTGGCTTCCAGGACGCCGTCGAACCAACGGGACACCGGGATGCCGGTGGCCTCCATCAGCTTCTTGTCCTTGAAGCGGGCCAGCACGTCTTCGTACGGCACGTCCCAGACGCGCGCCCAGTGGCGCCACGCGCCTTCGGCCAGGCCGTAGTAACCGGGCAGGCTGTCGGAGGTGACGCCGAAGTCGGTCGCACCCTGCACGTTATCGTGGCCGCGGAAGATGTTGGTGCCGCCGCCGGCCACGCCGACATTGCCCAGCGCCAGCTGCAGCACGCAGTAGGCGCGGGTGTTGTTGTTGCCGATGTGGTGCTGGGTGCCGCCCATGCACCAGACCAGCGTGCCCGGACGGTTGGAGGCCAGCGTGCGGGCGACGCGCTTCAGCTGCGAGCCCGGAACGCCGGTGACGCGTTCCACCTCCTCGGGCGTCCATTTGGCGACCTCGGCGCGGATATCGTCGAAGCCGTAGACGCGCTTGGCGATGTAGTCCTTGTCTTCCCAGCCGTTCTGCAGGACATGCCAGAGGATGCCCCAGACCAGCGCCACGTCGGTGCCGGGACGGAAGCGGATATACTCGTCGGCCTTGGCGGCGGTGCGGGTGAAGCGCGGATCGGCGACGATCAGCGGCGCGTTGTTCTGCTCCTTCGCCTTCAGGATGTGGAGCATGGCGACGGGATGCGCCTCGGCGGCGTTGGAGCCGATGAAGAACAGAGCGCGCGACTTCTGGATGTCGTTGTAGCTGTTCGTCATGGCGCCGTAGCCCCAGACGTTCGCCACGCCGGCCACCGTGGTGGAGTGGCAGATGCGCGCCTGATGGTCGACGTTGTTGGTGCCCCACAGCGCCGCGAACTTGCGGAACAGGTAAGCCTGCTCGTTGCTGTGCTTGGCGGAGCCGAGCCAGAACACGGAATCGGGGCCGGACTGCTCGCGGATCGCCAGCAGCTTGGACCCGACCTCCTCGATCGCCTGGTCCCAGCCGATCCGGGTCCATTTGCCGTCGACCATCTTCATCGGGTAGCGCAGGCGGCGCTCGCCATGGGCGTGCTCGCGCACCGACGCGCCCTTGGCGCAGTGCGAACCGAGATTGATCGGGCTGTCGAAGGCGGGCTCCTGCCCGATCCACACGCCGTTCTGCACCTCGGCCAACACGGTGCAGCCGACCGAGCAATGGGTGCAGACCGACTTGACCTGCTTGACGGGCGCCCCGGCGGCGGCGGCCGGAGTGGCGGCATCGGCCTTCTTCACCATGCCGAACGGCATGGCGGAGGCCAGCGCGGCGCCGCCGGCGGCAAGGCCGGAGCTGCGCAGGAAGGCGCGGCGGTCGACGGTGACGCCGGTGGCGGATGCCAGCGTCCGGGACAGGGTGCGGGCAAGGTGGCGGCCGCCCGAGGTGGCCGAGCTTTTCTTGATGAGCATCGGGGCGTTCCTCTTAGAAGCGGCTGACTTCGTAGACCTTCCGGACATGGTCGGTCTCTTGGTAACCCGTGGGCTTGCTCCCTGCCGGGGCGGCCTCCGCCGTACCGCCGGTGGCGGTCACGCCGGCGACGACGGCGCCCAGCGCACCGACCCCCAGGCCGGCGACGCGGAACAGGTCGCGACGGGCGAGCGCCTTGTCGTTGCCTTTCGCTTCCTTGCCGTTTGCTGCTTCTTCGTTGGCTTTGACCGCATTCCGCGTCATGGCTCCGCTCCTCACCTTTACGCCGCAAGGTCGAAGGCACGCGCCTCGACCGCCAGAAAACTTCGTCCGACCGCACCGACCGCCCGGTAGAAGCGGGCCGACGGCGAGGTCTCCAAATCCGCAAAGAACCGCCCGGCCCAGGAGCCGATGTGGCGGTCGTAGAAAATCCGCTGCCCGTCGAGACCAACCGCTCCGCCATCCTCCGGCGCGAAGTCGCCGCCGATCAGACCGGCCATCATCTCGAACAGTGCGGCGATGTGGTCCTCAGGCTCCGACACGCCGTCGGCGCGCGCGATGCCCAGCCGCGCCATGTCGCCGCGCAGCTCGGCCAGCGGCTTTTCGTTCAGGAACCCGGTGAGGTAGAAGGAACCGTAGGGGGTGCGCTCGCTGCCGCCGACACCGATGAAGAGGGTGGTGAACTCCTCCTCCACCGCCGCGGGGTCGCTGGTCAGCGCCGCTTCGGCCAACTGGTCGAGCGCCTCGCCGAACTCGCCGCCCTCCCCCACCATCTCGCCCAGCGCGGTCAGGAACGCCGCATCGGGAGGGCGCGAGAGAAGGCGAGCCAGCAGGCCGTAGACCTGGGCGCGCAGCAACTCCTCCTCCGCGACCGCGGGGGAAACGGTGTGATCGACGGCGTTGGACACGAGCCGCAAACTCCTCCCGGACATTGGAGGGCGAAGGACAGGACGGAAGCGTCGGCGTCTGCGGTCGCTCCGCGCGCCGTGCCTGGATCCCGGTCCCGCGCCCCTTTTGATGCACCTGCGAAAAGCCGTTGGCTTACAGTGACTTAGCATTGCAGGAGCAGATAATAGAAGGACTGAACCTATCCATTTGTCAACCAAGGACGCGCCCGGAAGAGGGCACAAATGAAACTTTATCGTGTCGCTATGCCGGCACCGGCAGAGCGCCCCGCTGTTTTGAATGGTTCCAGCCCGATGCGGCGAACCGCCGCATTTTGGGAGCGATTTTGCAAGGGACAAGAACGGGCGGCGGCCCGCCGGGAAGGGGAAGAGGCGGCGCGGGGATCAGACGGGTTCGGGGCCCTTGGACCGGTCCTCGGCCTCCCCGCATTCCGGGTCCGGCTCCCCCCCTTCGGCCGGGACGGGAGCGGGATCCGCCGCCTCGGCCACCTCGTCGGCCACCTCGTCCAGCGTGTCGAGGAATCCCTTGCCGACCCGGTAGAGGGTCTTCACCGGCACCTCGCCGGTGAACAGGCTGGCATAATCGTCGGCGTAGTCCTTCAGCCCGTCGTCGTTGGCGTAGATCGGGTCGGAGGTCCACAGCTTGCGCAGGGCCTGACGGTGGAGGTCTTCCGGCACCTCGGCGCGCAGGAACGGGGTGAAATCGGAGTCGGCCGTCAACTCCTCGACCGGCGGCAGGTCGGCCAGCGGGTCGTCGGTCGCGACAGCCGGGTCCTCGTCACCCTCCGCCTGCACGGAATCGGCAGGCGTCCGTTTGGCGAACTCGCCGGCGGCCTCATCGGCGGCCTCGGCAGCGACGCTGGCGGGCGGCATGACGGCCCGATCGGCCGGCGGCATGTCCTCCGGCGCCGGCTCGGGCTTGACCGCGGTGCGTTTCAGGCGCGACCAGCGCGAGAGGAAGGCTTCGCCGCTCACCGCCGCTGACCCTCCTTCTCGAAGTGGCGCTTGCGTTCCCGCTTGTGGAAGGGCACGTCGACATGGTGCTGCTCGACGAAGTCGCGGACCAGCGCGATCACCTCGGGCGGCATCGGCACCGTCTCCACCACGTCGGCACCGATCTGATAGCCCTCGCCCTCATGGGCCGACGCGGTGACGGCGAAAGGCACCAGCTCCTCACCGTCCGGGCCGGGCCGCATCACCACCCACAGGCGCGGCGGATCCTGCGACAGGTTCAGGCGATAGCCTTCGGTGTCGGTGCGGAACAGCTCCATCGCCAGCGTGGCGGCATGCCTGTGGGTCCAGCCGTCCCCCTGCATCAGCACCGTGCCAGGCGGATCGACCGGGCCGGCACCGGGGATGACCGACACCGGGCGCCAGCTCCAGTCGGCCCAGGCTGTGACGCCGCGGCGGCGCTCCACCACGATGCCAAGCGCCATCGTCTCGATGCGGCCCAGCGATCCGGTGCCGGGCGGCTCCGTTCCGGGCTGTGCGTTATCCGGCTGTTCCGTCATGACACGAGTCCCACATCCAGCAGGCGTTCCGCTTCGGCCAGATCCTCCGGCCGGTTGGCGTTGAAGAAGGGGTCGACGGGCTCGACAGCGAAATCGGCGACCGCCAGCCGGTAGCGGGAGGTCCAGGCATCGACCCGGCGAATGCCCTCCTCCACCATGGCGCGGCGCAACTCGCCGGCCAGCCGCACCGGCCACAGCCCGAAGACGGGATGGTCCTGTCCGGCGGAGCGGGCGCAGGCGAGATCGGCCCCGTCGCGCTCCAGCGCCGCGGCCATGCGGGCGACGAGGTCGCGCGGGATGAAGGGGGCGTCGGTGGCGAAGCTGGCGACCCAGGCGATGCCGGGAGCGGTGCCGCGCACCCATTCGATGCCGGTCAGCACGCCGGCCAGCGGGCCGGCATAACCCTCCACCACGTCCGGGGCGACCGGCAGATGGAGATGGGCGAAGCGGGCCGGATCGCCGTTGGCGTTGAGCACCAGCGGACCGACCTGCGGCCGGACGGTGGCGACGATCCGCTCCAGGATGCTTTGGCCGCCGAGCGTGCGCAGGCATTTGTCGCCGCCGCCCATCCGGCGCGACAGGCCGCCGGCCAGCAGGACGCCGGCGATATCCGGATGTGCCGTGTCAGTCGTCATCGCGGCTTCCCTTGCGTCCATGCCGGCTGTCCTCGTCCGCGGCCCCGGCGGCATCGGCGTCGAACACCAGCCTGTCGGTGCCGGCCAGCGCGATGAAGCGCCTGCCCTTGGCCCGGCCGACCAGCGTCAGGTTGGCCTGCCGCGCCAACTGCACCCCCCAGGCGGTGAAGCCGGAGCGCGAGACCAGGATCGGAATGCCCATCTGCACCGTCTTGATCACCATCTCCGAGGTCAGGCGCCCGGTGGTGTAAAAAATCTTGTCCCCGGCCGGAATGCCGTTCAGGTGCATGTAGCCGGCCACCTTGTCCACCGCGTTGTGGCGGCCGACATCCTCCATGTAGACCAGCGGCCGGTCCTCGGCGCACAGCACGCAGCCATGGATGGCCCCGGCCTCCAGATACAGGCTGGGCTGCAGGTTGATCTGCTTCGACAGCGCATAGATCCAGGAGGTGCGCAGCCTGACATCGGCCGGAAGGCTGATGGATTCGAAGGTCTCCATCACATCGCCGAAGGCGGTACCCTGGGCGCAGCCCGACGTCAGCGTCTTCTTCTTCAGCTTGGCCTCGTAATCGGTGGCGCGTTCGGTACGGACGACGACGGTGTCGGTCTCCTCGTCGACGTCGATGCCGGTGATGCGGTCATCGCGCCGCAGCATGTTCTGGTTCAGCAGATAGCCGACGGCCAGACAGTCCGGATAGTCGCCGATCGTCATCATGGTGACGATCTCCTGCCCGTTCAGATACAGGGTCAGCGGCCGTTCGACCGTCACTGCGGTCTCGATGGCGCGGCCATCCTGGTCCAGGCCGCCGACGCGCTCGGTCAGCTTGGGGTTCGCCGGATCCGGCGCTATGGTGAAGGTCTTGAGGCTCATGTGCGGGAGTGTGGGCGAGCGCCGCCTTTCGGACAAGCCCCCGCCCAGCCCAGCCCCGACGATTTAGATTCCGATTTGGATCCGATGCACGATTTTTCGCAGGCCCTGGCGGTCGCCGTCACCATGATCGCCTCGCTGGACGAGGGGCTGATGCGGATCATCGGCCTGTCGCTGCGGGTCAGCCTGACCGCCGTCGCCGCCGCGACCCTGATCGGCCTGCCGCTGGGCGCCGCCGTCGCCGCGCTCAGCTTTCCCGGCCGCCGCGCCGTCGCCATCGGGCTGAACACGATGATGGGGCTCCCGCCGGTGGTGGTCGGGCTGGTCGTCTATCTGCTGCTGTCGCGGTCCGGCCCCTTCGGCGTGCTGGGGCTGCTGTTCACTCCGACGGCGATGATCGTCGCCCAGACCGTGATGATCGTGCCGATCGTCGCCTCGCTGACCCGCCAGACGGTCGAGGATCTGCTGGTCGAGTATGACGACCTGCTGCGCGTCACCGGCGCCGGGCCGCTGCGCCGGCTGGTCACCCTGCTGTCGGAGGCGCGCTGGAGCCTGGTCACCACCGTGCTGGCCGGGTTCGGCCGCGCGTCGGCGGAAGTCGGCGCGGTGATGATCGTCGGCGGCAACATCGAGCATGTGACCCGGGTCATGACCACCGCCATCGCGCTGGAAACCAGCAAGGGCGACCTGCCGATGGCGCTGGGCCTGGGCATGGTGCTGATGACCCTGTCGCTGACGGTCAACCTCGCCGCCGCCCTGCTGAAGGAGACCGGGGCAAGGGCCTGACGCCGAAGCGGTACCATCCGGACCATGGGAAGGCTTTGCCGGGCCGCCCCGATTGCGCTATGTCATACAGGCAACAACGCATGTGGGAGGATCCGGAATGATGCTGCGCCGTTCGTTCATGCTGGGTTGCGCCGCCGCCGCGGCCATGGCCGCCCTGTTCCAGGCCGCCGTTCCATCGGTTGCACTTGCCGCCGACCGCTTCATCACGGTGGCGTCCACCACCTCGACCGAGGATTCCGGCCTGTTCGGCTCCATCCTGCCGAAATTCACCGGCAAGACCGGGATCGAGGTGCGGGTGGTCGCCAAGGGCACCGGCCAGGCCATCGACCTCGCCAAGCGCGGCGACGCCGACGTGCTGTTCGTCCACCACAAGCCGTCGGAGGAGAAATTCGTCGCCGAAGGCTTTTCCACCGTCCGCAAGCCGGTGATGTACAACGATTTCGTCATTGTCGGCCCGGCCTCCGACCCCGCCGGCATCAAGGGCGGCAAGGACGTCGCCGCCTCGCTGGCCAAGATCGCCCAGGCCAAGGCCCCGTTCGTGTCGCGCGGCGACGACAGCGGCACCCACAAGGCCGAACTCGCCCTGTGGAAGACCGCCAGCCTCCAACCGGCCAAGACGGAAGGCGGCTGGTACCGGTCCATCGGCCAGGGCATGGGCCCGACGCTGAATACCGCCGCCGCGATGAACGGCTATACCCTGACCGACCGCGGCACCTGGCTGAATTTCAAGAACCGCGGCCCGCTGACGGTGCTGGTGGAGGGCGACAAGCGCCTGTTCAACCAGTATGGCGTGATGCTGGTCAACCCGGCGAAGTTCAGCCACGTCAAGGCCGCCGACGGTCAGGCCTTCGTCGACTGGCTGGTCTCGACCGAGGGCCAGAAGGCCATCGCCGACTACACCATCAACGGCGAACAGCTGTTCTTCCCCAACGCCAGCGAGCCGGGGGCGTAAATCCCGGCGACGGTTCCCGCGATCTTCCGCGCCGCAAGGAGCGCGGGAACCGTTCCGCCGACGCCTGTCCCGATCGAGCCCGGCAAGATTCCCGTTCCCATCGCGCCGCATTCCCCCATATGACTGTCGACAGCCAGGGGCGCTCGCCCCAAGCGACGGGAGTTATCGGGACGATGAAGATCGGCGATCGGACGGTGCTTGTCTGCGACTGCGCGCACAGCATCGCGCTGGACGGGGCGGCGCTGGGCAAGGCCTGCGGCGACGGAAGCGCCGTCACCGTGCATACCCAGCTGTGCCGGGCGCAGCTCGACCGGTTTGAGGCGGCAGTGACGCAAGGGGCGGCGAAGGGGCAGCCTTTGCTGGTCGCCTGCACCCAGGAGGCCCCGCTGTTCGGCGAGGTCGCGGCGGAGGTGGCTCCGGACGCCGTGCTGACCTTCACCAACATCCGCGAGCGTGCCGGCTGGTCGGACGAGGGCGGACAAGCCCTGCCGAAGATCGCCGCATTGCTGGCCGAGGCGGCGCTGCCGATCCCGCCGACCGGCGCGCTGACCCTGACCTCGCAAGGCACCTGCCTGGTCTACGGCACCGACGAGCGCGCCATCGACGCCGGCCGGCAGCTGGCGAAGCACCTCGACGTCACCGTCCTGCTGGCCAGCCCGAAGGACATCGTGCCGCCGCCGGTGATGGACGTGGCGGTGTTCCGCGGCCGCATCCGCAGCGGCCGCGGCTGGATCGGCGCCTTCGAGATCGTGGTGGACGACTACGCCCCAGCATTGCCTTCGTCGCGCGGGACGCTGGGGTTCGAGCCGGTGCGCCAGGGGGCATCGGCACGCTGCGACCTGATCCTCGACCTGACCGGCGGCACGCCGCTGTTCCCCGACCACAAGCGCCGCGACGGCTACCTGCGCCCCGACCCGAACAGCCCGGTCCAGGTGGCCAACGCGTTGCTGGAGATCGCCGACATGGTCGGCGAGTTCGAGAAGCCGCGCTTCGTCGATTTCAAGGCCGACCTCTGCGCCCATTCGCGCAGCCGCAAAACCGGCTGCACCCGCTGCCTGGACGTCTGCCCGACCGGGGCGGTCACGCCGAACGGCGACCATGTCGCCATCGACCCGCATGTCTGTGCCGGCTGCGGCTCATGCGCCGCGGTCTGCCCGACCGGGGCCGCGACCTACGCCCTGCCGCCGGCCACCACCGTGTATGAGCGGCTGCGCACGCTGCTGTCGACCTACCAGAAGGCCGGCGGCGTGGCGCCCGCCCTGCTGATCCACGATCCGCGCCACGGCGACGCGCTGGTCGGTATGATGGCCCGGCATGGCCGCGGCCTGCCGGCCCGCCTGCTGCCCTTCGCGCTGAACGAGGTGACGCAGGTCGGCTTCGACCTGTTCGCGCTGGCCCTTGCCTATGGCTGCACCCATGTCCGCATCCTGACCGGACCGGAGAACGAGGGCGAGACCGCCGGGCTGGCCACGCAGATCGGGCTGGCGGAGGCCGCCTTCAGCGGGCTCGGCTATGGGTCGGGCCGGGTGGCGGTGATCGACGCCGCGGATCCCGACGCGGTGGCCGCAGAGTTGTGGACCCTGCCGGCCGATCCGGTCGAGCCGGGCATGTTCCTGCCGATGGGACCGAAGCGCACGGTGACCATGCTGGCGCTCCGCCACCTGCACAAGGTCGCCCCCGCGCCGGTGGAGATCCTGCCGCTGCCGCCGGGTGCCCCGTTCGGCCGGGTGTCGGTCGATGTGGAGGGCTGCACGCTCTGCCTGTCCTGCGTCGGCGCCTGCCCGACCGGCGCGCTGCTGGACAATGCCGACAAGCCGATGCTGTCCTTCGCGCAGGATGCCTGCGTCCAGTGCGGCCTGTGCAAGTCGACCTGTCCCGAGAAAGTCATCTCGCTGGTGCCGGAGATCGATTTCCGCGACCAGGCGCGTGGCGCCGCGGTGGTGAAGGAGGAGGAACCCTTCTGCTGCGTGTCCTGCGGCAAGCCCTTCGCCACCAAATCGTCAATCGAGAAGATCGTGGCGACGCTGGCCGGCAAGCATTGGATGTTCGCGACGCCGGAGGCCGCCGAACGCATCCGCATGTGCGAGGATTGCCGCGTCCGCGACCAGTTCGAGCGGGGCGGCGCCCCCTTCGCCCTGGGCCGCCCGCCGGTGCCCCGCACCACCGACGACGACCTGCGCGAACGCGAGGAAACCGCGGGGGAAATTCAACCGGCAACAGTGCGACAAAAGCTGATGTGACGCGTCGCCCCCTTGATCGCCGTCAAAGTCGGCATACCGTGATGTGGAATACGCTCCCGCGATCGTTGCATACCGTCCGCGTTGCGAACATATACTGGGATGGCCCACCAGCGGCCATCCGTGGAGTCCGCCGATGATCGACCTCGTGCCTGAAGCCCCGTCGCCTGCCCCGTCGCTTGCCAAGCCGGCCCCTCTGGTCGATCCGTTCGGCCGCAAGGTGGAGTATCTGCGCGTCTCGGTGACCGACCGGTGCGACCTGCGCTGCGTCTATTGCATGGCCGAGGACATGAGCTTCCTGCCCAAGGCGGAGGTGCTGACGCTGGAGGAGCTGGACCGGCTGTGCAGCACATTCGTGAAGCTCGGCACGCGCAGGCTGCGGCTGACCGGCGGCGAGCCGCTGGTGCGGCGCGACGTGATGCGGCTGATCCACGCACTGGGCCGCCACATCAAGGCGGGCGACCTGGACGAGCTGACGCTGACCACCAACGGCACCATGCTGTTCAAGCATGCCGCCGGCCTGTTCGAGGCCGGAGTGCGGCGGATCAACGTGTCGCTGGACACGCTCGACCCGCACAAGTTCCAGGCCATCACCCGCTGGGGCAAGCTGGACAAGATCCTGGGCGGCATCCAGGCGGCGAAAGAGGCCGGGCTGAAGATCAAGATCAACACCGTCGCGCTGAAGGGCGTCAACGACGACGAGATCCACCGCATGGTGGCGTGGTGCGGCGAGCAGGGATTCGACCTCACCTTCATCGAGGTGATGCCGATGGGCGACATCGGCGAGGGCGCCCGGATCGGTCAATATTGGCCGCTCAGCATGCTGAAGGCCGAGTTGCAGAAGCGCTGGACCCTGGAGGAGAGCGACCACCGCACCGGCGGCCCGGCCCGCTACATGCGGGTGTCGGAAACCGGCCAGCGCATCGGCTTCATCACGCCGCTGACCCATAATTTCTGCGAAAGCTGCAACCGTGTCCGCCTGACCTGCACCGGCACCCTCTACATGTGCCTGGGCCAGGAGGATGCCGCCGACCTCCGCACCCCGATGCGCGTCAGCGACGAGGACGGACCGCTGATCGACGCGGTGCGCGAGGCGATCACCCGCAAGCCCAAGGGCCACGACTTCATCATCGACCGCCGCCACCAGGGCCCGGCGGTCGGGCGGCACATGAGCGTGACGGGAGGCTGACACCCGCCATGCCCCTGCCCTTCCTCAGCGGACTGCGCGTCGTCGACCTCGGCCAGTATCTGCCCGGCCCCCATGCGGCGCAGCTGCTGGGCGATCTGGGCGCCACGGTGGTGAAGGTGGAGCCGCCGGATGGCGATCCGCTGCGCCGCCTCGGCCAACCCGACAGCGACGGCATGACCGCCGCCTACAAGCTGCTGAACGCCGGCAAGACCATCGTCCGCCTCGACCTGAAATCGGCCGACGGGCGCGCCGCCCTGGAAGGGCTGCTGGCCGGGGCCGACGCGCTGATCGAAAGCTACCGGCCGGGCGTGATGGACAAGCTGGGGTTGGGCCGCGAACGGCTGCGGCAGCTCAACCCGAGGCTGGTGCATGCGAGCCTGTCGGGCTGGGGCTATGACGGACCCTATGCGACGCGGGCCGGACATGACCTGAACTACATGGCGGTCGGCGGCGGGCTCGACGCGTCCGGGCTGCCTGACCGGCCGGTCATCGCCTATCTGCCGGTGGCTGATTTCGCTTCTGCCCAGCAGACGGCGCTGGCGGTGGCGGGCGCGCTGTTCGGGCGCGAGCGAACGGGACAGGGCTGCTTCCTCGACCTGTCGATCATGGAATCGGTGCTGGGCTGGCAGGGGCTGAACCTGACGGCAACGGCGCGCCGCACCATGCCCGGGCGCGGCGAGGCGCTGCTGTCGGGCGGGGCCGCCTGCTACCGCATCTACCGGACACAGGACGGCCGTTTCGCCACCCTGTCGGCGCTGGAGGCCAAGTTCTGGCGCGGCTTCTGCGAGGCGGTGGGCCGTCCGGACTGGATCGTCCGCCAGGAGGATCCGCTGCCCCAGGCCGCCCTGACCGCCGAACTGGAATCGCTGTTCGCCAGCCGGACGCTGGCGGACTGGAAGGCGCTGCTCGACCCGGTGGATTGTTGTTTCGAGGCGCTGCCGACGCTGACCGAGGTGGCGGACCATCCGCATGTCGCCGCCCGCGGCCAACTCCGCGTCACCGGGGGACCGGAACCGCTGGTAGAGACGCTGATGGGCCTGCGCGTCGACGGCGGCCGGCCGCCGGAGCGGGCGCCGTTGCGCGAGAGCGACGCCGCCGCGGTTCTGGCCGGCTGGGAGTGAGCCGCTAGCGTTTCGTGCGTTTAATATGAAACGCACGAAACGCTAGCCTTATGTTTGGCGATCGGATTCACGCTTCAAATCGATTCCGATCTAACCCTCCCGCCGATAGGGCGACAGCTCTTCACCCAGCCCGGCGATCTCGGCCTCCATCGCCGGGCGCTCCTGCGCCAGATAGCGGTCGACGGCGCGACGGAAGCCGGGGTCGGCGATCCAATGGGCGCTGTAGGTCGGCACCGGCAGATAGCCGCGCTGGATCTTGTGTTCGCCCTGGGCTCCGGCCTCGACCCGCGCCAGCCCGCGTTCGATGGCGAAATCCAGCGCGCGATAGTAGCAGGCCTCGAAATGCAGGAAGCGGTAACTGCCGTCGGAGCCCCAGTTGCGGCCGTAGAGCGCGTCGTCGCCCAGCAGGTTCAACGCCCCCGCCACCCATTCCCCGCGGTCCTCACACATCACCAGCACCACCCGGTCGGCCATCGTCCGCCCCAGCAGGTCGAAGAAGCGGCGGTTGAGATAGCCGCCGCCCCATTTGCGGTCGGCGGTCTCCAGATAGAAGCGGTGGAAGGCGTCCCAATGCTCCGGCTTCAGATCGTCGCCGGTCAGCGTGTGCAGCCGGACCGAACTGTCGGCCACCTCGCGTCGCTCCTTGCGGATCGCCTTGCGCTTGCGGGAGTTCAACGCCTCCAGGAACTCGTCGAAGCTGCCATAGCCACGGTTGTGCCAATGATACTGCACGCCGAGCCGCTGCAGCCAGCCGGCATCGCCCAGCCGGTCCCAATCCTCCCGGTGCGGAAAGGTGACATGGGCGGAGGAGACGCCGTAACGGTCCGCCACCTGCTCCAGCGCGCCGACCAGCGCATCGGCGACGGCTCCGGCATTCCCGGCTGGCGCCACCAGCAGCCGCGGCCCCGGCACCGGGGTGAAGGGCACCGCGACCTGCAGCTTGGGGTAATAGTCGCCGCCCGCCCGTTCATAGGCGTTGGCCCAGGCATGGTCGAAGACATATTCGCCGTAGGAATGGCTCTTCAGATAGGCGGGCACCGCACCGACCATCCGTCCGCCGCCGTCATAGGCGGCAAGATGGCTGGGCTGCCAGCCCGACTTGCCGGTCGCCGACCCCGACTCCTCCAATGCCAGCAGGAAGTCGTGGGACAGGAACGGGTTGCCGGGACCGGCGCAGGCATCCCAGCCCTGCCGATCCGCCTCGCCGATCCCACTCAGAACCTTGACGGTGATCGCGTCGTTGCCGTCAGGCATGCATGCGTCTCCCTGAACCGAAGGCGAACCGATGGCAAGGAGGTAAGCCGGATGCCGCGGCGCGGCAAGCGGCCGCGACCACCACGGTGACCGTCAGGCCACTTCCAGGATCGCGTCGACCTCGACCGCGACGTTGCCGGGCAGCGACGGGGCGCCGACCGCGGCTCGGGCATGCTGGCCGGCCTCGCCGAAGACATCGCGCATCAGTTCCGACGCGCCGTTGATCACCAGCGGATGGTCATGGAAGTCGGGACCGGAATTGACGAAGCCACCCAGACGCAGCACCCGGGTCACACGGTCCAGGTCGCCGCCCAGCGCCGCCCTGGCCTGGGCCAGGATGTTCAGCGCGCACAGGCGAGCCGCTTCCTTGCCCTGCTCCACCGTGAAGTCCTGGCCGACCTTGCCGACGAACTTGCGCTCGCCGTTCCAGACCGTGACCTGTCCCGAGATGTAGAGGGTATTGCCCGAACGGGTATAGGGCACGTAGGCGGCCACCGGGGCGGCGGCCTGCGGCAACTCGATGCCCAGCTCCGCCAGACGTGCGTCGATCCGACCGGTCATGATGCTTCTCCCTTCCCTGCCGTGACCCGCCGGGGCCACGCGCGCGATCCCTGATTGGGACGTGGTTTGGAGCCCGACCATAGCCGCGCCGGTCCGCCGCTGGGAAGGCCATGCCGGTGCCGGTGGGAAGATTCGTTCCGCCGGACGCATCGGCAGTTCCGTCCGTCACCGGCAAAAGATTCCGGGACTCTTTTTCGGATGCACCTCCACCCGGGGCCGCATCGACCCTGCGCTTTTTGCCGACCAATTTTTATATTCAAGTAAAATCAACTGCTTACCGCATGATCTGGCAGTTGGCACGGCGCTTGAAGGAGTGGTGTCAGGAAAACGCACGTTGCCTCGCCGGTCAAATGACCAGGGGCGGGGACAGCCTCAGAAGGAGACTAGGACCATGGCCGGAAATGTGACCCTGACCGCCTCGATGCGTACGAACCTGCTGCAGCTGCAGAGCACGCAGTCGCAAATCGACAAGAAGCAGAACATCCTGTCGACGGGCAACAAGATCAATTCGGCTCTCGATGGTCCGACCTCCTTCTTCGCCTCCAAGGGCCTGAACCAGCGCGCCGGCGACCTGACGTCGCTGAAGGACGCGATGGGCCAGTCGATCAGCACGATCCAGGCCGCCGACAAGGGCCTGACCTCGATCGACTCGCTGGTCGATCAGGCCAAGGGCCTGACCACCGCCGCCTATGCGGCGCTCGGCAACGACGCAGCCTCGATCGCCACCCGCAAGTCGCTCGCCTCTCAGTTCAACACGCTGAAGGACCAGATCGACAAGCTGGCCGCCGACAGCGGTTATCAGGGCAAGAACCTGATCAACGGCAACGGCATGAGCATGGACAGCACCAGCGCGTCCCGTGCCGCCGTCAACACCATCACCGGCGTCGACAACGCCCGCGTCACCAACGTCATCTCCTCCGACACCTATTCGATCCGCATCAAGGGCGACGGCTCGGTCGAAGGGAAGACCGAGGACATCACCAAGGCGGAGCGTGCGCACGGTCTTGTCGGCCTGAAGCTGTCGGGCACGATGTCGTCCACGCTCGGCAGCTTCTCCGACGTCCAGATCGAGGTCCGCGGCGCCAACGGCCGCTCGCGCGACTTCATCGTCCAGGACGGCGACGAAAGCCGCACGATCTCCTACTTCGACAACACCCAGACCATCGAAGCCAAGCTGGCGACCCCGGCCAAGTCGGGCAGTGCGCAGGTCTCGACGGTGAATGTCAGCGGGACGATCGAGGAAGGCGACATCTTCACCATCACGGTGGAAGGCCAGGCATTCAGCTACACCGCGACCAAGGGCGACGTCGCCATCGGCCAGAACGCCGCCAAGAACATCGCGACCAACCTGCAGACGTCGATCAGCACCGCCATCACCGGCGGCCGCCTGCAGGGCAAGGACGTCGCGACGGCTTCAGTGCAGACCAACGGCACCATCACCCTGACCGGCAACACCACGCCCGGCGTCGTCCGTGAGATGACGGTGACGACCAGCGCCACCAACGCGCTGACCAAGAAGATCTCGGAGAGCTTCGCGTCGGGCACGATCGTCTCCTTCACCGTCGACCGCCGGCTGCTGGAATCGGCGAACAACCAGGGCAACGGCATCTCGGTCATCGAGAAGAAGGTCGACCTGCAGATCCAGGTCACCAACTCCAACGGCGCCCAGGTCACCCGCGACGCCATGAACGCCCGCGGCGACGGCAAGCTGAGCGGCGGCGAACAATCCTTCACCTTCGACAGCGGCACGGTGCGCCTGAACATCGACGAGGACACGATCAAGCAGGCGGCTTCGGCGAACTGCTCGGCGAACATCGTCACCAAGCAGATCTCCGACGCCAACACGTCGAACGACATCACGGTCCAGCTGAACGAGCGCAACACCAACGCGATCACCGTGAGCGCGGTCAACCTGTCGACCAGCGGCCAGGGTCTGAAGCTGGACGGCGCGCAGAACGGCTGGATGGACCGCGCCGACATCGACAAGGCGGTTGCCGGCCTCGACAACGCCAAGGCGACGATCCGCTCCGCCTCGCAGCAGCTGTCGACGAACCTGAACATCATCACGACCCGCGAGAGCTTCACCAAGGAGTTCAGCGACGTGCTGACCGAAGGCGCCAGCAAGCTGACGCTGGCCGACCAGAACGAGGAAGGCGCAAGCCTGCTGATGCTGCAGACCAGGCAGCAGCTCGGCACCATCGCCCTCTCGCTGGCCAACCAGTCGCAGCAGTCGATCCTGCGTCTGTTCTGATCGGGAACAGTGCCTCGCCAACGGAAAAGGGGCGCCCCGATGGGGGCGCCCCTTTCCACGTCCGCATCCCGGTTCTCGGCATCCCGGTTCAGCGCCCCGCCAGGGCCGCCTCGATCAGGGCGCGGGCATCGGCGGCCAACCCGGCCCGGCCCTCGGCCCGCGTGTACATCATGTGGCCGCCGGGATGTACCGTCACCGCCACCCGGCCGCGCTCGCCGGGCGGCAGCTCCAGCCTCGACACGACCCAGCGCGAGGCCATGTAGGGGGTGATGAGATCGGTCCGCCCATGGGCAATCAGCACCCGCAGCGCCGGCTGCAGTGTCAGCGCCGTCTGCAGTGCGTCGACGGCGCTCGGCACCGACATGCGCGGCCACTCCCAGCCGCGGTTCACCCGGTCGCTGAGCAGCCGGTAGGGCGTGTCGGTCCGCAAGCCCAGCGCATCATGGACGTAGGCGGCAAACGCCGTCGTGTAGGTCGGCACCGTTCCCTTCAGGAAGGGGTCGAAGGGGATGCGGGCCGCTCCCGGATCGGGGTCGGGCGCGGTGAAGGTGCCGTCATAGATGCTGAGGATGCGCCCCTGGTCGCGCAGAAGCTCACGCGTGAAGACCCCCATCGGCACGCGCCCGCGCTGGCGCCGCACGATCTCGACCGGCAGGCCGGTGAGGCGCGCCACCGCGGCGAAGACATCCTGCCCCGCGTCGAGCCGTCCGTAATCCAGCCCGGCCAGCCCGGTCAGGTAAGGACCGAGGGCGAAATTCTCCGCGGCCTCGGCCGCCTGCCCCGGGGTGCCGGGCGCACGGCCGAGAGCCGCGGCCGCGGCGGCCATGGCCGGCAGCTTCCAGGCGGGGCCGAGGATGCCGTCCTCGTCGATCGCGGCGAAATCGACGACCGGCGAGACCAGGATCAGCCCGTTCACCGCGAGCCCGACCTGATCGATCAGCTCCTCTGCCATCTTGGCGATGCGGAAGCCGCCGTAGCTCTCGCCGGCCAGGAAGGTCGGCGACGACCAGCGGCCGTTCCGTGTCAGCCAGAGCCTCACGATCTCGGCCATCGACCGGGTGTCGCCGTCCACCGACCAGAAGCGCCTTTCCGTCTCGTCCGGCTTCACTGCCCGGCTGAAGCCGGTGCCGACAGGATCAATGAAGACAAGATCGGTGAATGCCAGCCAGCTGTCGCGGTTGTCGACCAGCCGTGCCGGCGGCGGCGGCAGGGCCCCGTCCGGCCCGAAGGCGACCGCCACCGGTCCGGCCGCCCCCAGATGCATGTAGGCCGACGCCGCCCCCGGCCCGCCGTTGAAGACGAAGGTGACCGGGCGCGGCCCCCTTTCCGCGCCACCCCCCGGCCCTTCCGGATCGGCCGTGTAGGTGACGGTGAAGATACGCGCCGCCAGTTCCTCCCTGGCACCGTCGCGCAGCGGCAGGAACTCGGCCGTCGCAGTGTAGGCCAATGGCCCGCCGGGCAGCGGCAGGCTGTGTGTGGTCACGCTGCGCTGCGGATCGAAGCCCTGGGCGTCGTCGGCCCGGCGCTCGCCGCCTGGCCTCTCGCCATTCGCCTTCTCGCCATTCGCCTTCTCGTCATTGGTCTTTTCGCCTGGGGTCTTTTCACCGGGAGCTCTTTCACCCGCCTTGCGGTCTTCCGCCCGGGCGGCCCCCGGCTCCAGCGACAGCACCAGCGGCGGCATCAGCAGGGCCGGCAGCAGGGCAAGGGCGAGGATGCGGGACAGGGTTCCGGAACGCTGGCGAGGTCGCGCGGTCGTGGAGCGGGGGGGCATCGGCGGATCCCAATCGGTTGCTGGCCCGCCGCATATTGCCGCCCCGGAACGGATCCGCAACCCGTCGCCCAACCGGAACCGCAGCACCAGGCTTGCCGGACGGGCGATGTGCTACATTTCTTCTCACACCGAAAGTGTCAACACTTTTGGGCTATGGTGCACTCAGGTACCGTCAGGGCAACTTCTTACAGGACGCACCTCCATGTTCCTTTTCCGGCATGCCACGATTCGTACGCGTTTGTTTCTCGGATATGGTGCAGTCCTCCTGCTTCTGGTCAGCCTGACCGTCATCGGCGTGCGGGAGGTGCGGAAGATCGACGCCGACCTCAACCGCATCAACGAGGTGAACAGCGTCAAGCAGCGCTACGCGATCAACTTCCGCGGCAGCGTCCATGACCGCGCCATCGCGCTCCGCGACGTGGTGCTGGCGACCGACGCGGCGACCCTGTCGGCCGTGCTGGCCGACATCGACCGGCTGGCCGCCTTCTACGACGAATCCGCCCGGCCTCTCGACGCCATGTTCACCCGCATGCCCGATATCGAGCCGGAGGAGCGGACACTGCTCGCCGGCATCAAGGAGATCGAGGCGAAGAGCCTGCCGGCGATCAAGGCGACCGTCGCAGCCCGCAAGGCCAACGACAGCGCCGGAGCCCAGAAGGCGCTGATGCAGGACGCCCGTCCCGCCCTCACCGAATGGCTGAAGCGCATCAACGCCTTCATCGACCTGCAGGAGCACAAGAACCAGCAGGTCGCCGCAAGGGCGCGCGAGGTCGCCAGCGGCTTCCAGACGCTTATGCTGTCGCTGTGCGGTGCCGCCCTGCTGCTTGCCGCCGCGTTCGGCATGTGGACGGTGGGTGCGCTGCGGCCGCTGCGCCGGCTGACCGATGCGATGCTGACGCTGGCCCGCGGCGACCTGTCCGTCTGCGTGCCGCCGTCCGAAGCCAAGGACGAAATCGGAAAGATCACCGGCGCGGTCGAGGTGTTCAAGGCCAACGCGGTCGAGGCCGACGCCTTCCGCCACCGTCAGGCCGATGCCGAGCATGCCGCCGAAGCGCGCAAGCGCGCCGAGATGGCGGCCCTGGCCGACCGGTTCGAGAGCGAGGTGAAGGGCGTGGTCGACAGCGTCTCCTCCTCCTCCTCCGAGGTGCGGACATTGGCCACGGCGCTGGCCGCCACCGCCGACCATACCGAGACCCAGGCGACCACCGTCGCCGCCGCGTCGGAACAGGCGTCGGTGAATGTCCAGACCGTCGCCGCCGCCGCCGAGGAACTGGCCGCCTCCATCGCCGAGATCGGGCGCCAGATCGGCGAGAGCAGCCGCAAGGCCCGCCAGGCCTCCGACCAGGCCGACGGCACCAACCGCATCGTCGACGGCCTGTCGTCGAAGGCGAACCAGATCGGCGACGTGGTGAACCTGATCAGTTCGATCGCCGGCCAGACCAACCTGCTGGCATTGAACGCGACCATCGAGGCCGCGCGGGCAGGCGAGGCGGGCAAGGGCTTCGCCGTGGTGGCGAGCGAGGTGAAGAGCCTCGCCAACCAGACCGCCAAGGCAACCGGCGACATCTCGCAGCAGATCGCGGAGATCCAGACCGCGACCGCCGACGCGGTGCAGGCGATCCAGAGCATTGCCGCCACCATCGGCGAGGTGAACAGCATCGTCGGCACCATCGCCCAGGCGGTCGACGGCCAGAATGCCGCGACCATGGAAATCGCCCGCAACGTCCAGCAGGCGGCGGCCGGCACCAACGAGGTGTCGTCGTCGATCGGCGGCGTGCTGCAGGCGGCCTCGGAGACAGGAAGCGGCGCCACGCGGCTGCTCTCCTCCTCCGGCGAGTTGTCCAAGCAGGCCGACCTTCTGCGCACCCAGGTCGACCGTTTCCTGGGCAGCGTGCGGTCGGGCCAGGGCTGACCCGCAAAAGGGCTCCGGCGGAAGACCGTGACGGACAGACCGCGCAACGGTTCCCGCCGGAGCCTCGCTGCGTCGCCATGGCGCAGGCGAAGGATTGCCATGGCAATGGATGATCCACCGCATCTAAGATGCATAGATGCGCAACTCGATCTATCCTGACGTGTAAAGGACCGAAGGCCATGCCAGTTCTGACGTTGCGCCAGAAAATGTCCATCCTGCCGCTGTCCTTCGTCGTCGCCCTGCTGGTGGTGGGTGGTGTCGCCATAGCGGGGCTAAGCATCGTCGATCGGGCCAACCAGGAGGTGCTGACGACCGCCGAGGCGCTGTCGAACCACCAGTTGGGCGACATGATGCACGACGCACTGCGGGCGGATGTGCTGGCGGCGCTGCTGTCCGGTCCGGCCTCGACGGCCGGCGAGCGCGAGGCACTGACCAAGGACACGGCCGACCATGCGGCCACCTTCCGGAAGGCATTGGACGCCAACCGCCGGCTTTCCCTTCCCCCCGCCATCGCGGACGGGCTGACCGGCCTGCGCGGCGCGCTGGAGGATTATGTCCAGGCCTCCGAGCGGCTGGCCGGGCTGGCCTTGCGCGATCCGGTGCAGGCACGGGCGGGGATGACGCGCTTCATGGACCTGTTCCACGATCTGGAGGAACGGAACGAGGCCCTGTCCGACCTGATCCTGGGCGAGAACCGCGCACGCAACGAACGGTCGACCATGATCGCGGTCTATGCCTACGCGCTGATCGGAACCGTGACGGTGCTGGCGGTCCTGGGTTCGATCGTCCTGGCCGCGGTGATCGCGCGCTCGATCGTCCGGCCGCTCGATCAGGCGGCGCAGGGAATCGCCGCCATCGGCCAGGGGCGACGCAACCTGTCTCTCCATCATCCGGTCGACGACGTGATCGGCCGGGTGATCGGCGCGGTGATGCTGATGCAGCGCCAAGCCGCCGATCTCGACCGCAGCACGGCGGAAGAGGCGGTGCGGCGGGACGCCGAGCTGCGCAAGTTCGCGGCGCTGTCCGAAGCGACCGACCGTTTCACCCGCCAGACCGAGGCCATCGTCCGCTCGCTCGGCACCACCGGCGTACAGTTGCAATCCACCGCCGCGACGATGTCCGACGGTGCCGCCCGCGCCAGCCGGGAGATCGGCGACCTGCGCGACCATGCCGAGACCGCCGCAAGGACTGTACGCGACGCGGCGGCGGCGGCCGACGGGCTGGGCACCATGATCGGCGAGGTCGGCCACCACAGCGGCCAGGCCACCCGGATGACCGCCGATGCCGTCAGCCGCACCGATGCGGCCGCCCGCAACATCCACGACCTGTCGGTGGCCTCGCAGCGGATCGGCGAGGTGGTCAGCCTGATCAACTCCATCGCCAGCCAGACCAACCTGCTGGCGCTGAACGCCACCATCGAAGCGGCAAGGGCGGGAGAGGCCGGGCGCGGATTCGCCGTCGTCGCCAACGAGGTGAAGAATCTCGCCGGCCAGACCGCCCAGGCGACCGACGACATCCAGGCGCAGATCGCCAACATCCAGGCCATCGTCGACCAGACGGTGCGCGGCATGGACGGCGTTTCCAGCACGGTGGAGGCTGTGCGCGGCAGCGGCGCCGCCATCGCCGACGCGGTCGGCCGGCAGTCCGATGCGGCCAACGGCATCCTGCAGGCGATGAACGACGGGGCGGGCGCGGTCACCGCGATGACCGGCATGCTGGGCGACGTGCACCGGACCATTTCCGAGACCGACCGCGCCGCCGCCGATCTGGCCGCCGCCGCCGCCGAGTTGCGCCGGGAGACGGAGCGGTTGCAGGGCGAGGTCGCATCCTACACCGGAACCGTCCGCAAGGCCTGATGAGGCCGCGGCCCGGCAAAGGCACACGGCTGCCGGACGGGCCTCGGCAATTGCGATTCGCGCCCTCCCCCGCTACACAGGGCGCCAGTCGCCGTTTTCCCGGAGCCTTTCCCATGTCGACCCTGCCCGATCAGGCAACCATCGCCGCCACCGCGGCCAAGATCCTGCTGGAGATCAAGGCGCTGCACTTCAACGCCGAGACGCCCTTCATCTTCACGTCCGGCTGGGCGAGCCCGGTCTACACCGACTGCCGCCGCATCGTGTCCTTCCCGCGCGCCCGCAAGGCGCTGATGGATTTCGCCGTCGCCACGATCGAGCGCGAGATCGGCTACGAGGCCATCGACGCGGTGGCGGGCGGCGAGACCGCCGGCATTCCCTTCGCCGCCTGGATCGCCGACCGGCTGGAACTGCCGATGCAGTATGTGCGCAAGAAGCCCAAGGGTTTCGGCCGCAACGCCCAGATCGAAGGCCTGCTGACCGAAGGACAGCGCGTCCTGCTGGTCGAGGATCTGGCGACCGACGGCAAGAGCAAGGAGAATTTCGTCACCGCGCTGCGCAACGGCGGCGCCCAGGTGACCGACACCTTCGTGATCTTCCACTACGGCATCTTCCCGCAGTCGAAGGTCAACATGGACGCCATCGGCGTCCGCCTGCACGCGCTGTGCACCTGGTGGGATGTGCTGAAGGTCGCCCGCGACAACCGCTATTTCGACGAGAACACCCTGTCCGAGGTCGAGAAGTTCCTGAACGACCCGGTGGGCTGGTCCTCGGCCCACGGCGGCAAGTCGAGCATGTGATCCGTGCCGGGGGCGGCGCATGCCGCCCCCGGGAACCCCCGATCGGAAGCCATCACTCGGCAACCCTCATTCCAGGCTTGGGTCGTGCCTACCCGTTGCCGGGAGCCTTGTGCGCCGCGTCGGCCGCACTCTGGTCCGGCCGCGGACGGTGGTTGAAGCGCACCCGGTTGATTTCCCAGCGCCCTTGCGCCCCGGCGGTGCCGTCGTCACAGGGGCGGCGGTCCAGCAAATCGAAGGACAGGTTGGACAGCCCGTCACCGGCCGGGATCTTTCCGCCGGCCCACAGCTCCTGAAAGACGCTGCGGTTGACCAGGGAGATCGGGGACGGCGCCGCATCCGTCGTGAAGCCGTCATTGTCATGGTCGAGCGGCTGGAAGCGCCCCTTGCGCCGGCCAGTGGGAATACGGCGCGCCCGGATCCGCAGCGAGAAGTCGAAATCCTCGTAGCCCCAGCCCCAGAAGGCGTTGGAATAGCCGTCCACCTGCCGCATGACCGCATTCGGCATCAGCAACGCGCCGCCCATCGTGCTCTCAAGGTTGGTCGTCACCTTTCGGTCCGACCGGCCCGGCGCCACCGGCCGCTGCTCCGCCCCGTACCACAGGATGGGGGTGGGACAGTCGGCCCAGGAGTAATCGGCATCGACCGGCAGGTAATCGACGTCATGCAGGCAGGTGTAATCACTGTTTCCTTCACCCAACAGGAAACCGGCGTTCTTCAGGGCGCCCCGGTTGAAGGGCAGCCCGGCCTCCTGTTCCACGATGGTCACGCGGTAGTCGATCCGCGGGACGAGACGGTCGAAATAGGCGCTCACCCACGGAACGAACTGCCGGAGATGGCTTTCGCGATCCCGGTAGGGGACGACGATGTGGAGCCGTGCGCCTGGGCTGTCGCCGGTCGTCATGGGACCTTTCCTTCTTCCTGTGTGGCGGTGTCCGGACCGTCGTCGGCGGAGATGGTGATCGGGCGCGGCGCCCCGCCGGTGCGGTGGATCTCCCACATCGCCCGGTAGGCCGCCTCCAGATTCCGGGTAAAGCGCGGCGTGTCGAACAGCGGGCAGATCGGCCGGTTGCGCGCCAGCCGCTGCCGCAGCTCGCGGAGCCGGTCGGGCGAGCGGGCAAGCCCCATCGCCGCCGCCTCGTAGGCCTCCTGCCCGTCGGCGATCAGCTCGGGCAGACCGGCAGCCCGCAGCAGGCCGGCAGCCACACGCCCGGCAAAGGTCGTGCCCTGCAGCGTCAGCACCGGCAGCCCCGCCCACAGCGCGTCGCTGGCGGTCGTGTGGGCGTTGTAGGGAAGCGTGTCGAGAAACAGGTCCGCCAAACGGTGCCGCGCCAGATGCTCGGCATGGGGCACGGGCTTGGCGAAGACGAGCCGGCCGGGATCGAGACCGCGGGCCTCGCCCTCGCGGCACAGGTTGGCCGCGACCTGGGGGGCCCCGGCATAGAGCCACAGCACGCTGCCGGGGACCGCCGCAAGGATGCGCGACCAGCCGTCGAATTGGACGGGCGTCAGCTTGTGGGCGCTGTTGAAGCAGCAGAAGACGAAGCCTTCGGCCGGCAACCCGCACTCCGCCCGGGTCGGCGTGGCCTCGGCGATGGCGCGCCGGCGGTCGTTGGGCTGGTAGCAGTCCGGCAGCCGCACCACCCGTTCGGCGAAGAAACCCTCCTCGCCCGGTGCGATCACCGTGGGATCAGCCACGATGTAATCGACATAATCCGCCCCCAGCGTGCCCGGATAGCCCAGCCAGTTGACCTGTACCGGAGCCGGACGGGCGGCCAGGATGGAGGTGCGCGAAAAAGTGGTGAAGCCGGTCAGATCGACCAGGATGTCGATGCCGTCCGCCGCGATGGCCCGCGCTGCATCGGCGTCGGTGTGGCGGCGCAGGTCGACGAAACGCTCGATCCCCCGTTGGAACCGCTGGCGCAGCGCGCTGACGTCGTCGATGCCGGTCGAATAGGCGGTGACGGCGAAGCGGGAGCGGTCATGCGTCTCCAGGGCATCGACCATCAGATGGCCCATCGCATGCTCGCGGAAATCCGCCGACAGGTAGCCGATCCGCAGGCGCCCGTCGCGCGCGGCCGCGGCAGTCCGGACGACAGGAGTGACGCCGCGGGCCTTCGCCGCCGCCCAGCGGGACGCCGCCGACTTCTGGTCGGCGAGGGTCGAGGCGCAGGACAGGACGTCGAAGGGCGACACACCCTCCGCCCCAGCACGCACCCGATGGAGGAGCAGTGCCTCCAGCCCGTCCAGATCGCGCCAGTCACACAGAAGCCTCTGCTGGTGGACGAGCTGACCCAAGGCCGCCGCATGGTCCGGAACCAGCCGCAGCACCCGCCGGCAGGCATCCGCCGATACCCTGCTCCAGCCGGCCATCGCGGCGGCCATCGCCAGATCGGTATGGCCGTCGGGCTCGCCGGGGGCGATAGCGACGGCATTGCGCAGAACGGCAACCGCGGCATCGGGACGGAAGGCCTCCGCCAGCACGCCACCCAGCCGACGCCATGCCTCGCCATTCTCCGGCTGACGGGCCAGCAGGGCGCGCAGCACCGCCAGGGCACCCTCCGCATCGCGTTGGCTCGACAGAAGCAGGGCGAGATTGGTCTCCGCCACCGCGAAATCGGGCTGCAGGTCCAGCGCGGCGCGGTACTCGGCCACAGCATCCTGCGGACGGCCGAGCTCGCGCAGGGCGTTGGCCAGATTGTTACGCGCCGCCGGATCGGACGGCGCCAGCCGGATGGCGGCCGATGCGGCACGCCATGCCTCCTCCCGCCGCTCCGCCGCATGGGCGGCGTTGCCCAGCGCCAGCCAGTTCCGTGCGCCCGAGGGATCGAGCGCCACTGCGCGCCGGCCAGCGGCGAGCGCCTCGGCCGGGCGGCCGGCGGCATCGAGCAGGGCGGTCAGGTTGTGCCAGTTCTCCGCATCCAGGGGGGCGAAGCCGGTCGCCTTGCGGAAGGCCGCTTCGGCCTCCGCATTCCGGCCCAGGCGGTGGAGCGCCACGCCCAGCCGGGACCAGGCCACCGCATCCGCGGGATCGAGCCGCGCGGCCTCGCGATGGGCGGCGGCGGCCTCGGCGACGCGGCCGAGATCCTGCAGCGCGACGCCGAGATTGTTGTGGACCTCCCCCAGATGGGAATGGGTTGCCAGCACCTTGCGGTAATGGGGTTCGGCATCCTGCGGGCGCCCCTGCCGGTGCAGGGCCAGCGCCAGACCATATTGCGCATCGACCGAGTCCGCAGCGACCCGCAGCGCCGCCGCATAGACGGTCGTCGCCGCATCCCAGCGCGCCATCGCGGCCATGGCGGCCCCGAAATCGAGATAGACCTCCAGATCCTTGGCGATGGCCAGCGACTTCTGGAACAGGATCACCGCCTCCCGCGGCCGGCCCAGCCGCAGTTCGACCATGCCCAGCCGGTGCAGCGCAGCCGGGTTCTGCGGCTCGGTCCGCAGGATGTCGAGATAGCGGGTCCTCGCCTCCTCCAGGTTGCCGGCGTTTTCCGCCGCCGCGGCGCGGGCGAAACTGGTCATGCGCTGCCGATCGGTGCTGACGGTTGACGGGGGTGAAGCAGCGTCCTGTCTGCCATAACCGGCCCTAGTCGCGCCAGCGCGTGTGTTCCACGATGCGGGGAATCCCGGCGGGCCGGCGGCCGTCGCCCCATTGCGAGATATCGGGAATCGCGGTCACGCCATCGCGGCGGCCGAGCAGGCTCAGAAGGCTCTGGTCATGGCGATGGTCGCGGAACTCGGGATAGTTCGGCAGGCCGCATGCGTTGGGGTCGTCGGTGATCAGCCGGGCGTCCTGGGCATGCCGCAGCCAGTCCGCGACGAACGCCATGGCCGCCGGCCCACGTTCGCACACGATGAAGCTGGCGAGGATCTGCGGGGCATCGGTGAAGGCCGGCTGGTCCAGCCCGAGGAAATGGAAGCAGTCCCGCTTGGTCCAGACCCTGTTGCGGTGATGATCCTCCAGCGTGAACAGCAGGACCGGCAGGTCGCGCCGCTGGCGGCAGATCTCGATGACCGGATCGGCGCTGTGGACGAAATGGGCGCCGCTGTCGCTGTAGAACAGGATGTCGCCGTCCTGCAGATGCTCGCGCAGCAGCAGGTCGATGAAATAGGGCTTCCACAGCCAATAGCCTGCACCGCGCGGCTGGTCCAGGATATGCCGGTTGCGGAGGGCGAAGCCTGCATCGATGTGACGGCGCCCCATCATCGCCACCCCGTCGAACCCGCCGACGCCCAGCCCGGTCTTGCCGTTGTATTTCTGCGCCGTCGTGAAGGCGCCGTCGGCATAGTTCAGCAGCACCCGCTTCATCGCTCGTCCTCCCGCCGCAAGGCGGCTTTTTTGCTTCGGTTTTTTTCTGGGGCTTTTTCTGGAGCTTTTCTACTGCCGCCGCTCACAGGCGGCTTTCGATCCATTCGGCCAGACGGTAGGCGTCGAAGTAGAAATCCTCGGTGCCGAGGAAGGGCGCCGTGCTGCGATGGCGGCGATAGGCATCGTAATCGTCGTCGATGGCCAGAATGGCGTCGATGGCCTCCTCGTCCGAGGAGTAGCGCGACACGTCGATGAAGCTGCCGGCGGCGACATCGCGCAGCACACCGCTGTCGCCCCAATAGAGCGGTACGGCGCCGGCCTGGAAGGCGTCGAGGATCTTCTCGGTCAGATAGCCGGGGTACGGGGCATTCTCGAAGGCGAAGGCGAAGCGATAGCGCGAGAAGACCCGGATCTTCGGCAGCCAGCCCATCTTCACCACGCTGCCGGTGTTGTTCAGCAGCCAGCCGACCGATTCGACATGGCGCCGGGCGCAGAGCATCTGGAAGAAGTCGTTGCGGCGGGCGCAGTTGGGATTCTTGTAGAGGAAGGCGCAGAATTTCCGCTTCGCCGCCTCCTCCCTCGTCGGCGGCACAGGCGGCAGGACGGGGTGGCAGAAATGCGGGGCCGCCCCCTCGCGCCTGTGGTCCCAGGCATGCATGACATAGAGCGGCAGGCGGTAATGGCGGGGATCGTCGATGCGGTCGAACGACACCGACATGTCGACACCGTCCAGGGGGGGACGCACATTCTCGCCGGTGAAGAACAGCCCGCGGGCGGTCCGCGCCTCGCGATGGCGGGTGCCGAAAACCGACACGATGGCGAGGTCGCAGTCGTTGTCGACGACCGACACGTCGAAGCGGCTCGACAGGATCTCGACGAAGAAATTCGCCGACGGGTCGAACTCCGGCCAGAAATCGAAGAAGGCGATCTTGAGCCGAGGCCGCGCACCGCGGCCGCCGCGCTCCGGACCGTGCAGGAGGAAGCGGTCGAGAACCGCCGGATCCCTGTTGGCGGACGCGAGAAATTCGGCCAGGAAATCGCTTGTCCTTGGATCGATCATACCCGGCGATGCCCTTGCGCCTGCTGTGTGCCGGACCCGTCCGCCGGGAACCGTCCCCGCCCCGGATAGTCCGGCGGCATCAGCGTAGAAGTGCCGCCATCCCGTGACCAGCGGAATTTTCCAACCCTGCCGCGCCCCGCAGGGGCGTGAGCCGTCCTTGACCGCACCGCACACGCCGCTAATATCCCGCGCCATGGACGTCTCACTGCGGATCCTTGCGCACAACCGGGCGCGAATTACCGGCCCGGCTCTCTGAGGAGGGCCGGGAACGAGACCTATTGTGCGTCGGGTGGCGGTATGGCCGCCCGGCGGTGATGCTTTCCCCAGGGATCCGATATGACCCGCGATTACAAATCGACCGTCTTCCTGCCCCGCACCGACTTCCCCATGCGCGGCGGCCTGCCGGCCAAGGAGCCCGAGCTGCTGAAGCGCTGGGCCGAGATGGACCTGTTCGGCAAGCTACGCGCCGGCGCCAAGGGCCGGAAGAAGTTCGTGCTGCATGACGGCCCGCCCTATGCCAACGGCAACATCCACATCGGGCATGCCGTCAACAAGATCCTGAAGGACGTCATCGTCCGCTTCCGCCAGATGCAGGGCTTCGACGCCGACTATGTCCCCGGCTGGGACTGCCATGGCCTGCCCATCGAATGGAAGATCGAGGAGAAGTACCGCAAGGCCGGCAAGAACAAGGATGACGTGCCGATCATCCAGTTCCGCGCCGAATGCCGCCAGTTCGCCGAGGAATGGGTCGGCATCCAGGCCGACGAGTTCCGCCGGCTCGGCGTGGAAGGCGACTGGAAGCAGCCCTACGCCACCATGACCTTCCCGGCCGAGGCGCAGATCGTCCGCGAAATCCACAAGTTCGCGCTGAACGGCGGCCTCTACAAGGGCTCCAAGCCGGTCATGTGGTCGGTGGTGGAGAAGACCGCGCTCGCCGATGCGGAGGTCGAATACCACGACCACACCTCGACCACCGTCTTCGCCCGCTTCGCGGTCTGGGGCTCGTCGGCGCCGGAGATCGACGACGCCAGCATCGTCATCTGGACGACCACCCCCTGGACCCTGCCGGGCAACCGCGCCATCGCCTATGGCGACGACATCGAGTACGCCACCTTCAAGGTGCTCGCGGTCGCCGAGGGCAGCAAGGCCGAGGTCGGCGAGCGGCTGGTGGTGGCCACCGCGCTGGCCGAGCAGGTGTTCAAGGAGGCCGGCATCACCGAATGGCGGCAGCTGCACCGTTTCCCCGGCTCGCGTCTGGCCGGCGGCTTCTGCCACCACCCGCTGACCCGCCAGGGCTACGACTTCAAGGTGCCGCTGCTGGCCGGCGATTTCGTGACGACCGACGCCGGTTCCGGCTTCGTCCACATCGCGCCGGGCCATGGCGAGGACGACTTCCGCCTGGGCCAGGCCAACGGCATCGAGGTGCCGCAGACGGTGGGCGAGGATGGGCGCTATTACGCCCATGTGCCGCTGTTCGCCGGTCTGGCCGTCTACACCGACCAGGGCAAGCCCGGCCCGGCCAACAAGGCGGTGCTGGAGGCATTCGAGCAGTGCGGGTCGCTGCTGGCCAGCAACCGCATCAAGCACAGCTATCCGCACAGCTGGCGGTCCAAGGCGCCGTTGATCTTCCGCACCACGCCGCAATGGTTCATCTCGATGGAGACGAACGACCTGCGCGGCGTGGCGTTGCAGGCGATCTCCGACACCCGCTGGGTTCCGCCGCAGGGCGAGAACCGCATCCGCTCGATGATCGAAAGCCGGCCCGACTGGTGCATCAGCCGCCAGCGTGCCTGGGGCGTGCCGATCGCCCTGTTCGTCCGCAAGGCGACCGGCGAGATCCTGCGCGATCCGGACGTGTTCGCCCGCATCGCCGACATCTTCACGCAGGAGGGTGCCGACGCCTGGTTCGCCCGCGACCCGCAGGACTTCCTCGGCAACGGCTATGCCGCCGACGAGTTCGAGCAGGTCAGGGACATCGTCGACGTCTGGTTCGAGTCGGGTTCCTCCCACGCCTTCGTGCTGGAGCAGCGGCTGGAGGAGCTGGCATGGCCGGCCGACCTCTATCTGGAAGGCTCCGACCAGCATCGCGGCTGGTTCCATTCCTCGCTGCTGGAAAGCTGCGGCACGCGCGGCCGGGCGCCCTACAACGCGGTGCTGACCCACGGCTTCGTCCTCGACGAGCAGGGTCGCAAGATGTCCAAGTCGCTGGGCAACGTGGTGGCCCCGCAGGAGGTCTGCGACCAGTATGGCGCCGACATCCTGCGCCTGTGGATCATCAATTCCGACTATTCGGAAGATCTGCGCATCGGCAAGGAGATCATCAAGACCCAGGCCGACTTGTACCGCCGCCTGCGCAACACGCTGCGCTACCTGCTGGGCGCGCTCGCAGACTACACTCCGGCCGAGCGGATCGAGGCGGCGCAGATGCCGGAGCTCGAGCGCTGGGTCCTGCACCGCCTGTCGGAACTGGACGGGCTGGTGCGCGAGAAGGTGGAGGCCTACGACTTCCACGCCCTGTTCGTCGCCCTGCACAATTTCTGCGCGGTGGAACTGTCGGCCTTCTATTTCGACGTCCGCAAGGACAGCCTCTATTGCGATCCCGTCGATTCGGTGCGCCGCCGGTCGGTGCGGACGGTGATGGAGCATCTGTTCTCCACCCTGACCTCCTGGCTCGCCCCGATCCTCTGCTTCACCGCGGAAGAGGCGTGGCTGGCCCGGCCGGCCGGCCTGACCGAGGGTGCCGGCTGGACCGAGGAGAGCGTGCATCTGCGCATCTTCCCGGATGTGCCGGCCGACTGGCGCGACGATGCGCTGGCCGCCAAGTGGGAGACGGTGCGCAACGTCCGCCGCGTCGTCACCGGCGCGCTGGAACTGGAGCGGGCCAACAAGGCCATCGGGTCGTCGCTGCAGGCCGACCCGACCGTGTATGTGGATGCCGCGACCAAGGCCTTGCTGGCCGACGTGGACTTCCAGGACGTCTGCATCACGTCCGCCATCGAGGTGACCGACGCGGCGGCGCCGGACGGAGCCTTCACCCTGCCCGACGTCCCCGGCATCGCCGTCGCCCCGGCACTGGCCGAAGGCGGGAAGTGCGAGCGCTGCTGGAAGGTCCTGGAGGAGGTCGGCACGGTCCACGATCACCCGACGCTCTGCGTCCGCTGCGCCGACGCGGTGGCATGAGGCCATCCGCCACAACCGCGGCCCTATCCCCTCTCCCCCCCGGGGAGAGGGCTAGGGTGAGGGGGATCCGCCTGCCGGACGCCCCTCGCCGCACCTCCCCCTCACCCCGACCCTCTCCCCGGGGGGGAGAGGGAGGATGCGCGGCCCCATGAACGCCTTCGTCGCCAACCAATCCCGCTCCTACTGGCTGTTCGGGCTGATCGTCGCCGCGGTCGTCGTCGTGCTCGACCAGCTCAGCAAATGGTGGATCCTCGACCAAGTGATGCAGCCGATTCCACACGTCATCGAGGTGACCTCCTTCTTCAACCTCGTGCTGGTGTGGAACTACGGCGTCAGCTTCGGCACCTTCGCCAGCGGCGGTGCACTGATGCCCTATGTGCTGAGCGCGCTCGCCGCGGTCATCGCCATCTGCCTGGTCTTCTGGCTGCGGCAGGCGGACCGGTGGCCGATCGCGCTGGCGCTGGGCTTCATCATCGGCGGGGCGGTGGGCAACGTGATCGACCGGCTGCTCCACGGGGCGGTGGTCGACTTCCTCGATTTCCACGTCGGCGGCTGGCATTTCTGGGCCTTCAACGTCGCCGACAGCGGAATCAGCGTCGGCGTCGTCGTGCTGCTTATAGACGGGCTGTTCGCCGGCCGCGAAAAGTCGTAAGAGTTCCGTCGCCGGTGGCGCTATAACCACCGGCGAGCGCTCACCACGCGGCCTCGACCAGCGGGCCCGGTTGCTACGACGTGACAGACGACGGGATCCTCCGAACGTGACCAGCATCTCCTCCGCCCCCTCCTCCTCCCGGACCAAGCTTCCGCTTCTTGGGCTGGCGCTTGCGGCGTTGGCGCTCGCCGGCTGCTCGGACGTGCGCCGGTCGATCGGTCTCGAACGCCAGAGCCCCGACGAATTCTCCGTGGTTTCCCGCGCCCCGCTGACCCTGCCGCCCAGCATGCAGGATCTGCCGCGCCCGCGCCCCGGTGCGGCACGCCCGCAGGACAGCACCCCGACCCGCGTCGCCGCCGGCGCCGTGTTCGGCGGCACCTCGCGCGGCGCGGCGGCGAGCGCATCGGCCGGCGAGAAGTCGCTGATCGCCCAGGCGGGATCGCGCGACGGCATCGACCCCAACATCCGCGCCAAGGTCGATCAGGAAACCACCCAGCTGATCATCGCCGACAAGAGCTGGATCGACACGCTGCTGTTCTGGCAGAAGCAGGAACAGCCCTATTCCCTCGTCGATCCCGCCAAGGAGCAGCAGCGCCTGCGCGAGGCCCAGGCCCAGGGCAAGTCGCTGGACGGCGCCGCCACCCCGGTCATCGAGCGCAAGCGCAAGGCTCCGCTGGAAGGTCTGTTCTGAGCCGCGGCGCCTGGAGCCTTGTTCCAGGCACGACGTCACACCAGTTTCCGGGGGCGCCCTTCCCAGCGGGGGGCGCCCTTTCGATTCGGACCTCCTGATCCGGGAGCCTTCATGCCTGCCCTCTTCCCAGCCCGCCGCCTTGCCGCGGCCGGCCTGCTCGCCCTGACCATGACCGTCGCGGCCCCTACGGCTCCGGTGCCTTTCGGCGCCCCGCCTGCGCTGGCGGCGGAAAAGGGGGTGTTCTTCCCCGAGAGCTTCACCCTGGCGAACGGCATGCAGGTGGTGGTGATCCCCAACCATCGCGTGCCGGTCGTCACCCACATGGTCTGGTACAAGGTGGGTGCAGCCGACGAGGACCGCGGCCAGTCCGGCATCGCCCATTTCCTGGAACATCTGATGTTCAAGGGAACGGACGTGATCCAGCCCGGCGAGTTCAGCCGGATCGTCGCCAAGAATGGCGGACGCGACAACGCCTTCACCAGCTACGACTACACCGCCTATTACCAGAACGTCGCCCGCGACCGGCTGGAGATGGTGATGCGGATGGAGGCCGACCGCATGGCCAACCTGAAGCTGACCGATGCCGTGGTCTATCCCGAGCGCGACGTCATCATCGAGGAGCGCCGCCAGCGCATCGAGAACGAGCCGGCCGACCGCATCGGCGAGCAGATCAACGCCACCATGTTCGTCCATCACCCCTACGGCACCCCGGTGATCGGCTGGCCGCAGGAGATGTCGACGCTGACGCGGGAGATGGCGGAGCGCTTCTACAAGACCTGGTACACGCCCAACAACGCGATCCTGGTCGTGTCCGGCGACGTCACCGCGGCGGAGCTGAAGCCGCTGGCCGAGCGCTATTACGGCGCCATCCCGGCCCGTCCGGTGCCGGAACGCAAGCGCGTGGCCGAACCGCCGATCAGCGCCTCCCGCCAGGTGGAACTGCGCGACGCCGAAGTGCGGCAGCCGTCGGTGCGCCGGACCTGGATCGCGCCGTCCTATCGGGTCGACCCCGACCGGCAGGCCTACGCGCTGCAGGTGCTGGCGGAGATCATGAGCGGCGGCTCGACCTCGCGCCTCTACCGCAGCCTGGTGGTGGACCAGAAGGTCGCCACCTCCGCCTGGCTCGGCTACGGGCCGACCTCCTGGGACATGGCGACGCTCAGCGTCGGCGCCAGCCCGGCCGCCGGTGTGACGATGGACAAGCTGGAGGCCGCCCTGTGGGGCGAGGTCGACCGGCTGTTGAAGACCGGCGTGACCGAGGAGGAGGTCGCCACCGCGCGCAAGCGCATGCTGGCCGCCGCCGCCTATGCCCGCGACAGCCTGACCGGCCCGGCCCAGACGCTGGGCGCGGCGCTCGCCACCGGCCAGAGCCTGGACGACGTGGAAAGCTGGCCGGTGCGGATCGACTCGGTAACCGCCGAGCAGGTCAACGCCGCGGCCCGCGCCGTGCTGAGCCAGACCAACCACGTCACCGGCCTGCTGCTGCCCCCGACCGGAAAGGACAGTTGAGGATGAGCGCGCGTCACAATTCCATGCGGTCCGGCATCGCGGCCTTCTTCCTCGCCATCGTCGCCATGGCCCTGACCGCGCCCCTGCCCGCCCGTGCCATGGACATCAAGCGCGTGGTCAGCCCCGGCGGGATCGAGGCGTGGCTGGTGGAGGACCACAAGGTTCCCGTGCTGGCGCTGGAATGGGCCTTCGAAGGCGCCGGCGGCAGCGATCCCAAGGGCAAGGAAGGGCTGGCCAATCTGGTCACCACCATGCTCGACGAGGGCGCCGGGCCTTACGACTCCCAGGCCTTCCAGGCCCGGCTGCAGGACAACGCCATCGCGCTCGGCTTCGACGCCGGGCGGGACGGCTTCAGCGGGTCGCTGCGCACCCTGACCGAGCGTCGCGGCGAGGCGCTGGAGCTGACCCGGCTGGCGCTGACCGAGCCGCATTTCGCCCAGGAGGCGCTGGACCGCATGCGGGCCTCGATCATGGCGAGCCTGAAGCGGGATCTCGGCGATCCCAACTATGTCGCCCGCCGCCAGTTCTACGCCACCGCCTTCCCGGGCCACCCCTATGGCGGCGAGATCCGCGGCACGCTGGACAGCCTGCCCGCCATCGCGCCGGACGATCTGCGCGCCTTCGTGAAGGGTCAGTTCGGCCGCGACCGGCTGGTGGTCGCCGCCACCGGTGACATCTCGCCGGAGGAACTGGGCAAGGCGCTGGACATCGTGTTCGGCGGGCTGCCGGCCAGGACCGACGCACCGGCGATCCCCGACGCGACGATGGCAGGGCTGGGCCAGACCATCCTGCTGCCGCGCCCGACCGCCCAGACCGTCATGCTGATGGGACAGCCGGGGGTGAAGCGCGACGATCCCGACTGGTACGCCGCCAGCGTCATGAACTATGTGCTGGGCGGCGGCGGCTTCGGGTCGCGCCTGATGGAGGAGGTGCGCGAGAAGCGCGGGCTGAGCTATGGCGTCTACAGCTATTTGATCCCGATGGACCATGCCGCGGTGGTGATGGCCGGCGGCTCCACCGTCAACGCCAAGGCGGGCCAGGCGTTGGACATCATCCGCCAGGAATGGGCGCGGATGGCCAGGGACGGCCTGACCGACCAGGAGTTGGCCGACGCCAAGACCTACCTGACCGGCTCCTTCCCGCTGCAGCTTGGCTCGACCCAGTCGATCGCGCGCATCCTGCTGCAGGTGAAGCGCGACGAGCTGGGCATCGACTACCTCAACCAGCGCGACCGCTACATCAACGCCGTGACCCAGGCCGACATCAAGCGCGTCGCCCAGCGCCTGCTCGACCCGGCGAAGCTGCTGACCGTTCTGGTCGGCAAGCCGGAAGGCGTGTCGCCGACGCGGACGGTCGACGGGGGGAGCTGAGCGGTCGGCTCCGCGTGCCCCCTCCAACCCTATGCCCCCTCCTAACCTCCCCCGCTGGGCGGGGGAGGGACTGCCGCCACCCTCCCGCACAGCATCAATCCCCTCTCCCGCGTTAGCGGGGGAGGGTTAGGGAGGGGGCATCGGTCGAGGAGGCATCGGTTGTCGAACATACCCCTCACGCCAAATCCGGCTGGCTCCCCGGAAAGCGCGGATCGCTGGGATCGACGGGACTGCCCGGCACTTTGCCCGGGATGATGCCGACCTGATCCGGCCTTGCCGGATCGTTGCGGTCGCGCTGCTCCTCACGCTCTTCCAACGGCGGGGCGAGGGGTTTGTCCGACATGGCTTGTCCTCCTTTTGGCAAATCCTCGAATCCCACAACAGCGCGACCCGCGGTCGGTTGCATCCTTACGTCCGGCACGCATAGGCCGATAAGCTGCGGCGACCACAGCATTTTGGGTCGTGGCCGGCACCGCCGGTCGGTGCTAGGCTCCCTGCGCCCCGCCGATGGGCCGCGTCAAAGGACCGCTGACGTCAAGGAGTCCAAAGCATCATGACCGCGCTCTCCCATTCATCCGCCTGGGCCGCTCTCGCCCGCCACCGCCGGGACATCGCCGACACCCGCATGCGCGACCTGTTCGCCGCCGATCCCGGCCGGTTCGGCGCCTTCTCGCTGGAGGCCGCGGGTCTGTTCCTCGACTATTCGAAGAACTGCATCACGCAGGATACGGTCGGGCTGCTGCTCGACCTCGCCCGCCAGCAGGATGTCGAAGGCGCCTGCGCCCGCATGTTCGGCGGCGAGCCGATCAACCTGACCGAAAAGCGCGCCGTGCTGCACACCGCCCTGCGCAACCGGTCCGACCGCCCGGTCACCGTGGACGGCCGCGACGTGATGCCGGCCGTGCGCGCGGTGCTGGAGCGGATGGACGCCTTCGCCAATTCGGTACGCGACGGCGACTGGCGCGGCTATACCGGCCAGCCGATCACCGACGTGGTCAACATCGGCATCGGCGGCTCCGACCTCGGCCCGGTGATGGCGACGGAGGCGCTGAAGCCCTTCGCCCATGCCCATGTCGCCCTGCATTTCGTCTCCAACGTCGACGGCACCCATCTGGCCGAGCAGCTGAAGTGGCTGGATCCGGAGACGACGCTGTTCGTCATCGCCTCCAAGACCTTCACGACGCAGGAGACGCTGACCAACGCCCATTCCGCCCGCCGCTGGTTCTTGGAGACGGCGAAGGACGAGGCGCATGTCGCCAGGCACTTCGTCGCCGTCTCCACCAACGAGGCGGAGGTGCGCAAGTTCGGCATCGATCCGGCCAACATGTTCGGCTTCTGGGACTGGGTCGGCGGCCGCTATTCGCTGTGGTCGGCCATTGGCCTGCCGATCATGATCGCCATCGGGCCGGAGCGCTTCGCCGAGCTGCTGGCCGGCGCCCATGCGATGGACGAGCATTTCCGCACCGCGCCGCTGGAGCGCAACATGCCGGTGCTGCTGGCCCTGCTGGGTGTCTGGTACCGCAATTTCTGGGACGCCTCGTCCTACGCGGTGCTGCCCTACGACCAGTATCTCCACCGCTTCCCCGCCTATCTCCAGCAGTTGGACATGGAGAGCAACGGCAAGTCGGTGACCCGCGGCGGCGAGCCGGTGGACTACCAGACCGGCCCGGTGCTGTTCGGCGAACCCGGCACCAACGGCCAGCATGCCTTCTACCAACTGATCCACCAGGGCACCTCGCTGATCCCCTGCGACTTCGTGGCGGCGGCGACCACGCACAACCCGATCGGGGCGGAGGCTGGCGCCCATCACCGCATCCTGCTGTCGAACGTCTTCGCCCAGGCCGAGGCGCTGATGCGCGGCAAGACCGCCGACGAGGTGCGCGCGGAGATGACCAAGTCCGGCAAGCTGGCGGAGGAGGTCGAGGCGCTGGTCCCCCACCGCGTCTTCCCCGGCAACCGCCCGTCCAACACCATCCTGATGCAGAGCCTGACCCCGGCGACGCTCGGCGCCCTGATCGCGCTGTACGAACACAAGGTCTTCGTCCAGGGCGTCGTCTGGGACATCAACAGCTTCGACCAATGGGGCGTGGAACTGGGCAAGCAGCTGGCCAGCACCATCCTGCCGGAGATGGAAAGCGGTCCGGCGGAGGGTGCCCATGACAGCTCGACCACCGGGCTGATGGCGTGGTGGCGGGCCAACCGCTAGGGAACGGTTTGGGCCGCCAGCTGTAATTATACGTACACGAACGCCGTCGGTCCGGACGCTCCCGGCCGACGGCGTTCGGAACATTGTGGCTGCGCGCCGGTTGAACAGGGAAACGGTCTTTGCACCGCCCCCACTCACCGGAGCAGCCTCATGTCCACCCGTTTGCGCCTCGCCGTCCTGATCTACGGCATGATCCAGGGCGTCGTCTTCGGCATCGGCACCGTCCTGGTGCTGTCGGTCCCCAGCTTTTCCGAGCAGGCGATGACACTGATGCCGACCGTGGTGATCCTCAGCGTCATCCTTGCCGCCCCCATCGCCTGGTTCATGGCGCCGCGCCTGCGCCTGCGCTTCTGGCGCCGGCGGGAGGAGGAGCAGCGGGCACCGCGCCGAGTCCCCGTTTCCTGAGCACTCAGGCCACGGCGGTTCCGTCTTCCGCGACCCTGGCGGACAGCCAGTCGCGGAAGGCACGCATGGTCGGGGTCTCCGGCCGAGACTTCAGGGCCGTCAGCCAATAGGCACCCTTCGACACCGTGACGCCGAAGGGTTGCTCGATCAGGCCCAGCGCCAGCGGCCGGCGGAACATCGACGGTGGAGCGAGGGCGACGCCAGCACCCTGGATCGCCGCCTCAACCATCAGCGACGACGAGTCGAACACCGGCCCCCCCTTGACCGAGGGCATGGCCGGCGGCTCCAGCCCGGCGGCGGCGAACCAACCCGGCCATTCATCGGCGCGGTAGGAGCGCAACAGCGTCTCGCGGCCGACATCGGCAGGCTCGCGCAGGCGCCGGGCGATCTCCGGCGCGCACAGAACCGACAGCGGCGCATCGAACAGCCGGACCGCGTCGGTGCCGTGCCAGGCGCCATCGCCGAAGCGGATGGCGTAGTCCAGCCCCTCCGCCGCGATGTCGACGCGGTTGTTGTTGGTGGACAGGCGCAGGTCGATGAAGGGATGCGCCTCGCGGAAGCGCGACAGGCGCGGCAGCAGCCAGCCCACGGCGAAGGTGCCGACCGCGCCGACCGTCAGCACCTCGCGGAATCGCCCGCCCTCGAACTGGTCGAGCAGCCCGCCGATGCGGTCGAATGCATCGGCCAGCGTCGGCAGCAGCGCCCGCCCCTCGTCGGTCATTGCCAGCCCGCGCGGCAGGCGATGGAACAGGCTGGCGCCCAGCCGGTCCTCCAGCAGCTTCACCTGTTGGCTGACGGCGGCCTGGGTCACGCACAGCTCGATGGCGGCGCGGGTGAAGCTGAGATGCCGCGCCGACGCCTCGAAGGCGCGCAACGCGTTGAGCGGCAGATAGGGGCGGACCACGGGCTCCCCGGACGAAACTGGATTCCGGGAGTGAGCTAGCACCGAATGGGGGTGGGCTCCAGGGGGGATGTGTGGGGAGTGTCGGCTTCGAGTGCCCCCTCCCCATCCCTCCCCCGCCTTTGGCGGTGGAGGGGGCAGGACGCTTGTCGAAGTGAGTTATTCCCGAAGAAGCGGCAGTCCCCTCTCCCGCCATGGCGGGGGAGGGTTAGTGAGGGGGCACCCGAAGCGTACCCTCCCCAAAATGCGTTCACCGCCCCGTCAGCACACGCCGCGTGTGCAGCGCGATCATCCGTTCCTCGTCGGTCGGGATGACATAGACCGGCAGGCGGCTGCCCGGGGTGGAGATCTTCGCCGCATTGGCCTCGTTGGCGGCGTCGTCCAGTTCCATACCCATCCAGGCCAGCTTGTCGCCGACCCGCGCCCGCACCGGGGCCGAGCGTTCGCCGATGCCGGCAGTGAAGACCAGCGCGTCGACCCCGCCCATCGAGGCGGCGAGCGCCCCGGTTTCCTTGGCGATGCGGAAGCAGAACAGTTCGACCGCCTCCTGGGCATGCGGATCGGTGCTTTCCAGCAGGGCGCGCATGTCGTTGGAGATGCCCGACACGCCGAGCAGGCCCGACTTGTTGTAGAGCATCTTCTCGATGCCGTCGGCGTCCATGCCCTTGCGCATCAGGTAGATCAGCACGCCGGGATCGATGGTGCCGCAACGGGTGCCCATCGGCAGGCCGTCGAGCGCGGTGAAGCCCATGGTGCTGTCGACGCTCCGCCCGCCATGGATGGCGCACATGCTGGCGCCGCTGCCGAGATGGGCGACGACGACGCGCGAGTCGCCCAGTTCCGGCGCGATCTCCGGCAGGCGGCGGGCGATGTACTCGTAGGACAGGCCGTGGAAACCGTAACGGCGCACGCCCTCCTCCGTCAGCTCCCGCGGGATGGCGAAGGTCTGCGCCTGCCAGGGCTGGTTGCGGTGGAAGGCGGTGTCGAAACAGGCGACCTGCGGCAGCTCCGGATGCGCCTCGGCCAGCGCGCGGATGGCGGCGAGGTTGTGCGGCTGGTGCAGCGGGGCCAGCGGCACCAGCCCGTCCAACTCATCCATCACGGCCGGGGTCAGCAGCACCGGGGCGGCATGGCGCACGCCGCCATGCACCACTCGGTGGCCAGCGGCGATCAGCGTCGCCCCGTCCAGCCGCTCCTCGATCCAGTCGAGCAGGTAGGACAGCAGCGCCTTGCGGTCGCTGCGTTCCTCAGCCTCCCAGCTCTTCCCGGCCAGCGGGCGGCGCTGGGCATCCTTGGCCTCGAACACCGGCTGGGTGCCGATGCCGGAGATCTGGCCGTTGAGGGTGACGACCGGATCCCCGCCGCCATGATCCCGGAACACCGAGAATTTCAGGCTGGAGGAGCCGGCATTGATGACGAGGATCGCGTTGGACATGGCGGCGCCCTCCTTACTCGGCCGCGGAAGCGGCGCCACGGCGGCGGGCGGCGGCAACCAGGACCGCGACCGCGCAGGACGCCAGGCGGGTGCGGACATTGTCGGCACGGCTGGTCAGGATGATCGGAACCCGCGCACCCAGCACGATGCCGGCAGCGTCGGCATGGGCCAGGAAGGACAGCTGCTTGGCCAGCATGTTGCCGGCCTCCAGGTCCGGAACCAGCAGGATGTCGGCCTGGCCGGCGACCGGGGAATTGATGCCCTTGGTGATGGCGGCCTCGCGGCTGATGGCGTTGTCGAAGGCCAGCGGGCCGTCGAGGATGCCGCCGGTGATCTGGCCGCGGTCGGCCATCTTGCACAGCGCCGCCGCTTCCAGGGTCGAGGGGATCTTGGTGTTGATGGTCTCGACCGCCGAGAGGATGGCGACCCGGGGAATCTCGACGCCCAGCACCTTGGCGAGGTCGATGGCGTTCTGCACGATGCTGACCTTGTCCTCCAAGGTCGGATAGATGTTGATCGCCGCGTCGGTGATCAGCAGCGGCCGCGGATAAGTCGGCACATTCATCACGAAGACATGGCTGAGACGGCGGCCGGTGCGCAGGCCGGTCTCCTTGCGGACGACCTCGCCCATCAACTCGTCGGTGTGCAGGCTGCCCTTCATCACCGCCTCGCACTCGCCGGCACGGGCCAGCCGGACGCCGGTCTCGGCCGAGGCATGGCTGTGGGCGACGTCGACGATGCGGTAGGGCGAGATGTCGAGGCCGCAGGCGTCGGCGACGGACCGGATCTTGGCTTCCGGCCCGACCAGAACCGGGTCGATCAGGTTGGCCTCGGCCGCCTCGACGGCGCCGCGCAGCGAACTCTCGTCGCAGGGATGGACGACGGCGGTCGGCACCGGCGGCAGCGACTCGCACTTCTTCAGCATCAGTTCGTGGCCGTCGTGGCGGATCACCTGCACCTGCGGCAGTTCGGTGACGGCGCGGCGGAACTTCTCGGTCGGAGCGATCACCTCGGCGACGCCGGTCGCCACCGTCTTGCCGTCCTGGTTGGCGGCGAGGCAGTCGAAGACGACCGTCTTGCGCTCCGAATCCTTGGACCTGGCGGTAACGGTGACGGTGACGATGTCGCCCAGCAGGACCGGTCGTTCGAACCGTAGATCCTGGCCGACATAGACGGTGCCGGGACCGGGCAGCAGCGTGCCCAGCACGGCGGAGATCAGCGAGCCGGACCACATGCCGTGCCCGACCACCTTGTGATCGACGGCATAATCCTCGTCCACATGGGACGGGTTGAGGTCGCCGGACACCGTGGCGAACAGCTCGATGTCGGACATGGTCAGCCGGCGCGACAGGCTGGCCTGCTGGCCGATGCGGATTTCCTCGAACGTGACGTTTTCGATCATGGGGCTGCCGTTCTTGCCGATCGGAACGATGCCGCTGCGGCCCGCCGGGGCGGCGGGGAGGGCGGCGGTGACGGTATCCATCTCAAAGCTCCTCAAAAGGATCGCGGCGCCCGACCGAGGGGCATCCGTCGCGACGGCGGGCCGTATCCTCCCGATCCCGGTTCCCACGCCGGGACGCGCCCTTGCGGGCGGAGTCATGGCGGCGGGCCGGAACCTGTCTTGTTGGGTTCCTTCGAAGCGGAACCTTCGCCACCCGAGGAACTACCAAGGAGTGTGCTTGTGCGAAAGCAATAGCCCCTGTGGCCAAGGCGGCCCAATGACCTACATCAATAAAGTCGGCAAGCTATTGTTACGGCTGGGTTACTGGGATCGTTTCGGAGCATTTAGCAGTCGCAGCATAACCGAAACTTGCGCGCCTGCATCCAGGAAAAGCGGACCTTGCCGCGGGACTGCCCCGATTGCGCGCTGCGGCAAAGGCCCGGAAACCCGGCCGACGCCTGATCCGCTGCCTCAATCCGCTGCCGCCACGCAGGGGCAAAGCTCCTCGGCCACCGGAACGCTGATGGAGAAGACGGTTCCATGCCCGACCCGCGACCGCACGGTGACGGGATGATCCAGCATCTGCGCCATGCGGCGGACGATGGACAGGCCAAGGCCAAGGCCGCGGCCACTGTCGCGCTGGTCGGTGCCGCACCGGTAGAAATCCTCGAAGATGGCCGTCATCTCGGCCTCGGGGATGCCGGGCCCGGTATCCCACACCTCGATGGACAGCCGGCAACCGTCCCCATCGCCGCGACGCCGGCAACCCAGCAGGATGCGGCCCTGGGTGGTGTAGCGCAGGGCGTTGACCAGCAGGTTGCGCACCATCCGCTCCAGCAGGATCGGGTCGCTGCGCACGCGGGCGGAACAGGGCACCATGCGCAGCTCCAGCCCGCGGTCGGCCGCTTGGTCGCCGATCTCCATCGCCAGCCGGCCGACGATGTCCTGAACATCGAAATCGACGATCCGCGGCTTGACGTTCCCGACCTCCAGCGCGGAGGTGTCGAGCAGCGTCGACAGCAGCGTGTTTCCGGTCACCAGCGCCTCGCCCAGCTTGTTCGCCACCTCCACCTGCTGGGGATCGTACAGCTTGCTCATCAGGATGTGATGGAACAGGCTCATCGCCTGGAAGGGCTGGCGCAGATCGTGGCTGGCGGCAGCCAGGAAGCGGCTCTTGGCCTGGTTGGCGCGCTCCGCCTCGGAATGGGCGCGGGCCAGGGCGTCGCGGATCTCCACCGCCTCGGTCATGTCGATGGCGGCGCAGATGATGCCCGCGATGGCTCCGGTTTCGTCGCGCATCGGCTCCACCGACAGGTCCAGCACCCGCCGGCAGCCGTTGTAGGTCAGCTCCACCTCGCAGCGGGCGCCGACCCCCTGCTCCATCACCGCCCGCTTGACCGGAACCAGCCGGTCGGCATCCTCCGCCGAAAACAGTTCGACATCGGTCCGGCCGATCATCCGCTCCGGCCGCAGGTCGGCCCGCGGGCAATAGACCCACAGATGGCGCAGGTCGCGGTCCTGGCTGAACAGCGACACCTTGGAATGGCGCAACGCCAGCCGGAACCGCTCCTCGCTCTCGCGCAGCGCACGGGCCATGGCGGCACGGGCACGCGCCTCGGTCCGCAGCAGGCGCTTGGCGCGCGCCTCGCGCAGGACATAAGCGACGGCGCCGGCGGTCAGCATCAGTCCGCCGATCAACATCGTCCAGGCCAGCCGGTCGTCGAGGCTGAACAGCGGCGACGGATCGGGCACCACGAACAGCCGCCACACCCGCCCACCGAAGGCGATGTCCCGGACGATGGCACGCGGACCCCCATCGCCGGCCAGTTGCTCCGCCGTCAGCGGCCGCGACGGCGGGTGGGGAAGCTCGCCCGGGCGGGTCAGCCCGCCTTCGGCGGCGAGCAGCAGCGACGCCCCGGCATCCGGTTTCAGCAGATAGGCGTCGCCCACGGTCAGCCCGACCCGCAGCACCGCGTCCCTGAGCAGTTGGCCGACATCGAAGCTGGTCCACAGGAAGCCGGTCAGGACGTCGCAGACGATACGCCCGCCGAAACGCGCCTCGTCGGGATCGATCTCACGGGAATAGACCGGCAGATAGATCAGCACCGAATCCCGCCCAAGCTCGGCCTGAAGCGGCATCTCCTCCGCCACGACGACTCGGTTGGCGGCGCATGAGCGGGTCAACACCTCGCTCTGCCCGGGCAGGCTGGCCATGTCGAGCCCGATCAGGCCGGCTGCCGCCTTCGGTTCGGCCAGCACATTCACGAACAGGTCGGCACCGGGCGGGCGGCGCGCCGCGTCGGCGGCACCACGCACCGCGAAGGAGGTGTAGCCGGCCGACCGCATCGCCCGCTCCAGCAACGGCACGTCCCGCTCCGCGATCCGGCGCGCCCAGGCGACAGCGTGCAGGTTGGGGTAAAGCGGCAGCAAGGGTTCGGCTGCCGATGCGAAGCTGGCCTCCGTGACCGGCGCCGGCCCGGCCAGCGGACCGCTGAGGGCGCGCAGCAGGACGCTCTGATGGTCGAAGCGCGTCTTCAGTTCATCATGGAGTTGGATCGCCTGCCGATCGGCCAGGATATGCTCTGCGTCGCGGGTGACGCTGCGGATCAGCAGGAAGGCTGAAAGGGACAGGAACAGGCCGGCAAAGACGATCATCGGCACCGCCGTCGCTTTCCCTACCCCCCGATGCTTCCGGTTCATCCGACTGCCCTCCCCCGAACTGTCCGAACAGCGATGCCCGACACGATCATATCGAAGGGGGAGCATAAAAGGGTATGTAAAAGATCCACTTCCACCGAAAGGAGGATAAGGATCTGCCAATTGGGGGAGAGCTATGGCTCAGGCATTGCAATCATTGGAAAGAGGTTGTCGCAATTCGCAGAAATCTTTCCGGCTCTGTTTCAGCATTGTCATTGCAGTGCAGCGTAAACCTAACTTCGAGAGTCTTCACCATTCGTCGCCTTCATATATCGACCTCATTCCGTTTAGAGTCTTTATTATCAAAGAGGTGAGTTGCCCAGGCAGTCGCCCCGACCGGCCGGTCCAAGCAGCCGGACGACCGCGGCGCGCAGGGCCAGCGGTGCCACGGGCTTGTGCAGAAGCGGATAGCCGGACAGCCGTGCCTCGCGCAGCCTTCTGGGATCGGTGTCGCCGGTCAGGATCATCCCGGGAACCGGCCGGTCGAACAGCTTGGCGATCTGCCGGATGGCGACGATGCCGTTGGCAGCCCCCTTCAGCCGCAGATCGGAGATGATCAGGTCGACAGGCGTCGGCGCCGGCCCGACCCGCCGGACCGCCGCATCGTAGGATTCGGCCCCAAGCACGGTGCAGCCCCACTGCTCCAGCAAGGCTTCGAGTGCGGCCAGCACCATCGGGTCGTCCTCGATCACCAGGATACGAGCACGGCTGATGTCGGCGGCGCCGGCGGATGCGACGGCGGGAGGCGATGCCGCCTCCCTGGCGGTTGCGTCCGCCACCTCGATCGAGCGCGGCAGGATGACCGCGAAGACGGTTCCCCGACCTTCGGTCGTCTGCAGTTCCAGCCCAAGACCGAGCTTCCGCGCAAGCCCGCGGACCAGCGTCAGGTCCAGCCCCAGCGTACCGGCGCCTTCCCCGGCGGAGCGTGCCAGTTCGCTGCGCAAAGCCGCCAGCCGCTCCGGCGGCAGGCCTCGCCCGCTGTCCCACACTTCGATGCGCAGGCTATGGCCCCGGTTGCGGCAACCGACCAGGACACGGCCGCCCGCTGTGCTGCGCAGGGCATTGACGACCAGGCCGTGCAGCAACCGCTCCAGCAGCGCGGAATCCGTGCGCACCATCGCCGAGCAGGGCATTACGCTGAAGCGCAGCCCGCGATCGGCGAAGCGCGGCGCGACCTCCAGCGCCAGCCGCATCAGGACGCCATTGACGGCATGGGTGCGGATGTCCGGCTCCAGCAGGCCGCTTTCCAGCCGCACGAGGTCGAAATGGCCATCGACCATGCTGCGCATGGAGTCCACCGCCTGGGCCATCGAATGCAGCAGGTCGCGTCCGGACCGGTCGGTCCCGCCCGCCGCCCCTTCCACCGCGCGCGCCTCAAGCGTGCCGATCAGCAGCGACAGCGCCGCCAAGGGCTGGCGCAGATCATGGCTGGCCGCCGCGAAAAGGCGACCGGCCGGATCCGGCATCGGCGTCGGCGCATCCATTGGGATCGGCGCACCCATCGGGATCGGCATCGAGCCGATAGGCGCCCCGATGAACGCCCCGACGGATGGCGCGGGGGGAGCGGGAGGCTCACCGTCCAGCCGCCATACCGCTCCCCCCGCGGTCAGCGGGAGCACGATGCGCGCAGCCCCGGCATGGGGGCTCAAATCGGCCGCAGTGGCCCCGACGGCAAGACGGCCCGACAATCCCGGCAGGATTTCGGCCGCGGGGGTCCAGTCGGTCAGCCGTCCGTCGGCACCGAACACCAGAACGGGCGGCACCGCACCGCCGGAATCGTCGTGGCTGCCGTTCACGGTCACATCTGAATTCCAACCATCTTCCGCGATCAGATCCTACACTATGAAAACTGCCGCCCGTTGCAAAGCCCGCCGATAGGCAGAGCACACGCGAAGTAGACGGCAACCTGCGCAATCAAACCATTTGCGGCCTTTGCTGAAAACCCCGCGCAACTCGCAAGGGATCGGCGGATTCTGTTACAATTCGACAAATATCCGTCTGCCGTTTGGACTGGGCCTTCAGCGTTTCTTAGGGATGGTCGGTAAAAATGGCGCAATGGATCGCCATACGCAGACTTCCAGCCGTAAGGGACGCGACAGTGCTGCCTCGGGTGAGGATACTCCCGATACCGCCACGACACCGAACGACCGCAGCGACAGGACCGGCGAACCGTCGATCGCGGCCTTGGCTTGGCTGCCGGATGCGATCGCCGTCTTCGCCGCATGTCACGATCCTTCCGGCACGCTGACCGACCTGGAATGGCGGTCGGCCAACCCGGCAGCCGAACGGCTGTTGGGCGTCGGCCCACTGCCCGGCCGGCGGCTGCGCGCGGACGCCACCGACACCGCCTGCCCCGCCCTGTTCGCCATACTGGCCGACGCCCTGCACGGCCCGGTGGAGCGCACGGTCGCAGCGCGGCGTGGCGCCACGCCGGTCCGCTGGCGCGTGGCGGCGGCCCCGGCCCCCGGCGGGCTGTGCGCGACCCTGTCCGACCTGGGCCCGGCGGCCCTCTCCCCAGCCGAAGCCCAACTGCGAACGCAGGCCCAAGCAATGGGAGAAACGCTGGCTGAAACGCTAGCCGGGGCGTTGGAGCACAGCGCCGAGAGCTTCGCCCTGTTCGACGGTGAGGACAGGCTGGTCCATGCCAACGGCCGTCTGGGCACCGACTTGCCCACGCTGGTCGACCGGCTGGTGCCGGGCGTCCCCTTCGAGGAGCTGGCCCGCCGCTTCGCCGAGACCGACCCGCGCCTGACCACGGCGGAGGACCGCGCAGCGTGGATGCGTGCGCGGCTGGAGCGGCACCGGCGGATGGACGCGCCGGTCGTCGTGCCCCTCCATGACGGACGCTGGCTGCTCAGCCGCGAGCATGCCGTCCCCGGCGGCGTGCTGGTCCACTACACCGATGTCACCGCGCTGAAGCAGACCGAGGACCGCCTGCGCCTGCGCGAGACCGAGGTCCAGGCAGCCCGCGGCGAGGCCGACGGCGCAAAGCGGGCCAAGGCGGCCTTCCTGGCGCAGATGAGCCACGAGTTGCACACGCCGCTGAACGCCGTCCTCGGCTTTTCGGAGATGCTGCTGTCGGAACCCTTCGGCCCGCTCGGCAACCCGCGCTACCGCAGCTATGCCGGTGACATCCGCGATGCCGGCACCCATCTGCTCGCCCTGATCGACGACATCCTGGAACTGTCGCGCCTCGATGGCGGGGTGACGCCGCTGGCGGAGGAAGGGGTGGATCTGGATGCCCTGTCGCGGCATGTCGTCACCGCACTGCAAGAGGCGGCCCGGGAAGGCGGGGTGACCCTGCGCCGCGACGTCCCGCCCGACCTGCCGCTGCTGCGGGGCGACGTCCAGGCGCTGACCCGCATGCTGACCAACCTGCTGTCCAACGCCGTGGCCCATACCCGGCCCGGCGGCTTGGTGATGCTGACTGCCCAGCTGATGCCGGACGGCGGCATCGCGATGATGGTGGCCGACACCGGCATCGGCATCCCGAGCACCGAATTGCCCCATATCCTGCATCCGTTCGAGGCCCCGGATTCCTCCATCGCCCGGCACACCCGTGTAAGCGGATTGGGGCTGCCGGTGGTCAAGCAACTGGTGGAGATGCATGGCGGCCGGCTGGAGCTGACCAGCGAACCGGATGTCGGCACCGCGGCGGTTCTGGTCTTCCCCGCCGCGCGCAGCCTGCCGCGCGACCGCGGGAGGCCGGTTCCCCTTCCGCCTGTTTGAACCCGACCGGGGTCGGCGGTCACGCTTTTTGCCCCTTGGCGTGGAAAGGCGAACGCGGCATTGTGTCCGCTGCGTTCCTGAACCGTTCCTTTTTCCAGCGGTACCCCGCGTCATGAGCGACGATCTTGCCCTCCTCTCCGCTGCCGATCCCCTGCCGTCCGCCGGCGGGGCGCCGCCGATCTTCCGCGGGGTGCGGCGGGCGTTGGCGACGCGCGGTTATGCCAGCCTGACCGAGTTCCGTCTGGCAAGCGGCCGGCGGGCCGACATTCTCGCCATAGACGACACCGGTGGAATCCTGATCGTCGAGGTGAAGAGCGGCGTGCCGGACTTCCGCTCCGACCAGAAATGGCAGGAATACCGGGACTGGTGCGACGCCTTCTATTTCGCGGTCGACGACGGCTTCCCGACCGAACTGATCCCGGAGGATTGCGGGCTGATGGTCGCGGACGCCTATGGCGCCGAGGTGCTGCGCGAAGCCCCCGCCCACAAGCTGGCCCCCGCCCGGCGCAAGACCCTGCTGCTGCGCGCCGCCTTGACCGGAGCCGGCCGCCTTCACAGGATCGAGGACCCGATGTTCACCCAGGCGTCGCCCACCGTCTGATGTCGTCCTATGGTATGGATCCGACCGGTATGGGTGCGCGCCGCACCGGAAGCGGCTAAACTGCGGAATCCTTGTCAACCTGGGAGAGCGGACCGGTATGCCGGCGGACCAGACGGGCACGAAGCCCCCCTTGCGCATTCTGCTGGCGGAGGACGAGGCCGTCACCCGCCTCGCCGCCCGTGCCCTGCTGGAGCGGGCAGGCCATCGGGTGGTGACGGCGGAGGACGGTCCCGCCGCGGTCTCCGCTGCCGCGGCCGATGTCTTCGATCTGGTCCTGATGGATCTGGAACTGCCCGGGCTGCCGGGCGACGAGGCGGTTCGCGCCATCCGCCTTCAACTGAACGGCGCCGCGCCGCGCATCCTGATGCTCACCGCAAGCGCCACCGCCGACGGGCAGACGCGTTGTGCCGGCTGCGGCGCCGACGGCGTCCTGACCAAGCCCCTGCGGTTGGAGTCCCTGGCCGCGGCGCTGGAAAGCGGTCCGCAAGCCGCGTCGTCGCCGGCGGAGCCGCCGTCAGCCGGGCCAGCCTTCGACGAGGCCGCCATCGCGACGATGCGGGAGATGCTGCCCGCCACCCGGGTCGCCGAACTGATCGACAAGGCAGGCGCAGCGCTGCGTCAACATGGTGACGCGCTGGAGGAAGCCTTGCGGACCGGAGACCGACGGACCGCCGCCACCATGGCGCACAGGATCGCCGGAGTGTCGGGACAATATGGCTGCCTCGCCCTGCGGCGGACGGCGCGCGCCCTGGAAGCCGGCCTCGAGGACAGTGCCTGTGCCGACCTGCCGCAACGGATCGGTGCATCGAACGCCGCGCTGGCGCCGGCCCTGGAGTTCCTGGAACGCTGCGCCGCCACGGCGCGGGGCTGACCGGCCCCCGGCCCAGGGCTGGCCCCGACAAGGAAAAGCCTGGAAAGGGAACCCCGTCAGCTGCGCTCGTTCGGCGATACCGCGACGCAATGGTGACCATGCTTGGTCAGGAGGGCGCAGGCCTTGCGGGCGTCCTGCTCGTCCATACCGGTCAGGCGGGCGCGATAGACGGTGTCCTTGCCGGCCTTCGCCTCCACCACGCTGGCCTTGGCCGTGCGCAGAAGGACAGGCGCCTGCTTGACCGCCTGGCTCACCGCCTTGTTGCCGGCGGCGCGGCTGGAAAAGGCACCGACCTGCACGGCCCAATGCGACGGTCCGCCACGGGTGGACTTGGCATCGTGGGTGGGCTTGAGGTCGCGGGCGGGTGCAACCGGAACCGCGGCCACCTGCAGCGCGGCCCGGGTCGGCTTGGCCTTCACCACCGGCTCCTCGTCGTCATCGTCGCCCTCGCCGTCGATGGCATCCGACCGGCTGGTGTCGAGACTGGCCATCACCGGACCGTCGTCGCGACCCGGGCTCGCCCGGCCGAACGCCTGGTCGAGCAGCGCGGCCATCCTGTTGTCGCGCGACACCGCCGACTTGCCGCCCATCACCACCCCGACCAGCCGACGCCCGTCCCGCACCGCCGAGGCGGCGAGGTTGAAGCCGGAGGCAACGGTGTAACCGGTCTTGATGCCGTCCATGCCCTCGTACCGGGACATCAAACGGTTGTGGTTGGGCAGCGTGCGGCCGCCATAGACGAAGTTCCGGCGGCTGAAATAGGGATAATACCTGGCGTGGTCGCGCATCAGGGCGCGCGACAGCATCGCGTAGTCGCGGGCAGTCGTCACCTGCTCCATGTTCGGCAGGCCGGAGGCATTGCGGTAGAGGGTGTGGCGCATGCCGATCTCGCGCGCCTTGCGGGTCATCATCTCGGCGAAGCGCGACTCGGTGCCACCCAGCGCCTCCGCCAGGACGACGGCGGCGTCGTTGGCCGACTTGGTGACGAGGCCGAGGATCGCCGTCTCCACCTTCAGCGTCGACCCGGCGCGCAGGCCGAGCTTGGTCGGCGTCATGCTCTCCGCCCAGGAGGAGACCGGCAACTGCTGGTCGAGTCTGAGGCGCCCGTCGTCCAGGGCGTCGAAGGTCAGGTACAGCGTCATCATCTTGGTCAGCGACGCCGGATGGACGATGGAGTCGGCATCCTGGTCGATCAGCACCTGTCCGGTGCGGGCGTCCATGACGATGGCCGCAGCCTTCGCCGCCAGCGCCTCGCCCGCGGACAGGCCGGAGCCGACCGCCACCATGCCCAGCAGCGCGGCTGCCGCGAACAGACGGCGCCCCAAACCCGCCGCACTCCGCCCGCCGGCCGTCTCCGCTGCGCGAAAGGCGAACGGAAACAGTCCGTTACGAACGGTGTTGCGCGTTACACTCATGATGGCCCCGCCAACCGCTAGATTCTGGTGCTTGGTTCAATGGTAAATTCGTGCCAAATCAGTGTCTAGCAGGAATTCGTTAATTTCTTGCTTTGGCTTTTGGCAGTGTCTGTGACCAAAATGGCGGGTCCTGTGGAAACGGGCGGTGGGGATTGGGCAGCCGCGGGCGGAGGGAGTAAGGCCGCGAGGCAGACGGGGTACCGGATGCCTCCGATCGGACGAGCCCCGGCGAACCGGCCTTGTCGACGCACCCCTTGCCCTCCACCTACCAGGGGCCGCCGACGCGAGGCAAGCGACAATGAGCCGTGGTCTCCGAAGAACCGTTCTGACCGCCGTCCTGCTGGCCTTGGCCGGCTGCAGTTCGGTCGGCCCCACCGACAATCCGGTCTCCCGCAAGCTGACCTGGTTCAGCTACCTGAACGGCGACGACCTGCGGTCGGGCTGCGGCAAGGACGGGACCGACCGGTTCCGCCTGATCTTCAACGCCGACTACAACCGGCATGTCCGCACCTACGACATCGTCGGCGATGGCGGCCAGGGCGGCGCCGTGATGGAGGCCCATGTGATCGAGGCGACCGACCTCGCCCGCATCACCCCGGCCGATCCGCTGTCGGCGGCGCGCGGCAGCGGCGCGACCACCCGGCTGACCCCGGCCCAGTTCGCCGGCTTCGTCAGCCGCCTGCGCGAGGACGGGGCGTTCGACACGCCGCCGAACGGCCTGCGGCTGCCGTCCAACGGCTTCTACTGGCTGATCAACGGCTGCCGGTCCGGGCAGTGGTTCTTCACCGCGTATCCCTATCCGTCCCGCCGCTTCACCGAGGCGGGCTTCCCGGAGGCGCTTGGCCGCATCGACCCGACCGGCGTCGCCTTCCCCGGGCTGCCCGCGCCGGACGATGCGCCGCGCACCCTGCCCGGTTCCGGACAGCTGGCGGACGGCGGCGTCTTCTTCGAGCTGCAGGTCGGCCGCAACGGGCTCGTCGGGCCGACCGCACCCTTCGGGGCGCTCCTGAGCGCCCTTGCCGGCGAGTAACCGCCGACCGCGCCGCCTGATCAGGCGGTTTCGTCGGCCGGCTGGCGCGGACGCAGGCTCTCGGGCATCAGCGTCTCGACCCACGGGCCGTCCGGCATGCGGCGGGCCAGCTCCGTCAGGTTGCGGTTCCACCATTGGCGCTGTTCGCCCAGATCGTCGTAATCGTAGTTCGACTGGCGCCAGCTGCGCGATTCGGCATGGTAGGACACCATGTCGATGGGGAAGCCGACGTCGTTGGTGGAGAAGCGGGTGCTGTCGAAGGACAGGTAGGCCAGCTTCAGCGCCGTCTGCATGTCGGTGCCGTAGGTCAGGGCACGGTCGAGGATCGGCTTGCCGTAGGCGGTGGCGCCGATCGACAGGTAGGGCGTCCGCTCGTCCACCTCGATCCAGTTGCCTTCCGGATAGACCAGGAACATGTAGGGTTCCCGGTCCTCGGCCAGCTGGCCGCCGATGATGGCATGCAGGTTGAAGTGCAGCTTGGATTCCTCCAGCGCCTCCTTGTCCTCCGCGGCAACTTGCCGCAGGCAGGCGGTGAAAGCCGACAGGGCGTCCAGCATGGTGGTGTAGGACTCGCCCCGGCGCTTCTGCATGTCGCGGCGGAGATAGGCCAGCGCCTTGTCGCGCACGCTGCGCAGGCCGGAATTCATGATGAAGAAGCGGTCGCCGCCACTGCCCATCATCGTCACCTTGCGGGCCGACGACAGTTGCGAGCCGCTGGTGATGCGACCGTCCGACAGACCGATCAGGCCGTCGCGGGTCTTGATGCCAAGGCAATAGGTCATGATCGATAAGGATCCCGTAGATGCGGCCTGAAGGGCGGTCGGCCCGATGCGGCGCTTCGACGCGCCGCAGCTGACCATTGGCCGAAGCGAATCCCGCCCACGGCCACGCTACACTTCTCCCATGGCCGGTAAATCCTTCGTTAAGGCAGCTGGCCGAATGCGTGGACCGAAGGCTCTGCTGCAACGCCCGCTTGGCGTTCTGTCATGGGATTTTCACGCATCCGTGGCATGGTGCGACGCAACAGTATAGGCCGGATACCTGCCGAACGGACTGTTGACACCGCCCCCGCTTAACCCATAAATTCCTTATGTTGCAGCGCAGCATGCGCTGGAGCCGCACCATGGTCCCGACGGACGGGTTGCTGCTCCAGCACTGTGCAGGCGCAACGTACAATGCTGTCGACAGGCTTCGCGACCCGTCAAGCGGCGGCCGGGGCCACACCCCAAATCGTCGGCACTGCGAGGCCGGCATCAGCCAGGAAGGAACGCGCGTCATGACCCAGTTCACGCCCAAGTCGCTCGAAACGGTCGCCACCCAGGCCAAGGAGCAGTATGAGGGCTTCGTGAAGGCCGGGCAGGAGCAGACGGTCAAGCAGTTCGAGCAGACCGCGACGGTCGCCAAGGAACAGTTCGAGAAGACGGCCGCCCAGATCCTGAAGAGCTACGAGGATCTGCAGGCCGCCAGCAAGGCCAACGTCGAGGCCCTGATCGCAAGCAGCAGCATCGCCGCCAAGGGCGCCGAGGATCTGGGCCGCGAGGTCGTCGCCTATGGCCAGTCGACGCTGGACAAGTCGATCACCACCGGCAAGGCGCTGCTGGGGGCCAAGAGCCTGCAGGAGGTCGTGGAACTGCAGAACGCTTTCCTGAAGTCCAGCTTCGACTCGCTGCTGGCCGAGACCGGCCGCCTGCAGGAACTGACCACCAAGTTCACCAGCGACGCGTTCGCCCCGCTGAACGCCCGCGTCACCGCGACGGTCGAGACCTTCTCCAAGCCGCTCGCCGCCTGACACCATCGCTGCCCGACTCTGTGCCCGCCCGCTGTCCCGGCGCCCCATGGCCATGCCGGGGCAGCAGACGGCCTGAGAAACTCACACGGCCCGACGACCACCTCCGGTCGCCGGGCCGTACGCTTTTTGGAGCGGCCGGCCCGGCAATCGCGAGCGCCCGCAGTCGACCATCGACCGGGCAAAGTTTTTTGTGCAGTGCACAATAAGCGGTTGACTGGCTCCCTGCCTTCCCGTAAATATGTCTTATGTTGCGGTGCAGCATATCTCGGGCGCCCGCCTTACCGGGGTCCGAGGGTTTCAACCCACTCCGCACCCGGTCGCCGCATCGTCGGGGCCGCGCGGTTGACCCCTGAGAGAGCGCGAGGAGCATAGCCATGTCCGACAAGTTCGCCACCGCCGCCAAGTCGATCGAAGACGCCGTCACCACCGCCAAGCAGAACATGGAAGGGCTGGTGAAGGCCCAGCAGGAGCAGGTCGAGAAGGCCTCCGCCCAGATCCTGAAGAGCTACGACGAGCTGTCCGTCCTGACCAAGGGCAACGTCGACGCCGTCGTGAAGTCCGGCACCATCGTCGCCAAGGGCGCGGAAGAGGCCGGCAAGCAGGTCGCCGCCTTCACCCAGTCCTCGATGGAGAAGGGCGTATCGAACGCCAAGGCCCTCCTGGCAGTGAAGACGATCCAGGAGCTGTTCGAACTGCAGAACGCCTTCGCCAAGGCCAGCCTCGATGCGCTGGTGTCGGAGAGCACGAAGCTGCAGGAACTGACCGTCAAGGTCGCCAACGAGGCGTTGGTCCCGCTGAGCGCGCGCATGAACGTCGCGGTCGAAACGCTGTCGAAGAAGCCGCTGGCCGCCTGACCATCCGCCTCCCGGCCAAGCATAGCGAGAAAAAGGCCCGGCACCCCGCAACGGGGGTGCCGGGCCTTTTTTGTTTCCGGCGGGATACCCGGCCGGCCGAGCGGTGCCGCCTTTGGGAAAGACGTAGGGTTTCCCGCCGATTGCGCTTCCCCCGGAAGCGATGTCTCCTATTTCGGAGTGGTGGGGCCTACCCGGGACCAAAGGAGGGTCTGCCAAATGGAGGGAGACCGAAAACGGCCCCTTCCCACCGCGCCCGAAATGACCATATCATTCCCATAGACAGTGCATCGTGACGACATTCGACTGGGACCATGGCCGACTCTGACAAGCGGGGCAACGACGGCACGAACAGCGGGGTGGTCGTCAAGGCCAAACCGAAGACCAAGAAGCCGTCGATGTATAAAGTCCTGATGCTGAACGACGACTACACTCCGATGGAGTTCGTCGTTCTGGTACTCGAACGCTTCTTCAGCAAATCGCGGGAGGAAGCGACCCAGATCATGCTGCATGTGCACCGGCGGGGTGTGGGGTTGTGCGGCGTGTTCACCTACGAGGTGGCGGAGACGAAAGTCACGCAGGTGATGGACTTTGCGCGCCAGAACCAGCACCCGCTGCAATGCACGTTAGAAAAGGATTAGACCCACACATGCTGTCGCGTAACCTGGAACAGACGCTGCACCGAGCCCTGGCCCACGCGAACGAGCGCAGGCATGAATACGCGACGCTCGAACACCTGCTTCTCGCGTTGACCGAAGACTCGGATGCCACTGCCGTCTTGCGTGCCTGCGGGATCGACCTCGACCGCTTGCGCGCGGAACTGTCGGATTACCTCGACAACGAACTTGCGAACCTTATCACGAACAGGCCCGATGACGCCAAGCCGACGGCTGGTTTCCAACGGGTTCTGCAGCGTGCGGCCATCCACGTCCAGTCGTCGGGACGTGAGGAGGTGACGGGAGCAAATGTGCTCGTCGCCTTGTTCTCTGAACGCGAGAGCCATGCGGTCTATTTCCTGCAGGAGCAGGAGATGACCCGGTTCGACGCGGTCAACTACATCTCTCACGGAATCGCGAAGGCTCCGGGCCGCTCGGATACCAAGCGGGTCTCGGGCGCCGACGACGAGGCGGCGGCGGAGAAGGTCGTGAAAAAAGGCAGCGAAGCGCTCGAGGCTTATTGTGTCAACCTGAACAAGAAGGCGTCGGGCGGGAAGATCGATCCGCTGATCGGCCGGGAGCAGGAGGTCGAACGGACCATCCAGATCCTGTGCCGGCGGTCGAAGAACAACCCGCTCTACGTCGGCGACCCCGGTGTCGGCAAGACCGCCATCGCCGAGGGCCTCGCCCGCCGCATCGTCCAGCAGGAAGTGCCGGAGGTGCTGCGCAACGCCACCATCTTCGCGCTCGACATGGGCTCGCTGCTGGCCGGCACCCGCTATCGCGGCGATTTCGAGGAACGGCTGAAGGCCGTCGTGTCGGAACTCGAGGCGACCGAAGGGGCCATCCTCTTCATCGACGAGATCCACACGGTGATCGGCGCCGGCGCCACCTCGGGCGGGGCCATGGATGCGTCGAACCTGCTGAAGCCCGCGCTGGCATCCGGCGCGCTGCGCTGCATCGGTTCGACCACCTACAAGGAATACCGCAGCTATTTCGAGAAGGACCGGGCACTGGTCCGCCGCTTCCAGAAGATCGACGTCAACGAGCCGTCGGTCGAGGATGCGATCAAGATCCTGCAGGGGCTGAAGCCCTATTACGAGAAGCACCACAAGGTCACCTACACCAACGACGCCATCCGCGTCGCGGTGGAGCTGTCGGCCAAGTACATCGGTGACCGCAAGCTGCCCGACAAGGCGATCGACATCATCGACGAGGTCGGCGCGGCGCAGATGCTGCTGCCGGAGAACAAGCGCCGCAAGAAGATCGGTGTAAAGGACGTGGAGGCGGTGGTCGCCAAGATCGCCCGCATCCCGCCGAAGTCGGTCAGCCGCGACGACAAGGAAACGCTGCTGAACCTGGAGCGCGACCTGAAGACCATGGTCTTCGGCCAGAACAAGGCGATCGACGCGCTGGTCTCCGCGATCAAGCTCGCCCGTGCCGGCCTGCGCGAACCGGAAAAGCCGATCGGCAACTACCTGTTCACCGGCCCGACCGGCGTCGGCAAGACCGAGGTGGCCCGCCAGCTCGCCATGACGCTGGGCATCGAGCTGACCCGCTTCGACATGTCGGAGTATATGGAGCGGCATACCGTGTCGCGGCTGATCGGTGCCCCTCCGGGCTATGTCGGCTTCGACCAGGGCGGCATGCTGACCGACGCCATCGACCAGCACCCGCACTGCGTCCTGCTGCTGGACGAGATCGAGAAGGCCCATCCGGATCTGTTCAACATCCTGCTGCAGATCATGGACCACGGCAAGCTGACCGACCACAACGGCAAGATCGTCGATTTCCGCAACGTCATCCTGATCATGACTTCGAACGCCGGGGCCGCCGACATGGCCAAGCCCGCCATCGGCTTCGAGCGTGACCGCCGGGTCGGCGAGGACATCGAAGCGGTCGAGAAGATGTTCACGCCGGAGTTCCGCAACCGCCTGGACGCGATCATCCCCTTCGCGCCTTTGTCGCAGGAGGTCATCAACCGCGTCGTCGACAAGTTCATCATGCAGATGGAAGCCCAGTTGGAAGACCGCGGCGTGTCCATCGAGCTGAACGAGGCGGCGCGCGAGTGGCTGGGCAAGAAGGGCTACGACCCGCTCTACGGCGCCCGCCCGCTCGGCCGCGTGATCCAGGAGTACATCAAGAAGCCGCTGGCGGAGGAACTGCTGTTCGGCAAGCTCAGCAAGGGCGGTCTGGTCAAGGTCACGGTCAAGGACGACAAGCCGGCCTTCGACTACACCGAGGGCAACCGGCCCAAGCGCACCGCCGGTGACGACGACGAGGAGATGGTGACGGAGATGGCCGAGTAACGCCGGTCCATCCCTGCCGCATGATGAAAAAGGAGGCCCCCGCGGCCTCCTTTTTTCTGGCACACCGCCAGGGTCGCGCTTTTGCGCCACAGCCGGAGTGGAGTATGGTCGCGCCATGACCGATCCCGCCGCCCCGCCGTCCGCGCAGTCAGCGCCACAGCCAGCCACCATGCCGCATGCCGACGACAGCGAGGCGCCCTCGCTGCCCTCTCCCGACGCGTTGCGCATCACCTTCGCCTGCGCCGACACCGAGGAGGCGCGTGCCGCCCGCACCCGGCTGGTCCATCGCTACGGCAATGCGCCCGCAGGCGAGGCGGACGTCATCGTGGCGCTGGGCGGCGATGGATTCCTGCTGGAGACGCTGCACCGGGCTTTGGCCCGCGACCGCATCCGGCCGACGCCGGTCTACGGCATGAACCGCGGGTCGGTCGGCTTCCTGCTGAATGCCTACCGCGAGGAGGATCTGGCGGAGCGAATCGTCGCAGCCCAGCATGTCCGGCTGCACCCGCTGCGCATGTTGGCGACGCGGGTCAACGGCGAGCGGGTCGAAGCGCTGGGCATCAACGAGGTTTCCTTGCTGCGCGAGACCAGGCAGGCGGCCAAGCTGCGCATCACCATCGACGGCGTCGTCCGGCTGCCGGAGCTGATCTGCGACGGCGCGCTGGTGGCGACGCCGGCCGGCAGCACCGCCTATAATTTGTCGGCCCATGGTCCAATCGTCCCGCTGAACGCCGGCGTCCTCGCCCTGACCCCTATCAGCGCCTTCCGCCCCCGGCGCTGGCGCGGCGCCCTGCTGCCGCATGCCGCCCGCATCACCTTCGACGTGATGGAGGAGTCGAAGCGCCCGGTCAGCGCCGTCGCCGACTTCACGGAAGTGCGCGAGGTGTTGCGGGTCGAGGTGCAGGAATGCCGCGAGGTCGGCCTGACCCTGCTGTTCGATCCCGAACTGAATTTCGAGGAACGCATCCTGAAGGAGCAGTTCGCACCGTAAGCGCCCGGCCCTCCCGCAACGCCTCCCCCTCCCCCTACGCCCGTCTGGCGAGCCATACCGCGGTCAGGTCGTCGCGCAGCGGCAGGTTGGTCCGGGCGTAGAAGCGTTCCATCATCGGATGAAGCGGATGCACGCGGTCCCGGGCCAGCCCGTCGCGGACGAAGTCCGGCACGGCGTCCTGACCCAGCGGCCCCCACTCCTCGCCGCCGCATTCGATCAGGGCGTCGCTGTAGAGGAACAGGAAGCCGCCGCGCGGCAACCGGAAACTCTGGTCGACATACTGCGCCCGGCGCGAGGCGCCGAGCACCAGACCGGCCGAATCGAGCAACCGGATTTCCGGTCCGTTGCCGCCGGCGCCGGTCGGGATCCCCAACACCGGGTTCGGCGACCCCGCCGCGGCGAAGGTCAGCGTGTCGGTGGCAAGGTCGAGGATGCCGAAGAAGGCGGTGGCGAACTGCCCCGTCGGCAGCACGTCCTTCAGCGCGGCGTTCAACTGCGCCAGCCATTGCGACGGTGCCGCATGCTGCATGGGGAAACGGTCGATCAGCGTGTGCAGGCGGAAGGTGTTGATCGCCGCGGTGATGCCATGCCCGGCGAAATCGACGAGCAGCAGGCCAAGCCGGCGGTCGCCCAGCGGATAGAGGCCCCAGAAATCGCCGCCCAGCTCCGACGAGGTCTCGAAATGGGCGTCCAGCGTCAGGCCGTAGCGGTCCGCCACCTCGGCCAGCCGGCGCTTTTCCGGCAGCAGCGACGTCTGCATGGCGCGGGCATGCGACAGCTCGCGCTGCACCCGCTCGCGGAAATTGGCCAGATCGTTGAACAGCTTGCGCTTTTCCAGCTGGTGGCGGACACGGGCGACGCATTCGCCGGGCTTGATCGGCTTGGAGATGAAGTCGCTGCCGCCGGCCTCGAAGCAGCGGACCTGCTCCTCGTCGCTGTCCAGCGCGGTCTGGAACAGCACCGGCAATTCCTCGTGCGTCGCATTGCGGCGCAGCGCCTCGCACATCTCCCAGCCGTTCATCACCGGCATGTCGACATCGAGCAGGACGAGGTCGGGGCGGAAGCGGTCGACCGCCGCCAGCCCTTCCCGCCCGTTCTCGGCGAAGGCGATGTCGCTGATGCCGGCGCGGCGGATCACCAGGGCGAGCGATTTGCGGTTGAATTCGTTGTCGTCGACGATCAGGACTCGGCAGTCCGACAGCGACAGGGCGGGGGCTGCCATGAAGGCTCCGTCAGCGGTCAAACTGCAGGACGGTGCAGCGTCCGCCATCGGTCACCGTCACACGGGTGGCGAGCGACCGCATGAAGACGAAGCCGCGGCCAGACCGCGCCTTGTTCCCCGTGATCGCCGGCGCCAGCTCCGTGTCGAATCCGCCGCCCTGGTCGACCACGGCGATGGCGATGGCGCGGTCGCTCCAGCGGCAGAAAATGTCCAGCCGCCGCCGCACCGCCGCCGGATCGCCCAGCCGGTCGCGCATCATCTCGCTGAACCGCCGGTAGCCGCCTGGTTCGCCCTTGACGGCGCTGGACAGCCCCAGATTGCCATGGACGATGGCATTCGCGATGGCCTCGTGCAGGCACAGCTCGACATTGGAGCGCCGCTGCGGGTCGAGTGCATCGCGCCGGATCAGCTCGTCGCAGACCAGGACCGCGCATTGCAGGCCATAGGCGCTGCCGGTGGTCAGCGACAGGTAGAATCCCGGCCAGCGCGGATGCGCCGCCGCCGGGGCCCCCGACCAGTCCTCCAGCAGGGCAGCCGGCTCGTCGTCCCCATCGCCCAGTTCCACCGTCAGGAAAGGGTTGCGGTCGAAGGCGGCGCGCAGCCGGTCACGGTCGGCCCGCTCCACCAGCAGGGTCTCGACCGCCCGGCCGGGCGGCTCCGTCGGCGTGTCGTCCTGCGGCCGGCCGTCTGCCGTCCCGCCATCTGCCGCCCCGCCGAAGCGTGCGACGACCCGGGCGGTCATATCGGCGGGGATCCGGTCACGCAACAGGCTGAAGGCCCGCAGCGTCAGCTCGGCCGGGCAATCGGGCGGGCAGTCGGGCGGGATGGCGTCCATGGCGGCAGTCCCCAGATAGGGATGGGCGCGAAACATCCCGGCCCGGCACGGACCGGTCGTCGCAGGCTTGACCGGGCTTAGATCGGATCGCGCAAGATCGGCATCGAGGGGCGGCAGCTCAGGATCCGTCAGGGTTCGATGGTGATGATCTCGTCCAGACGCGCGAGGTCGATGGAGCGCTTCACATCGCCCCTGGCTCCCCGCACGATCATCTTGACGTTGCGCGACTCCGCCTCCTCCTGGAGGATCAGCAGCATGCCGAGCCCCGCGGAATCGATGAACTCAAGCTCCGACAATGCGATGATGAAACGCTGCGTCCCAGGATGCTCCACCAGTTCCACGATATCGCGCAGCCGGTCATGATCGGTGAACTCCAGGCGGCCCGTCAGTCGGACCTCGGTCTCTTCGCCTGTGCTGATCTTGCTGAAATCCATCATTCCCTCGCCCGTTCGCCACCGAACGTCCCATCGATACGACCTTTCAGGCCGGGACCACCCACAGCCCATACGGAAGCGTGCGGAAGCGGTCCTATTTGCATATGCACAGTAGTGCAAGGTGGCGCCATCGCTCAAGGCCCGATCCGGCCGCTGCCGGACTTTTGCCGCCGGCGCACCGGGTTCGCCCCGATGGACGAGCCGCCCGCAACGGGGTAGAACCTCCTGGCAGGTGCACGCGCGCCGCGTGCCGCCCAAATCCCCGCCATCGTCCGGAACGGCAATGCATGACCAGGATCGCTGAGGCGTGGCGGCGTGTGCCGACGGTGTCGGCCAAGTTCCTGTTGATCCTGGTGCCGAGCCTGGTGGTGACCGTCTCGCTGTTCTCCGCCCTGTTCTTCTACGACCGCCACAAGGATCTGAAAACCGCCCTGCGCGAGAAGGTGGCGACCATCGCCGAAGTCAACGTGGCGGCCCTGTCCAACACCCTGTGGACCTTCGACGTCCAGGCGGTCCGCAACGTCATCCAGGCCATCGGCGCCAATCGCGAGCTGGTCTGCATCGAGGTGTCCGACGATCTGGCCGGCGAGCTTTTCTCCTGGCCGGAGCCGGGCTGCCCGCCGGACAACGACGCCGGCATCGAACGCCGGCCGATCCGCGCCCAGGGCCTTCAGGTTGGCAGCATCGCCCTGCATTACAGCCACGCCTCCGTGCGCGAGCAGCTGCGGCAGGAGGTGATGAACACGGCAGCCCTGTTGCTGCTGATGCTGGCCGGAACCGTCGCCGCGGCGCTGGCGGCGTTGCGGCTGACGGTCGGGAGGCCGCTGCGGCGGCTGATCGCCTCGATCCTAGAATCCGAGCGCGGCGGCGGACACCGGCCGGTGGACTGGCGCGCCGCCGATGAATTGGGACGGGTGATCCAGGCCCACAACGCGATGCTCTCCCGGCTCGGGCGGGAGGAGGCCGCGCTGCGCAAGAGCGAGCAGCGGCTGGCGTTGGCCATCACCGCCACCCGTTCCTCGGTCTGGGACTATGATCTGCGGACCGGCCAATATTGGTGGTCGAAGGAATTTCCGGCCCTGCTCGGCTACGGCGCATCGGAACTGACGATGACGGCCGAGACCTGGGCCTCGCTGCTGCATCCGGACGAGGCGGAGCAGGTGATGGCCGAGTCGCGGCGGCGGCTGCGCGACCGCGCCATGGCCTACAGCGCGGTCTACCGGATGCGCCGGCAGGACGGCCGATGGGCCTGGATCGAGGATCGCGCCACCGCCCAGCGCGACCCCGACGGCCGCGCCCGGCGCCTGACCGGCACCATGTCCGACGTCACCGAGCGGGTGCGGACGGAACTGGACCTCGCGCATGAGCGCAACGTGCTGCAGGTGACGCTGGACAACACCGACCAGGGCATCATCAAGGTCGACCGCGACGGCCGGGTGGTGATGGCCAACAGCCGGGCCGCGGAATTGCTGAACATCCCGGCGGAGATCCTGGCCGGCACCCCGCAATTCGCCGACATGGTGGCGGTGCAGCGCCGGCAGGGCGAGTTCGGCGAGATGGGCGACGATCCCGACCTGTACCTGACCTATGGCATCAGCGGCAGACCCCCGGCCGGCGGCGATGGAAATGGCTGTGAAGATGGCGGCGGCGGTTTCCCCGACATGTTCGGGGATCCGCCGGGCGAGCCGGCCGGCACCATCGACCAGCCCTTCACCTTCAAGCGCCGGCGGCCCGACGGCCGCATCGTCGAGGTGCGCACCAACCCGCTGCCGGAGGGCGGATTCGTCCGCACCCTGACCGACGTGACGGTGGAGGCCCGCTCGGCCGAGGAGATTTTCCATGCCATGCAGGAGCTTGAGCGCGCCTACGCCGACCTGAAGGAGACCCAGGCCAGCCTCGTCCAGGCGGAGAAGATGGCCTCGCTCGCCCTGCTGGTCGCCGGCGTCGCGCACGAGATCAACACCCCCATCGGCATCGCCTTCGGCTGCGCCACCCACCTGACCGGCCGGACCGGCTCGCTCGCCGAGGCGTTCGAGCGCGGGACGATGAGGAAGTCCGACCTTGCCGCCTATGTCGCCACTGCCAGCGAGGCCTCCCGCCTGATCGAACAGAACCTGACCCGCGCCGCCGACCTGATCCAGAGCTTCAAGCGGGTCGCCGTCGACCAGACCAGCGAGGAGCGGCGACGCTTCGACCTGCTGGCCTATCTGGAGGAGGTGGTGACCTCGCTGGGCCCGACCTTGCGCAAGAGCCGCCACCGCGTCGCCATCGCCTGTTCGCCCGGCATCGTCATGGACAGTTTCCCCGGCGCGCTGAGCCAAGTGGTGACCAATCTGGTGATGAACGCGCTGACCCACGCCTTCCCGGCGGACGGCAAGGGCCACATGGTGATCGACGTCGACGAGACGCCGGACGGCGAGGTCGAGATCCGCTTCGCCGACGACGGTGCCGGCATCGCGGCGGAAAACCTGCCCAAGGTGTTCGAACCCTTCTTCACCACCCGCCGCGGAACGGGCGGCAGCGGACTGGGGCTGCACATCGTCTTCAACCTCGTCACCCAGTCCCTGGGCGGGCGGATCTCGGTTGACAGCGTTCCCGGCGATGGAACTACCTTCACGCTGCGCATTCCCAAGACGGCCGCCAACCCGCAAGTGCCGGCGTCCGTCCCGCTGGAGACCGAACCCATATGAGCACCGGCGCCGCCTACGACGACGACGAGATCCTGTTCGCCGACGAAGAAGCGCAAGGCGGCAAGGCGCGCAGCGGCGCGGACGGGCGCGGAGCGACGGCATCGGCGGCCGACCCGGCGGCCCCGCCCTGGACCATCCTGGTGGTCGACGACGAATCCGACGTCCATTCCATGACCGGGCTGCTGCTGGCCGACGTAACCTTCCAGCAGCGGCGGCTGGATCTGGTCAGCAGCTTCACCGCTGCGGATGCCCGCAGGGTGCTGGAACACCGCCGCGACATCGCCGTGGTCCTGCTCGACGTGGTGATGGAGGAGGATGATTCCGGCCTGAAGCTGGTGCGCTGGATCCGCGACGAGCTGGGCAACCGCGACGTCCGCATCATCCTGCGCACCGGCCAGCCGGGCCAGGCGCCGCAGCGCGACGTGATCGTCGATTACGACATCAACGACTACAAGCCCAAGGCGGACCTGTCGGCGGAAAGCCTGCTGACCGCGGTGATCGCGGCGCTGCGCGCCTTCGACCAGATCCAGTCGATCGAGACCCGCGTCGCGGAACGCACCCGCGAACTGCGCGAAAGCCGCGAACAGATCAACGCCGTGCTGCAGGCCAGCCCGGTCGGCGTCTGCGCCTATGACGAGAACGGCGTCATCGTGCTGACCAACCACCGGCTGGTCTCGCTGCTCGGCACCTCCAGGGAGCGACTGGAGGGCTTCGGCGTCGGCGGGCTGTTCAACGGCACCACCGATCCGGCCGATGGGGAAGGGACCGGACAGGACGAACCGTGCTGGCTCCATTACCGCCGCCCGGTGCGGGACGCCGAGGTGAAGCTGCGTCGTGCCGACGGCTCCACCTTCTGGGCGCTGATCTCGGTGGAGCCGGCGGTGGTGGACGGCAAGCCGGTCTATCTGTCCTGGATCTATGACATCACCCGCCGCAAGCTGGCCGAACGCCAGATGGAGACCGCCAAGGAACAGGCGGAGGAGGCGACCAAGGCCAAGTCCGCCTTTCTCGCCACCATGAGCCACGAGATCCGCACCCCGATGAACGGGGTGCTGGGCATGCTGGGCCTGCTGGAACGCACCGAGCTGGACGATTGCCAGCGCGACACCGTCGGCACCATGCGCGAATCGGCCGACGCCCTGCTGCGGATCATCGACGACATCCTGGATTTCTCGAAGATCGAGGCCGGCAAGATGGATCTGGAGCGGGTGCCGCTGTCGGTCCCCGCCCTGGTCGAGGGGGTGGCCGAAACGCTGGCGCCGGCCGCCGGGGCGAAGGGGCTGACCCTGCTGACCTATGTCGACCCGGCGATCCCGTCCGCCCTGCTGGGCGACCCGGTGCGGCTGCGCCAGATCCTGTTCAACCTGGCCGGCAATGCCATCAAGTTCACCGAGGCCGGCCGCGTCATCCTGCACGCCGAACTGGAACAGGCGGAGGAGCAGGCGGAACCGCTGCTGCGGATCGCCGTGTGCGACACCGGCATCGGCATCGGCGAAACCACCCGCCAGCGCCTGTTCCAGCCCTTCACCCAGGCCGAAAGCTCCACCACCCGCCGCTTCGGCGGCACCGGGCTGGGGCTGTCGATCAGCCGGCGGCTGGCGGCGCTGATGGACGGCGAGATCGGCGTTGAAAGCAGGTCCGGCGTCGGCTCCACCTTCTGGCTGCGCCTGCCAATGCCCCGCGCAGCCATGGCGGCAGCGATGCCGGACGACACCGGCGGCGGCATCGACCTGACCGGGCTGACCGTGCTGCTCGGCGTGCCGGACGACACCGAGCGCGGCTTCCTCGCCCGCTATCTGGACCGGGCCGGCGCCCGCGTGCTGCCCGCTGCCTCCCCGTCAGAGCTGGCGACCCAGGCCCGCATCGCACGCGAGGCCGGCCGCGCCGCCGACGTGCTGACCATCGACGAGGCGCTGTATGTTCCAGCCGCCGCCTTCGCACCGGAGGAGTTGGGCCGTCGCCGCGGCGAGGCCCGGCCGCCGGTTGTCCTGCTCTGCCATGAGACGGGCGGAGAGGCCGGCGCCGCTTCCCGGCCCGGCGCCCGCGGATCGGAGCCCGGCACGATGGTGCTGGTCCGCCCGCTTCGCCGGTTGGTTCTGCTGCGCGCGGTGGCGGCCGCCGCCGGCCGGCCGGCCCAGCCGGTCCCCCCGTATCCGGCGTCCCCTGCTGCCGGTTCCGTGGCCTGGCGCACGTCCGGACTGGCTGCCGCCACGACCGGCATGGAGGAGGCGATGGCCAAGGGCCGGCTGATCCTGGTGGCGGAGGACAATCCGGTGAACCGCAAGGTGCTGCAGATGCAGTTGCAGGCGCTGGGCTATGCCGCGGAGATGGCTCCCGGCGGAGCGGAGGCGCTGAAGGCCATGCGGCGCAGCGACCGCCGCTACGCCCTGCTGCTGACCGATGTCCAGATGCCCGAAATCGACGGTTTCGAGCTGACCCGCCGCATCCGCGCCGCAGAGCGTGTCACGGAGTGCGTCACGGATCGGGGCGGCGAGCCGAACGGAGCCGGCCGGCATATGCCGATCATCGCCGTCACCGCCAATGCCGCTCCGGCCGATATCGAGAGCTACCGCGCCGCAGGCATGGACGACGTGCTGAGCAAGCCGCTGGAACTGTCGCAACTGGCCGTCGCGCTCGCCCGCTGGATGCCGCCGCCGGACGGGGGTGCGGCGGTTCCGCCGCCATCCCCTCCGGTTCCCCCGTCGCCCACCCCTCGCATGGACGGGCCGGCCATCGACCTCGGCAACCTGCGCATGCTGTGCGACGGCGATTCAGCGATGGTGGCGGAACTGCTGGACGATTTCATCACCATCGGCCGCGAGGTCATCGCCGATCTGGACAAGGCGCTGAACAACGGCGACCGCGGCCTGATGCGGGCCTGCGCCCACAATTTGAAAGGTTCCTCGCTGAATGCCGGCGCCAGGCCGCTGGCCGAAGCCGCCCGCGCCCTGGAGCATGCCGCTGCCGACGGTGCTGCGCCCGCCCTGCTGGCCGAGGCCGCGAACCGGCTGCGCGATGTCTTTGCCGCCACCTGCCCCGCCATCGCGGCAGCCATCGCCGCCGAGCGGGCCGCCCTGGATCGGGCCGGGTCATGAGCGGTCCGGGCCAATCGCGCCCCGGCCGCCGGGAAGCGCTGGGCCTGCTGGGTGCGGCCACAGCAGCGACCGTGCTGTCGGCCGCCCTGCCGGCCCGGGCACAGGCACCGGCCGCCGCCGCTCCCGGGCCGGGAACGCCGCAACCGGGCGTGCCGCGGCTGGGCGAAGAGTTGACGCCCTTCGGGGCGGTGCGGGCCGGCAACCGCACGCGGGCGATCCCGCCCTGGACCGGCGGGCTGACCACCGCGCCGCGCGGCTATGTCCCCGACCGGCCATCGCCCGACCCTTACGTCGAGGATGTCCGCTGGTTCACCGTCGGGGCGGCCGACGTGGAGCGCTACAAGATCCGGCTCACCGCCGGACAACAGGCGCTGCTGGCGAAATTCCCGGAAAGCTTCGAACTGGCGCTGTTCTACACCCGCCGCAGTGCCGCCGCTCCCCAAGGCATCTATGACGCGTCGCTGGCCAACGCCGGCCGCGCCGCGCTGGGCGAGAATGGCCTGGCCCTGCGCGATGCCACGGTCGGCATCCCCTTCCCCATCCCGGCCAACGGGGTGCAGGCGATGTGGAACCACAAGCTGCGCTGGCGCGGCACCGGCCTGTCGCGGACCAGCGTGACCATGCTACAATCGGCGGACGGCTCGCGGTCGGCGACCAAGCTGCGCGAGGAGTTCGCCTCCCCCTATGCCGCGGGGGATGCGGCCGCCCCGTCGCTGCTCTACCGCCGCACAGTGCTGGAGCCGAGGGAACAGGCCGGCAGCAGCCTGGTGATCCAGTCGACGCTGGATCCCATCGCCTCGCGCACCCGCGCCTGGGCGCGCGAGGGCGAACGCGGCCGGGTGGTTCCGGCGCCAGACTTCGCCTATGACACGCCCGACCCGGCAACCGGCGGAGTCTGCACCGCCGACATGCTGGACATGTTCAGCGGCGCGCTCGACCGTTTCGACTTCACGCTGGTGACGCGGCGCGAGATGTACATGCCCTATAACGCCAACCGGTTGACCAACCCCAGCCTGACGGCAAGGGACATCCTGTGGCCGGGCCATCCCAACCCGCAGTTCCTGCGGTACGAACTGCACCGGGTCTGGGTGGTCGACGCCCGGCTGAAGCCGAACTTCCAGCACGCCCTGCCCGACCGTACCTATTATCTGGACGAGGACAGCTGGCAGATCCTGGCGTCGGAGCATTACGACGGCAAGGGTGCGCTCCTGCGCTACGCCGAGGCGCACCCCGTCGCCCATTGGCAGGTCCCGGTCCTGTTCCCGGCGATCGAGTTCGCCTTCGACCTGACCGCGGACCGCTATGCCGCCCGCGGCCTGGAGTACGGCCTCCCGCCGCCGGTGTTCGACGCGCCGGTCAGGCCGGAGGACTTCACCGCGGAAGCGCTCGTCCGCCGCGGCCGGCGCGGGTAATCCTCACTCCGACCCGGTCTGCCGCACCTCGTGGACTTCGGCGGACCGGACGGCGTGGCGGTTCAGGATCTCCAGCGCGATGCGCTCGCGCGCCGCGTCGCCGACGCTGACCCAGAGAAGGATGCCGCCCTTGTCGAGATGCTGCAGCATCGGCTCGTTGCGCTTGTCGGTGATCCACTGCGACAGGAAGGAGCCTGCCGCCCCGCTGCCGACCCCGGCCGCGGCAGCGGCGGCGGCGGCGGCAAGCGCGGTGCCGCCGGTCGCCAGCACGGCGCCGGTCGCGATGATCGCGCCCACATAGGCCGGAAATCCGACGGCGGCGCCCTGGCCGCTGCCGACATCCTCCGGCGACAGGTACGACTGCCGGGGGGCCTCGGGGTCGTGGGCAAGATCGCCGACATCGCCCGGGACCTGCCCCAGCCGGTCGCGGATCGTCTCGTCGTTGGCCAGCACGCTCAACTCATGGCGCTGGAAGCCGGCCATCGTCAGGTCGTCCACCGCCGATTGCAGGGCGTCGCGGCTGTCGAAGACCGCCACCGCCTCGCGCACCATGCCGTGGGACTCCGAAGCGTCGGTTCCCCCCGTCCAGGCGCTGGAATCGATCGCGGTCGGGTTCTGGTCGCGGCTCTCGATCATGCCTCCACCCCTTCGCTTCGCTGGAAGTCCGAACATTGCGGATCCAACCGGAAACGGCGGCCAAGGTTCCGTCCGGCAGCCGGAGAATGCGTCGGATCAGGAGCGGGCCGCGGCCGGCGGAGCCACCACGCCGCGCGGTTCCGGCATGCCGCCCGGGAATCCGCCCAGGAACCACCAGAGGCCGAGCCCGATCAGCACGGCCTTCACCAGCAGGAACAGGGCGATGTGGCGGGCAAGCGGGTTGCGGAGCATGGCAGTTCCACGCATCGGTGCGGCAAGGCCGGTCTGGCAAAAGCGCCTCCATTCTGGCTAGTATCCGGCACCCCCGCTGTCAAGGAAGGACACCCGCCATGAAGCGGCTCCTGCTCGCCACTCTCGTCGCCACCGGCCTGGCCGCCGCCTGCATCACCCCGGCCTCCGCCCAGATCAGCCTGTTCCAGGACACCGGGCTGATGCAGGCGGTCAATGATGGCGACGTCGCCAAGGTGAAGGGCGCCCTGTTGAGGGGGGAGAATCCCAACCAGGCCGACCTCCACGGCAAGACCGCGCTGCTCGCCGCTGTAGACCGCTCCAGCCCGGCGATGGCCTCGCTGCTGCTGGACAGCGGCGCCAACGTCAACCGCGCCGACAAGGCCGGCAACACCCCGCTGCTGGCCGCGGCCGAGAACGGCAATCCCGACATCCTCGACCTGCTGCTGAAGAAGGGCGCCAAGGTCGACCAGGAGAACCGCGAGGGCATGACCGCGCTGATGGTCGCGTCCCGCAGCGGCCGCGCCGACGTGGTGGAACGGCTGCTGAAGGCCGGCGCCAAGGTCGACCGCTCCGACTTCACCGGGCGCACCGCGCTGAACTGGGCGCAGGAAAGCCGCAACGCCCGCGTCGGCACCCTGCTCCGCCAGGCCGGCGCACGCTGACACCGGCGCCTGCCGACATCGGCGCCTGCTGACGCCCGCTCCCTGATCCCAGCCCACCGCTCCCGGAGTCGTCATGTTCGGTTCGGCCTTCGGCGGTCCCGGCCCGCTGCTCCTCCTCCTGCTGGCGCTGGGGATCGACGCGCTGTTCGGCGACTGGCTGGACCGGGTGCTGCCCGACCCGGCGGCGCTGGCACGGCGATTCTGCAACGCCGCCGATGCCCGGCTGAACCGGGCGGAACGCGGCGACACGGCACGGCTGCTGCGCGGCACGCTGGTGGTGCTGACGCTGCTGGCGATCGCGGTGGCCGCCGGTCTGGCGGTCGAATGGGCCGGCTCGATCGGCCGCGGCTGGATGGTGGAACTGCTGGCCCTGCTCTGCGGCCTGCGCGGACGGGCGGCCTGGACACGCGTGCGGGCGGTGCGCCGCGCCCTGGAAAGCGGCGGCGCCGTCGCCGGACAGGCAGCGATCCAGTCGCTGACCCGCCGCCACGTCTATGGCCTGGACGAACACGGCATCGCCCGCGCTGCGGTGGAGGCCGCGGCCCGTGCCTTCGACCGCAAGCTGGTGGCGCCGGTCTTCGGCTATGCCCTGCTCGGCGTGCCGGGCCTGTTCGTCTGGACCGCGATGGACGGCGCCGACGCGGCGCTCGGCAGCCCGGGCGTCCGCCATGGCCGCTTCGGCCTGACGGCGGCGACGCTGGACGACGCGCTGAACGCCCTGCCGGCCCGGCTGGCCGGGCTGCTGCTGGCGTTGGCCGCCCCCTTCATCGGCACCGCCAAGGCGGCGGGTGCCTTCCGCACGCTGAGCCGCGACGCGCGCAAGCATCCGTCGCTGAACATGGGCTGGCCGATCGCCGCCATGGCCGGCGCGCTTGGCCTTGCATTGGGCGGCCCACACCGCGACGGCGGCGTCGTCATCACCGAAAGCTGGATCGGTGAGGGCCGCGCCCGTGCCACCCCCGCCGACATCGGCCGCGCGCTGGCCCTGACCGCGGTCGCCGCTTTGCTGCTGGTCGGGCTGGTGGCGCTGCTGCTGTGGGGTCTTACCCTCTCGAGTTGATTGTTTAAGAGATGTCTATCTGATGTCTGAGGTTGTGATTAGAAAAGCCGTATCTGGCTTTGAGTTTGATTTCTTCGTAAATCTTCTTGTCCTTTTCTGACATCTTATCAACATGTTCGCTTGACCTCTCAATTAATCCATTGATTTCATTGAGAATTTTATCTGTCCTCTCAGATTCCTTCAAATCCAATGCATGAATAGCCACTTCATTGATGTTCTTGAGGCACCAAAAAAGCGAAAATAGCCCGAGCATGATATTAGCAGGCTGCGGTATGCTATAAGAAAAAAATGCCGTAACCGCAGCAAAGAGGATAGATCCAGAAGCAAGCCTAATTAGATCAGCGATTGCTGCAACGGAGTTATTTTCCGCCAATTCAACAAAGTCTCTTCTCCTTACGTATAAATCCGTGATTTTTTTCAGCGATTTTAATGATTTTCTTAACGATCTGCGCCGCAACCTATTGATAATATCAGGCTTCAAACCAACCAAAATTCCAACACACGCAAGCACAATTCCTGCCCATTCGAACACCGTACCGCCCATTATCTAAATCCCTTAAAGTGGTACTTCTGATAAATTTCTCCCTAATCGATTTGTGTCTGCCCGTCAATGCGATCAAAAAGTAGCTTTCGCAATTTTATCTCTCGCGTCAGCCCGCCCGCGGCCCGATATCCTCCACCATGTAGAACGGCCCGCGCCGGTCGCACGCGACCCGCAGGATGAAGCGGTTCGCCCCGCCGGCCTTGATCGTCCACAGATCGTCACCGTCATCGAACGGGCGTAGTTCCAGCTCGTCCGGAACCGGCACCTCGCCCAGCCGCTTGAGGATACGGTCGGCGCGGGTGCGGTCGATGGCGGGAAGGCAATCAACTGCGCGGGCGTCGAAACGGTCGCTCTTCACATAGCGGGTGCCGGCGCCCTGCATCGGGCTGGAGGGCCGGCCCGGCTGCATCCGCGCGCGCGCCGCCATCAGGCGCCAGCGCGCCGCTCCGCAGGCCTGGATCGCGGCGGCATGGACGGCGGCGACCCGCTCGATCAGCGGCGGGAACAGCGGCATCAACTCGCGCCGCTTGTAGGCAACGCGGCTCATCAGCTCATGAATCGCACGCTCCGCGGCGGCGGCGGCCTCCGGCAACCCGACAGTCTCGGCCGCCAGCAAGGCGGGGATGGCGCCGAGCATGGCCCCGGAAACCAGCCCGTCGATCCGCACCAAGGCCGCGGCACCGGCCGCGTCGACGCGGGCGACGGCATCCTCCACCACCGGGCGGGCGCGGTCGAGCGCCTCCGCCCGGGGGCCCTCGTCGGCCAGGGCGGCCAGCCACTCGGCGGCGAACAAAGCGCTGTAGGCAAACGGAACGAAGGCTCTCACCCGATCATGCCCAGCCGTTCCGCGCTCAGCCATCCGCCTGCATGCGGGCGACGATGGCCTCCAGCGCCGCTTCGGCCTGCTCGTTGGAAACCTGGCAGGTACCCGCCGCCTGATGCCCGCCGCCGCCATAGTCCAGCATCAGCGGGCCGATGTCGGTCTGCGAGCTGCGGTTCAGGATCGACTTGCCGCAGGCCAGCACGGTGTTCTGCTGCTTCAGACCCCACAGCACATGGATCGACACGTTGGTATCGGGGAACAGCGCATAGATCATGAAGCGGTTGCCGGCATAGATCGTCTCCTCCTTGCGGAGGTCGAGCACGACAACGTTGCCGCGCACGGTCGAGCAGCGCTTCAGCTGGTCGACGAACAGTTCGGCATGCTGGGTGTAGAGCTCCACCCGCTCCTTCACGTCGGGCAGATCCAGGATCTGGGCGATGCTGTGGTTCCGGCAATAATCGATCAGATCCATCATCAGCTGGTAGTTCGACACCCGGAACTCACGGAAACGGCCGAGCCCGGTGCGCGCGTCCATGATGAAGTTCAGCAGGGTCCAGCCGGTGGGGTTGAGGATGTCCTCGCGCTCGTAGCGCGCCGAGTCGGCCTGGTCGACCGCCGTCATCATCTCGTCGGAGATGGTCGGGAAGCGTTCCTTCCCGCCGTAATAGTCATAGACGACGCGGGCGGCCGACGGCGCCTTGGGATCGATGATGTGGTTCGGCTTGGTGCCGACGCGCATGGTCTCCGACAGATGATGGTCGAAGACCAGATGGGCACCGTCGACATAGGGCAGGTTGGTGGTGATGTCGCGGTTGGTGATCTCGACCTTGCCGTCCTGCATGTCCTTGGGATGGACGAACTTGATCTCGTCGAGGATGCCCAGATCCTTCAGGAGGACGGCGCAGACGAGCCCGTCGAAATCGGACCGGGTGACGAGACGGTACTTCACGGCGTCGGACATGCAGAATTCCCCTGGCGGCCATGGCTGTTGAACGCGTGCCGGCAGGGTAGTCGCCCACCCCTCCGGCGCGCAATCCTAATACCAGAGCCCCGCCGGCGGCATCAGCCCCAGGGGCCGCGCCGGTTCTGCGGCATGAAGCCGCCGCCCTGCGATTGCGGCGGGGCACCCCAGGGCGACCGGCCGTCGCGCGGCCGGGTGAAGCCGCCCCCGGAACCGCTACCGGAACCGCCACCCCCGAAGCCGCCGGCCGGGGCCGCCATCGCCCGCAGGCGGGCGACCCGCTCGCCCATGTCGGGGTGGGTGGAGAACAGGCTGGCGAAATTGGCGCCGCTCAGCGGGTTGGCGATGAACAGATGGGCGGTCGCCGGGTGCGCCTCCGCCTGATGGTTGGGGATGTGGTTGGCGGCGTTATGGATGTTGGTCAGCGCGTCGGCCAGCCAGGTCGGGCGGCCACAGATCTCCGCGCCGATGCGGTCGGCCTCGAACTCGCGGGTGCGGCTGATCGCCATCTGCACCAGCGTGGCGGCGATCGGCGCCAGGATGGCGGCCAGGACCGCACCGACCATGCCCAGCGGGTTGCCGCCGCGCCCGTCGTTGCTGGAGCCGCCGAAGAACAGGCCGAAATTCGCCAGCATCGACACCGCGCCGGCGATGGTCGCGGTGATGGTCATGATCAGCGTGTCGCGGTTCTTCACATGGGCCAGCTCATGCGCCATCACGCCGGCGATCTCCTCCGGGGTCAGGCGCTGCAGCAGGCCGGTGGTGGCGGCGACCGCCGCATGCTCCGGATCGCGGCCGGTGGCGAAGGCGTTGGGCTGGTCGTTCTCGATGATGTAGACCCGCGGCATCGGCAGGCCGGCGCGTTCGGCCAGCCGGGCGACGATGCCGTGGAATTCCGGCGCCGTGTAGGCGTCGACCTCGCGGGCGCCGTACATCGACAGCACCATGTCGCCGGAATTCCAATAGCTGAACAGATTCATGCCCAAGGCCGCGACGAAGGCGATGATCAGGCCGGTCTTGCCGCCCAGCAGGAAGCCGACCGCCATGAACAGGGCCGTCAGGCCGGCAAGCAGGATGGTGGTCTTCAGATAGCTGGTCATGGTTGCCATATCGGTTCAGGATGGTCCGGCGGGACTTTCCCGCTTCGTCCGAGATATGGGCGTGTTCCGCATCCCCGTTCAAGATGCCTGCCGTTGCGATGGACCGCATGACCGACCAGACCAGACCCGCTCCGACCGCCGCCGACGCCGACACCGACGCGGCGAAGGTCGCGGCCGAAAAGACCGACGCGACCGACGCCCCCGACACCACGGAGGCGAAGGGGCCCGAACAGAAGCCCGGCGAGATCGGCGGCCCCAAGGGGCCGGAGCCGACCCGCTACGGCGATTGGGAGTTCAAGGGCCGCTGTTCGGATTTCTAAAAGGAGCTTCGCTCCCGCACTCCAGCCGCCGGCCGCTCACCGCGTCGAACAGATGCAGGGCATCGGCCGGCGGGGCGACGGTCAGGCGGTCGCCGGTCCGGCAGTTCGGCAGGCCGGCCATGCGGACAAGCAGCGTCTCGCCGCCGGGCAACCGGCCGTAGACCACCGTATCGGCGCCCAGCGCCTCCACCAGTTCCACCTGGATGGTGAAACCTTCCGCCGCGGCGGCCAGATGCTCCGGCCGGATCCCCAGCTTCACCGGCCGGCCGGCCTCGGTCGGGCGCGCGTGCGGCAGGGGCAGGCGCTGGCCACCGGGCAGCAGCACCGCCTCGCCGCGGTCATCGATGCGGCCGTCCAGGACGTTCATCGGCGGCGAGCCGATGAAGCCGGCGACGAACAGGCTGGCCGGGCGCTGGTAGACCTCCAGCGGCGTGCCGACCTGTTCGGCAACGCCGTGGTTCATCACCAGGATACGGTCGGCCAGGGTCATCGCCTCGACCTGATCATGGGTGACGTAGAGGCTGGTGATGCCCAGCCGGTCCTGCAGCCGCTTGATCTCGACCCGCATCTGCGTGCGCAGCTTGGCGTCCAGATTCGACAGCGGCTCGTCGAACAGGAAGGCGGCGGGTTCGCGCACGATGGCGCGCCCCATGGCGACGCGCTGGCGCTGGCCGCCCGACAGCTGGCTCGGCCGGCGGTCGAGGAAACGGCCCAGCTCCAGGATCTCCGCCGCCTTGTCGACGCGCGCCCGGATCTCCGTCTTCGGCAGCCCGCGGATCTTCAAGCCATAGGCCATGTTGTCGAAGACCGTCATGTGCGGATAGAGCGCGTAGTTCTGGAACACCATCGCGATGTCGCGGTCCTTGGGGTCCAGATGGTTGACCACGCGCCCGCCGATGGCAATCTCGCCGCCGGTGATGCCCTCCAGCCCGGCGACCATGCGCAGCAGGGTGGATTTGCCGCAGCCCGACGGGCCGAGCAGGACCAGGAACTCCCCGTCCCGGATCGAGATGTCGATGCCCTTGATCGCCTCGACCGGGCCATAGGATTTGCGGACGTTGCGGATGTCTACGGTTGCCATTGTCTTTCTTCTTTCGTCCGCGTCTTACTGTTCGCTGTCCGTCATTTTTCGCTGTCGACCAGCCCCTTGACGAACCAGCGCTGCATCAGCACCACCACCACCACCGGCGGCAGCATCGCCAGCACGGTGGTCGCCATGATGAGGTGCCAGTCGTTGGCCGACTCGCCGGTGCCGATCATCTTGGTGATGCCGGTCACGATGGTTTCCATGTCGCGGCTGCCGGTGACCAGCAGCGGCCAGAGATACTGGTTCCAGCCATAGATGAAGAGGATGACGAACAGCGCCGCGATGTTGGTGCGCGACAGCGGCAGCACCACATCGAAGAAGAAGCGCACCGGCCCGGCGCCGTCGATCTTCGCCGCCTCCAGCAGCTCGTCGGGAATGGTCAGGAAGAACTGGCGGAACAGCAGGGTCGCGGTGGCCGAGGCGATCAGCGGGATCGTCAGCCCGGCATAGGTGTCGATCAGGCCGAGGTCGGCGACGACCTTGTAGGTCGGGATGATCCGCACCTCCACCGGCAGCATCAGCGTGATGAAGATCAGCCAGAAGAAGGCCATGCGCAGCGGAAAGCGGAAGAAGGCCACCGCATAGGCCGACAGGATGGAGATGGCGATCTTCCCCAGCGCGATGCACAGCGCCATCACCAGGCTGTTCAGCATCATGGTGCGCACCGGCGTGTACATGGCGCGCTCGCCCGCCTCCCCCGCCCAGGCCTGGGCGTAGTTGGCCGCCGCCTCGCCGCCCGGCCACAGCGGCAGGCCGCCGCGGCCGATGGTGCCGGAATCCCAGGTCGAGCCGATCAGCGTCACGTAGATCGGATAGGCGAAGACCAGCACGCCGAGGATCAGCACGGCGTGCGGCACGAGGTCGATCAACCGGGTCTGCTTCATGCGTAATGGACCTTGCGCTCGACGAAGCGGAACTGCACCGCGGTGAGCGCGATGACGATCACCATCAGGATCACCGATTGGGCCGAGGAGCCGCCGAGGTCGTTGTTGACGACGCCGTCCTGGTAGACGCGGAAGATCAGCGTCTCGGTCGCCTTGCCCGGCCCGCCCTGGGTCAGAGCGTGGATGGTGCCGAAGGTTTCGAAGAAGGCGTAGACCATGTCGACCACCAGCAGGAAGAAGGTGGTCGGCGACAGCAGCGGAAAGGTGATGGTGAGGAAGCGCCGCACCGGCCCGGCGCCGTCGATGCTGGCGGCCTCCATCACCGAGCGTGGGATCGCCTGCAGCCCGGCCAGGAAGAAGATGAAGTTGTAGGACACCTGCTTCCAGCTGGCGGCCAGGATGACCATGGACAGCGCCTGCCCGCCGTTCAGCCGGTAGTCCCAGTCGAAGCCGAGCGCCCGCAGCCCGCGGCCGAAGGAGCCGATGTCGGGATTGAAGATGAACATCCACAGCACCGCGGCCACCGCGGGCGCCAGCGCGTAGGGCCAGATCAGCAGCGTCTTGTAGGCCCCCGCCCCCTTGATCTTCGAATCGGCAAGCACCGCCAGCAGCAGCGCCGTGCCCATCGACAGCACCGTCACCGCGACGCTGAAGATCACCGTGACCTTGAGGGTGTCGATGTAGTTGGGATCGCCCAGCACATGTTCGAAATTCTCGAACCAGACGAATTCACTGCGGATGCCAAAGGCGTCCTGCAGATGCACCGACTGCCAGACGGCCTGCGCCGCAGGCCAGATGAAGAACACCAGCGTCACCACCACCTGCGGCGCCAGCAGAAGATAGGGCAACAGCCGGTTGTCGAAGGTCACGCGACGCTGCAAGGGGGAGGTCTTTCGTCGACTGTGCGTGGTGCGAGGGGGATCCTCCTTCCCCCTCTCCCCCGGGAAGGGAGAAGGGGAAGGAGGCTACGTCCGGTCTCAGCCCTTGTTGGCCCGCTCGAAGTTGCGCAGCACCGTGTTGCCGCGCTTGATCGAGACATCCAATGCCTGGCGGGCGTCCTGCTGGCCCTGGAAGGCCTTCTCAAGCTCTTCCTGGATGATGTTGCGGATTTCCGGCAGGTTGCCCAGGCGCAGGCCCATGCTGTTCTCGGTGGTCGGCGTGCGGGTCAGCTGGGCGGCGGGCACGTCGGCGCCCGGGTTCTTCTCGTAATAGCCCTGCGCCTTGGCGATCTCGATGCCCTTCAGCGTCACCGGGACATAGCCGGTGTCCATGTGCCACTTGGCATCCACCTCCGGCTTGGCGAGGTAGGTGAAGAACTGCGACACCGCCTTGTATTCGGCCTCGTTGCGCTTGGGCGAGGTCATCACCCAGAAGGCGGCGCCGCCGATGATGCCGTTCTTCGGATCGCCCTTGGCGAATTCCGGCCAGTAGGGCAGCGGCGCGGCACCCCAGGCGAAGGTCCCCTCCTTCAGGATGCGGCTGCGCAGGGAGGACGACCCCTGGATCATCGCGCATTCGCCCGACGGGAACAGGGCGTCCGCCTTGTTGTCGCGGCCGCCATACTTGAACAGCCCGTCCTTCTGCATGTCGATCAGCGTCTGCACATGCTTGACGTAGAGCGGCGCGTCGATCTTCAACTCGGCGTTCAGCCCGCCATAGCCGTTGGCCTGGGTGGCGAAGGGCGTGTCATGGATGGCGCCCAGCTGTTCGAGCTGCACCCAGGTCGGCCAAGCGGTGGTGAACGGGCAGCTGGACCCCGACGCCTTCAGCTTCTTCGCCGCCTCGATCAGGTCCGGCCAGGTCGCCGGCGGCGTGTTGGGGTCGAGGCCGGCCTTCTGGAAGGCGTCCTTGTTGTAGAACATGATCGCGGTGGAGCTGTTGAACGGCAGCGCCATCATCTTGCCGTCCTTGGACGAGTAATAGCCCTTCACCGCCGGGATGTAGCCGGCCGGGTCGAAGGACGCACCCGTTTCCTGCATCAGCTGGTAGACCGGCTTCACCGCCGGACCGGCGGCCATCATGGTGGCGGTGCCGACCTCGAACATCTGCACGATGTGCGGCGCGTTGCCGGCGCGGAAGGCGGCGATGGCGGCCTGCATCGTCTCCGGATAGCTGCCCTTGTAGGAGGGGTTGACCTGGACCGCCGACTGGCTGTCGTTGAAGCCCTTGACGATCTGTTCCAGCTGGCCGCCCAACGGCTGCGGCAGCCCGTGCCAGAACTCGACCACCGTTTTCTGCTGCGCCGATGCCGCGCCCGGCAGGGCGGCGGCGAACAGCAGCGCGGTGGCGGTGGCGGCGCCCGTCAGAAGGGCGAGCTTGCGGCGGGTCAACATGCGGTGGGTCTCCCTGTCCCGGTATGGTGCGCGGTTGTCATGAGGGCAACGGGTTGCCGTCCCGCGACGCTTTCGTGAAGATTTGGTGGCACGCGCAAAAGGCGCCCTGCGAACGCGCACGAAAATGCGGAATGTACGGATGGTCTCTTCAGAAACTGTTTGGTTGCTCTAAGCGTCACACTGGGCGCGCATGCGTCCGTCTGTCAAGACGCGGTTCCGCGCTTTCGCGGTGTGAAAAGCCTATCGCAGGCAGACGGTGTCCGGCTGGCATCCGGCCAGCAGCTCGCCGCCCAGGCTGCGGCTCAACAGGCTGCGCAGGGCGTCGGGATCGCATGGCTTGTGGATCAGGGGGAAGCCGCTGCGGCGGACGCTGCGCAGCCGGTCGGGATCGGTATCGCCGGTGACGATGATGCCGGGCACCCGCCGGCCGCAACGCACTCGTATGGACTGGATGGCGTCGATCCCGGTCTCCGGCCCCGAAAGCCGCAGGTCGGACAGCACGAGGTCGGGGGCCGGCGCGGCGCTGTCGAGCCTGGCGCAGGCCTCGTCGATACCGCGGGCGGAAATGACCGCATAGCCCCAGCCGCGGAGCAGCAGGCCGATCCCCTCGAGCTGCATGGCGTCATCCTCGATCACCAGCACGGTTCCGGCCAGGGCCGGAGCGGAGGACGCCGACATGCCGCCGGCCGCTCCGCACTCCCGGTCCTCATCCCCATCGCCCGGCCCGTCTCCGGCACGGTCGGTCAACGGCAACTCCACTGCGAAGACGGAGCCTTTGCCAAGCGCCGACCGCACCGTCACCGGATGACCCAGCACCTGCGCCAGCCGCCGCACGATGGCGAGCCCCAGCCCCAGCCCGTGCTTGCGATCGCGCCCGGGGTTGCCGAGCTGGTGGAAGTCCTCGAAGATCGCCGCATGCTGGGACGGATCGATGCCGACGCCGGTGTCCCGCACCTCGATCCGCAGATTGCCGCCGCGCCGCCGCGCCGCCAGCAGGATTCCGCCATCGAGCGTGTAGCGCAGGGCATTGGACAGGATCGGCCGCAGCAGACGCTCCATCAGCACGGGGTCGCTGGTGACCTCGGCATCGAACGGATGGACGTTGAAGCGCAGTCCCTTGGCCTCCGCCTCCGGCCCGAACTCCTCCAGCATCTTGGCGAGCAGTTCGTCGACCGGGAAGGTCTGCGGCTTGGCCGTCACCAGACCGGCCTCCAGCGCCGACACCTCCAGCAGGGCACGCAGCAGCGTCTCGCCGCCGACGATGGCCTGCTCCAGCTTGTTCGCCAGTTCGATGTCGGTCGGGTCGGTCAGCCGGCCGATCAGCAGATGGTGGAACAGGTGCATCGCCTGAAAGGGCTGGCGCAGATCGTGGCTGGCGGCCGACAGGAACTTGCCCTTGGCAGTGCGGGCGCGCTCGGCATCGGTGCGCGCCTGCGCCGCCTCAGCCCGGGCCTGGGCCAAGGCTGCTGCTGCGGCGGCGGCGCCCGCATCGCCGACCAGTGCCACCGCGCAGACCCGGCCTTCGGCATCGCGCACCGGGGTCAGCGTCGCGGCGCCGGCAAGGCCATCAGAACCCAGGCCATCGATGGTGGCCGCCACCGCGGTCTCCATCACCCGGTGTCGCAGCCGGTCGATCTCCCGCGCGGCATCGGCCGGCAGTCCGGCTTCGGCGAGCGTGCGTCCCTCCACGGTCTCGGGCGCAAGACCCAGCCCGGCCGCGAAGGCCCGGTTGGCCGCAAGCACCCGCCCGTCGCCACCCAGCAACGCATGCGGAGCGCCATTGGCCGACAGCAGGGCATCCAACCAATCCTCGCGTGTCGGCATTTGTTCTTGGATGGGGGGCATGGGCGTACACTCGGCAAGACTGCGGGAAGACTATCGGAACGGGTAGGCAGCGACCGCCGCGTTACCACTGCTTTATCTTGTGCTCCCATCGAACGTGTCAAATGTGACCTCAGTCGACCCTATAGTCCCACTTCGTTCGAATGCCCTATTGCTTAAAGCCAGGGCGGCGCTTCGACAAAGGTCTATGGATGTTTCCGCATCAGGGGGGAAGGGTGCTTTCGCATCCGGGGCGGAGGATGCTTTCGCATCCGGCGGCGCCCGCGCTATAAGACGCCATGGTGCAGCGCCGTCCCTCTCCCCTTCGCCGCCGCAAGCGGTCCGCCGCCCGGCCGCCCCAGCCGCCGCGGGCGCTGGAGATCTCCGGCCTGCCGATGCCGCTGGAGTTGCGGGAGAGTGCGCGCGCCACCCGGATGACCCTGCGGGTCGACGCCGGCCGCGGACTGGTCCAGGTGGTGGTGCCGGTCGGCGTGTCGGAAAGCGATGCCCGCCAGTTCGTCGGCCGGCATGACGGCTGGCTGCGGGCGCGGCTTGCAGCGATGCCGCCCTCGCTGCCCTTCGCCGACGGGGCCGGCGTGCCCTATCTGGGGGTCGAGCATGTCATCCGCCACGACCCCGCGCTGCGCGGCCCCACCCGCATCGAGGAGGGCGCCCTGCTGGTCGGCGGCCAGCCGGAGCATGTCGCCCGCCGTATCCGTGACTTCCTGGTCGCCGAGGCCAGGCGCGAGCTGTCGGCCCGTGCCCGTGCCAAGGCGGCGACCATCGGGGCGCGCGTCGCCGCCGTCACCATCCGCGACACCAAGAGCCGCTGGGGAAGCTGTTCGTCCACCGGGCGGCTATCCTTCTCCTGGCGCCTGATCCTGACGCCGGAACCGGTGTTGGACTATGTCGTCGGGCATGAGGTGGCGCACCTGCGCGAGATGAACCATTCCGCACGCTTCTGGGCGCTGTGCGCCAGCCTGACCGCCGGCCTGGATGTCGAGTGGCCGCGATCCTGGCTGAAGGCGAACGGGACCCGGCTGCTGCGCTATGGCTGAGCGGAGGGCGATCTCCGCCCCCTATTCCACCGCCTCCGCCACCCGGTTTTCCGCCGGGCGGCCGTCGCGCCGGACGAAGGCGAGGAATTCGTCGTAAGGCATCGGCCGGCCCAGCAGATAGCCCTGGCACTGGTCGCAGCCCATCGCGACGAGGCAGCCATATTGCTCCTCGGTCTCGACACCTTCCGCCAGCGTCTGCATGCGCAAGGACCGGGCCATGCCGATGATCGCCTCGGCGATGGCACTGCTGTCCGGGTTGCCGGCGCGCAGGCCGCTGACGAAGCTGCGGTCGATCTTCAGCTTGTCGACGCGGAAGCGCTTCAGATAGGCCAGCGACGAATAGCCGGTCCCGAAATCGTCGATGGCGAGCGAGACCCCCATCTCGCGCAGTTGCGAGAAGGTCTCCGTCACCACGTCGGATTCGTCCATCAGGACGCTTTCCGTCACCTCCAGCTCCAGCGCCGACGGCGGGATGCCGTAGGCCGACAGCCAGCCCGCCACCCGCTCCGCCAAGCCGGGGCGGCGGACCTGCACCGCCGACAGGTTGATGGCGATCAGCAGATCCCGGTGGCGCAGCAGGTCCGCCGCACGCCGGCAGGCCTCGCCCAGCACCCAGTCGCCCAGCGGCAGGATCAGGCCGGTGTCCTCGGCGATCGGGATGAACTGGCCCGGCATGATCAGCGTGCCGTCGGGCTGGCGCCAGCGCACCAGCGCCTCCGCCCCGACCAGCCGGCGGCCGTCCAGCGAGAATTGCGGCTGGAAATGCAGCTCCAGCTCGTTGTTGGCCAGCGCTCGGCGCAGGTTGTTCTCCGTCCACATCCGGTCCGACGCGCGGCGGTTCAGTTCCGGCGTGAAAAAGCGGTAGGTGGCGCGCCCGGCCTCCTTGGCAGCATACATCGCCATGTCGGCGCTCTTCAGCAACGCGTCGATGCCGGTGCCGTCGTCGGGATAGATGGCGACGCCGATCGACGGCGTGACCAACAGTTCGTGCCCCTCGATCAGGTAGGGGTCGGACAGGGCGCGGAGCACCTTGCGCGCCACGATGCCGGCCGAATCCGGACTGCTCATGTCGCCGATCAGGATGATGAACTCGTCGCCGCCCTGGCGGCTGACCGTGTCGCTGGCCCGCACGGTGTCGAGAAGCCGGGTCGCCACCTCGCGCAGCAGGATATCGCCGACCTGATGGCCCAGGCTGTCGTTGATGGTCTTGAAACGGTCGAGATCGACGAACAGCAGCCCTACCTTGCTGCCGTGCCGGCCGGCGGCCAGCATCGCCCGTTCCAGCCGGTCGCGCAGCAGGAAGCGGTTGGGCAGGTCGGTCAGGAAGTCGAACTGCGCCAGATGACGGATCCGCTCCTCCTGCGCGCGGGTCTCGGTGATGTCGGTGAAGGCGGCGATATAGTTGACCGCCGCTCCATCCTCGTTCCGAACCAGCTTGATGCTCAGCCATTCCGGGAACATCTCGCCGTTCTTGCGGGTGCTCCAGATCTCGCCGGCCCAATGTCCGCTGGCAGCCAGTTGCACCCAGAGATCCTCGTAGAAGTCGGGCGGGTTGCGGTCGGAGCGCAGGAACTCCGGACCGCGCCCCAGCACCTCCTCCCGATCGAAGCCGGTGATGCGGACGAAGGCGTCGTTGGCGGCGACGATCTGCAGGTGCTCGTTGGCGACGAACATGCCCTCGGCCGCGTTGTCGAACACCTTGGCCGACAGCCTCAGCTGCCATTCCGCCCGCTTGCGCTCGGAAATGTCGCGGGCGATGGCGGAATAATAGACCTCGCCCTCATAGGTGATCCGGCTGGCGGTGACCTCCAACTCCAGCACCCGGCCGTCGGGGGTGTGATAGAGGGTCTCGTAATGGCTGGCCGCGTCCTCGCCCTCGGCGGCGAAATGCTCCAGCAGGTCGGCCGGCCCCATCGCCAGATCCTCCGGCGACCCGCCCAGCGCCTGGCGACCGAAGGGATTGACATAGGCAAGGCGCAGCTGCGCGTCGGCCAGAACGACGATTTCGGAAACATGGTCCACGAAGAAGTTGGCGAGGTAGAGCTGACGGGCCCGTTCGCGCAGCATGCTGTCGCTGCGCCGGGCCCGCAGCTGGTAGCTGCCGACGATGCGCCGGATCCAGCCGGTGACCAGCCAGGAAACGCAGACCGACGCCGCCAGCGCCACCGCCAGCACCGCGACGGTGGTCCAGACGCGCTGGTTGACGCCGCGGCTGATTTCCGCCCGGCGCTGTTCCATCTCCTTGCCGACGTCGTCGATGTAGAAGCCGGCGACCAGCATCCAGCCCCACACCGTGGGAGCGGAGACATAGGCCATCTTCGGCGTCGGCTGCGCGGTGACCGGGTGGATCCAGTCGTAGCGCACCTCCCCGCCGCCCTGGCGTCCCTGTTCGAGCAGACGGGCGAGCAGGTCGCGTTCGGTCTGCCAGGGCAGGTCGCGGGCATTCATCCCTTCCGATGCCGGGGCCGTGGGCGACAGCAGCACCTGCCCATCCTCGCGAAGCACGCCGATATAGCCGGTCTCGCCGAACCGGAAGGCGCGCAGCCGCTCCAGCGATTCGTGCTGCAGCCGCGCCTCCACCGCACCCAGCGAGTCGCCGGCGCCGAGCAGCCAGCCATAGGGCTCGAAGCGGCGGACGAAGGCCAGCTTGTCGACCGTCTGCGACGGGTCGCCCGGCATGCGCCAGCGGTAGCGGGCGAAGTTGTGCAGGGCGGGATCCTGGGCCGCCCGCATCAGTTCGCGCACAACCGCGGCCCATTGCGGGTCGGACCCGGCGGCGGAAGAGGTCCCCTCGCGCGACGGGTCGACCGGCATCAGCACCGATCCGCCGTTCAGATCGTTGATGAAATAGTAGCCGCGCCCGGCCGAGAAGCGCAGCGGCCGCAGAGTTTCCTTGATCGATTCCTTCACCGCCTGCTCGGGAAGGATGTCCTTTTGCCGCTCATACACGCTGCGGGCGATAGCATAAGCCTCGTCGACCTGGGAGCGCAGTTGTTCCTTCAGCAACGGCTCGACCCGCGAGCGCATGTAGGCGAGGTAGGATTGCGCATTCTCCACCTCCTGCACCAGCGCCTGATGCTGCTCCTGAACATAGCGCGCCTCGCCCTGCTGCAGGTCGTGCTCCAGGTCGGCCCAGTGCTGCCAGACGAAATAAAGGCCGAGCCCGAGGACGAGCGCCGACACCAGCGCCATCGATGCCAGGAACTGCAGGCGGTAGAGCCGGGCCTCGTCGGACGAGCGCGACGGCACGCGGACCAGTTCGGCAACTGGGTCGGACAAGAAGGGCTCCCTGAGAACAGACATGACGAAGAGCGGTCGGGGGCGACCCCCCGGCGCTTCACAAGTGTTGCTTAATACTCGCGTGGATTCAACCGCAAGCGAATGGAACACACCAAGGCGCGACTCTTTGACTGTTTTCCTCGCCCGCTGATGGATTGATGACGCGCCAAACATCAACGGCAGGGAAAAAGAACCGTAAATCCTGCCATGGCCGGCCACCGACGCCCGGCATTCCCCCTAGGCGTGGATTCCCTTAGGCCGGCAACGGTTCGGCCATGAAGATTAACAAGGGCGCACCGCCACTCCTGCCGCGCCGGGGAGCCGGCCGTCATCGCGAGGCTTTAAAACGCGCGCCACCGCCGCTATGGTCGCGCGCGCGTGCTATGAGACCCGCAGCCGTCCCTCGAACAAGCGCCCGCATCCTCCGGAGAGTGCCGATGATCCCCCGCTACACCCGCCCCGAAATGGCCCGCATCTGGGAGCCGGAAAACCGCTTCCGCATCTGGTTCGAGATCGAGGCGCACGCCTGCGACGCGCAGGCCGAGCTGGGCGTGATCCCGAAGGAGGCCGCCAAGGCCGTGTGGGAGCGCGGCAAGTGGGAGATCGACCGCATCGACGAGATCGAGCGCGAAACCCGCCATGACGTCATCGCCTTCCTGACCAACCTCGCCGAATATGTCGGCCCCGAGGCCCGCTTCGTCCACCAGGGCATGACCTCGTCGGACGTGCTGGACACCTGCCTGTCGGTGCAGATGACCCAGGCCGCCGACCTGCTGCTCGCCGACATGGACGCTCTGCTCGCCGCGCTGAAGCGCCGGGCGTACGAGCACAAGGACACCGTCACCATCGGCCGCAGCCACGGGATCCACGCCGAGCCGACCACCTTCGGCCTGAAGCTGGCAGGCCATTACGCCGCCTTCGTCCGCGGGCGCGAGCGTCTGGTGCAGGCACGCCGGGACATCGCCACCTGCGCCATCTCCGGCGCGGTCGGCACCTTCGCCAACATCGACCCGCGGGTGGAGGAGCATGTCGCCGCCAAGCTGGGGCTGGCGGTGGAGCCGGTGTCGACCCAGGTCATCCCGCGCGACCGCCACGCCTTCTTCTTCTCCGTGCTGGGCGTGATCGCGTCGAGCATCGAGAATCTGGCCACGGAAATCCGCCATCTCCAGCGCACCGAGGTGCGCGAGGCGGAGGAGTATTTCCACCCCGGCCAGAAGGGTTCGTCGGCGATGCCGCACAAGCGCAACCCGGTGCTGTCGGAGAACCTGACCGGCCTTGCCCGCATCGTGCGCGCCGCCGTGGTCCCGGCGCTGGAGAACGTCGCGCTGTGGCACGAGCGCGACATCTCCCACAGCTCGGTCGAGCGCATGATCGGCCCCGACGCCACCGTCACGCTGGACTTCGCGCTGGCGCGGCTGACCGGCATGATGGAAAAGCTGGTGGTCTATCCCGAGCGCATGCAGAAGAACCTGGACGATCTGGGCGGGCTGGTGTTCTCGCAGCGCGTCCTGCTGGCGCTGACCCAGGCCGGCATGAGCCGCGAGGACAGCTACAAGGCGGTGCAGCGCAACGCCATGCACGTGTGGGAGAAGGGCGGCAACTACCTCGACATGCTCTCGAACGACCCGGACATCGCCAAGCATATCGGCCGCGACCGGCTGGAGCCGATGTTCGACATGACCTACCACACCAAGCATGTCGACACCGTGTTCAAGCGCGTGTTCGGCGAGTGACATCCTGATCCTGCCGGGCCGTCACGGCGTCTTCCGCAGATCGGCAAATCTTCGCGGGTGGATGACAAACGGCCCGGCCGCACCTACTCTATCTCGAGAAGCATGTGCCCGGGCGGGGCAATCCTGAACAGAGCGAGGACTGGACCCATGGCGATGGAAGCCGCCACGATCGAAAAGCTCATCAAGGAGGGCATCCCGGACGCGGTCGTCGAGATCGCGGATCTGCGAGGCGACGGCGACCATTATGCCGCGCTCGTCACCTCAACCGCCTTCAAGGGCAAGAGCCGGGTGCAGCAGCACCAGATGGTCTACGCCGCCCTTCAGGGCAAGATGGGCGGCGAACTGCACGCCCTGGCGCTGACCACCGCGGTGCCGGAAGGCGCCTGAGAACAGCAGTGCCGGAAGGCGCCTGAGCACAAGGCGCGTCACCACACGTCGAAAGACATCCCAAAAGGACCGGGCTCCGGCTCCGCCGGGCCCCATAGGAAGGATCATCCAAGTCATGGTCGATCAGAACGTCGTCGAGCGCATCGAACAGGACCTCAAGGGCAACGATGTCGTGCTCTACATGAAGGGAACCCCGGTGTTCCCGCAGTGCGGCTTTTCTGCCGCGGTCGTCCAGGTGCTGAGCCATGTCGGCGTCAAGTTCAAGGGCGTCAACATCCTGGAGGAGCCGGGCCTGCGCCAGGGCCTGAAGGAATATTCGAACTGGCCGACCTTCCCGCAGCTCTACGTCAAGGGCGAGCTGGTCGGCGGCTGCGACATCGTCCGCGAGATGTACGAGAGCGGCGAGCTGCAGAGCCTGATGGCCGACAAGGGCGTCGCCACCGGCGCTGCCGCCTGACGTCGTGCTACGGTCCGGTGCCGGCCGGTCCGGTGCCGGAATGAAAAAAGCCCCGCTCCGGCGGGGCTTTTTGTTTGGGCGCGCTTTTATCCGTGTGCGCGGCGCGCCTTACTTCTTCTGCTTCGGTGGCGCGTCGTTGGGGCCGTACAGGATGAAGGCCGAGAAGCTGGTTCCGCCCGACGCGAGATCCAGCAGATCGTCCGGCAGCTCGCTCTGGTCGGCGGCGGGCAGGACCAGGGTCATCTCGCCCGGTTGCTCCTCGACCACCTTCAGAACGATGCCGGGAATCGGATCGGTGCCGAACAGCGTCCTCAAGGCCGCGTGCGGGTCCTTCACCAGCAGGGCACGAAATGCCGCGTCCGACTGCGCACGGTCCACCAGGGCCGCTTCGGCCTGACGGCGGAGTTGCAGGAGCGGATCGACACCGGCTTGCGAAGTCATAGGACACCTTCTTGCAATTGTTTAAAATTTGAAACCGTGTCGATCTGCCATACGGCAAGCATAGACATGGCCATAAGCCCGCTATATACCGGCAATCATCGACCCGACAAGTAGAAATGGTATTTCCATACCGCCCTTGATCGCGACGCCGATGCGGGAAAACGATCGATGTCTCCTCACCCCGAAGTCATCCGGCCCGTCGCCATTTGCGAGGCGGAGGCGCTGGCCCCGCTGACCTGGCCCTCCTATCGCTCACTGATGTCGCTGGCCGACCATGGGGAGCGGCGGCTGTGCCGGCCTTGCGCGGTGGCGGCCTGGGACGGCGACCGGCCGGCGGGCCTGGCCCTGAGCGGTGTCGCGCCCGGCTGGCCGCTGGATGACGGGAGACAGGCCCTGCTGTCGCTGATGGTGGCCCGCAGCCACCGCAGGCGAGGCCTCGCCCTGCGGCTGCTGACGGCCCTGGAAGACCATCTGCCTGCGCTGGGCGTGCGGCGGCTGACCGTCGACTATTCCGACCGGCTGCCGGGGGCCGCCGCCTTCGCCGCGACGTTGCGTGCCGCAGGCTGGCCGGAGCCGGAGCCGGCACGCCTGCGCATCTGCGGCGCGGTCCGCGATACGGTGGCGGTGTTCCGCGACCGCGATTTGCTGATGGCGCGGATGCGGGCGGAGGGGTTCCGGCTGTGGTCCTGGCGGGAACGCGGAATCGGATGCGAGGCGCTGGCGCAGACGCTGATCGAGCGCGGCGAGGCGCCCGCCTGGGCACAGCCCAGGCACTGGCGCAACGCGCTCGACCCCGACCTGTCGCTGGTGATCGGCGATGCGGCCGACGAAATCGTCGGCTGGGCGCTGTGCGTCCACCAGCCGGCGGCGGCGCGCTGGTTCTTCCCGGTCGGCTGGGTGCGGCCACCTTACGACCGGCGCGGCTGGCTGATGGGCGCCTATGCCGAAGGAGCCGAACGGGTGGCGGCACGGCATGGCGGCGACGCGGTGGCGGTGATCGAAACCGCCAGCGGCCAGCCCGGCATGTGGCGCCTGTTCGAACGGCGGTTCGAACCGCACGCCCACTGGACCGACCGGATGATGGCGAGCGAGCGGCTGCTCAACCCCTAGCATGTCCGGGCGGCATGCCGCTCCAGCATGCCGCGCACGCAGTTCGGCCATGCCCGGCGCCCGGCTGCCGCGCTGCTCGAATTATATGCTAAACGGACGGCATGGCTCAGACCACGACCGCCGCCAAGGCTCCGACCTCCACGACCTCGGCGTTCGCCGCGGCGCTGTCCTCGTACCTGATCTGGGGGCTGGTCAACCCCGTCTTCTTCAAATCGCTGGGCGATGTCGGCGCGGTGGAAATCGTCGCCCACCGCGTGGTGTGGACGGTGGTGCTGGTCGGCATCGCCGTGCTGGCCACCCGCGGCCCGGCGGCCATCGTCAATGCGGTCGGCAGTTGGCGCCGGCTGGGCGTGTTCCTGGTCACCACCCTGCTGGTGACCACCAACTGGACGGTCTTCATCTGGGCGGTGGTGAACAGCCGGCTGGTCGAGGCCAGCCTGGGCTATTTCATCAACCCGCTGGTCAATGTGCTGCTAGGCGTGCTGTTCCTGAACGAACGGCTGAGCCGCGGCCAGATGCTCGCCGTGGCGATCGCCAGTGCCGGCGTCGGCAGCCTGGTCGTCAGCTATGGCGCGGTGCCCTGGGTTGCGCTGTCGCTGGCCCTGTCCTTCGGCTTCTATGCGCTGGTGCGCAAGAAGGCGGCGGTGGACCCGGTGATCGGCCTGCTGGTGGAAACCGCGCTGCTGCTGCCGGCGGCGCTGGGCTACCTGCTATGGCTGGGCGGCGGCGGCGCATTCGGCCATGCCTGGGGCGAGAGCATCCTGCTGGTCCTGGCCGGGCCGATGACGGCGATACCGCTGGTGCTGTTCATGATCGGCGCGTCGCGCCTGACGCTGACCACCATGGGCCTGCTGCAATATGTCGGGCCGATCGGGCAATTGCTGCTGGGCGTACTGGTCTATGGCGAGGCCTTCACCAGCAGCCATGCCACGGCCTTCGCCTGCATCTGGCTGGCGCTCGCGGTCTTCACCGCCGATGCGGTCCACAGCCACCGGGCACGGGCGGCGGCAACGGCGAAGTAGTTATGTCCGCGGCGTCAGGCCGTGGGCGATGGTGTGGGCCAGCGTCCCGACCATGGCGCAGATGCCTGCGTCCTCGCGGCCGAACACCACCTGATCGAGGAAGCCCAGCCCGAAGCTGAGCGTCGCGATGCCGGCCGCCACATTGGCGAGGTCGGCGTCGGCAGCGATGGCGCCGCGGTCGCGATGGCCTTCCAGCCGCTTCAGCAGGCAGGGAATGCGGCTCTGCGACAGGGTGCGCGCCATCTCGTCGGCGATGGCCGGATCGACCAGCGCACGCGCAAGCACCACGCGGGTGAAGTCGCGGCATTTCCAGCTGTGCTTCAACTGGGCGTGCAGGAAGCGGGCGAGGTCGGTTTCCAGATCCTCATGCAGGGGCGGCAGGTCGCAGCCGCCCGCTTCCTCGCGCCAGTAGCGCTCCACCACCGCCAGCAGCAGTCCACTCTTGCCGGAGAAATAGCGCTGGATCAGCTGTTCGTTGACCCCGGCCCGGCCGGCGATCTCGCGCGTCGTCGCCGCGTCGAAGCCGCGTTCGGCGAACACCGCCTTGGCGGCGTCGAGCAGCGCGCCTTCGGTCGCGGCACGGTCACGCTTGCGCCCGCCGCCCTCGCAACCGCCCTCGGCACCGTCCATGCCTGGGCAACAGCCGTCCGTTTCCTTGTTCGCGTCCAAACCACGACCCTCTCAGCCCGACCCCCGCAGGGGCGCAGCCGGAAAAGCGGCGCCCCCTTCGGCTCGATAATAAGTATGCAGGTACATACTTGACAAGCGGCGCGCTGCGGTTCAAGTATGTACTCACATACATACAAGCCGATTGCCCAACAGGGGGTATTCCCGCCATGCCGCAAAGCACCGACACGCCGGATCTGTTCACGCCGCTGCGCCTCGGCGCCATCGAGCTGCCGAACCGCGTCATCATGGCGCCGATGACGCGCAGCCGCGCCGGTGCAGGCAACTGCCCGACCGAACTCACCGCCGACTATTATGCGCAGCGCGCATCGGCCGGCCTGATCATCACCGAAGCGACGCAGGTCTGCGACACCGCCCAGGGCTATCCCAACACGCCGGGCATCCATACCGACGCCCAGACCCATGCCTGGCGCGCGGTGGCCGAAGCGGTGCATACGGCCGGCGGCCGCATCGTGACGCAGTTGTGGCATGTCGGGCGCATCTCCCACCCGCTGTTCCAGCCGAACGGCGCGGCCCCGCTCGCCCCGTCGGCCATCGCCGCCAAGGGCCAGCTCTACACCGGCGCCGGCATGGAGCCGTTCCCGATGCCCCGCGCGCTGGAGACCGACGAGATCCCGGCGCTGGTCCGCCATTTCGCCGATGCGGCCAAGCGCGCCGTCTTCGACGCCGGCCTGGACGGCGTGGAAATCCATGCGGCCAACGGCTATCTGATCGATCAGTTCCTGCGCGACCGCACCAACATCCGCAGCGACCGTTACGGCGGCAGCGTGGAGAACCGGTGCCGCTTCCTGCTGGAAATCCTGGAGGCCACCGCCCATGCCGTCGGCGCCGACCGCATCGGCGTCCGCCTGTCGCCGACCGGCGTGTTCAACGACATGGGGGACAGCGATCCGCTGCCGCATTTCCTGTCGATCACTCAGGCGCTGAACCCGTTCAGCCTCGCCTATCTGCATGTGATCGAAGGGCGCCCCGGCCACCATATGGCCCCGCCGGAGGGCGCGCCCCATGTCGCCGCGGCGCTGCGCGCGGCCTTCAAGGGTCCGTTCATCCTCAATGGCGGCTACAGCCGGACCGACGCCGACGCGACGCTGGCGAAGGGGGAGGCCGACGCGGTCAGCTTCGGCGAGCCCTTCATCTCCAACCCGGACCTGCCGCTGCGCTTCCGCACCGACGCGCCGTTGGCCGAGGCGGACCGCAACTCCTACTACGGCGGCACCGCCAAGGGTTACACCGACTATCCGGCGCTGGAGTCGGTCGCAGCCTGACGCGCCGCACGCTCCTCGCCGCATCTCCTCGACGTGAGTGCGCGTCGTGACCGCGTCGTGAGACGCATATTCCCCCTGCCCCCGGCCCGGGTCCACCCGGCCGGGGGATTTTTTTGACGTGCGCTACGCCGGTCCCGCCCCGGCCTCGCCGTCCAGCCCGCGGGCCAGCGCGGCGATGGTGCCGTAGCCGACCTGGTCCACCGGATCGATCTCAGCCATCTTGGCGAGGATGGCCAGCGCCTTGTCGCGGTTGTGGCGGCGCAGTTCGATGAAGGCCAGCGCCTTCATGGTGAACAGGAAGAAGCGCGCCGGCCCGGCCGCCGACCAGTCGGTGGTCCCCACGGTCAGTTGCGACCAGTCGGCGGGGAAGCCGCCCTGCTGGGCCGCCGAGTCCAGCCCGATGCGGGCCACCCGCTCGGCCTCGGCCAGCTTCTTGCGGTTGAAGTAGAATTTGTAGAGCGCATAGAAGACCGGCAGCACGCGCGGTCCCTGGCGGTGGGCCTCCCACAACAGCGCCTCGCAGGCCTCCGGCACATCCCGCGCCTTCACCGCCTCCTGCAGCAACTCGTCGATGTGTTCGGGCACGTCGCCGAAGGCCATGCGGCCGTTCGACATCCTGAGCTCGATCGGCTGGTCCATCTCCCCTCACCCTTCCGCTGTCTCGTTCAACCATCCGACGCACCGACGACGGAAGATGGCAGGCGCGCGGAGAGAGGGAAAGACCACAATCTTTTTGTGCGGCAAAGTGTCGCTGCTGTCGCAAAGGCGACACGCGCCAAACCCGACAAATTCATACGTCTACGAAACTTTGTCGGAATCGCGCCAGCTCCCTTGGATATGACAATCGTTTAAAATCAATATCTTGATCCGTTGGCACACCCTTTGCTTTTCTCCTCGTCAGATCGGCCGGCACTCCGGCAACGCGTTTTGAGGAGGCGGGACATGGTGACGCTGACGGATGCGGCTGTTTCCACCCTGGAACAGGTCCTGGCGAAGTCGGGAGGCGCGGCCGCCGGCTTGCGCATCGCGGTGACCGACGGCGGCTGCGCCGGCCTGAAATACCAGATGGGGCTGGAGGCGGCGGCCACCGACGAGGACGCGGTGTTCAGCTTCGGCCCGGTCACCATCTTCGTCGACGCCAACAGCCAGCCCTTCCTGGACGGCGTGGTGGTCGATTTCGTCGAGGGGATCGAGGGGTCGGGCTTCAAGTTCGACAACCCGAACGCCACCAGCAGCTGCGGCTGCGGCAAGTCCTTTTCCGCCAATGGAGCAGGGGCCGGCGAGAGCGGCGGCTCCTGCTCGACCACCTCGTCGGGCTGCGGCTCGTCGGCGCCCTATTCGACACACTGACCGGCGCACTGATCACCGGCAACGGACGTCTTCCCGGATTTCTTCCCCCCGGATTTCTTCCCCAAGGCGCGCACCCCACGGAAAGGCAGCAGCGACATGTGGAACTACACCGACAAGGTCAAGGAACACTTCTTCAACCCGAAGAACTCCGGTGTCCTGGATACCGCCAACGCGGTTGGCGAGGTCGGCTCCATCACCTGCGGCGACGCTCTGCGTCTGATGCTGAAGGTCGATCCCGACACCCAGATCATCGAGGACGCGAAATTCCAGACCTTCGGCTGCGGTTCGGCCATCGCGTCGTCGTCGGCGCTGACCGAGATGATCATCGGCAAGACGGTGGACGAGGCGCTGGTCCTGACCAACCGCGACATCGCCGAGTATCTGGGCGGCCTGCCGCCGGAGAAGATGCACTGCTCGGTCATGGGTGCCGAGGCGCTGCGCGCCGCCATCGCCAACTACAAGGGCGAGGCGTGGGAAGACGACCATGAGGAAGGCGAGCTGGTCTGCAAGTGCTTCGGCATCGACGCCGCCATGATCGAGCGCGCGGTGACCGTCAACGGTCTGACCACGCTGGAGGAGGTCACCCACTACACCAAGGCGGGCGGCTCCTGCCAGACCTGCCACGAGAAGATCGAGGAGGTGCTGGAGGAGGTGATGGCCAAGACCGGCGCCCTGAAGCCCGCCAGGAAACACACCCCGGGCACCGTCGGGCTGGACGCCATCAAGCCGCTGGAGCCGAAGGCCGAGCCGGCAGCGGCGCCCAAGCTGACCAACGTCCAGCGCATGCAGGTCATCATGGGCGCGATCGAGGAGATGCGGCCGCAGATCCAGCGCGACGGCGGCGACGTGGAACTGGTCGACATCGACGGCAAGGACATCTACGTCCGCCTGACCGGCGCCTGTTCCGGCTGTTCGCAGTCGGCCGGCACGATGATGGGCGTGCAGATGAAGCTGGTGGAGAAGCTGGGCGAGTTCGTGCGCGTCAAGCCGGCCTCCCTCCTGCCCGCCCACGCCGGTTGAAAGGAAGCCTGACCATGAGCCAGGGCATCTATCTCGACAACAACGCCACCACCCGCGTCGACCCGGAAATCCTCCAGGAGATGCTGCCGCTCTTCACCGAGCATTTCGGCAACCCGTCGTCGATGCACGGCTTCGGCGCCGCGGTGGGCGGCAAGATCGAATGGGCGCGCAAGCAGGTCCAGGCGGTGCTGGGCGCGGCCCACGACAGCGAGATCGTCTTCACCTCCGGCGGGACGGAAAGCGACAACACCGCCATCCTGTCGGCGCTGGAGGCCTACCCGAAGAAGCGCGAGATCGTCACCAGCGTGGTCGAGCATCCCGGCGTGCTGTCGCTGTGCGAGTATCTGGAGAAGAAGCGCGGCTACAAGGTCCACCGCATCCCGGTCGACGGCAAGGGCGACCTCGACATGGAGGCCTACCGCACGGCCCTGTCCGATCAGGTCGCCATCGTCTCGATCATGTGGGCCAACAACGAGACCGGGACGATCTTCCCGGTCGAGGAACTGGCGCGCATGGCCAAGGAGGTCGGCGCAATCTTCCACACCGACGCGGTCCAGTCGGTCGGCAAGATCCCGATGAAGCTGGCCGACAGCGCCATCGACATGCTGTCGCTGTCCGGCCACAAGCTGCACGCCCCCAAGGGCATCGGCGCGCTCTACGTCAAGCGCGGCCTGCGCTTCCGCCCGATGCTGCGCGGCGGCCACCAGGAGCGCTCGCGCCGCGCCGGCACCGAGAACGCGCCGGGCATCGTCGGGCTGGGCGCCGCCGCCCAACTGGCGCTGGTCCATATGGGCGACGAGAACACGCGGGTGAAGGCTCTGCGCGACAAGCTGGAAAAGGCGATCCTGGCGGCGGTCCCAAGCTGCTTCGTCACCGGCAACCCGGACCACCGCCTGCCCAACACCTGCAACATCGCCTTCGAGTACATCGAGGGCGAAGCGATCCTGCTGCTGCTGAACGAGGCCGGCATCGCCGCGTCGTCCGGCTCGGCCTGCACCTCGGGCTCGCTGGAACCCAGCCACGTCATGCGCGCGATGGGCGTGCCCTACACCGCGGCCCATGGGGCGACCCGCTTCTCCCTGTCTCGCGAGACGACGGAAGAGGAGATCGACCGGGTCATCGCCGTGGTGCCGGGCATCATCGCCAAGCTGCGCAGCCTGTCACCCTACTGGCAGCAGGAAGCGGGCAAGCCGAAGGAATTCGCACCCGTCTATTCGTAACACCGGAATCGCAGGCCGGGTCGGGGGCCCGTCCCGGCACCCCGCCCGACGACACCCCGTCGGGGCAGGTTCCCGGCCCGGTCTGCGACACTTCTCGAAGGGAGGAGGTTCTTTGCCCCCTCCCTAACCCTCCCCCGCTTCGCGGGAGAGGGGACTGCCGCCGCTCCTTTGCAAATTCTCCGCAAAGCTCCTACCCCCTCTCCCGCAAAGCGGGGGAGGGATGGGGAGGGGGCATCCACGGCGACAACTTTCCCAGGAAGGTGCCCCCATGCCCACCACCTTTGCCACCATCAACGACACCACGCTGCGCGACGGCGAGCAGACGGCCGGCGTCGCCTTCACACTGGACGAGAAGATCGCCATTGCCCGCGCCCTCGACGCCGCCGGCGTGCCGGAGCAGGAGATCGGCATCCCTGCCATGGGCGAGGAGGAGCGCGAGGGCATCCGTGCCGTCGCCTCGCTGGGATTGAAGGGCCGGCTGATGGTGTGGTGCCGCATGCACGACGCCGACCTGAAGGCGGCACTGTCCTGCAATGTCGGCTTCGTCAACCTGTCGATGCCGGTGTCCGACATCCACATCACGAAGAAGCTGAAGCGCAGCCGCGCCTGGGCGCTGGCGGAGATCGAGCGCAAGGTTCGCCAAGCCCGCGACCATGGGTTGGAGGTCAGCGTCGGCGGCGAGGATTCCTCCCGCGCCGACATGGATTTCCTGATCGCCGCCGCCACCGTCGCCCAGGCCGCCGGCGCCCGCCGCTTCCGCTTCGCCGACACGCTGGGCGTGCTCGACCCGTTCCAGACGCGCGCCTGCATCGAACGGCTGCGCCGGGCCACCGACCTGGAGATCGAGATCCACGCCCATGATGATCTCGGCCTCGCCAACGCCAATTCGCTGGCCGCGGTGCTCGGCGGCGCCACCCATGTCAACACCACGGTGAACGGCTTGGGCGAACGCGCCGGCAACGCGCCGCTGGAGGAGGTGGTGGTGTCGCTGAAGCACCTCTACCACATCGACACCGGCATCGAGACGCGGTCGCTCGGCACCATCTCCGATCTGGTGGAGCGGGCGTCCAACCGGCCGGTGGCGGTCAACAAGTCGATCGTCGGCGACGCCGTCTTCACGCATGAGGCCGGCATCCATGTCGACGGGCTGCTGCGCGACCGCGCGACCTACCAGAATTTCGATCCGGCCGAGGTCGGGCGCGAGCACCGCATCGTGCTGGGCAAGCATTCCGGCACCGCGGCGGTAAAGCTCGCCTATGACCGGCTCGGCATCGCCTGCGACGACGTCGCGGCGCAGCTGGTGCTGCCGCAGGTCCGGGCGCTCGCCACCCGCGCCAAGCGGCCGCCGACGCCGGACGAGCTGCGTGCCTTCCTGGAGGCCGCGACTCCGGTGCCGGTCACGGCATGAACACATCGACCCGCATACCGGCAACCCGCATCGGGAGGACTGAGGCATGTCAGCCATCGACGCCGATCCGGCCACTGGGCCGGCCACGGGTCCGGCGGGACGGGACGCGATGACCGCCCCCGGGATCGCCGCCCTGCTGCGCGAGGACGTCGCCTGCGTATTCGACCGCGATCCGGCGGCGCGCAACCTCTTCGACGTGCTGACCTGCTATCCCGGCATCCATGCGCTGGTGATGTACCGTTTCGCCAATGCCGCCTGGCGGCGGGGGCTGCGCTGGCCCGCCCGCTTCCTCTCCTATCTGGCACGGGCGCTGACCAACATCGACATCCATCCCGGCGCCACCATCGGCCGCCGCTTCTTCATCGACCATGGCGCCGGCGTGGTGGTCGGCGAGACGGCGGAGGTCGGCGACGACGTCACGCTCTATCATGGGGTGACGCTGGGCGGCACGTCCTGGAACAAGGGCAAGCGCCATCCGACGCTGATGGACGGCGTGCTGGTCGGGGCCGGCGCCAAGATCCTGGGGCCGATCACGGTCGGCGCCAACGCGCGGGTCGGCGCCAATTCCGTGGTGACCAAGCCGGTGCCGGCCGGCATGACCGTGGTCGGCATTCCCGGCCGGGTGGTCCGGCCAGAAACCCAGCGCCAGCTGTCCGACCACGGCATCGACCTGGAACACCACCTGATGCCCGACCCGGTCGGCCGGGCGATCGCCTGCCTGATCGACCACATCAACCGCATCGAAGCCCGGCTGGAAGCCCATGCCGCCGCCGAGACCGCAACGGGATTGTCACGGATCGGTGATACGAATGTCCGCCTTTCGGAAATTCGGCTGAGCGATATACGTTTGGACGGTGTCGCCTGCAGTTCCTGCGGCAACATCTGCGACCAGGAGGGGTGCAGCCCCTCCCCTTCCACCCAGCAGAACGCGTGAGGAGCCTTCGACGATGAGCGAGTTCACCGACGACCTCGACGATCTGGAAACCGCGGAAGACTTCCTGCGCTATTTCCACGTCACCTACGACCAGCGCGTGGTGAATGTGAACCGGCTGCACATCCTGCAGCGGTTCCACGACTACCTGTCGGCCGATGGCGGCATGGAAGGCCTGGACGACGACGGCATGTCGTCCCGCTACCGCGTCCATCTGGAGCGCGCCTACCTGGACTTCGTCGTTTCCAACGCCATCGCCGAGAAGACCTTCAAGGTCCACAAGGAGGAGGCGCGCAAGATGGCCGACCGCTTCGTGCCGCTGGACAGCCTGCTGGGTTCACCGGTCGGCTGAGCCGCCGGCGCCGATCCTCACCGATTTGCCGTCAGCGAGGGGGGGCGCCGGGCGCCCCCCTTTCGCCGTCAGTGGATCTTGGTCTCGTTCGGACCGGCGTCGCGGCGATAGACGTGGACGTGATACGCCGCCATCGGGTTGTCGTCGATGTAACGCAGAAGATCTTTCTCAGTCCCCGGCGTGGCGTCGCGGATCAGCACCTGCCAGGCGGGCTCCATCGTCGCACGCATCGTCTCGTCATGGGGAAGCATGATGAACCCAGCCCATTCCGGGTCGAAATCCGCCAGATAGCTCTTGGCGTAATGCTTCATCATCGTCGCGTCGTTGACGTTGACGCTTTCCATGTTTTCAAAACAGACACGCAGGTCCATCGCCGGTCTCCTCATGGCCAAGGGTGCCGCCCCGCCGGCCGGCCCAGAAAACAGGGGCCGGGAAACGGTGCGGGGCGGCAGGATTCGATTGCGAAAACAGCCATGGACCAAAGATGGTGCGCGAGGCCGCTCAAAAACAAGCCCTGTGCCGGTGCGACCCATGCGTTCGGCGCAGACTGCACCATTGGTCATAACCCTGCGTTTTTGGGTTCGCGCTCTGCGATGCTTCTGTAGAATCGCTGTGACAGCATGCATGCAATCAATATGAACGACCCCACATCCGACACCGACCCTCCCCTGCGGATCCTCATCGTCGAAGACGAAAGCCTCGCCGCCATGGCATTGGAGGAGATCCTCGGGATGCTCGGCTTCTGCGTCGTCGGCATCGAGGACAACGCCGAGGACGCGGTCGAGGCCGCAGAGCGGTTGCATCCCGATGTCGTGATGATGGACATCCGCCTGCGCGGCACCCGCGACGGGATCGAGGCCGCCGCAGCCATCCGTGCGCATGCCGGCACGCGCTGCATCTTCACCTCGGCCTTCGCCGATGCCGAGACGCGGCACCGGGCCGCCGATTGCGAACCCTTCGGCTTCGTCCGCAAGCCCTATTTCCCCGCCGAGCTCCAGCGGGCGCTGAACCAGGCGGCGCTGCAACTCGGGCGCCGGGCATAGCGGACGGCCTTCGTCTCCTCCCTGCCTCCAAACAAGATCCAAACAAGACGCAGACGAAAAGGCCCCCGCGCGTCGCCGCGCGGAGGCCGTTCGAGGCCGGGGACTCGGAAGCCGGTACGGTCAGCCGAACTTGTAGCTGATGCCGTAGCCGCCGCGCGGATAGTCCCAGGCGATGTTGCCCTTGTCCTGGCAGACGACCCGGCAGGTGCCGCATTCCAGGCAGCCGTCGGTGACGAGCGTCACCGAACCGGCTTCGTTCTTGCTGTAGCATGCGGCCGGGCAGCAGAAGGTGCAGGCCTGCTTGTCGCAGCTCTTGCAGGCCTCCTCGCTCTTGATCTGGATGTGCGGCCGGCTTTCATCGACGATGTAGCGGTTCTGATAGAGCTTCTCTTCGACCTTCACCATGATGCTCATCGCACGGCCCTCACCAGCTTGATTGCGTCACCGACCAGTCCCATCACCGAGCGGCGCTTGACGAAGGACTTCATGATCTGCTTTTCCTTCGACTTCTTGTCGACGCTGTCCACAGTGAACCAGTTGTGGGCCGCCGCTGTGATTTCATCGGGATAGGCGCCGAAGAACTGCTTGTTGCCGTGCATGATGCCGGGCAGCTCGCGATACTTCTTCAGATCCTTCATGATGAAGCTGTCGTCGAGCTTCTTCTTGTAGGTCGCCAGATTGGCCGCGCTGAATGCCTTGCCGGCCGCCTTCAGCTCGAGCACCGTCTCCGCCGCCATCCGGCCCGAGGCCATGGCGAGGTTGGAGCCCTCGCGGTGGGCGGCGTTGTTGAAGTGGGCGGCGTCGCCGACCACCATCCAGCCGTCGCCGTAGAGCTGCGGAACCGCCTTGTAACCGCCTTCCGGGATCATGTGGGCGGCGTATTCCTTCATCTCGGCGCCTTCGATCAGCGGCTTGATGACGGGATGCTTCTTCAGATCCTCCAGCATCTTGTAGGGCGGGCAATCGCCGTTCTTGAAGTCGGAGATCAGGCAGCCGATGCCGATCGTCAGCGATTCCTTGTTGGTGTAGAGGAAGGCGGTGCCGACCATCCCCTTGGTCACCTTGCCCATGATCTCGATGACGACGCCTTCGTCCTCCTTGACGCCGAAGCGCTGCTGGATCAGCTCCGGATCGATGAAGAGGATTTCCTTGACCGCCAGCGCCACGTTTTCCGGCGCCGCTTCGGTCTGGAGGCCGGCGCGCTTGGCCAGCAGGGCGTTGACGCCATCGGCCATGATCACGACATCGGCGTGGATCTCGCCGCCCTCGCGGTCGGTGCGCACGCCGGTCACCTTGCCGGACGCGTCGCGGATCAGCTCGGTCACCGTGGTTTCGCAAATCTGCAGGCCGCCGACCTTGCGGATCTGCTCGCCCCACCATTTGTCGATGTTGGCGCGGATGATGGTGTAGCGGTTCGGCTTGTCGGTGTTGAAGGCTTCCGACCGGTAGTTGGTGCCGACATAGCTGTCGTCGCCCAGCAGCCAGACCCGCTGTTCGATGATGTGGCGTTCCGTCGGGCAATCCTCCCGGAAATCCGGGATGATCTTCTCCAGCTCATGCGAATACATGATGCCGCCCTGGACGTTCTTGGCGCCGGGATATTCGCCGCGCTCAAGTTGCAGGACCTTCAATCCCTGCTTGGCCAGCGTGTAGGTGGCGGCGTTGCCGGACGGACCGGCACCGATGACGATGGCGTCGAATTTTTCGACCATGTCGACAGGCTCCTTATCGCGTCCGGCGGTCAGCCGGCCATGCGGTTGACGGACAGGCGGCGGCCGAAGGCATCGGTCAGCGCCGGCAGGATCTGCAGCGCGTCGCCGACCAGCCCGAGATGGGCGAAGTCGAAGATCGTCGCGTTGGGATCGGTGTTGATCGCCAGGATCAGGTCGGACTTCTCCATGCCGACGCGATGCTGGATGGCGCCGGAGATGCCGGCGGCGATGTAGAGCTTCGGACGCACCGTCTTGCCGGTCTGCCCGACCTGACGGTCGTTGGTGGCCCAGCCGGCCTGCACCAGCGGCCGGGTCACGCCGACCTCGGCACCCAACACCTTGGCCAGATCGAACACCAGCTTCATGTTCTCGACCTTGCCCAGCCCCTTGCCGGCCGACACGATGATGTCGGCGAAGGCGAGCTGCGCCTCGTTCTGTTCGCGGTCGGCGATGAAGTTCAGGACCTTGGTGACGATGTCCTCTTCGCGCAGGTCGGGCTGGATCTCGATGACGCGGCCGGTGCGGGCGTCGTCGCGCCCCGGCATCGCCATGACCCGCGGGCGCACCGTCGCCATCTGCGGCCGGTAGGCCAGCGTCTGGATGGTGCAGAGCAGCGTGCCGCCGAAGGTCGGCCGGGTGGCGGCCAGCGAGCGGTTGTCGGCGTAGATGTCCAGTTCCGTACAATCGGCGGTCAGGCCGGTCGCCAGCGTGGTGGCGATGGCGCCGGCGAGGTCACGGCCCAGCGTGGTGGCGCCCAGCAGCACGATCTCCGGCTTGTGGGTGTTCACGACGTCGGTCATGACCCGGCAATAGGGATCGGTGCGGTAGTCGGCCAGCGCCGGGTCGGTCACCTTGTAGACGATGTCGGCGCCATAGCCGATGGCGTCGCCGCAGATGCGGTTCAGGTCGGGACTTTCGGCGCCCAGAACCACGGCACCGACCTCCACCCCCAGCTTGTCGGCCAGCTTGCGGGCCTCGCCCAGCAGTTCCAGCGACACGGAGTGGACGATGCCACGCTCCTGCTCCACGATCACCCAGACGTTCTTGTAAACCTTCAGGTGTTCGGGAAGCTGGAACTTGCGGCCCTGGGGCTTGCTCGGTTCGCTCATCGTCGGGTCTCCCGCGGATGGATCGTCAAAGCCCGGCCGCGGCGCGGGCGAGCAAATCGTCGGCCAGCTTCGGCTGGGCGCCGAAGATGGCGTCGATGGCGGCGGCGGCCTGCGCATCGGGGGTGTCGGTTTCGGCCTGGATCATCCTGGCCTTCTCGGCACGCGGCTTCGGCACGAAGACCTTCGACACCACGGTCGGCGAGCCCTTCAGGCCGACGCGGCCTTCCTCGGCGCCGGTGAAATCGCGGCTCCAGGTCTTCAGGTCGTAGCGGGCGGCGCGGAACAGATCGTCCATCTTGCCGAAGCGGATGGTGTTGGTGCCTTCCAGCATGGTGATCATGCAGGGCAGCCGGGTCTTCAGCACCTGCACGCCGCCTTCGGACCGGCGCTGCACCACGATCTCCTTCGAGGCGATGTCCAGATCCTCGATCTTCGTGATGTAGGTCAGCTGCTCGAAGCCCAGGCGGGTGGCGATGCCGGGGCCGACCTGCGCGGTGTCGCCGTCGACCGTCTGCTTGCCGCAGAAGACGATGTCGACCGGCTCCTCTTCCGCCAGCTTCTGGATGGCGGAGGTCAACGCGTAGGAGGTCGCCAGCGTGTCGGAACCGGCGAATTTGCGGTCGGTCAGCAGCACGGCGTCGTCGGCGCCGAGAGACAGCGCCTTGCGCAGCGAGGCCTCCGCCATCGGCGGTCCCATGGTCAGCACCGTGACGCGCGCGCCCACCTTGTCCTTCAGCCGCAACGCCTCTTCCAGCGAGAACAGGTCGAACGGGTTGATGATGGCCGGGACGCCCTGCCGCATGATCGTGTTGGTCACGGGATGGATGCGGATCTGGGCGCTGTCGGGCACCTGCTTGATACAGACGACGATGTGCATCCCGTTCTCCTTGACTGCCGCTGGGCTGTGCGTGTTGGGGGGCGCGTTTGGGTGGGGCACCGGCCCGGAGCCGGCGGACACCCCCATAACAGCAAGCGCCGTGCCAGTCGGCGCGACGCCACCCAACAGTCTGGAATCAAACGGGAATTTCAGGAGATGCGATGCACCGCAACCTTGTCGCAAAGGCGACAAGCCGGCGGTCGTGTCGGTTTCGCTACAGCTGCCCGGCGGGAGGATTCAGCCGGCTTCGATATGGGCGACGACGTAGTCCAGCTCGGCGCCGACACGGGCGACCAGGGCGGCGATGCCGTCCAGCCGGCGGTCGATCACCGCCAGTTCAACCTCGGCGGCGGCGTCGGCGAGGTCGCGGGCGCCGACGGTGCGCGAGGATCCGGCCAGCTTGTGCGCCGCCTGCCGCACCTCGTCCCAGATCTCCCCGGCCAGCGCATCGGCCAGCCAGCGATGGGAGGCGCGGTTGGAGGTGACGAACTCGCCCAGCAGATGCCGCACGAACTCCGCATCGCCGTCGAACAGCGCGGTCAGCGCCCCGATATCGAGCGGCGGCAGGTCGGCCCGCCGGATGGCGTTCTCATGAGCGGCGGCCATCGACGCATCATCCAACTGCGGATCACCCAACTTCTGATCGGCCGCAAGGGGGGCATCGTCCGGCTCCGGCTCGTCGGGCATGCCTTCCCTCAAGCCATCTTCGCCGCAGTCATCTTCGCTACAGTCAGGCGCCGGCAGGTAACGGTCGAGCACCCGGCGCAGATCGGCAAGGCTGACCGGCTTCGCCAGCGTGCCGTCCATCCCTGCGGACAGGCACCGCTGCGCCTCGTTCTCCGTCGCGTTGGCGGTGATCGCGACGATGGGAAGCCGCGTGCCGTCGCCGGCCGCCACCTCCGCTGCTCGGATGCTGTGGGCCAGTTCGATACCGTCCATCTCCGGCATCTGGCAGTCGGTCAGCAGCAGGCCGTGTCCGCCGGCCCGCCACAGCGCCAGCGCCTGGACACCATCCTCCGCCGTCTCCATCGCATGGCCAAGCAGGGTCAGCTGACGCTGGATGACCTGCCGGTTGGTCGGATGATCCTCCGCCACCAGGATCAGGCGGCCCCTGGCCCGCGCCTCCTCCACGGATGGCAGGCGGCGCCGGCCGGCGGCGGGGGCTGCGGGTTCGGGGGCCGGAGCGGGATCGATGCGGCCGCCCTCCCCCGCCCGCCCGGCGGCAGTCAGAACGGCACGCACTAGCCCGGCACGCCGCACCGGTCGGCTGAGAGACACCGTCCTCGCATCCTCCGTCGCATCGCCGCCATTCACCGTGCCGCCGATCAGCACCCGCCCGCGCACCCGCCCTCGCGGGTCGCCGTCCAGAGCCGCGAGATCGGTGCCCATGGTGGAGACCAGCACGTCGCAGGCGGCGTTCGGCAGCAGGATGCGGAGCGCCGCGTCGCCGTCCACCGCCTCGGCCACCTGGGCGCCGTCGCTGTTCAGGTAACGGGCAAGGAAGCCGCGCTCCTCCGCGTCCGCCACCAGCAGCAGGACGGTCACGCCCTGCAGCGGCACCCATGCCGCCCCGGCGACGGACTCAGCCTCGACCGGGACCAGATCGGCGGTGAAGGTGAACCAGAAGGTGGAGCCGGCATCCAGCCCGCTGGTGACGCCGATGTCGCCGCCCATCAGCTCGGCCAGCCGCCGGCAGATCGACAGCCCCAGCCCGGTGCCGCCGAAACGCCGGGTGGTCGACGCCTCGGCCTGGGTGAAGGGGCGGAACAGGCGGATCTGGTTTTCCGCCGAGATGCCGATTCCGGTGTCCGTCACCGCCATCCGGATGGTGACGCGGTCGCCGTCGAAACGCGCCAGTCCCACCCGCACGGTCACCGAACCGGACTGGGTGAACTTCACCGCGTTGCCGACCAGATTGACCAGGACCTGCCGGATGCGCACCGGGTCGCCCAGCACCGCCGCCGGCAGGTCGGGATCGACATAGGTGACCAGCGACAGCCCCTTGGCCCGCGCAGCCGGAGCCAGCGTGTCGGCCACCCCCTCCACAACGCCCGCCAGCGAGACCGGCACCCGCTCCAGATCCAGCCGTCCGGCCTCGATCTTCGAAAAATCGAGGATGTCGTTGATGATGGTCAGCAGCGCACCAGCCGAGTCCCGCACAACGCCGACCAGCTCGCGCTGGTCGCCGGTCAGGCTGGTGTGCTCCAGCAGTTCCAGCATGCCCTGGATGCCGTTCATCGGCGTGCGGATTTCGTGGCTCATGGTCGCCAGGAACAGCGATTTCGCCTGGTTGGCCGCTTCCGCCTCCCGCCGCGCCGCCTCCGCCGCCTCGCGCGCCGCCACCAGATCGCGGGTGCGGTCGGCGACCTGGCGCTCCAGGCTGCGGTTCAGCTCCGTCAGTTCCTCGTAGAGATGCGCATTGTCGAATCCGATGGCAACCTTGGCGCAGAACACTTCCAGCAGCCGGCGCTCGTCGGCGGTCGGCGCGCGGCCATGGCCCAGATAGACCACGGTGTCGTGACGCCGGGTGGCGGAGCGGAAAACCAGCACGCTGTGCCCGCGTTCGTAGCGGTTGCGGCCATCGGCCAGCGCCGCCGTCACCGCCTGCACCGCCTCGGCCGGCAGGGCCAGGACCAGCGGCGTCCCCTCCATCCCGGCATGGCGGCCGGCGCCGCCCAGCACCAGCGGCTCGGCCGGCTGCTGTCCGTCGCACAGACGGCCGACCAGCGCCACCCCGTCGCCCGGCGGACAGACGCCGACGATCTGCGCCACGGCACGGCGCATGAACTCCACCATCGTCCGCTTGCCGAGCAGGGCGGAGGAGGCGTCCAGGATGCGCTCCAGCCCCTCGCGGTGATCCTCGATCGCGGTGATGTCCTGGTAGCCGCGCAGCGCCGCAACGACGGAGGTGAACAGCTTCTGCGCCGTCAGCTCGGTCTTCGACTTGTAGTCGTTGATGTCGTAGCTGAGGATGACGTCGCGTTCCGGCGCCTGCCCCGGCTGGCCGGTGCGCAGGATGATGCGGACGCGGCGGTTGTCCAGCTCGCTGCGGATGTAGCGGACCAGCCGCAAACCGGCATCGTCGGATTCCATCACGACGTCGAGCAGGATCACCGCGATGGCCGGGTTGTCGCGCAGCACCCTGCGGGCCTCCGCCGCGGTGGCGGCCGAGAGGAACTGCGCCGGACGGCCTTCGAAGGCGAAGCCGCGCAGCACCATCTTGGTGGTGGCGTGGATGGCCGGGTCGTCGTCGACGATCAGGATCAGCCAGGGTTCGGCCGGTTCGGCAGCCTCCGCCACCGCTTCGGCCGCAGGCTCCTCCTCCGCGAACAGGAATTCGTCGCTCATCACGGTCCCTTGGCGCGTTTGACGCGCGTCTTTCCACCCCGGCGAGCGTTGACCTTACCATAGGTGCCGGAATGCCCGCCAGTTCGGGAGGACGGGTTCGTGACGGCACCTCCGATCTTGCGGAAAGGGTGGATTTGCGCAGCCGCAACCGCCATGGTGGCGCCGTTTTCCACCCCGGCGCCCGTGTCCCGATGAACCTGCTTGCCTGCATCCATGACAAGGCCCCGCTGATCGAGGCGCGGGATCCCGACCTGGGCGACCTGTTCCCGCCGGGCTTCCTCGACCTGTACGAGGTGCACAGCTACCGCAACGCCGCCCGCATCCTGGCCCATGCCTGCACCGCCGAGTTCCGCGAGATCACCGAAAGGCTGATGGAGTTCCGCATCCGCACCGAGGACATCGTCGCGTCGGGCGGGAACAAGTCGCAGATCGCCAAGACGATGGAGCGGATGCTGAATCCGCTGGGCTGGAACGAGACGCGCATCCGCGGCGACCTGTTCATCACCAAGATGATCGTGACGCACGAAGAAAAACGCCGCGTCGCCGGCAAGAACCGCGGCCAGACGGTGACCGAGCAGCGCCAGCGCGAGGAGCTGTACAAGGTCAACGGCTTCATCGACGGGCACAAGATCGACTTCGTGAAGGGGCGCGTGTCCTTCGACCTGGAATGGAACAGCAAGGACCAGACCTTCGACCGCGATCTCTACGCCGCCCGCACCTTCTACGAGTGCGGCATCATCAGCGCCGGCGTCCTGCTGACCCGCAGCGCCGAGCTGATCCCGCTGTTCACCGAGGTGGCGCGGCGGGTGGAGATGAAGAATTTCCAGAACAAGTACGGCGCCAGCACCACCTGGATGAAGAAGCTGCTGTACCGGCTGGATGCCGGCCGCGGCGGCGGCTGCCCGGTGCTGGCGCTGGGCATCCGTCCGGCGCTGGTGTCGGATTTCGAGGAGTGGAAGGACAATCACCCAGTGGTCCGCCAGGCCGTCACCTTCGACGTCGACACCGGGACGGAGGATGAGGAGGATCTGTGGTGAGCCCGCTCGCCCAATCCCCCTCGCCCAATCCCCTATGCCGGTCCCTTATGCGAACTTGCGGTCCGTCAGCAGCAGCCGCAACGCGAAGCCGAGGAACAGCACCCCGGCAACGGCGTCGAGCGCAGTGCGCACCCGCGGACTGGCGAGCACGCGGCGGGCGGCCCCGGCACTGAGGGCGGCGATGCCGACCAGATAGACGCCTCCGGCCACCGAGATGATGTTGCCGAGGATGAAGGTCTGCAAGGCGACATGGCCCAGCGCCGGGGCGATGAATTGCGGCACGAAGGCCAGCTGGAACAGGATGACCTTCGGGTTCAGCAGGTTGGTGGCCAGCGCCTGGACGAACACCCGCCCGGCCGGGGCCGGGGCCGGAACCGCCGCCACGGCATCCGCCGGCCGGCCGCGGCTGGCCCAGACGCTCCACAGCGACCGCAGGCCGATCCAGGCCAGATAGGCGCCGCCGGCATAGCGCAGCAGGTCGAACAGGGCGGACGACGCCGCGATCAGGGCGGAGATGCCGGCGGCGGCCAGCAGCGAATGGACGGTGTTGCCGACGCAGATGCCCAGGGTCGCAACCACCCCGGCCTGCCGCCCGTCGGCGATGCTGCGGGTCAGCACCAGCAGCGAATCCGGTCCCGGCGCCAGGATCAGCACGCAGACGGCGACCAGATAGAGTTGCAGCAGATGGGGGTCGAGCGGCAGCGGCATCGCAGGCGGACCTTCGGATGAACGGTGGAGCGGTAAGGCGTCAGTCGGGCCAGCGGCGATGAATCCAAAGCCATTGCGCCGGCCTTTCGCGGATCCAATCCTCCAGCAGACGGTTCAGCCGTTCCATCACAATCCGCGCATCGGCGTTGCGGTCTCCGCTGGTCGGGTATGCCTCCGGCGGCAGGATGGTGTAGCGGAAACGGGCGCCCTCCAGCCGCTCGGTCCGGGCTGCGCACAGTGGCAGCTTCAGCTTCATGCCAAGGAGGGCGGCCGCCGGCGCGGTCATCGCATCACGGCCGAAGAAGGGGATCGGGATGCCGTCGTTCATCTTCTGGTCGATCAGCATGCCGACATGGCCGCCCTTCGACAGGTATCGCAACAGGAGGCGGGCACCGTCCGGCCCCTTCGGGATATGGGTGTCGGTCGCGGCCCCGCGCAGCTTCACCAGCAATTTGCCGACGATCGGGTTGTTGGGCGCCCGGTAGACCACCCCCACCTCCAGCCCATTCAGGCGGGCGATGACGGACTGCACCTCCCAGTTGGCGAGATGGCCGGAAACCACGATGCCGGCACGCCCATCCTCGCGCAACGCGTCGACATGCTCGATGCCGATCACCTCCACCCGTTCGCGGCCGATCTGCTCCAGATGCGGATATTCGGCGACGGTACGGCCGAGATTGTCCCACATGTCCTGCAGGATCGCGTCGATCTCCGCCTTCGGCTTCTCAGGAAAGACACGGGTCAGGTTACGGCGGGCACGGGCGTCGCCGGGCAGCCACGGCCCCACCGTCCGCGCGATCCGTCCGCCCAGCGCCGACGCGCGGTCGAGCGGCAGCGCCCGGAACAGAGCATTGACGCCATGGATCAGCATCCCTTCCAGCGGATAGCCGACATGGCGGGTCAGCCATTGCCGGAACGGGCTACGCGGCTTCGCCATCGGGCTTTCCTCTCAGCAGCAACGGGTCCAGCAGGGCGGCCAGCACCTCCGCCCCTTCCGGTGCCCAGCGCACCGACACCGGCAGGACGCGCACCTGTCCCCGCAGGTCCGGCGGCAGCCGCACGGCGTCCTTGGCGGTGGTGACGGGCAGAGCCCCCAGCGCGGCGGCACGGTCGATCAGGGCCGCGACCTCGGCCGGACGATAGGGATGATGGTCGGCAAAGGACACCCGCTCCACCACGCGGGCGCCGAGCGCCTCCAGCGTCGCGAAGAACTTCTCCGGCCTGCCGATGCCGGCGAAGGCCAGCACCTCGTGGCCGGCCAGCCCGGCGGCGGCCTGCGGATCGGGCTCCAGCCTGCCATGCAGCACGGGACGCCCGCCGGCCAGCGCCGCCAGCCCGTGGCGGTCCTCGCCCAGGATCACCAGCGCGTCGGCGCGGGCCAGCCCGTCGGCCACCCGTTCGCGCAAGGGCCCTGCCGGCACCAGCCGGCCGTTGCCGAAGCCGACGGCGCCATCGGCGACGATCAACGCCAGATCCTTGTGCAGCGCCGGATTCTGGAAGCCGTCGTCCATCACGATGATCCCGGCCCCGGCAGCCACCGCCCGCTCAGCCCCCGCCACACGGTCGCGCGCCACCCAGCAGGGGGCGGCTTCAGCCAGCAGCAGCGCCTCGTCACCGACATCGGCCGGGGTGTGTCGGGCCGGCTCGACCGGCAGGGGGCCGGCCTGCCGCCCGCCATGGCCGCGGGTCAGGGCATGGACGCGGACGCCGCGGTCGCGCAGCGCGGCGATCAGCGCCAGCCCGACCGGCGTCTTGCCGGCGCCGCCCGCCACCAGATTGCCGACGCAGACGACCGGCGCCCCGACCCGGCGCGGCACCGTTCCGGCGATCCGCCGCCGTCCCGCCAGCCCATAGAGCGCCCCCAGCGGCGCCAGCAGGGCCGAGGCGAGGCCGGGCGGCCGATACCAGAAGGCGGGGGTCTTCACGGCGACGTCTTCACAGGCAAGGCTTCCCTCAGGCGGCCGTCCGGATGCCGGCGGCGCCCAGCACCGGCGACAGCGCCCCCAGCGCCCGGTCGATGATCCGCCGGTTGTCCGCCGTCACCCGCGCCGCGCCCGCGACGATGCGTTCGCGCGCCCGGTCGTCGGTCAGCAGCCGGCGGGTTTCGCGGGTCAGGGCGTCGCCGTCCGCCACCGGCAGGGCGCCGCCGGCTGCCTCCAGCTTGTGGGTGATCTCGCCGAAATTGAACATGTGCGGGCCATAGAGCACCGCACAGCCGAGCTGGGCCGGCTCCACCGGGTTCTGCCCGCCATGGGGAATGAAGGAACCGCCCATGCACACCACCGGCGCGGCGCGGTAGAACAGGCCCAGCTCGCCCATCGTGTCGGCGACATAGACGGCATGGTCCGGCCGCGGCAGCAGCAGCTCCCCCGTCCGTTGCAGCACCGAAAGCCCGCGCGCCCGCATCAGCTCGGCGACGGCTTCGCCCCGGTGGGCATGGCGGGGAACGATGACGGTCAGCAGGCCGGGCAATGCCGGCGCCAGCGAGGCATGCACCGCCGCGGCGATCTCGTCCTCCCCCGGGTGGGAACTGGCGAGCAGCCAGACCAGCCGGCCGTCCAGCGCGGCGCGCAGCGGCTCCATCGCCCCATCCGCAGCGGGCGGCGGCTCGGCGGAGAATTTCAGGTTGCCGACACTGGCGACGCCGGCCGCCCCCAGCCGGCGCAGCCGCTCCGCATCGCCCTCCGTCTGGGCAAGCGTGACCTGGAAGGTGGACAACAGCCCGCCGATCAGGCCCGGCGCGTTGCGCCAGCGCCCGAAGCTGCGCTCTGACATGCGGGCATTGACCAGGGCGGCCGGCACGGCGCGGGCGCGGATGCCGGCCAGCAGGTTCGGCCAGATCTCCGATTCCGTCCACAGCACGGCGTCGGGCCGCCAATGGTCGAGGAAGCGGTCCACCGCATCGGGCAGGTCGACCGGGACATATTGGTGGATGGCGCGCTCCGGCAGCCGCCGCCCCATCAGCTCGGCCGAGGTGACGGTGCCGGTGGTCATCAGCACGCTGAGCTCGGGCGCCGCGTCCAGCAGCCGGCCGACCAGCACCAGGACCGAGTTCGCCTCGCCCACGCTGGCGGCATGGATCCAAACCAGCGGGCCGGCCGGCCGCGGGTGCGAGGGCATGCCGAACCGCTCGGCCTGGCGCGCGGGGTCTTCCTTGCCGGCAGCGCGGCGGCGGTCGAGATAGAGGCGCACCGCCGGTCCGGCGACGGTCGTCAGGCCACGGTAGAGGGATTGCAGCATCGAGGCCCGGAACTGGAGACGTACGACAACGGGCGCGTTGCCGGTCCCCCTGATACGGAACACCGGCCGCGCGCCCGGCGGCACCTTAGCACGGGGCAGCCTTACGGTGAGAATGTTTCGATCCCGAGCGTAAGTCCGGCATCCGCCAGACGGCGGTCGAGCGTACACAGGCAGGCTCCGGCTTCCGCCGCGACGGCGAGATGCAAAGCATCGCCGGCCCGCAATCCAAGCATATGCTGGTCGGCGAAGCGGGCCGCCGTCCGAAAATGAGCCGCTTCGACCGGAAGGCTGGTGAAGGTCTCAGCGCAAAGACGGGTGAACAGCGCCAACGCCGCCGCGCGATGGTCGACGGCAATCTGCCCGGTGCGCAGCTTGATCGCCAGGGCCGACGAGACCTCCGTCACCACCCATGGGCTGATCAGGAGATCGCCTGGATCCTGCCGATGAAGCCATGACTGCACACGCGCGGTGGCGGCTTCGTTGGTCAGTGCCGCGACCACCAGCGATGTGTCGAGGTAGCTGCTCAATAGCGCTCGCCGTCACGCATGCCGCGGACGAAATCGCCGGCACTTTCCGACTGCATCGGCATGGCGTCGGTAACCGCCTGAAGCTCGGCCAGGGAAATCGGCCGACGGCGCGGCTGCACCGCCGTCAACTGGGCGACGGGCTTTCCCCGCTTGGTGATGCAGACCGTTTCACCCGCTTCCGCCTGCGCGATCAGATCGCCGAGATGGGCCTTGGCATCGGCGAGAGGGACCATGTTCATATCGGCGCATCCTGACAGATTTCTTGTCAAATATAGTCCTGACCGTCAGGCCGGACAAATCCCGCCTCACCGCTCCGCCAGCGCCAGCTTGACACCCAGCGCGGCGAAGGCGGCGGCGAAGCTGCGGCGCATCCAGGCCATCACCCGCGGGCGCGACACCACCCGGTCGCGCACCGCAGCGGCGAACAGGCCGTAGACGGCGAACACCGCGAAAGTCAGCGCCATGAACACGCCGCCGAGTTCCAGCATGCGGGCGAGCGGCTGCGGATCGGCATCGCTGACGAACTGCGGCAGGAAGGCCAGGAAGAAGATCGACAGCTTCGGGTTCAGCACATTGACCAGCACCGCCCGCAGGATCGTCCGCCCGGCCGACAGCGGCGGCGCCCCCTCGGCACCCGGCCCGGCATCCGCCGCGACGCTCAGCGCCCCCTGCTCCTTCAGCGTCGCCCAGGCCATGTAGAGCAGATAGAGCACGCCCAGGATCTTCAGCCCCTGGAAGGCCACCGCGCTGGTGTGCAGCAGCGCCGCCAGCCCGAGCATCGCCGCCGCCATGTGCGGCACGATCCCCAGCGTGCAGCCGAACGCCGTGACCGTGCTGGCCCGCGCGCCCCGCGACAGCCCGGCGGCCAGCGTCAGCAACACGCCCGTCCCGGGCGACGCGACGACGATGAGGGAGGTGATGAGGAATTCGGGGGTCATGGGCGGAGACCTCGGGCGGGGTGTGGCGTGCGGACAGGACAGCATGAAGCGGGACCGACGCCAAGGGAAGGGACAGCCGCCAAAGAAAGGGACAGCCCCCCGCAGGTGCGCCGATCCGCCTCACCGCAGCACCCCAGCCCCTCCCCCGCCGCAGTGTTCCGCGTCGCGCCCATCGGCTATCCTGCGGCGCGAACCCTTTGCCTTGCGCGGTGCAGCATGCCGGTGTCCTACCTTCGCGCGCTTTCGGAGAGCAAGCGGACGAGACGGGCCAACATCCATCTCGGCGTCTCGCTCGCCTTCGTCGCCGGGGCGATCAATGCCGGCGGCTTCCTCGCCGTGCTGCAATACACCTCGCACATGTCCGGCATCGTCTCGTCGGTGGCCGACAATCTGGTGCTGGGCAACCTGACGGCGCTGGCCGCCGGGGTGGCGTCGGTGGCCGCCTTCGTCTCGGGCGCCGCCTATTCGACGATCCTCATCAACTGGGGGCGCCACCACCGGATGCACAGCGCCTATGCCTACCCGCTGTTCTGGGAGGCCCTGCTGCTGCTGGCCTTCGGGCTGCTGGGCAACAGCCTGGAGGACCACCGGGCGCTGTTCACGCCGCTGACCGTCCTGCTGCTGTGCTTCATCATGGGGTTGCAGAACGCCATCATCACCAAGATCTCGAACGCCGAGATCCGCACCACCCACATGACCGGGATCGTCACCGACATCGGGATCGAACTGGGCAAGCTGGTCTACATCAATCTCGGCCGGGAATCGGCGCGCTACCGGCCGGTGCGCACCGATTGGCGGCGGCTCGGCCTGCTGCTGTCGCTGCTGGCGGCCTTCTGCCTGGGCGGCACCGCCGGGGCGGTCGGCTTCCACAATGCCGGCTACGTCACCACGCTGCCGCTGGCCGCCTTCCTGGTCCTGCTCGCAATCGTCCCACTGATGGACGACGCCCGGACGCGGACGCGGCTGTTCCTCCGCTACCGGATCCATGGCCGCGTCCATGGCCGCACCCAGACCGGGCAGCCGCCCCTCAGTTGAAGGGGCGCAGGTTGGACAGGAACTGCTCGGCCGAGCGGCGCCAGGAATAGCCCAGCGCATAGTCGCGGCATTTCTCCGCCGGGATCGCCAGCGCCCCTTCGACCGCGCGCTTCAGATCCTCGTCCAGGCAGCCGGCGCCGGAGCCGTCGACGACATCCAGCGGTCCAGGCACCGGATAAGCGGCGACCGGAACGCCGGACGCCAGCGCCTCCAGCAGGACCAGCCCGAAGGTGTCGGTGCGCGACGGGAAGACGAAGACGTCGGCGGCAGCGTAATATTGCGCCAGCTCCTCGCCATGCTTGGCGCCGACCCAATGGACGCCGGGATATTTGCGCTGCAATTCCTCCCGCGCCGGGCCGTCGCCGACCACCACCTTGCTGCCGGGCAGGTCGAGGCGCAGGAAATCCTCCAGGTTCTTTTCCACCGCGACGCGGCCGACATACATCGACACCGGGCGCGGCAGGTCAAGAAAGCCCTTGTCGCGGGGATGGAACAGATCGGTGTCGACGCCGCGGGTCCAGCGCCGGATGTTGGCGAACCCGCGCGAGGTCAGTGCATCCTCGATGGTCTGGGTCGCCACCATCACCGCCGAGGACGGCTTGTGGAAACGGCGGACCACCGCATAGGACAGCGCCAGCGGGATCGGCGCGCGGTCGCGGACATATTCGGGAAAGCGGGTGTGATAGGCGGTGGTGAAGGGCTTGCCATGCTTCAGACAATAGGCGCGGGCGGCGAAGCCGAGCGGCCCTTCGGTGGCGATGTGGATGCAGTCCGGCCGCATCGCCTCGATCATCGCCCACAGCCGGCGCCTGGCGCCCAGCGCCAGACGGATTTCCGGATATGTCGGCATGGGCAGGGTGCGGAAACGGTCGGGGCCGATCACCTCGACCCTCTGGCCCATCGCCTCCAACTCGCGCCGGACGGTGCCGATGGTGCGCACGACGCCGTTCACCTGCGGGTGCCAGGCGTCGCTGACGATCAGGATGTTCACGCCGCTTCCCGTTCCTTCGCCCCGATCTTCGCTGGGCTCTTCGCAGGGCTGGGCCCATGGACGGGCGTGCGCTGGGCCATGACCTCCGCCCAGTGGATGATCTCCAGCAAGCCGCTGTCGTGCTCGACCAAGGCGGTGCAGGACTCGACCCAATCGCCGTCGTTGCAATAGAGGATTCCTTCGATGTCCCGCATCTCGGCGGTGTGGATGTGGCCGCAGACGACGCCGTCGACCTTGCGGCGGCGGGCTTCCTCGCCCAGCGCCTCTTCGTACTTGCCGATGAATTCGACCGCGGTCTTGGCCTTGTGCTTCAGGTAGGCCGACAGCGACCAGTAGCGGAACCCAAGCTTGCGCCGCGCCCAGTTGAACAGGGTGTTGACCTGCAGCAGCGCGACATAGGCATGGTCGCCCAGCAGGGCCAGCCACTTGGCATAGCGCACCACGGCGTCGAAGCGGTCGCCGTGGGTGATCAGCAGCCGGCGACCATCGGCGGTGGTGTGGATCCACTCATCCACCACATGCACCCCGCCGAATTGCAGCCCGACATAGTCGCGCGCCGCCTCGTCATGGTTGCCGGGGATGTAATAGACCTCCACCCCCTTGCGGGCGCGGCGCATGATCTTCTGCACCACGTCGTTGTGGGCCTGCGGCCAGTACCAGGTCTTCTTCAGCCGCCAGCCGTCGACGATGTCGCCGACCAGGAACAGGTGATCCGATTCGGTGTGCTTGAGGAAATCGAGCAGCAGTTCCGCCTGACAGCCGCGCGTTCCCAGATGAACGTCGGATATCCAGATACTGCGGTAGCGCTTGACCGCTGGGACGGCGTCCATCTTCCGCTCCATCGTCGCCGTGACCGAAGGCCACCAAGACAAACGCGGTATAAATGAAAGAGAGGCATCTTGACAATGTTTTGGAACGCCCGCACCTATTCGCCACACCATTTCGGGAAATGGTCATATCTTCGCAGTTTTACTGCAATGGAATCGCCGCATACCCTTCATGGTTCTGCAACACAAGGCGCGCCCCGCGCCGGACAGGGAGAGCGAATCGGTGCGCGACACGGTGTTGATCGGGGATGCGGCGGCCGGCGGGGCCGGACTTGACGCCATGACGGATGGACCCACGGCCAGGCCGGCCGACGGAGCGGTGCGGCGGCTGCTGGTCATCCACAACCCTACGGCCGGCGGGCGGCGGGCGCGGCGGCTGCGCGCGGTGGTCGGCCGGCTGGAGGCACGCGGCCTGACCGTCGACGTCAAGCCGACCGGCCGGCGCGGCGATGCCGAGGAGTTCGCCCGCGCGGTCGATCCCGGCAGCGTCGATGCCGTGGTCGCGGCCGGCGGCGACGGCACCATCAACGAGGTCATCAACGGGCTTGCGTCGCACGCTGCGTCCGGGAGGGCGCCGGCGCTGGGCATCGTGCCGATGGGCACCGCCAATGTGCTGGCCGCCGAGCTCGGCCTGCCGCTGGATGCGGAGCGCATCGCCGCGGCGATCGCCGGCGGGCGGCGGACGGCGATCTGGCCGGCGCTGGCGAACGGCCGGGTCTTCTCGATGATGGCCGGGGTCGGGCTGGACGCGCGGGTGGTGGAGCGGGTCGACCCGCGGGTGAAGCGGCTGATCGGCAAGGGCGCCTATGTGGCGGAAACGCTGGTGCAGCTGGCGATCCGGCCCGACCACCGCTACCGCGTCACCCTGGACGACGGCGAACCGCAGGAGGTGGCGTCGGTGATCGTCGCCAAGGGGCATTTCTACGGCGGCCGCTTCATCTGCGCGCCCGATGCCCGGCTGACCGCGCCGGAGCTGCATGTCTGCCTGTTCCCGCGCGGCGGCCGGCTGAACGCGCTGCGCTATGTCTGGGGCGTCACCGCCGGACGGCTGGCGCATTTCCCGGACTACCGGGTGGTGACGGCCAGGCGGGTGCGGATCGAGGGGCCGGCCGGGGACGGGGTGTTCGCCGACGCGGTGCAGGGCGACGGCGACGTGCTGGCCCGGTTGCCGGTGGAGATCGCGCTGGCGGGCTGGACCCTGCCGGTGCTGGCGGGGTGAGGTTTCGGCAGCGCTTGCCCCCTCCCCGAACCCCCCCACCTGCGGTGGGAGAGGGAGTAAGTGCAGGAGCGGCGGAGTTCCCTCTCCCGCGATAGCGGGGGAGGGCTAGGGAGGGGGCAATGCCCTCGACGGCTTCACGACTCTCGCCGCCCGCGCCTGCTCCTGCAACGCCACATAATGGTGCCAGACCAGCCTTGCGGCAAAGCTGCGGTAGGGCCGCCAGGGCTCGGCGACCTCGATCAGCTGCCTGGGCGTCGGCTTGTCCGCCCAGCCCTTCAGGCGCTGGACGCCGAGCTGGATCGCCAGATCGCCGATCGGCCAGATGTCCGGCCGGTCGAGCGTGCTCATCAGGTAGACCTCGGCGCTCCAGCGGCCGATGCCCTTCAGCGCGACGAGCCGGGAGATCGCCTCCTCGTCGGGCAGGATGTGGATGACGTCGAAGTCGAGCCGGCCGCTCGCCACCGCGTCCGCCAGTCCGCGGGCATAGCCGATCTTCTGGCGGGAAAAGCCGCAGGCACGCAGGCTCTCGTCGTCGAGCGCCAGGATCGCCTCGGGGGTGACGGCACCGCCCATGCGCTGCTGCAGCTTGGCCCACAGCGCCAGCGCGACCCTGGTGGAAAGCTGCTGCTCCATCACCATGCGCAGCAGGCCGACGAAACCGGACGGCCGCGAGAAATCGCGGATCGCCGGGCCGCCGACGCGCAGGCATTCGGAAAAGATGGGATCGAGCGCGGTCAGATGCTCGACGCTCATCGACCGCGCTCCACATCCCGCATGACTGTGACCGGGTGGATCAGGCCACCAGCTCGATGGCGTAGTCCTCGATCACGGTGTTGGCGAGCAGCTTGGTGCACATCGCCTCGACCTCGCTGCGGGCGGCGGCCTCGTCGGTGCTCTTGAGCTGCAGCTCGATCACCTTGCCGGCGCGGACGTCCTCGACGCCGTCGAAGCCCAGCGTGTGCAGCGCGTGCGCGATGGCCTTGCCCTGGGGGTCGAGAACGCCGCGCTTGAGGGTGACGTGAACCTTGGCCTTCATCGGATGTCCGCTCGCTTTGATGGGTTGGTGAGGGGTGGTTACTGGAGGGTCTTGGGGCCCTTGACGTCGCTCGGCCCGCCTTCCGGCAGGATGCCGAGGCGCCGCGCGACCTCCTGGTAGGCTTCCTCGACACGGCCGAGATCCTGGCGGAACCGGTCCTTGTCCAGCTTCTCGTTGGTCTTGACGTCCCACAGCCGGCAATTGTCCGGGCTGATCTCGTCAGCCAGGACGATCCGCATCTCCTCGTTCTCCCACAGCCGGCCGAACTCCAGCTTGAAGTCCACCAGCCGCAGGCCGATGCCGAGGAAGAGGCCGGACAGATAGTCGTTCACGCGCAAGGACAGCGCGACCATGTCGTCGAGATCCTGCGGAGCCGCCCAGCCGAAGGCGGTGATGTGCTCCTCCGAGACCATCGGGTCGTTCAGCTCGTCCGACTTGTAGTAATACTCGATGATCGAGCGCGGCAGCGGCGTGCCTTCCGGAATGCCGAAGCGTTGCGACAGCGACCCGGCGGCGACGTTGCGCACCACCACCTCGATCGGGATGATCTCCACCTCGCGCACCAGCTGCTCGCGCATGTTCAGGCGGCGCATGAAGTGCGTCGGCACGCCGATCTCGGACAGACGGCTCATCAGATACTCGGAGATGCGGTTGTTCAGCACCCCCTTGCCGGTGATGACGCCCTTCTTCTGGTTGTTGAAGGCGGTCGCGTCGTCCTTGAAGTACTGCACCAGGGTGCCCGGTTCCGGCCCTTCGAAGAGTACCTTCGCCTTGCCTTCGTAGATGCGCCGGCGTCGTGTCATCGCGTCTTCGTCCAAATACGTAAGGACTGGTCAAGCGAGCTTGCCGGCCCAGGAAAGTGCCTGAGTGATATAGCAAGCCGGGTGCACGAACACAACGACGGGGGTTGAGATGGGGGTTGCCGGACCCGGACAGCCCGGCATGCCTCACAAACCGACGGGCTCATAGGGCACGGCATGCGGCCGGCCCGGCGCGAAGTGCCAGATCGGATTCAGGTCCGGCCGCTCGACCCGCGGCAGGGCGAGCAGCGAGCTCGACGAGGTGCCGAAGCCGCTGGCGAGTCGGAAATCCATGGCGCCGCGCTCGTCCGGCGTGCCTTCCCAGATGCGGCTGCCCATCAGCTCCGGCCAGCCGCCCCAACCGAAGGAGTCGGCGTCGGCGGCGTCCAGCGTCGGCGGAACGGCGTGCTCGAACAGCGGGCGGTAGAAGGCGGTGCGCGGATCCTGCGGGTCGTCCAGCTCGAAGGCGGTCAGCATGTGGACGCCGGCCGGAATGGACGACACCTCCGGCCGGTGGCGCGGGTTGACGCCACGATGGACGACCAGGAAGGCGTCGCGGTTGTCGGCGATCACCAGATTGAACGGGCGGTAGGCGCGGATGTCGAGGTCGGCGAAGCTGCGCGCCGCGTCGGCCGCGTCGGCATGGTCCAGCGCGTCCAGCACCAGCTCGCCGCGCGACCGCTTGCCGTCCTCCGGCCCCAGCGTGCCGAAGCGGTTGAGGACGACCGCAACCACCCCCTCGTCGTTCAGCCCCATCCAGGAGCCGCCCGCCAGCTCGTCCAGCCCGGCGACCACATTCGGCCGGTCGGGCCAGTGGCGGGCCGGAGGCTGCCAGGGGCGCCCGGCCATTTCGTCGCGGTTCCCGGCGACGACCAGCGGCCATGTTGCGTCCGGTCGCCGCAGGAGGATCACGCTGCACATGCGATGCCTTGTGTTTTGTGGTGTCCAAGGGTATCCCGCCGCCCGAGGAAACACTGCATAATATCCGCGGCGGTAACGCGGCGGGACGGTGACGGCAACCGCCTCCGGGCTATATAATCCATGTATCCGGGAGCGAAACCAATAAAGGAGCCATGGTCCCCATGACGACCTTCGACGACCGCGAAAAGGCCTTCGAGAACAAGTTCCAGCACGACGAGGACCTGCTCTTCCGCATCCGGGCCCGGCGCGACCGGCTTGCCGGGGAATGGGCCGCCGACCTGATGGGACTGTCCGGAGCCGAGGCGGAGGCGTATGCCCGCCAGATCGTGGACACCGACATCGGCACGCCCGGTCCGCACGACATCCGGGACAAGCTGGCCGCCGACCTGCATGCCCGGGGGGTCGACATCTCCGACCACCGGGTCGAGAAGCAGATGGCCCGTTTCCTGGAGATCGCGCGCGACCAGATCCACAGGGCGTAGGCCGGCCCCGCTTGTTCCAGCGTGGTCCGCCGCTCCGGCGGCGGGCCGCCTACTCCGCTGCGCGGCGCAGGACCCGTTGGCCGGCATGGTCGGCGATGCGGCGGATCAGCATGTCGATTTCGCCCTTCAGCCGGGCGAAGCCGGCATGGGGCTCCAGCGTCTCCTCGTCCATGTAGAGCCGCCGGTTGATCTCCAGCTGGATCGAATGGCGGCCGCGCGCCGGGTCGCCGTAGCGCGCCACCAGCTCCACCCCCTTGTAGGGGTCGTTGATCGCCACCCGGCGGCCGAAGCCGCGCAGCGTGTCGGCCACCAGCCGGACGAAGCCCGGCTCGCTGGTGGTGCCGTCGCGGTCGCCGATGACGAAATCCACCGCCAGCGGATCGCGGCCGTCCGGCCGCAGCGACGACGGCATGGAATGGCAGTTGACGTGCCAGACGGCGCCGAACCGGTCCGCCAGACCGTCCAGCGTCGCCCGCATCTGCGCATGGTAGGGGCGGTAATAGCGGTCGATGCGGTCGGCCACCACCGCGGCCGGCAGCGTCCCGTCATAGAGCGGCACACCCGGACGCAGCATTTTGCGGATCAGCCCCATGCCCAGCGTGCTGCGCGGGGTCGGGCGCAGCGGCGTCGGCCAGTCGCCGTCGATCAGCGCCGGGTCGATGTCGTCGACCGCGCGGTTCACGTCGATGCAGGTGCGGGGAAACAGCGCGCACAGCAGGGTAGCGCCATGGTCGGGCGCGCCGGCGAACAGCTCCCCGACATGGGTGTCCTCGCCCTGGCGCAGCAGGGCGTGCGGGCAGACCACCTTGAAGTCGGCGGGATAGACGCTGCCGCTGTGCGGCGAATCGAACAGGACCGGCAGGCGGAGGCCGGCCGGATCGTTGCGGACCAGCACGTCATCGATCACGAAGCTCATCGAACAGCCCCGACCAGACGACCCGACATCGCAGAACGCAAGATGGACCCAACCCTCGACGCCAACCAGGGATCCGCCGGATCGTCGAACCGGTGGACAAGCCGGATCCTATACCCCGGACACCGAGCGGGCGTCGACGGCAAATCGTCATGGCCCTGCCATGCTCCTGCAACATTGCACCGCGGCATCAGCCAAAAAATCCCCCGGCCGGACTGGCGCGGGGGCTCCCGCTTCGCCATACTGGAAGGAGCGTCCCTCCGCTGGCGAGCCTGCTGCTTGACCGATCCTCTTTTCGCTCCCGTCGAACTTTCTGCGCCGGACATCGCGCCCTACCGGCGCGGCAACACCGGCATCGACCATGTCACCAGCCTGCCGGCGGGCGAGCCGGGGCCCCATGTCGTGCTGAATGCGCTGGTGCATGGGAACGAACTGTGCGGCGCCATCGCGCTCGACGCGCTGCTGCGGATGGGGCTGCGGCCGAAACGCGGGCGGCTGAGCCTCGTCTTCGCCAACACCGCCGCCTACGCCTGCTTCGACCGCCAGAACCCCTACGCCTCGCGCTATGTGGACGAGGATTTCAACCGGCTGTGGTCGCCCGAGCATCTCGACGGCCGGCGCGACAGCGTCGAGCTGCGGCGCGCCCGCGCCCTGCGCCCGGTCTACGAGACGGCCGACCTGCTGCTCGACCTCCATTCCATGACCGCCGACACCGCGCCGCTGACCCTGTGCGGCCAGACCACGCGCGGGCGCGATCTGGCGCTCGGGCTGCGCCATCCGGCCTGGGTGGTTGCGGATGGCGGCCATGCCGGCGGACGGCGGCTGATCGACTATGGCGGCTTCGCCGAGCCGGAAGGGGCACGCACCGCCATCCTGGTCGAATGCGGCCAGCATTGGCGGGCCGAGACCGCGGTGGTGGCGCTGGAAAGCTGCCTGCGCCTGCTGATCGGGCTGGAGATGATCGATCCGCCGGCCAACGGCCCGAAGCTGCGCCCACGCACCGAGCCGCAGCGGGTGGTGGAGGTCACCGACGCCGTCACCGCTGCCGGCGAACGCTTCCGCTTCACCGCCCCCTTCGTCGGCATGGAGGTGATCGGCCGCGCCGGCACCGTCATCGGCTGGGACGACGGCCGCGCCATCCAGACCCCCTATGACGACTGCGTGCTGATCATGCCCGCCCGCCGCGTGAAGGCCGGGCAGACCGCGGTACGGCTGGGGCGGATCATCGGGTAAGGCGCCGCCCCACGCCTGGCCGCCTCACTTCACCGGCGGCTTGCCCTTGGTCCAGGCGGCTTCGGCGGCGAACAGCGGCACGGTCGAGATCGACATCTTGGCCGAAGCGTCCTTCACCTGCCGGCTGTACACCACATAGATCAGCGTGTCGTTCGGCCGGTCGTAGATGCGGCGGATGGCGATCGACTTGAAGATCAGGCTCTTCCGTTCGGAGAAGACCTCCTCCCCCTTTTGCGACACGTCGATGTCGCCGACGCTCACCGGCCCGGTCTGGCGGCAGGCGATGGAGGCGTTGGACGGATCCTCGAACCAGTTGCCCTTGCTCAGCCGGTCGATCAGGCTGCGGTCGAAATCGACCAGATGGCAGGTGACGCCCTTCACCTTGGGATCCTCGATCGCCTGGATCTGCAGGCCGTTGCCGGTCCAATCGTTGGAGAAGCGGCCGACCACCTCATCCGCCGCGGCGGAGCGGGGCGTGAGCCCGGCCGCTCCGCCCCCCAGGACTACCCCCAGAACCAAAAGGCCGGCGGAAACGTTCATCAGGGGAAACGGGCTGCGCATCGCGACTTGGTCTCCGGCAAGGACGGGTGGGGACCGCAAGCTGCGCGGTCCGGCAAGACACTTCCCTAGATCGGAAGATCGGGCGCCACCGTCAAGCGCCATCCTCCGGAGGTCCGCCGCCGCGATGACAGACCGCAAGTTCGCCTCCCTCCCTCCCGCCCCCGCGGCCCCGCTCCCCGGAACGCCGGAGCCGGCGACCGAGCCGCTGCCCCCGCCCGGCCATCGCCGCGACCCGCTGGCCATCGCCGCCGTCGGCCTGTTCGTGATCGCCCTGCTGTTCACCCTGTATTTCGGCCGCGACGTGCTGCTGCCGATCATGCTGGCGCTGATCCTGAGCTTCCTGCTGCGCCCGCTGGTGCGTGCACTCTACCGCGTCGGCCTGCCGGAGGGGATCGGTGCCGCCATTATGGTGGTTACGCTGTTCGGCGGGGTGCTGCTGGCGATCTACACCCTGTCGGCTCCGGCGGCGGAATGGGTCAACCGCATGCCGCGGGTGCTGCACGAGCTGGAATTCAAGCTGGGCGACCTGCGCGCCGGCATCGAGCGGGCGCGCGAGGCCTCGCACCAGATCGAGCAGCTGACCAAGGAGACCGGCAACGGTGCCGCCCCGGTGCGCGAGGTGGTGGTGCGCGGCCCGACGCTGATGGAACAGGCGGTCAGCCAGGTCGAGTCGGTGATCGTCAACGTCGTGATCCTGCAGGTCCTGCTCTATTTCTTCCTCGCCCGCGGCCGCCACACGCTGGAAGCGTTGATCGGTACCATGCGCAACGTCGACGACCGCGTGCATTACGCGATGGTCGCGGCGACCCTGCAGCAGAACATCGCCGCCTATCTGCTGACCATCACCGTCATCAACGTGGCCCTCGGCACGGCCACCGGCCTGATGATGTGGATGTGGGGACTGCCCAATCCGGCGCTGTGGGGCGTGCTGGTGGCGCTGGCCAACTACATTCCCTTCATCGGCCCGGCGGTGATGACCGGCGTCTTCTTCCTGGTGTCGGTGCTGACTTTCGAGGGCATCGGCGCCATCCTCCTGCCGCCCCTGTCCTTCGTGGCGCTGACGACGATCGAGGGCAACGTCCTCACCCCGATGATCGTCGGCCGGCGGCTGTCGTTGAACCCGATCGCGGTGTTCGTGTCGATCCTGTTCTGGGGCTGGCTGTGGGGCATTCCCGGCGCGCTGCTGGCGGTGCCGATCCTCGCCATCCTGAAGATCCTGTTCGACGCGCACGAACCGATGAAGCCGGTGGGCGCGCTGCTGGGAGGATGACCCCAGGCAACGCTCCCCTCGCCCCGCTTGCGCCCCTCATGCCATCGGGGCGAGCGGCAGATTGACCAGCAGGTTCTGCGGCTTCAGCTTCAGGCGCCGCCCCTCGGTCATCGCCACCCCCAGATAGACCGGCCGGCCGGCGAGGTCCGGGCGCATGGCGGCGGGGTCGGCGAAGTCCAGGCGGAACAGGGCCAGGATGCGGGCCAGCCGCTCCTCCTCCACCTCCACGCCGTTGTAGAGGTCGTTGAGGATCGCGGATGCCGCGCCGTCCAGCCCGACATGCCAGACCCATCGGTCGTCGCGGATGGACTGCACCGGCTGGATGGCGACCGCCGTCCCCAGGAAATGGCCGACCCAGGCCTCCAGCACGCGGGCCAGCGCGTCGAGGCCCGGTGCGGCGAAGGTCATGTCCAGCACGGTGTCGTGCCGGGCGTCGCGGCCCCAATAGAGCGGGTGGTTGGTCTCGTCCAGTATGTCCAGCTCGACGCTGCGGGGGGCGGTCCCCGCCTCCACCACCAGACGGCCGAGGGAGCCGAAGCCGCCGGACGCCGCCATCGTCTCGACGGTTTCGGCATCGGCGACACGGACGCGCCCGTCATCGACCGAGACGGTCTGTTCGCGGAAGAACAGCTCGCCGGCCCGCGCCCGCAGGCCGGACGGGGTGCCGTCCAGGATGCCGCGCAGGATGGCATGGACCAGCTGGTCGATGAACAGCCCCGGCACGCCGCGGGCACCCTCGCGGAACAGGCGGATGTAGCAGCCCTCCAGCGTGCCGGCGGCCAGCAGGCGGTCGCGGAAGGCCAGCCAGACCTGGAAATTCTCCCGCGCGTCCGCATCGGCGATGGCGTCGAGCAGCGGGCCGGGCACCGGCCGCGCCGGATCGTCGAGCAACGCGGCATGCAGCGTGCGCTCGGCGTCGCAGGCCTCCTCCGGCGGGCGCATCTCCGGCCGGAGCAGGTAGGCGCGCAGGAAGTCCGGCGTCACCGCCAGATGGTTGTCGGCGTCGCGGGTCAACAGGTGGAAGCCGGACGCCGTCCAGAAATCGGTCATGCTGCTGGGAACCTCTGGTCCTGAAGGCGCCTATCCGACGACAGAGCCGCCCGCCGGCGCAAGGGTCTTGTCGAGGAAGGCGTCGATGTCCGCCCACACCCGGTCGCGGATGGCGTCGCATTCCATCAGCAGCTCGTGTTTCGCCGTCGGATGGTCGATGAGGCGGGCATTGCCGAGCCGGTCGGCCGCCATCCGGTGCGCCTCGGCCCGCACCACCCGGTCCCCGGGCGCGCTCAGCAGCAGGACCGGCGTGCGCACCCGCTCCAGCGGCAGGGACCGGCGCAGCGCATCCTCCGCATCGAGCGCTGCGGCGATCCAGGCGAAGCTGACGCCGCCGACCCGCAGCTCCGGCCGCTCGGCATAGGGGCCGTGGAAGGCGGCGTAGCGTTGCGGGTCGGCAGTGATCTTGTTGTCGGGACGGAACCGAGCCTCCGCCGGGTCGTAATCGCCCTGCCCCGGCGCATAGTGCGCCCCCAGCCCGCAGGCGGTTCCAAGCGTGGCCAGCCCGCGCACCAGCCAGCGCGGCAGCGGTCCGGTGTGGATGGCATACATCGGCGCCGACAGCAGCACGGCGGCATAGCGGCCCGGGCTCGCGTCCGCATGGCGGGCCAGCGCCAGCGTCGCCACCAGGGCGCCCATGGAATGGGCCAGCAGGATCAGCGGCCCGCCGGTCTCGTCGACGACCGGCGCCACCACCTGCCCATGCACGGCGTCGAGATCGTCGACCAGCGTCGCGAAGTCGGTCAGATGGTGGATCTGCCGGTTGGGCAGCGGCCGGTCGGACAGGCCCTGGTTGCGCCAGTCGACCGCCACCACGCGAAAACCGCGGGCGGCCAGCGCGGCCGCGGTCTCGGCGTATTTCTCGATGAACTCGGCCCGGCCGGTCAGCACCAGCGCGGTGCCGCGCACTCCTTCCGGCACCGGCCAGACGGCGACCCGCAGCCGCGCCCCGTCGGCCGTCGTCACCGTCCGGATCTCCACCTGATCCGCAGCGCTACGCGGCATCGCCGGCCCGGCATTTTCCGACACGGCAGTCCACGCGGCATCGTCGGCCATTCCGTTCCCCTTTCTTTCCCTTGTCCGTTGTATCGCGGATCGGGGCAGCGATCCATGCGGACATCAACCCCGAATTCGCCAAGACGACCAAAACCGGAAATAGCAACGAGGTCTTCATTCGGCTCCGTTTGGGAACTCTTTTCCTTGCAGGGCGTTGGTGCGCCGTTGGAGGTGTACAGATGAAGACAATACGCATCATCGTCCTGGCGCTCGGCGCCACGACCCTGGGCGCAACCCTGGGCGGGATTTCCGCCCCGGCGCTGGCCAGCGGAAAGGCCAAGGTCCCGCCCGTCCATGTCGAGCATGAGGATGGCGAGCAGGTGCTGGTTCACAAAGGGGAGGCATCCTTCTACAGCCAGAAATTCCACGGCCGCACCACCGCCAGCGGCGAGGCGATGAACCAGAACAAGCCCACCGCCGCCTCGCGCGCCCTGCCGCTCGGCGCCAAGGCCACGGTGACCAACGAGGACAACGGCAGAACCGTCGACGTCATCGTCAACGACCGCGGCCCCTATGTCGATGGCCGCGTGATCGACCTGTCGCGCTCGGCCGCCAGGAAGCTCGACATGATCGAGGACGGCACCGCCCCGGTGACGGTGGAGGTCAAGCCGTCGGAACAGCCGACCGAGGCCGCCCGCGACAAGGTCGAGGCGAAGGTCGACCAGCTGACGCCGGACCGGCCCTCGGACAGGCAGGTCGCCGAACGCGACGAGCGGCGGGCCGGAAGCAGCGGCAGCGACAAAGGAGGTAGCGACAAGGTGTCGCAGTCCGGGTCCGGCAAGTAATGCTGCGACGCGGCGAAGACGGCTCCCGATTCGCCGCGCCGGCACGCCGAAACCCGCTGCACCGCCGAACCAACAGTCAGCGAACGGTCAAGCGCTTGAAAAGGAATTGACTTTATCACCGGAAGCGGGATTGCGGGATGGACAGTCCTCGAATATCGCCGGCCGACGCCGGCCGAAGCGATCTTTTCCGGTAAGTGGTTGATCGCGCATCAATTCCGGTAGATTACCTTCCCTGTTCAGTAATGCGTTGCCTCTGTGCCCTTCTCCATTTCCGGCATCACTGCCGGACCGGGCGGCCGTCTTGGCTGCGCCCCTATGCGGAGCGTTAGAGATTTTTTTGCTTTTTTGGAGGAGACGTGATGCCATTCTCCTCGCTGCGGTGCACATGACGCATTGCGGCGAACGGCACGGCGCCGGGGCGCCAGATGCCGGAACAGGCACCGAGAGAAAGAGGAATCGCTGCGATGGACGACGTGCGTCAGGTCCGCAAGGACACCGAAGGCTACTGTATCGAAGACCTCGCCGTCGGCATGACGGCCAGCTTCGCCAAGACGGTGACGGAAGCCGACATCGTCCTGTTCGCGGGCATTTCCGGCGACACCAACCCGGTCCACATCAACCAGGAATATGCCGCCACCACCATGTTCCAGGGCCGCATCGCCCACGGCATGCTGACGGTCGGCTTCATCTCGGCCGTGCTGGGCACCAAGCTGCCGGGGCCGGGCTGCATCTACATGAGCCAGACGCTGAAGTTCAAGGCGCCGGTCCGCGCCGGTGACACCGTCACCGCCCGCGCCACCATCACCGACCTGATCCCGGAAAAGCGCCGCTGCGTCATCAAGACCGTCTGCACGGTCGGCGAGACCGTGGTGGTCGAGGGCGAGGCGCTGTTGATGGTGCCGTCCCGCGGCTGAGCGGGCAGCCTTCGGACCGCAAAACACCGCCGGCGCGTTTACCCCGCGTCGGCGTCGGTCTATATAGACGCCCGGGCAAGCGGATCCGCCGGGGTCCGCCCACAGCATCGGGGCGCGCATGCGACTGTACAGACACACCGCCGACCTGCCGGCCGAAGAACGCGGCGCCGTCGTGGCGCTCGGCAATTTCGACGGCGTGCACCGCGGACATCAGACGGTCATCGGCACCGCCCAGCGCATCGCGGCGGAGCTCGGCGCTCCATCGGCCGTCGTTACCTTCGAGCCGCATCCGCGCAGCGTCTTCCGGCCCGACGACCCGCCCTTCCGGCTGACTCCCTTCCGCGTCAAGACCCGCCATGTCGAGGCATTGGGCGTTGACCAGCTGATCGTCTGCCATTTCGACGAGGGGCTCCGCCACAAGACCGCGCAGGCCTTCGTCGACGAGGTGCTCCTCGCCGGGCTGGGGGTCCGGCACGTCGTCTGCGGCTATGATTTCCTGTTCGGGCACAAGCGGTCGGGCGACCCGGCCTTCCTGTCGCGGGCCGGACGCGCCCAGGGCTTCGGCGTGACCGAGGTCGGGCCGGTGTCCGACAGCGAGGGGGGGGTCTATTCCTCGACCCGCGTGCGTGACGCGCTGACCGCCGGCAACCCGCGCGAAGCCGCCCATGTGCTGGGACATCCCTGGGAGATCGAGGGCCGCGTCGTCCATGGCGACCGGCGCGGCCGGACCATCGGCTTTCCCACCGCCAACATCGAACTGGGCGACTATCTGCGCCCGGCCTTCGGCGTCTATGCGGTGCGGGCCGGGGTCGACCGCGGCGACCGGACCGTCTGGCTGCCGGGCGTCGCCAATCTCGGCGCCCGGCCGACCGTCGACGGCACGGTGGCGCGGCTGGAGGCCCACCTGTTCGACGTCGACCTCGACCTCTACGACCTGCATCTGCGGGTGCAGATGATCGATTTCCTGCGGCCCGAGATGAAGTTCCCAAGCTTCGACGCGCTGAAGGACCAGATCGTCCAGGACGCCGCCGCCGCCCGCGCGGTGCTGGCCGATGCCGGCTGACAGGCCGGCTGAAGGGAGTTCGCAGGGAATGGAACGGGTTCTGATGCTGCTGTTCATACTGAACCAGGGCGGCCCCACCACGCTGGAGTTCGCCAGCCTGGAACAATGCAAGGCGGCCGAGCCGGTCATCATCCAGAATTATCGCGAGATGACCGGCAACACCGTCCTGTCCCGCTGCATCCGCATGGTGCTGCCGGCAAAGTGAGGCGGCAGGGCTGCCCGCCGCGTTCGACGCTGGCGGCGGTTGTTTCATCTGATACAGTGCGCCCCCGTCTCCGCTTGCACTGCAGCAGCCCATGCCACGCCCCGATTCCCTGACGATCCGCGTCCTGCTGACCGCGCTGGTCGCTTTCGGCCCGCTGTCCACCGACCTCTACCTGCCGTCGCTGCCGACCCTGGTCCGGGTGTTCGGGACCGATGTCGCCACGGTGCAGTTGACCCTGTCGATCTTCCTGGTCGGCTTCGCGGTGTCGCAGCTGGTCTACGGCCCGATGTCCGATCGTTTCGGCCGGCGCCCGACCTTGCTGGTCGGGGTGGCGATCTATCTGGTCGCCAGCGCCGTCTGCGCCGTCACCACCAGCATCGACGCGCTGATCGCCGCCCGCTTCTTCCAGGCTCTCGGCGCCTGCTGCGGGCCGGTGGTGGCACGCGCGGTGGTGCGCGACGTCTTCGGGCGCGAGCGGTCGGCGACGGTGCTGGCCTACATGTCGATGGCGATGGCGCTGGCCCCGGCGGTCGGGCCGATGCTGGGCGGCGTCCTGACGGAATGGTTCGGCTGGCGCGCCAACTTCATGCTGCTGACGGTCTTCGCCTGCCTGATCCTGGCGGCGGTATGGTCGCTGCTGGGCGAGACCAACAGCCACCGCGACGAGGAGGCCCTGCGGCCCGGGCGGCTGGCCGCCAATTACCTGATGCTGCTGCGCAACCGCGGCTTCGTCGGTTATGTGCTGGTGGTCGCCTTCTCCTACAGCGGCATCTTCTCCTTCATCTCCGGCTCCTCCTTCGTCCTGATCGAGCGGCTGCATCTGACGCCGGCGCAATATGGCGCCAGCTTCGGCGCGGTGGTGCTGGGCTACATGCTGGGCACCTTCCTGGCCGGGCGGCTGACTCCGAAGCTGGGAGGCGCGCGGATGATCCGGATCGGCACGCTGCTGTCGCTCGGCGGCGGGGCGCTGGGCGGCGGTCTGGCCCTGGCCGGGGTGCTGCATCTGGCCGCCATCGTGGTGCCGGTCTTCCTGTTCATCCTCGGCAGCGGGCTGACCCTGCCCAACGCCACGGCCAATGCGGTCGGTCCCTACCCCACCATGGCCGGGCTCGCCTCCTCCCTGCTGGGATTCGCTCAGATGACCATCGCCGCGGCCATCGGCATTGTCGTCGGACATCTGAGCGACGGCAGCGCGCTGGCGATGATGGGGGCCATCGGGCTGGTGGCGCTGGGTGCACTGCTGGCGCACCGGCTGCTGGTCATTCCCGCGGGGCGGGACGCGCGATCCGCCTGACCCGGCCGGACCGCGCCGCGCGTCGGCGTTCCCGCGCCTTGCGGTCGTCGTCATGATCGTCTTCGGGACCGTCTTCGGAGTCGCGGCCCGAGTCGCCGTCCTTCCCGATCTGCGGAAAGCGGTCCATCAGGAAGGAGAAGACGATGGTCACCATCAGGCACAGCCCCAGCGTCATCCCCGCCAGCATGAAATAACCGGCGCCGCAGGCGATGCCCAGCGCCCCGGCCACCCAGATGACCGCGGCGGTCGTCGCCCCGCGCACGCTGTCGCCCGATCGGAACATCACCCCGGCGCTGATGAATCCGACGGCCTGCGCCACCCCCTGGATGACGCGCACCGGATCGCCCGGCCGCTCGTCACCGGTGGCGTGCAGATCGGCATAGATCTCGAACGCAACCAGTGTAGTCAGGGCGCAGCTGATCGAAATCAGCGTATGGGTGCGCAGGCCCGCCGCCTTGCCGCGCATCTCGCGGTCGAGCCCGAGCAGCGCGCCGCAGAGCGCGGCCGCCAGCAGGCGCAACCCCATCTCCTCGACCGTCAGAACCATCGTCAAGCCCATGAAATCGCTCCGGTTTTTTGCGTCCTTCCCGAACCTGCCACTTTTTTGGGACCTGCGGCATTTTTCACTTTCCAATCGATCACGTTGGATCTATGTAACGCGAACTCGCAAGCGCACGTGCCGCTGGCCCGCCCCTCGGCGTCTCCGAGATGTGGTTATGCAACGACGTAACGCGTGATCCCCGACCGTCCCTTAAACAAGGCGGCGACTTGGAGGTTACGATGGTTGATGTTGTTGTGGGTGGGCGCGTGCTCACCCGTCTCCGAACTCCCTCGCTCCTGGGCCATACGGACAGAACAGGTTTCTGTGCGGGGCAATCCAGTATTGGCGGCCTGAGCGCCTGATCGGCTTTTGCTTTGCCGATCGGCCCGCCCGGCCGCTCCGTCCCCCCGACATCACCCGTTCCGTTCCATCATCTTGCGTCCCAGGAGACTGAGATGACCCAGAAGATTGCGCGCTTTTTCGAAGAGCAGCGCCCGCAGACCCCTTGCCTCGTCGTCGATCTCGACGTGGTCGAGCAGAACTACAACGATCTGCATGACGCCCTGCCCGACGCCCGCATCTTCTATGCGGTGAAGGCGAATCCGGCCGCCGAGATCCTGTCGCTGCTGGCCCGTCTCGGCTCCGCCTTCGACTGCGCCTCGGTCCCGGAAATCCAGATGGCGCTGGCCGCCGGCGCCACCCCGGACCGCATCTCCTTCGGCAACACCATCAAGAAGGAAGGCGACATCCGCCGCGCCTTCGAGCTGGGCGTGCGCCTGTTCGCCTTCGACAGCGAGCCGGAACTGGAAAAGATCGAGCGCGCCGCCCCCGGCGCCCGCGTCTTCTGCCGCATCCTGACCTCGGGCGAGGGCGCCGAGTGGCCGCTGTCGCGCAAGTTCGGCTGCGACCTGCCGATGGCGCGCGAGCTGCTGCTGAAGGCCCGCGACATGGACGTGCAGCCCTATGGCGTGTCGTTCCATGTCGGCTCGCAGCAGAAGGACCTGATGCAATGGGACCACGCCATCTTCCAGGTGGCGCAGCTGTTCCGCGAGCTCGAGGTGCTGGGCGTCGATCTGGGCATGATCAACCTGGGCGGCGGCTTCCCCACCCGCTACCGCACCGACGTGCCGGAATCCACCGCCTACGGCCAGGCGATCTTCGACTCGCTGCGCACCCATTTCGGCAACCATCTGCCGGAGACGATCGTCGAGCCCGGCCGCGGCATGGTCGGCAGCGCCGGCATCATCGAGAGCGAAGTGGTTCTGGTGTCGCGCAAGTCGGCCGAGGATCCCAAGCGCTGGGTCTATCTCGACATCGGCAAGTTCAGCGGTCTGGCCGAGACGATGGACGAGGCGATCCAGTACCCGATCGAGGTGCTGGGCGATGACCAGGAGAGCGACCGCGAGGCGGTGATCCTGGCCGGCCCGACCTGCGACAGCGCCGACGTGATGTATGAGCGCGCCGACTACAAGATGCCGATGGGGCTGAAGGCCGGCGACCGCGTGCGCATCCACGCCACCGGGGCCTACACCACGACCTACTCGGCGGTCTGCTTCAACGGCTTCGAGCCGCTCAAGCACTACTGCATCTGACCGTCGGCCGGCGGAGCGCGGTCCCGGCCCGCTCCGCCGATCACCAGGGCGTAGTCCCCGGGCCGATCATCGGAATTGCCACCTACAGCCCGCCCGCCGTCCATCCCGGCCGACGGGCTTTTCTTTTGGGGGCGGCGCTTTTCTGTGCAGCCTGTTTTTTAGGCGCCAGGACGGTGCGGACAATAAAAAAGGCCGCTTCCGATCAACGGAAGCGGCCTTTTTCCTGTGCGTTCGCCGGCCGGCGTACAGGCGCTCATTCGCGCCAGAACGGCTTCGACATCTCGCGCTCGGCGTCCAGGCGGTTGAAGCCGATGTCCTGGAGCATGCGGTCGTCCAGATAGCCCAGCTCGCGGCGGGTCACGATGCGCTGGCGCCACAGGCCCAGCATGTTCGACGCGACTTCGACGATATGGGCGACGGTGGAGGTGGTGCGGCCGGCATCGGCCGAGTGCAGAAGAGTGGCCATGATGGTGATTCCTGAGATGTCTTGTTTTTGGAGGGGCCGCCGGTCGGCGATCGCTCTCTCCTTGTGTGGAAATATAATTACGCCTCTTCTCGCCATGTTGCCACCCCCAGCGGCAACATGCCCGCTTTGCAGGCAGCGAAGAACTCACCATGCAATGTCACCGATGTGTGGCAAAAGCGTCATTGCGGATACTTACGGTTCGCCAGACGGACAATGACGACGTCCCGCCTTGCCACCCTCTGGACAAGTCAACCTGACTTGAGCCATGTATTGTTTTACTTACGAACCAATCACTGGGAGCAGCGGGCACATCCATGACCGGCACCATCGATCCCGGAAACCCGGGGGTCCAGCAGAGCTTCGATGCCATCGGCTTCGACGGCGACGACACGCTCTGGCACAATGAATCGCTCTTCTCGATGACGCAGGACCGATTCCGCGCCCTGCTGGCCCACACCGCCGACCCGACCGACCTCGATCGCCGGCTGTTGGAGGCGGAGCGCGCCAACCTTCGCGTTTACGGCTACGGCATCAAGGGCTTCGTCCTGTCGATGATCGAAACGGCGATCGACGTCACCGACGGCCAGGTTCCGGCCCGCGACCTGCGAAGCCTGATCGATTTCGGCAAGGCGATGCTGGAGCATCCGGTGGAGTTGCTGCCCGGCGTGGCGGAGGTGGTGGAGGAACTGGCTGCCTGCCACCGTCTGGTGCTGATCACCAAGGGCGACCTGTTCGACCAGGAAAGCAAGATCGCCCGTTCCGGCCTGTCCGAACGCTTCCACGCGGTGGAGATCGTCAGCGAGAAAGATCCGGCGACCTACCGGCGGGTGATGGAGCGCCATGGCATCGACCCGGCGCGCTTCCTGATGGTCGGCAACTCGGTGCGCTCCGATATCCTGCCGGTGCTGGCGACCGGTGCCCACGCCGTCCACATCCCCTATGCCATCACCTGGGCCCATGAGGAAGCCGACGTGCCCGACGAGCATTACCGCCGCATCGACTCGATCCGCGAACTGCCGCCCCTGCTGGGGACTTGAAGAAACTGCAGTGGTCGTCGCCCGTCAACCAGATCCGAAAAGCGTCAACTGCTCCGCAGGAGCCTGATTGCGGGCCACGCGCGCCGACCACCCGTCAGCCATGTCTGCGCGCAGTGCGAGTTTCGCCTCCGGCGCCAGTCGACCCAGCAGGCACCGATACAACAAAAATTGGCTTTCCGTGGGTGTGACGCCACTAAGATCCGCAGCAACCTCCAGCGGCTCCGCATGGAAAAACAACGATCGCTCCGATTCAGACGCGTCGGAAAGCTCATCCTTCAGTCGCTGGGCCAAAGCAGGGTCGTCGTGGAAGATTTCCGACAACGTCGCCTCGACCACGGCCCAGAACAACGACCGGTCATCCATCGGTGGCGTATACTGGCTCATCGCTCATCCATCCTTCATAAGAACGGCCTGCCGACACACGCTCTGTCCGGCGATCCTAACACGGACGATCCACGCTCCGTATGGAAACTGATTTGGGATCTATCGGGCAGAATGGAACGCTGCGGCCATGCGGTAACCGGTCCATAGACCACATCATATGGCTTCTCGCGACCATGCGCCCTGATCCTTCCGGCCCGGCAATCCTCAACAAAAGGCCAGAAACCGAAGACCTCGCCATCATTCTGAAACACGAGACTGTCCAATTCGGACAGTGCCGTGCGGTCAATTTCGAACCGGACAACAACCGCGACAAGCGGGTGCAACGTGGACATGCGCGAGGCCCGCAGGCGCCGGGTCTTGATGTTTGCCCACTCCCGTGCCTGCCCGAGGTCCGTCGTTACGTAAAAGCCGGGACCGAAATCGCAATTGGGGCGACCAACGCCGACATCGACTGAATGAGAGTATCTCGAGCCCTTGCGCATCATCGCTGCCGCCGCTTCGTCATATGTGCCATGATAGACAACGAGTGGCGGATTAAGCCAAAACATAGAGCGATTCCGGCAAGGACGAGATTGTTCGCGCGGAGATAGCATAATCCTTCCACATACACCAATAGGCAATCCGTCTCCCGCCGGCCTATCGGAAATCTCCTTTGGAGTCGACGTATGTCTCTCGCTCTACTGAGCCCTGGCGCGGCCGAGACCGGCGCACCGGCCGCCGACCGCATCCTGTCGGGAGCGCCGGCCTTCACCACATGGAACGGCTATGAATCGGCGGACGGCAAGCGGTTCGCCGGTACATGGCGATCGACGCCGGGAGCTTGGCGGATCCTCTACGACGAGTGGGAGTATTGCGAGATCCTGGAGGGCGAAAGCATCGTCGCCCATGACGACGGCCGCTCCTGGTCCTTGAAGGCCGGCGACCGGTTCGTCATCGAACCGGGTTTCCAGGGCAGCTGGACGGTGGTCGTCACCACGACCAAGCGGTATGTGGTGGTGCTGCCCTGACGGATCGCCTCAGCGGATCAGCCGGCAATCTCGACTGAGTTCTGGGCGGCGCTGTGGCTGTGGATGGTGACCGCCTTGCGGCCGATCTCGACCGCCAGCACGCCCAGCACCAGGACAGAGGCGACCAGCATCACGCGCGCGATGTCCCGGGTCCAGGCGCGCTTGCGTGCATTGGCGCGGCGATGTGCAAGCATCACCGCACGGTTGGCGCGGCCGGTCAGTCGACGTCCCATCCAAGAGGTGGCGGCCATGACGCGCTCCCTTGCCATCCATACATTTCTACGCGCTTTTATATAAAATTTTATCTTGTTCGGCAAGGCTGGAATCCTGCGGCTGGCGGCCGCAGGATCCGGAACGGCAGCTTCCCTATTCCTTGAATGCCACCTCGCGCTGGCGGCGGAAGGCCGGCAGCAGGATCAGGGCGAGCAGCCCGGCGGCGACCGCCATCAGCCCGGCGCTGATCGGACGGGTGACGAAGACGCTCAGATCGCCCTGCGACAGCAGCATGGCCCGGCTCAGATTCTCCTCCAGCAGCGGGCCGAGGACGAAGCCGAGCAGCAGCGGCGCCGGCTCGCAGTCCAGCTTCTTCAGGACATAGCCGAACACGCCGAATCCGGCCATCAGCACCACGTCGAACACGTCGTTCTTCAGGCTGTAGGTGCCGATGCAGCAGAAGACCAGGATCGCCGGGAACAGATAGGCGTAGGGCACGCGCAGCAGCCGCACCCACAAGCCGATCAGCGGGAGGTTCAGAACCACCAGCATGACATTGCCGACCAGCATGCTGGCGATCATGCCCCAGAACAGGTCCGGCTGCTTGGTCATGATCTGCGGCCCCGGCGTGATGCCGTGGATCATCATGGCACCCACCATCAGCGCCATCACCGCGTTCGACGGGATGCCGAGGCTGAGCATGGGGATGAAGCTGGCCTGGGCGCCGGCATTGTTCGCCGCCTCCGGCCCGGCCACGCCCTGGATGGCTCCCTTGCCGAAGGCCGAGGGATCGCGCGCCATCTTCTTTTCCAGCGCGTAGGAGGAAAAGGCGCTGAGCGTGGCGCCGCCGCCCGGCAGGATGCCGAGGAAGGCGCCCAGCGCGGTGCCGCGCACCGCGGCCGGCCATGCCTCCTTGAAATCCTGCAAGGACGGCCACAGCCGGTGGATCGGCGAGGGCTCGATCCCGCGGCCTTCGGTCTCCTCCAGATTGATGATGATGTCGGCCAGTCCGAACAGCCCCATCGCCAGTGGCACGAAATCGAGCCCGTCATAGAGCTGCGGAATATCGAAGGTGAAGCGCATCTGGCCGGAATTGACGTCGGTCCCGACCATCGACAGCAGCAATCCGAGCAGGATCATCGCCACCGCCTTGACCACCGACCCATGGGCGAGGATCACCGCGCCGATCAGCCCGACCAGCATCAGCGCCACATATTCCGACGGGCCGAAGGCCAGCGCCACCCCGGCCAGCGGTGGGCCGGCCACCGCGATGACCAGCGTGGTGACGATGCCCGCGAACAGCGAGGCCAGCGCCGCGGTGGCCAGCGCCACGCCGCCGCGGCCTTGGCGGGCCATGGCGTTGCCGTCCAGGCAGGTCATGACGGAAGAGGACTCGCCCGGCAGCTTCACCAGGATCGCCGTGGTCGACCCGCCATATTGGGCACCGTAGAAGATGCCCGCCAGCATGATCAGCGCACCGACCGGCGGCAGGTAGAAGGTGATCGGCAGCAGAAGCGCCACCGTCGCCGTCGGCCCCAGCCCCGGCAGCACACCGATCAACGTGCCGATCAGGACGCCCAGAAAGCAGTAGACGAGGTTCATCGGCTCGAGCGAGACGCCCAGCCCGAGCCAGAGATTGGCGAAGATGTCGATCATGGCCAGATCTGGAGCGGCAAGCCCAGTCCCCAGGAGAAGATGGCGATGCAACCGGTCGCCAGCGTGGCCCACAGGGCCGTGAAGGGACCGGGGCGCAGCGGCCGGCCGGCCAGCCCGCCGATGCCGATCAGCGCCAGGATGGCGAGCACCAGCCCGAGCCTGTCGAGCAGCGCCGCGAAAGCGACCACGGCCCCGGTGATGGCGACGGACGGGCGCCATGCCCAACCCAGCGTCGCCGGCCCGTCGGCGGTCAGCCCGCGCAGCAGCGTCACCAGCCCCATCGCCAGCAGGAAGCCGCAGATCAGCCGCGGGAAGAAGCCGGCCTGCATCATGGCGAGGGATCCGGCCTGCCATTCGCGGGCCAGCCACAGCCCGCAAAGCGCGATGGCGCTCAGCAGCAGACCGGCCGCGAGATCCCGGGGCGATCTCAACCGGGACGCGGCCGGCCGGGACGATCTCAGGGTATGTGTCATTGGATGGGTCTATCCGCTCTCTCTCGCACGCGACGGCGCGACAACCGGGTGCCACGCTCCCGGCATCGGGGGATGGAGACGGAAACGGGCCGTCATCGGACAACCGGCATATCCATATCCGCCAGTTGTATTATCGCCCAGCATTGTATCGCAGTCGAGCGCGATTTGGCGACATTGCGACGCATAGGCTGTCTTGTTCTTGAAAACAGCCCTCTTTGGCGCGGTTCTTGCCTTATATTGCCCTAAAACCCGTTATTCATTCTGATTTATACACGCTTCGCGTACCGGGCGTGTGGGCAAGGGCAACACCGGCACCGGAATGATCGGATGGAAACGATGACAGCAGCGACCTCTTTCCCGTGCATGGCCGGGGATCTGCTGCTGAACGTCGTCGACGATCCCGGGGTGATGACGGTCCATGCCGACAGCGCGTTCAGGAGCGTCGCGGACGTCCTGCGCGCTGTCAGGGAGAAACCGCGCTCGCCGACCGTCGGCCCCACCGGCATCGGGTCGGACGACCATCTGGCCATGCTTCTGCTGAAGCGGCAGGCCGGCGTGAAGCTGACGCCTGCGCCCTTCTCCGGCAGCGCCGAGAATTACCGCGCGATGATCGGCTGCCGTATCCGGATCTGCGACCGGAATCCGGGCGAGGGATCGCGCGGTGCGGCCGGCGTCGATCCGGTGCGGATGCTCGGGGTGATGAGTCGCACGCGCTGGGAGATGGCACCGGACCTGCCCGCCTTCCGCAAACAGGGCTATGCCATCGATATGGTGCCGCTGCGCATCGTCGGCCCGGAGGCCTTCGCCGCCGAACTGATGCAGTTCGGCGGCGAGTTCCGCACCCCGTGGGCAGACATGCCGTGGAAGAACTAACCGATATCGAATCGACCTAACTATTCAGCCATTCATTCCGGATTCATAACGGATTTGGTCGATCATTCCGGCTTCGGAAAAGCCCTTCAACCGCAACAGGCAGCTGTCGCAGGTGCCGCAGGACTGCCCGTCGGGCGTCGGGTCGTAGCAGGAGTGGGTGAGGCTGTAATCCACGCCCAGTTCCTGCCCGCGGCGGATGATGCCGGCCTTGTCCAGGGTCATCAGCGGCGCATGGATGCGGAACCGGCTGGTCCCCTCCACCCCGGCCTTGGTGGCGAGGTTGGCCAGCGTTTCGAAGGCGGCGATATATTCTGGCCGGCAATCGGGATAGCCGGAATAATCCAGCGCGTTCACGCCGATGAACAGGTCCGACGCCCCCAGCGTCTCGGCCCAGGCCAGCGCGAAGGACAGGAAGACGGTGTTGCGCGCCGGAACGTAGGTGACGGGGATCCCATCCCCCAGTTCGGCGGCGCTGCCGTGCTTCGGCACGGCGATGGCGTCGGTCAGCGCCGAGCCGCCGAAGGCGCGCAGGTCGATGTCGGCAACCACATGCCGCTCCACCCCCATCGCCGCGACGACGCGCCGCGCCGCCTCCAGCTCCACCGCATGGCGCTGGCCGTAGCGGAAGCTCAGGGCATTGACCCGATAGCCCTCGGCCTTGGCGATGGCGAGCACCGTCGTCGAATCGAGCCCGCCGCTGACCAGCACCACGGCGTCCTTCTGTCCGTCCCGTTCCACCATCGCACACCTGCCATTGCCACGCCGCCGGCCCCGGCCGGGGCCTCCGCAGCCAGCTTCTGGCACATCCGGGCGCCTGGTGCCAGTCGGCGGATCACGGCATCGACGCAAGCAACTCCTCGATGGTCATGATCCGCCAGGGCGGCAGTCGGATGGTCGCGGTGCAGCCCTGCCCCGGAGCACTGTCCAGCGTCAGGCTGCCGCCATGCACCTCCACCAGCCGCAGGGCGAGCGGCAAGCCCAGTCCTATGCCTTCATAGCGGCGGTTGGCGGCCTGATCGATCTGGGCGAAAGGGGTCAGGGCGGTCGCGATGTCCTCCGGGTTCATGCCGATGCCGCGGTCGCGCACCGCCAGTTCGATCCAGCCGTCGGCGGCCGGCATCACCGACAGGGTGACGGTGCCCTGCGGATGGCTGAACTTGACGGCGTTGGACAGCAGATTTTCCAGCACCTGGCGCAGACGCCGCTCGTCGCCGCGCAGCGGCGGCAGGTCGCCGTCGGTGACCAGCTCGACCGTCACCGTCTGGCGGGTCGCCTGGAATCCGAGTTGCGCCACCGTTTGGGCGGCGAGCGCCGGCAGGTCGACCGCTCCCTCGACCAGCGACAGCCCACCGGCCTCGACGCGGGCCATGTCCAGGATATCGTCGATCATGGCCAGCAGCCGCTCGCCGGCATGGCGGATGGCGGCGACACCGTCGCGCAGCCGCTCCTGCCCGCCGGGTTCGCCGATCCGCATGTCCAGCAGCTGGGAAAAGCCGATCACCGCGTTCAGCGGGGTGCGCAGTTCATGGCTCATGGTGGCGAGGAAGGCCGATTTGGCATGGTCGGCCGCCTCCGCCGCCTCCTTGGCCGCCAGGAGGTCGGCCTCGGCCCGGCGGCGGGCGGTGACGTCGCGGACGATGGCGGTATGGAGCCGCCGCCCCTCCACCTCGCTGGCGCTCACCGACAGCTCCACCGGGAACCGGGTGCCGTCGGCGCGCTCCGCCTCGGCGCCGCGGTCGCGGGCGACCAGGGCGGTGGTCTGGCCGGTCGCGAACTCCAACCGGACACCACCCTCTTCGCGCAGGGTCTCCGCCGGCAGCAAGCGGTCGAGCGGGCGCCACAGCAACTCCGCCGCCGACACCCCGAACATCGCTTCCGCCGCACGGTTGAAGCCGACCAGAACCCCCGCCTCGTCGATGGTGAGGACCGCATCGGCGGCGGTGTCCAGGATCGCCTTGTTCAGCGCCTCCGAATGCCTCAGGGCATTGGCGGTGTGGACATATTCGCTGACGTCGGTGACGGTGGCGATGCTGCCGCCATCCTCCAGCGCGATGCGCTGGCACATCACCCGCCGGGCGATCCCAGTGCCTCCCGCCAGCTGGGGATCGTGGAAGCGGAAGTCGGTCGGCAGGGGATCGCCGCCCGCACCGAGCCGCCAGTCCGCCTCGACCCGCGGCCGGTCCTCGGGGTGGACGGCGTCGAGCCAGCCGTCGCCGAGCAGGCGGTCCGGCTCCAGCCCGGTGATGGCGCCGACGCGGGCGTTGGCGAACTGCACCTGCCCCGCAGCGTCGGTCTGCAGAATGCCGACCGGCACCGAGTCGGCCAGCTTGCGATAGCGCGCCTCGCTGGCGCGCAGCCGCTCCGACAGGGCGATCTGGCCGCTGACGTCGCGGATGTTCAGCACCAGCCCGCCAATGTCCGGGTCGGCCAGCTCGTTGCGCGCGGTCGCCTCCAGCCAGCGCCAGCCGCCGTCCTCGCCATCGTCGCTGCCGCCGCCGTCATAGCGGAAGCGGAACACGGCACGGCCGCTGCTCCCCGCCGGGGCCGCGGCACGCGCCCGGAGCCTGCACCGGACCTCTTCCAGATCGTCGGGGTGGATATGGCGGTCGAGCGGCGCGCCGACCAGCGCCCGGGCCGGGCCGCCCAGGATCTCCGCTCCCGTCTCGCCGACATGGAGCACGCGACCGTCGGGCGCCAGCACCGCGGCCACCTCGCGGACATCGCGGAACAGCGCGTCGGCCAGTCTTTCATTGACCTGCAAGACAGCCCCCGGACCGGCAACGGATGATCGGGCCGATCCGGCCGTTCACCCGCGATGCCGCGGCCGACCCCGTCCCGCCATCCAGCATAGCCAGGGAAAGATTAAGGTTTTATGGCGGCGACGCCCCGGCTCTTCCCCATGGCCTCCGCAAACGCCCCGTCAGCCCCGCCGCAGGGACAGGAACGAGGTCAGGGCATCCAGAACGGCGTCGGGCGCTTCGGTCATCACCATATGACCGGTCTGCGGCAGAATGACGACCTGCGCGGACGTGACGCGCGCCGCCAGCGACCGCCCGGCCTTCGCGGGTGTCATCTTGTCGAGCGCGCCCAGCAGGAACAGCGCCGGACAGGCCACCATCGCGGCGGCGTCGGCGCCCTGCCCATAGTCGTTGCAGGCGTCCAGATCGACACCCAGCACGCCGGGGCGGACAGATGCCATCAGCCGCCGGCCGCCGGGGATCAGCGCCAGCCCCGGAGTCGGGCAGCCGCCGCCCTGGCTGCCGCCATGGCCGCGCGGCCCATGGCCCCAGCCGATCACCATCTCGATGGCGGACGGGTCGCCGGCATGCGCGGCGGCCAGCAGGTCGGGATGGACCGGCATCCGTTCCGCCACGCCGAGCAGCGCGACCGCCTCCACCCGCGCGCCATGGCGTGCGGCGGCGTCGAGCGCGACCAGCGCCCCCATGGAGTGACCGGCCAGCGCCGCACGTTCCAGCCCGGCGGCGTCCAGCAGGGCGACCACCCAATCGGCGATCCCGGCGATGCTGCCCAGCGGCTCGCCGCCGGAGCGGCCATGGCCGGGCAGATCGACCGCCAGGACCGAACGGCCATGATGGGAAAGGTAGCGGCTCTGCAGGCTCCAGACGCTGTGATCCATGCCGGCGCCGTGGATCAGGACGATGGCGGGACGTGCCGGGTCGATGTCCCGGCCGCCGGTGTGGACGAAGACGGGGAAGCCATTGACGGTCAACTGCATGGCGCGGCCCTCAGCCCTTGGTGGCGGCGCGCAGCGCCTGCTTCAGATCGTCGATCAGGTCCTCGCAATCCTCCAGCCCGATGGACAGGCGGATCATGTCCTCCCCCACCCCGGCGGCGGCGAGCGCCTCGGCATCCAGCTGGGCATGGGTGGTGCTGGCGGGATGGATGACCAGCGACTTGGCGTCGCCGACATTGGCGAGGTGCGAGAAGAGGGTCAGGGACTCGATGAAGCGGCGCCCGGCCTCGCGGCTGCCACCCTCGCCGGTGCCGCGGATACCGAAGGAGATGATCGAGCCGGCGCCCTGCGGCAGCAGCCGGGCGGCCAGCGCATGGTCGGGGTGGTCGACCAGTTCGGGATAGGACACCCAGGCGACGGCGCCGGTGCTGCCGCCCTTGCCCCCGCCATTGCCGGCGCCCGTTTCCGAATACAGCTCCCCTTCCAGGAAGCCGACGATCTTGCGGGCGTTGTGGATGTGGCCCTTCATCCGCAGCGGCAGTGTCTCCACCCCCTGCAGGATCTGGAAGGCGTTCATCGGGCTCATGCAGGCGCCGAAATCGCGCAGCCCCTCGGCGCGGGCGCGGGCGATGAACGCGGCGGGGCCGTATTCCTCGGCGAAATCGATGCCGTGATAGCCGGCATAGGGTTCGGTCAGGGTCGGAAACTTGCCCGACGCCTCCCAGTCGAAGCGGCCGCCGTCGATCACCACGCCGCCGATGGCCGTGCCATGCCCGCCCAGCCACTTGGTGCAGGAGTGCATGATCAGGTCGGCGCCATGCTCGAACGGCCGGCAGAGATAGGGGGTGGTGAAGGTCGAATCGATCAGCAGCGGGATGCCGGCCTCATGCGCGATGGCGGCCACCTTCGGGACGTCGAGCACCTCGAGCCCCGGATTGCCCAGCACCTCGCCGAAGACCAGACGGGTTTCGGGCCGGATCGCCGCGCGGATGCCGTCGAGGTCGCGCGGATGCACGAAGCTGGTGGTGATGCCGAAGCGCGGCAGCGTATAGGCCAGCAGGTTGCGGCTGCCGCCATAGATGGAGGAGGAGGCGACGATGTGCCCGCCCGCCCCCATCAGTGTCATGATCGCAAGCGACAGCGCCGCCTGCCCGCTGGCGGTGCAGACCGCGCCCACCCCGCCCTCCAGCGTCGCCAGCCGTTCTTCCAGCACCGCGACGGTGGGGTTGGAGATGCGCGAATAGATATGGCCCGGCCGCTCCAGGTTGAACAGTGCCGCTGCCTGATCGACGTCCGAGAAGACGTAGGAGGAGGTGAGGTGGATCGGAACCGCCCGCGCTCCCGTCGCCGGGTCGGGCTTCTGTCCCGCATGCAGGCTCTGCGTATCGAACTTCAGGAACTTGGCGCCGGCCATGCTCCTCCCTCCCGCTTGCTGGTTGTTCCCGCCCCGAGGGCGAATGAGGGCCGCCTGGCAAGGAGCGGCCCCCGTTCGTCGAACGCCGACTTTTGTCGGCTTTTTGCTTTGCCAGCCCTGTTCAACCCGCGATCCAGCGGTATCGACGGTGCGGGAGCGTATGGAGCCCTGACGCGCGCGTCAAGGCGGTTCGGCCCATCCAAATGCCATCGCCCGTCAACGCCGCCCGCAAGCTGTCGCCAAGCCCCTTCAATACGCGATGTTCGGTCGCTGATAGACACCGTTGATGAAACGGCAGGAGGCAAGGCCGACCGGATAAAGCTCGGAAATCCGCATCCCGTACTGCCCGACCCCGGCAGGCGCCTGTACCATCGCCACCGGTCCGTTGACCGACAGAACCAAGCCGCAATGGCTGTCCATTCCAGCCGAAACGGTCCGTCGGAAACGCGCGACAGCCACACGCCGCTTTTCAATTTCCTGGTTTTCCTGTTGTTCCCGCAATTTCTGACTTTCGCGCTCGGCCTGACGCAGCTTCGCCTCCCGATCCTCGTAGAGTCTTTTCAGTGACTCATCGCCAGATAGGATAGCGTCATACTGAACACGGGCCGTTTTCAGATCATTCAAGGATCTGGCAGTGCCAATTCCCTGCTGCGCAGCGAGATAGAACTCGGTCCAGGCACCGTTCAACGCGCCACTTTCCACGGCGGCTTCATAGAGCTTCCCGGTATCCACGACCACATCCGTGGCATGCGCAAGCACTGCGATCGGCGCGAACAGCGTATTCGTAATCACGCTTGCCGGCGTCGCCACAGTCTGGGTGAATTCCGACGTGCAGATATTGTAATTGTCATTTCTACTGCGGGTTATTCCCGCGAGCGTGCTCCGCGTACAATACCACTGGATCGAGCGGCCGGATTCGTCTGTCGGTCTCCCCGCGCGGCCTTTTGAACCGGAGAAATTATTTCCACGTTCACTTGCGGCCAAGTATATCGCTTTATTTCTGAAGTCGAGATAAAATCTCTCGTGACCGATTTCATCAATTATGCAGTTCTGACTTGAAACGACGCGCCAGGGCCCTTTCCTTCCTATCAAGGATTCCTGCGAATCCTTGTACAGGCACACCGGCCTCATCCCGGATGAGCGAGCGTCGATCGGAGCGAGCGCGGCGGACGCTTTCCAGCCCGGCATCGTCGTTTCGACAATGGCGGCGCTCAAGGATTTTCCCGCCGCCTCCCCGGCTGCATCTGGCCGTTCACGATCTGGCCGTTCACGCCCCTGCTGCGATCGGGCGTCGTCCGGCCTGGTGGTGGCCTGACATCCAGCCAACATCAGCACAACCACGGAAAACAAGGCTCTGAGCATGGTCGCCCCTCTTTGAACAACCAGAGCCTTGTATTTCCGCAATGCGGATTTATCAACACGGGAAAACATCGCCGTTCGGACGCGGGGCGCCGCGGCGATCGAATCACGCCACCCCCGTCATCGTCTCCTCGACCAGCCAGTCGACCACGCGCTTCAATGCCTCCTCCTCGCCGGCCCCCTCGGCGAGCGCCGCCTGGAAGATCGCGATCTGCCGGTGCGCGCTGGTCCCGCGCTCCACGATCTCACGCGCCCGCTCGACTTCGGCGGTGCAGCCGAAATGCAGGGCATCCTCGCGGGTCAGGTCGATGATCTCGTCCAGCAGGTCGGCATAGGGCACGATGCGGCCCTGGCCGAAATCGACCAGCCCGCTGTCCAGGCCATAGCGCTGGGCCCGCCAGCGATTCTCCTCGATCAGCATGTTCTTGTAGGGCCGCCACGTCACATTGCGCAGCTTCAGCCGCCACAGCATCCGCAGCAGGCAGCGGTAGAGCGCCGCCACCGTCACCGCATCGTCGAGCCGGGTGCAGATGTCGGTGATGCGCATCTCCAGCGTCGGAAAGCGCGAGGAGGGGCGGATGTCCCACCACAGCTTGCTCGCATCCTCGATCACTCCGGCATTCACCAGCACCGCGACATGGCTCTGATACTCGCCGTAGCTCTGGAAACCGGCGGGCATGCCGGTGCGCGGCAGCTCGTGCCACACGCTCAGCCGGTAGGACCGGCGCTCCATGTCGCGCCCGCGCCAGAAGGGCGACGAGGTCGACAGCGCCAGCAGATGCGGCAGGAAATAGCGGACCTGGTTCATCAGGTCGATGCGCAGGTCGTCGTCCTCGATGCCGATATGGACATGCATGCCGCAGATCATCAGGCGGCGGGCCGGCGCACCCAGGTCGCGGGCCAGCATGTTGTAGCGGTCGCGGTTGGTGTGCTTCTGCGGCTCCCAGGCGGCGAAGGGATGGGTCGAGGCGGCGATCGGCGCCAGCCCATGGCGCTCCGCCACCCCGGCCACCGTGCCGCGCAGCGCCGCCAGTTCCTCCCGCGCCTCGGCCAGCGTCCGGCAGACCGGCGTCCCCACCTCGATCTGGCAGCGCAGGAACTCCGGATGGATGCGGCCGGGCGCCTGCTGCTGGCAAGCCTCCAGCATCTCGTCGGGCGGGCTGGTCACGATGTCGCGCGTGCCGCGGTCGACCAGCAGATACTCCTCTTCCAGCCCCAGGGTGAAGGACGGTTCGGTGACGGCGTGTCGCATGCGTGGTCAGGCCCGCGGATAATGGTGGATGGTCGCCAGCGACGGCAGGCCGAGCAGGGGTTCCAGCGCATCACCGATCACCTGCGCCCACAGGTCGGCGCCCTCCGGCGTGGCGATCAGGTCCTGCCGGACCTCCAGCAGGACGTTGGGATAGCCGGCCGGCGTCGCGTGGGTCTCCACCGTGCCGCCCGACGTGCCGCGCCCGGAATAGGGCTGGTTGTCGCCGACGCACCAGCGCCCGTCGGCCTCCAGAGCCTCGATCAGCGGCACCGGCAGGCGCGGGTCGTTGTCCCACAGGATGCCGATGTGCCACGGGCGAGCGATCCCGCGCATGGCCGGCGTGAAGCTGTGGACCGACACCATCACCGGAACCTGGCCGCGCGCGACGATCGCCGCCACCGCCGCGGCCACCGCCGTGTGATAGGGGTGGAAGAGCGCCTCGACCCGCAGGGCCTGCGCCTCGGCATCGAGCGCGCGGTTGCCCGGGATGACCACATCGTCGCTGACCACCGGGATCGCGGTCGGGTCGTCCAGCGCCCGGTTCGGGTCGATCACCAGCCGGGAGAAGCCGGACAGTACCGCCGTCGCGCCGAAGCGGGCCGCCAGCCGCCGCGTCAGCTCGGCCGCGCCGATGTCGTAGGCGATGTGCCGGCACAGCTGCTCTTCCGGCAGGCCGAGGTCGCCGAGCCGTTTGGGGATCGCGCGCGACGCGTGATCGCACACCAGCAGCAGCGGTCCGCCTGCCACCGGGTTCAGCGTCATCGCCGGCGGCGGATCGTCCGGTCCCAGCAGGGGGACGACGATGCGGGGCGCCGGTGCGGGAGCGGTGACGGGCCGCCGATGCTCGGCCGGCCCCTCCCCGGACGCGGTGTCGGGCGGGGTGTCGGGATGGGCGTGATGATCGGGGGATGAGGCAACCATGCGCCACACTAACGCAACCCCCGGGCCGGGCGGAAGCGCGGCCGATGGTGGTAGCCCGAACAGCAAGATGATACCCTTTCTTTCCCTCTGCCGTGCGCACCCACCCGGAAGACGTCCCGCATGCTCCGCCTGCTGACCCTCTGCCTTGCCGTGATGGCGCTGCTCAGCGCCTGCGGCCCCGTCTATGAAACGCAATACAGCCTGATCCCGCCGACCTCGGCGGAAGGGCGGCTGTGCGTCAACCAGTGCCAGCAGAACCGCAACTTCTGCCGCCAGAACTGCGGGATGATGCAGCAGGCCTGCGTGAACGAGGCGCGATCGCGCGCCCTCTACGAATATCAGGCCTATGTGAACCGCCGGAATGCCGAGAAGCAGCCGATCAAGAAGTCGGTCAGCGATTTCGACCGCTCCTATTCCTGCGGCAACAGCAGCTGCGAGGCGCGGTGCGAGGCCGACTATCGCGACTGTTTCGGCGGAAGCTGCGGCGGTCAGGTCCTCGCCAAAACCGTGTGCACCGCCTTCTGCGACGAGGGGAAGTCGGCCCCGGGCGCCGCAGCGGCGGCACCGATGCTCAGCCCGATGCCGCCCGCCGGCCCGGCGGTGGCCGCCCCGGCGCCCACGGCCTCCGGCTACCCGGCCGGCGGGTCGCTGTGCCAGCCCGGCATGCGGGTCGAGGTGCAGTGGAAGGGCGAGTGGTACCCTGCCACGGTCAAGGACAAGCCGCGCAAGGATGGCCGCTGCCCGATCCACTATGACGATTTCGGTGCCGAGGACGACGAGTCGGTGGCGCTACGCCGCATCCGTCCGCGCTGATCCGCAGGGCGTTGCGTGATGCGCTGCACCACCATGGCCCTCGCCTCTGCGGCCTTCGCTACTTTTGCAGGACTCCCGGACGCGCACGGCAGCCATGACGCGCGTCCGGCTGGCCCGGCGGACGGCCGGCGGCTATAAGCGGCACCATGCCCGACGCCAGTGCCATCCCCGCCGACGATGCGTCCCGGACGCAGCGCATCGCCCTGATCGCGCTGCTGGCCGGTGCGCTCGGCATCGCCTTCGCTCCGATCTTCGTCCGCCTGTCGGAAGTCGGCCCTGTCGCCACCGGCTTCTGGCGGGTGGCGTTGGCCGCCCCGGTGCTGGCGCTGTGGATGGGCTCCGAACCCAGGCAAGGGCGCCGGTCCCCCTCCTCGCTCGCCGATTATGCCCGCCTGTCGCTGGCCGGCCTGTGCTTCGCCGGCGACCTCGCGGTCTGGCACACCTCGATCCGCTATACCTCGGTCGCCAACGCGACGCTGCTGGCCAACTTCGCGCCGCTGTTCGTGGCGCCGGCCGCCTGGTTCCTGTTCAAGGAGCGGATCACCGGCCGCTTCGTCGTCGGCATGCTGATGGCGCTGGCCGGTGCGGTGGTTCTGATGGGGCAGAGCTTCCAACTCAGCCCAGATCATCTGTTCGGCGACGCGCTGGGTCTGCTGACCGCGGTTTTCTATGCCGGCTACATCCTGTCGGTCGGCCATCTGCGCGCCGAATTCTCCACCGCCACCATCATGACCTGGAGCGGCGTCATCACCGCCGTAGTCCTGCTGCCGCTCGGCCTCCTGGATGGCGAGGCGATGCTGCCGGCGACCGTTGCCGGCTGGCTGGTCCTCGGCGGGCTTGCCCTGTTCAGCCATGCTGGCGGCCAGAGCCTGATCGCCTACGCGCTGGCCCATCTGCCGGCCTCCTTCTCGTCGGTAAGCCTGCTTCTCCAACCGGCGGCAGCGGCGATTCTCGCCTGGATCCTGCTCGACGAGCCGTTGGGAACCTTGCAAGCGGTCGGCGCCGCTGTGATCCTGATGGGGATCCTGCTGGCCCGCCGCGGCAGCCGCTAAGCGCGCGACCGGCCCGGGAGATTACCGGCCGGGGGCCGGCCCGCGCTTTCCACCCTGCGGGCAAGGCGCCGCAGATCGGCGGTCGGCCATTGACCCGGCCGGTGGGGACCGCTACCGGTATGATGAACCGCTTATGATCCGTTTCCGACCCAAGGGGACCAATCCGTGCCCGGCACCGACGACAGCGCCCATGTCCCCTCCTCCTCGCAGCGCATTTCCGAATGGGTGGCCCAACAGCTGCTCGACCGGATCGCACGCGGAGAGCTGGTCCCGGGGGAGCGTCTGCCGGGCGAGCGGCAGCTGGCCGAACAGCTCCATGTCAGCCGGGTGTCGGTTCGCGCAGCCCTGCAGAAGCTGAAGACCCAGGGCTTCCTGACCGCGGTCCAGGGCGGCGGCACGCGGGTGGTGTCCTCCGCCGGGATGATGGATGGCGCCCTCACCGCGATGGTGCGCAGCACCCACCAGAACCTCTGCGATTTGGTCGAGATCCGCATGGCCCTGGAAAGCTGGGCAGCGCGCCGTGCCGCCGAACGGGCGACGCAGGAGCAGATCGACACCATCGGCCGCATCCTGGCCGCCATGAGCCAGACCAACCGCGACGGCGGGCGGGCCGCCGACGACATGGACTTCCACGTCGCCGTCGCCCAGGCCTCCGGCAGCCCGGTGTACCTGCATCTGCTGTCGACCATCCGGGACATCCTCGGCAACATGGTCGAGATGAAGCACACCGAGCCCTTCATGGAGAATCATGAGGCGCTGATGATCGAGCATCACCGCGCCATCCACCAGGCCATCGCCCGCCGCGATCCGGACGATGCCGCCAACGCCGTCACCGCCCATCTCGGCTGGATCCTCGCCCGCTACCGCACGATGACCGAGGAGCCGGCCGCCCCGCCCGCCTGAACCGGCCGGCTCCCCCGGACATGGAAAAGGCCGCGCCCTCCGGACGGAGAGCACGGCCTTTCCTGTATCGAGTGGATGACGGACCTCAGCCTGCGAGGACCGCCTCGATCTCCTTGGTCACCTCATCGATGTCGGCCATGCCGTCCACCGCCTTCAGCACGCCGCGGCCCTGGTAATAGGGCAGGATCGGTGCGGTCTGCTGGTGGTACTGGGCCAGGCGGGTGCTCACCGTCTCGGCATTGTCGTCGGCGCGACGCTTGAATTCCGTGCTGCCGCAGACATCGCAGACGCCGGCTACCTTCGGCTTCTCGAAACTGTCGTGATAGCCCTTGCCGCACTTGGCGCAGGTGTAGCGGCCGGTGATGCGCTCGACCAGCACGTCGTCGACGACCCGCATCTCGATCACATGGTCGAGCTTCAGGCCCTTCTCGTCCAGCATCGCGTCCAGCGCCTCGGCCTGGGCCACGGTGCGCGGGAACCCGTCGAGGATGAAGCCGTTCTTGACGTCGGGCTTGGAAATACGCTCGGCGATCATGCTGACCATCAGCTCGTCCGGCATCAGCTTGCCGGCGGCCATGATCTCCTTCGCCTGCTGCCCGAGCGGCCCGCCTTCGGCCACCATGGCGCGGAGCATGTCGCCCGTCGACAATTGCACCAGACCGCGCGTGTCTTCAAGACGGCGCGCCTGGGTCCCCTTCCCGGCGCCCGGCGGACCGAGCAGTATGAGGTTCATTACCTTCTCCCCCGAAGCTTCGATTTCTTGATCAATCCCTCATACTGGTGGGCCAGCAGGTGGGAGTGAATCTGCGCAACCGTGTCCATCGTGACGGTGACCACGATCAGCAGGCTGGTGCCGCCAAAATAAAACGGAACCGAGTGCTGGGATATCAGGATTTCGGGGAGGAGACAAACCGCCACAAGGTACGCGGAACCGATGACCGTCAGCCGCGACAGCACATAATCGATGTGGTCGGCGGTGTTCTTGCCCGGACGGATGCCGGGGATGAAACCGCCATGCTTGCGCAGGTTGTCGGCCGTCTCGGTGGGGTTGAAGACGATGGCGGTGTAGAAGAAGCAGAAGAACACGATCAGCGAGGCGTAGAGCAGCATGTACAGCGGCGTGCCGTGCGCGACGTAGCGCGACACCGCCTGCAGCCACTCGGGTCCCTCGCCGCCGGCGAAACCGACCGCGGTCAGCGGCAGCAGCAGCAGCGACGATGCGAAGATCGGCGGAATGACGCCGGCGGTGTTCATCTTCAGCGGCAGGTGCGACGCTTCGCCGCCGAACACCCGGTTGCCGACCTGGCGTTTCGGGTACTGGACCAGCAGGCGGCGCTGGGCGCGCTCCATGAAGACGATGAAGAAGACGACGCCGACCGCCATCAACAGCATCACGATGATGAAGATGGTCGACAGGGCGCCCTGACGGCCGAGCTCGAGCGTGTTCACCAGCGCCCGCGGCAACTCGGCGACAATGCCGGCGAAGATGATCAGCGAGATGCCGTTGCCGATGCCGCGCGCGGTGATCTGTTCACCGAGCCACATCAGGAACATGGTGCCGCCGACCAGCGTGATGACGGTGGCGATGCGGAAGAACAGCCCCGGATCGATCACCGCGGCTCCGGTCGAACCGCGCATCGATTCGATGCCGACGGCAAGGCCGTAAGCCTGCACCGTGGCGAGTGCGACCGTGCCGAACCGGGTGTACTGGTTCAGCTTCTTGCGCCCCGATTCGCCTTCCTTCTTCATGGCCTCCATCTGCGGCGACACGGCGGTCAGCAACTGCACGATGATGGACGCCGAGATGTACGGCATGATGTTGAGCGCGAAGATGGTCATGCGGCTGAGCGCGCCGCCCGCCAGCATGTCGAACATGCCGAGAATACCGCCGCCCTGCTGCTTGAAGACATCCTGCAGGATGTGCGGGTCGATGCCCGGCAGCGGGATATAGGTGCCCAGCCGGTAGACGATCAGGGCCGCCAAGGTGAACCAAATCCGCTTTTTCAGCTCGGTCGCCTTGGAGAAAGCCCCGAAATTGATGTTGGCGGCAAGCTGCTCGGCCGCTGATGCCATGGTCCAATCCCTGTCCCGTAAGCGCGAACGGGGCGGCACTGCATGACGCAGGCCGCCCCTCGCGACTTCGCTTTTTGTAGTGCCACGCCAGCCCGTGCGCAAGCCCGGGCTTGTCGCGGAACTTTACTCGGCGGCTTCGGCGGCGGGCGCGGTCAGCGTGACGCTGCCACCCGCCTTCTCGACGGCCTCGACTGCCGACTTGGACGCGCCGGCGACCGTGAAGGAAACCTTCGTGGTCAGCTCGCCCTTGCCCAGCAGACGGACACCGTCCTTCTTCACCCGGCCGGTGACACCGGCGGCGTGGAGCGCCGCGGCATCGATGGTCTCGGCGGCGTTCAGCTTGCCGAGGTCGATCGCCTTCTGGACCATGCCCAGATTGACCACCGAGTATTCCTTGGCGAAGATGTTCCGGAAACCGCGCTTCGGCAGGCGGCGGTGCAGAGGCATCTGCCCGCCTTCGAAGCCGTTGATCGCCACACCGGTGCGCGAGGTCTGACCCTTCACGCCACGGCCGGCGGTCTTGCCCTTGCCCGAACCGATACCGCGACCGACGCGCATACGCGCCTTGCGGGCACCGGCGTTGTCACGCAGGTCATTCAGCTTGGTCATGATCTCAGCCCTCGTTCTCGACGCGGACCAGGTGCGCGACCTTGGCGATCATGCCCCGCACGGCCGGAGTATCCTCCAGCTCGCGGGTCCGGTGCAGCTTGTTGAGACCCAGACCGACCAGCGTCTCGCGCTGGTCGTGCTTGCGGCCGATCGGGCTGCCGATCTGGGTCACGACGACGGTCTTCTTCTCCGCCATGATCAGGCCTCCTGTCCGGCGCCGGCCTCGCGACGGCCGAGGATGTCGCTCACGCGACGACCGCGACGCGCCGCGACGGAACGCGGGCTGGTGACCTGGGTCAGGGCGTCGAAGGTCGCCTTGATCATGTTGTGCGGGTTCGAGGTGCCGATCGACTTGGTCACGACGTCGGCGACGCCGAGAGCCTCGAAGATCGCGCGCATCGGACCGCCGGCGATGATGCCGGTACCGGCCGGGGCGGCCCGCAGCACGACCTTGCCGGCACCGAAGTGACCGTTGGTGTCGTGATGCAGCGTCCGGCCTTCGCGCAGCGGAACCCGGATCATGCCGCGCTTGGCCTGATCCGTCGCCTTGCGGATCGCCTCGGGAACTTCACGGGCCTTGCCCGATCCGACCCCGACGCGGCCCTTGCCGTCACCGACAACGACCAGAGCGGCGAAGCCGAAGCGACGACCACCCTTGACCACCTTGGCAACGCGGTTGATGCCGACGAGCTTTTCGATCAGCTCGCTTTCTTCCCGCTCGCGCGGCTGCCGGTCGCGGTTGTCCCGCTCCCCACGTTCACGTGCCATATCCGGGCCTCCTTAGAACGACAGCCCGCCCTCACGGGCGGCGTCGGCCAGGGCCTTGACCCGGCCATGGAAAATATAACCACCGCGGTCGAACACGACCTCGGTGACGCCCGCGGCCTTGGCACGCTCGGCGATCAGCACGCCGATGCGCTTGGCCGCCTCGACGTTGCCGCCGTGCTTGAGCTGCTCGCGCAGCTCCTTCTCCAGCGACGAGGCAGACGCGAGCGTCTTGCCGTTTTCGTCGTCGATGATCTGGGCGTAGATATGCAGATTCGACCGGAAGACCGAGAGGCGAACACGCCCGCCGGCCTTCTTGGCAATCTGCGCGCGCACGCGCTGCTTGCGGCGCTCGTGGAGTTGCTTTGGCTTCAGCATGGCGGTTACTTCTTCTTACCTTCCTTGCGCAGGACGGTTTCGGTATCGTACTTGATACCCTTGCCCTTGTACGGCTCCGGCTTCTTCCAACCGCGGATCTCGGCGGCGACCTGGCCGACCTTGTGCTTGTCGTAGCCGCTGACCGAGATGGCCGTCGGCTTGTCGCACTTGATCGTGATGCCGTCCGGAATCGGGTACTTCACGTCGTGCGAGAAGCCGAGCTGCATGACCAGCTCCTTCCCCTGCACGGCCGCGCGGTAACCGACGCCGTTGATCTCGAGGTTGATCGTGTAGCCCTGGCTGACACCGGTGACCATGTTGTTGATCAGGGTGCGCGAGGTTGCCCACATGGTGCGGGCGCGCTTGCTGTCATTTGCCGGCTTCACCACCACCTTGCCGTCTTCCAGCGAGGCGTTGATGTCGTCGACCAGGGTCAGGCTGAGTTGCCCCAGCTTGCCCTTCGCCGTCACCTGCTGGCCGTCGACGTTAACGTCGACGCCAGCCGGGACCGGCACGGGATGCTTGCCAATGCGCGACATCTGCCAATCCCCCTTAGAACACGCGGCAGAGGACTTCACCGCCGACATTGGCGGCGCGGGCCTCGTTGTCCGACATCACGCCGCGCGGGGTCGACAGGATCGACAGACCGAGCCCGTTGTAGACACGGGGCAGGTCGGCGATCTTCGAATAGACGCGACGGCCGGGCTTCGACACACGGGCGATCTGCTTAATGACAGGCTCGCCTTCGTGGTACTTCAGCTCGATCTTCAGGTTCTTGACGCCGGGACGCAGCTCTTCCTCGGACCAGCCGCGGATGAAGCCTTCGCGCTTCAGCACGTCCAGGACGTTGACGCGCAACTTTGACGCCGGGGAAACCACAACGGACATGCGGGCGTGCTGACCGTTACGGATGCGGGTCAGCATATCGCCGAGCGGATCGCTCAAAGACATTCTCGGACCCTCCTTACCAGCTCGACTTCGTCATCCCCGGGATCTGGCCGGTCGAGGCCAGTTCGCGGAGGGTGACGCGGGACAGCTTGAACTTGCGATAGAACGCGCGCGGACGCCCGGTCAACTCGCAGCGGTTCCGGACGCGCACCTTCGAGGAGTTGCGCGGCAGTTCGGCCAGCTTGAGGCGGGCAGCGAATTGCTCTTCCGGCGGGAGGGTCTTGTCGTTCGCGATAGCCTTCAGCTTCGCACGCTTGTTCGCGTACTGCTTGGCCAGCTTGGCGCGACGCTTGTTCTTTTCGATGGCACTGGTCTTAGCCATGGTCGTGCTCCAGCCTCAGCTCACGAACGGCATGTCGAAGCCCTTCAGGAGAGCCTTGGCTTCCTGATCGGTCTTCGCCGAGGTGACGATGATGATGTCCATGCCGCGGATCTGATCGATCTTGTCGTAATCGATCTCCGGGAAAATGATCTGCTCCTTGACACCCATGGCATAGTTGCCACGGCCGTCGAAGCTGTTCCCCGGGATACCGCGGAAGTCACGGACGCGCGGCAACGCGATCGTCACCAGACGGTCCAGGAACTCGTACATGCGGTCGCTGCGCAGCGTGACCTTGCAGCCGATCGCCATGCCTTCGCGCAGCTTGAACTGGGCGATCGACTTGCGCGACTTGGTCACCACCGGCTTCTGACCGGTGATGGCGGCCATCTCGGCCACGGCGAGCTGGATCTTCTTGGAGTCGGCGACAGCCTCGCCGACACCCATGTTGACCACGATCTTCTCGAGCCGCGGGACTTCCATGTCGTTCTTGTAGCCGAATTCCGACTTCAGAGCGGCGCGGATCTTGGAGGCGTAAACTTCTTTCAGACGTGCGGTCATGCCCGGGCCCTCACAGGTCAATGACTTCGCCGGACCGCTTGGCGACACGCACCTTGCGGCCATCCTCAAGGATCTTGAAACCGACGCGGGTCGGCTTGCCATCCTTGGGGTCGACGTGAGCGAGATTCGAGACGTTGATCGGCGCCTCCATCTCGATGATGCCACCCTGCGAGCGGGCGCTGGCACGCTGGTGCTTCTTCACCACGTTCACGCCCTGGACAACCGCACGGTTCTCCTTGGGAATGACGCGAAGCACCTCGCCGGTCTTGCCCTTGTCCTTGCCGGTCAGGACGACGACCTTGTCCTTGGTCTTGATCTTGGCGGCCATCACAGCACCTCCGGCGCCAGCGAGATGATCTTCATGAACTTCTTGCCGCGAAGCTCACGAGTGACCGGCCCGAAGATACGGGTGCCGATCGGCTCACCCTGCTTGTTGATGAGCACGGCGGCGTTCCGGTCGAAACGGATCGCAGACCCGTCCTCCCGACGCAGTTCCTTCGCGGTGCGGACGATGACGGCACGATGCACGTCGCCCTTCTTGACGCGGCCCTTCGGAATGGCCTCCTTGACCGAGACGACGATGACATCGCCCACGGTCGCGACCTTCCGCTTGGACCCGCCAAGCACCTTGATGCACTGCACCCGGCGCGCCCCGCTGTTATCGGCGACTTCCAGGTTGGTTTGCATCTGGATCATGGTTTATGACCTTTCGTTATCACGCGGCGCCGCTGTCGGCGGCGGACTCCGTCACGACCGTCCAACGCTTGGACTTGGAGATCGGACGGCACTCGATGATCGAAACGCTGTCGCCGATCTTGAAGAGGTTGCCCTCATCATGGGCGGCGTACTTCTTCGACTGACGAATGAACTTCTTGTACACGGGGTGCATGACACGGCGCTCGACAAGAACCGTAACGGTCTTGTCGCACTTGTCGCTGACCACCGTGCCCTGCAGAACGCGGCGAGGCATGGATGATCCCCCTTACTTGCCGGCGTCGGCGGAGCGGGCGCGCTCGCCGATGATGGTCTTGATGCGGGCGATGTCGCGGCGCACCACGTTCACCCGCGCAGTGTTCTCCAGCTGGCCGGAGGCCTTCTGGAAACGCAGGTTGAACTGTTCCTTCTTGAGTTGGAGGAGCTGATCGTTCAGCTCGTCCGCACTCTTCGTACGAATGTCTACGGCCTTCATGCCGCGGTCTCCTCGACCCCGCCCAGGCGGGTCACCAGCTTCACCTTGATCGGCAGCTTCGCGGCCGCCAGAGCGAAGGCGGTTTTTGCCACATCGGCGGGTACGCCGTCCAGCTCAAACAGGATGCGACCCGGCTTGACGCGGGCCGCCCAGTACTCCGGCGAACCCTTACCGGAGCCCATGCGGACTTCGGCGGGCTTGGTGGAGACGGGGAGATCCGGGAAAACGCGGATCCAGACGCGACCCTGACGCTTCATCGCGCGGGTGATCGCGCGGCGGGCCGCCTCGATCTGCCGGGCGGTGATGCGCTCCGGCTCCAGGGCCTTGAGGCCGAAGGAGCCGAAGTTCAGATCGGTACCGCCCTTGGCGTTGCCGTGGATGCGGCCCTTGTGGGCCTTGCGGTATTTCGTGCGCTTGGGAGAAAGCATCGCTCGGCCCCTTTACTCGCGTTCGGAGCGCTCGGAGCGCTCGCGACGGTCGCGGCGATCGTGACGATCGCGGCGCGGCTCGCCGTCGGTCGACACCGGCTCGGAACCCATGCGCTTGTCCTGCGCCATCGGGTCGTGAGCCATGACCTCGCCCTTGAACACCCACACCTTGACACCGCAGGTGCCGTAGGTGGTCTTGGCGGTGCCCACACCGTAATCGATGTCGGCACGCAGGGTGTGCAACGGAACGCGGCCCTCGCGGTACCACTCCATGCGGGCGATCTCAGCCCCGCCCAGACGGCCGGAGCAGTTGATCCGGATGCCCTGGGCGCCCAGGCGCATGGCGGACTGCACGGCGCGCTTCATGGCACGGCGGAACGCCACGCGGCGCTCCAGCTGGCTGGCGATGTTCTCGGCGATGAGCCGGGCGTCGATTTCCGGCTTGCGGATCTCGACGATGTTCAGGCTCACCTCGCTGCCGGTCATCTTCGACAGCTCTTGACGCAGCTTCTCGATGTCCGCGCCCTTCTTGCCGATCACCACGCCCGGACGGGCCGAGTGGATGGTGATGCGGGCCTTCTTGGCCGGACGCTCGATGACGACGCGAGACACGCCGGCCTGCTGCAGGCGACCCTGCAGATAGCCGCGCAGCTTCAGGTCCTGGTGCAGCAGGTTGGCGTAGTCGCGCTTGGCGAACCAACGGCTGTCCCAGGTCCGGTTGATGCCGAGGCGCAGCCCAATCGGATTGATTTTCTGACCCATTACTCGGCCCCTTCGGCAACGGCGGCGTCACGCTCGCGAACGATGATCGTCAGGTTGCTGAACAGCTTCTCAACCCGGGCGCCGCGACCGCGGGCACGGGCATGGAAGCGCTTCATCACCAGAGCGCGGCCAACGGTCGCCGACGACACGTAGAGACGGTCGACGTCGAGCTGATGGTTGTTCTCGGCGTTCGCGATCGCGGCCTGCAGAACCTTCTTCACCTCGCCGGCGATGCGGCGCTTGGAGAAGGTCAACTCGGCCACGGCGCGGCTGGCATCCATGTTCCGGATCAGCTGGGCGACGAGGTTGAGCTTCCGCGGGCTGGTGCGGATCATCGGATTGCGGGCCAGAGCCTCGTTCTCCGCGACCCGGCTGGGGTTGGCAGACTTGCCCATGGCTTACTTCCTCTTCGCCTTCTTGTCCGCCGCGTGGCCATAGAAGGTCCGCGTCGGAGCGAACTCGCCGAACTTGTGACCGATCATGTGTTCGGTGACGAGAACCGGCAGGAACTTGTGGCCGTTGTAGACGCCGAACGTCAGACCGACGAACTGCGGCAGGATGGTCGAACGACGCGACCAGATCTTGATGATCTCGTTGCGGCCCGAAGCCCGGCTCTTGTCCGCCTTCTTCAGCAGATAGCCGTCGACGAACGGGCCCTTCCAAACGGAGCGTGCCATCGTTCGACCTCCTTACTTCGAATGACGGCGGCGCAGGATCAGGCCGTCCGTCTTCTTGTTGTGACGCGTCTTCTTGCCCTTGGTCGGCTTGCCCCACGGGGTGACCGGATGACGGCCGCCCGAGGTGCGACCTTCACCACCGCCGTGCGGGTGGTCGATCGGGTTCATGGCGACGCCACGGACCGAAGGACGCTTGCCCAGCCAGCGGTTGCGACCGGCCTTGCCAAGGTTGGTGTTCATCTGGTCGGGGTTCGACACCGCGCCCAGGGTCGCCATGCACTCGCCGCGCACCACGCGAAGCTCGCCTGACGGCAGCTTCAGCTGGGCGTAGCCGCCATCGCGGCCGACGAGCTGGAGGTAGGTGCCCGCGGAGCGCGCGACCTGACCACCCTTGCCCGCCTTCAGCTCGACGTTGTGCACGATCGAGCCGACCGGAATGTTCCGCAGCGGCATGGCGTTGCCGGGCTTCACATCGACCTTCTCGCCCGACACGACGGTGTCGCCGACCTTCAGGCGCTGCGGCGCCAGGATGTAGGACAGCGTCCCGTCCTGGTACTTGATCAGCGCGATGAAAGCGGTGCGGTTCGGATCGTATTCCAGCCGCTCGACGACGGCCGGGATGTCGAACTTGCGACGCTTGAAGTCCACCAGACGGTAGACGCGCTTGTGACCGCCACCCATCCGGCGCGCGGTGATGCGGCCGGTGTTGTTGCGGCCGCCGGACTTGGTCAGGCCCTCGGTGAGGGTCTTGACCGGCTTGCCCTTCCACAGCTCCGAGCGGTCGACGATGACCAACTGGCGGAGCGACGGAGTAATCGGGCGGTATTGCTTCAGAGCCATCGGATCACACTCCCGCTCAGATGCCCGTGGTCACGTCGATCTTGTTACCCTCGGCGAGGGTGACGACGGCCTTCTTGAAGTCCGAGCGACGGCCGATGGTGCCGCGGAACCGCTTGGTCTTGCCCTTGGAAACCAGGGTGTTGACCGCGGTCACCTTGACGTTGAAGAGACCTTCAACGGCGGCCTTGATCTCCGGCTTGGAGGCCGTGAGCGGCACGCGGAACGTGACCTGGTTGTGCTCCGACACCAACGTCGACTTCTCGGTGATGACGGGAGCGAGGATCAGGTCGTACATCCGCTCCTGGCTCACCGCAGGTTTCGACTGCTTGCTCATTTCAGGCGAGCCTCCAGTTGCTCGACCGCGTTGCGGGTCAGGACCAGCGTATCGCGGCGGAGAATGTCGTAGACGTTCGCGCCCTGCTCCGGCAGCACGTCGATCAGCGGGATGTTGCGCGAAGCCTTGGCGAAGTTGTCGTCCAGGTTCGAGCCGTCGATGATCAGTGCCGAAGTCAGGCCGAGGGTGGCGAGACGGGCCACCAGATCCTTGGTCTTGTGGGTCTCGGCGGCCGCGGCCTCCAGGACGATCAGCTTGCCCTCGGCGACCTTGGCCGACAGGGCGGTCTTGAGCGCCAGCTTGCGGACCTTCTTGGTCAGATCATGGGCGTGCGAGCGCACGACCGGACCGAAGATGGTCGCACCGCCGCGGAACTGCGGCGAACGGATGGAGCCCTGGCGAGCGCGACCGGTGCCCTTCTGCGAATAGGGCTTCTTGGTCGTGCCCCTGATCTCGCTGATGCCCTTGGTCTTATGGTTGCCGGAGCGGCGCTTGGCCAGCTGCCAGTTCACCATGCGGGCCAGCAGGTCGGTGCGGGTCGGAAGACCGAACACGGCTTCCGACAGCTCGATCTCGCCGACGGCCTCGTTGTTCAGATTCTTGATCGTGGCCTTCATGGCGCTCACTCCTGCGTCTCGGCCGGGGCTTCCGCCGCCGGAGCAGACTTGATGCCGGCCGGGAAGGGCAGTCCTTCCGGAGCCTTCTTCTTGACCGCATCACGGATGCGCAGCCAGCCGCCCTCGGCGCCCGGGACGGCGCCCTTGAGCAGGATCAGGCCGCGCTCTTCATCGACCGACACGACCTGGAGGTTCAGGACCGTGACCTTCTCGTCACCGAGATGGCCGGCCATCTTCTTGTTCTTGAAGACCTTGCCGGGATCCTGACGGTTGCCCGTCGAACCGTGCGAGCGGTGCGACACCGACACGCCGTGCGTGGCGCGCAGACCACCGAAGTTCCACCGCTTCATCGCACCGGCAAAGCCCTTGCCGATGGAAGTGCCGGTGACGTCGACGAACTGGCCGGCGACGAAGTGGGCAGCCGACAGCTCGGCGCCAACCTCGATCAGGGCATCGGCATCGACGCGGAACTCGACCAGCTTGCGCTTGGGCTCCACGCGCGCCTTGGCGAAATGCCCGCGCTCAGGCTTGTTGACGTTCTTGACCTTGATGGCGCCCGCGCCGAGCTGGACGGCGGTGTAGCCATCCTTGTCCTCGGTACGAACGGCGACGACCTGGCAGCTGTCGACTTTCAGCACAGTGACCGGAACATGCTGGCCGTCGTCCGTGAAGACGCGGGTCATGCCGAGCTTCTGCGCGATCAAACCGGATCGCATTGTTCTTTATCTCCTGACCAGGGACGTCCGCGAATGGAGAGGTCCCTTACCAACCAAAAATCAGAGCTTGATCTCGACGTCCACGCCGGCGGCGAGGTCGAGTTTCATCAGCGCATCCACGGTCTGCGGCGTCGGATCGACGATGTCGAGCAGGCGCTTGTGGGTGCGGATCTCGAACTGCTCGCGCGACTTCTTGTCGATGTGCGGCGAGCGGTTCACGGTGAACTTCTCAATGTGCGTCGGCAGCGGGATCGGGCCCCGCACGCGCGCGCCGGTCCGCTTGGCGGTGTTGACGATCTCGCTGGTCGACTGGTCGAGCACGCGATGATCGAACGCCTTCAGGCGGATGCGGATGTTCTGGCTGTCCATGTCCAAACGTCCCTTGCACCTTTTAGCGATGACGCGGACGCGTCACCGGAACTCCACGAGCTTGCTTGCGGCACATCGTCGACAGCGCAAAGCCGCGCGCCGATCCACCGAAGCGGGGCCGACGGGCGACACTGTGACCGATGCGACGATCCGATACGAAAAAGAACATCCCCTGCGCGGGCGGCGCAAAGGGGATGTTCCGTTCAGCAGACGGCGCACCTCCCGAAGGGGCGCGCCTTTGCCGTTCGTCTCGGGCTGCGTCTAGGCCGAAGCTGCCTACCACCAACCCAAAATCCAGAGGGCGTAATCTCTAGGCGTTCAACGCCCGCCTGTCAATCCTGAATCTCCCCCCGGACGGAGGAAGCCTGATCGACAGGCGGGCGGCCATTGAACGCCGACGCCCGATGGCTAGAACCGGGGCGGGCCGCCCGCCCTGCTTGCGCTGTGCGGACGACCCGTCTCATACAACCGGCGGCCGGACCGACCGGACACCCTACCCTACCAGATGCTGCCGCCGTCGCGAGACGGCAGCAGCATCGGTCATCACTCGATGATCTTGGCAACGACGCCTGCACCGACGGTGCGGCCACCCTCGCGGATGGCGAAGCGCAGGCCTTCGTCCATGGCGATCGGGGCGATCAGCGCGACGTCCATGGCGACGTTGTCGCCCGGCATCACCATCTCCACGCCTTCCGGCAGAGACACCATGCCCGTCACGTCCGTCGTCCGGAAGTAGAACTGCGGACGATAGTTCGTGAAGAACGGGGTGTGGCGACCGCCCTCTTCCTTCGTCAGGATGTAGGCTTCGGCCTTGAACTTGGTGTGCGGGGTGATCGAACCCGGCTTGGCCAGAACCTGGCCGCGCTCAACGTCCTCGCGCTTCGTGCCGCGCAGCAGCGCGCCGATGTTGTCGCCGGCTTGCCCGGAGTCGAGCAGCTTGCGGAACATCTCCACGCCGGTCACCGTCGTCTTCACCGTCGCCTTCAGGCCGACGATCTCGACTTCCTCACCGACCTTCACGATGCCACGCTCGACGCGGCCGGTCACCACCGTGCCGCGGCCAGAGATCGAGAACACGTCCTCGATCGGCATCAGGAACGGACGGTCGACCGGACGCTCCGGCTGCGGGATGTACTCGTCGACCGTCTTCATCAGCGCCAGGACAGCGTCGCGGCCGATCTCCGGCGAACGGTCTTCCAGCGCGCACAGCGCCGAGCCCTTCGTGATCGGAATGTCGTCGCCCGGGAACTGGTAGGACGACAGAAGCTCGCGCACTTCCAGCTCGACCAGCTCCAGCAGCTCTTCGTCGTCGACCATGTCGACCTTGTTCATGAACACGACCAGCGCCGGAACGCCGACCTGGCGGGCCAGCAGGATGTGCTCGCGGGTCTGCGGCATCGGGCCGTCGGCGGCCGACACGACCAGGATCGCGCCGTCCATCTGGGCGGCGCCGGTGATCATGTTCTTCACATAGTCGGCGTGGCCCGGGCAGTCGACGTGCGCGTAGTGGCGGTTGGCCGTCTCGTACTCGACGTGGGCCGTCGAGATCGTGATGCCGCGCGCCTTCTCTTCCGGCGCCTTGTCGATCTGATCGTAAGCGGTGAAGGTCGCGCCGCCGGACTCCGCCAGCACCTTCGTGATCGCCGCCGTCAGCGACGTCTTGCCGTGGTCGACGTGGCCGATCGTGCCAACGTTGCAGTGCGGCTTGTTCCGCTCGAACTTTGCCTTGGCCATGGGTTGGTCTCTCCGTTTCTCAATCGTTCCAGCGGTCTTCAGGCCACCTTGGCGCGGACCCCGTCCGCGATGGCCTGTGGCACCGGCTCGTAATGGTCGAACTGCATGCTGTACTGCGCGCGGCCCTGACTCATGGAGCGCAGGGAATTCACATAACCGAACATGGCCGCCAAGGGAACCAGTCCCGTGACGATGCGCGCGTTGCCGCGCTGGTCCATGCCGGTGATCTGCCCGCGGCGACCGTTCAGGTCGCCGATGACGTCGCCCATATAGTCGTCCGGCGTGATGATTTCGACCCGCATCAGCGGTTCGAGCAACGTCGGAGCGGCTTTTGTCATCGCCTCCCGGAAGGCGGCCCGCGCCGCCAGCTCGAAGGCGAGCGGCGAGGAATCGACATCGTGCGTCTCGCCGCCGGTCAGCGTCACCTTGAGGTCGACGACCGGGTAGCCGGCGACCACGCCGGCATCCTTCGCCGCCTCCAGCCCGCGCTGCACGCCGGCGGCGAACTCGCGGGGCAGCGCCGAAGCGCGGTTCTCGAAGACGAAGCCCGCGCCGCGCCCAAGCGCTTCCACCGAAAGCACCACCCGGGCGAACTGGGCGCGGTCGCCGGACTGGCGGGCGTGGACATGGTCGATGTCGGCCGAGCGCTGCACGGTCTCGCGATAGGCGACCTTGGGTGCCCCGACCGCGGCATCGACGCGGAACTCGCGTTTCATCCGGTCGACGATGACGTCGAGATGCAGCTCGCCCATGCCGCGGATCAGGGTCTGGCCGCTCTCGCGGTCGACCGAGACCCGCATCGACGGATCCTCATGGCCCAACCGGTTCAGCGCCGCCGCCATCCGGTCATGGTCGGCATCCGTCCGCGGTTCGACCACGATCTCGATCACCGGCTCGGGAACGTCAAGCCGCTCCAGCACGATCGGCCGGGCCGGATCGCACAGCGTGTCGCCGGTGGCGGTGTGCTCCAGCCCGGCGAAGGCAACGATGTCGCCGGTGTGGGCGCGCTCGATGTCCTCGCGGCTGTTGGCATGCATCAGCAGCATGCGGCCGATCTTCTCGCGCTCGCCCTTGACCGGATTGAGCAGCCAGTCGCCGACGCTGGCGGTGCCGGAATAGATGCGGCAGAAGGTGAGCGTCCCGACATAGGGGTCGTTCATCGCCTTGAAGGCCAGACCGGCAAAGGGGGCGCTGTCGTTGGCCGCCCGCTCCTCCGCCTGGCCGCCACTCAGGGCGTGGCCCTTGACCGAGCCGATGTCGTTCGGCGCCGGCAGGAAATCGACGACGGCGTCCAGCATCGGCTGGATGCCCTTGTTGCGGAAGGCCGAGCCGCAGAGCACCGGGACCAGCGCGCCGGAAATCGTGCCCTTCCGTATCAGGGCGCGCAGGGCAGCAGGCGCTGGCTCCTCGCCGCGGTCCAGATAGGCGGTCATGGCGGCCTCGTCGAGGTCGAGCACGGCCTCCAGGAGAGCCTGACGGGCATCCGCGGCCGGTCCGGCCAGATCCTCGGGAATATCGGTGTGTTCGAATTCTGCGCCGAGCGTCTCGGCCTTCCAGACCGTCGTCCGCATCTCGACCAGATCGACGACGCCGGAAAAACCGGATTCGACGCCGATGGGGAGTTGCAGCACCAGCGGTGCGACACCGAGCCGGTCGGCCATCATCGCGACGCAAGCCGCGAAATCCGCCCCGACGCGGTCCATCTTGTTGACGAAGGCCATGCGCGGCACGCCGTACTTGTCGGCCTGCCGCCACACGGTTTCCGTCTGTGGCTCGACCCCCGCGACCGCATCGAAGATGGCGACTGCGCCATCCAGGACCCGCAGCGACCGTTCGACCTCGATGGTGAAGTCGACGTGGCCGGGCGTGTCGATGATGTTGATGCGGTGGTCGCGCCAGAAACAGGTCGTCGCCGCCGAGGTGATGGTGATGCCCCGTTCCTGCTCCTGCTCCATCCAGTCCATGACGGCGGTGCCGTCATGGACCTCGCCCATGCGATAGGACTTGCCGGTATAGAACAGGATGCGCTCGGTCGTCGTCGTCTTGCCGGCATCGATGTGGGCCATGATGCCGATGTTGCGGTAACGGTCGAGGGCGTGCGAACGGGGCATGCAAAATCACCAGGAGAGGCGTTAACCTTACCAGCGGTAGTGCGAGAACGCCTTGTTGGCTTCCGCCATGCGGTGCGTGTCTTCGCGCTTCTTCACGGCAGTGCCGCGCTGGCTGGCGGCGTCGAGCAGTTCGCCCGACAGACGCTCGGTCATCGTGTTTTCCGAACGGGCGCGGGCGGCGCCGATCAGCCAACGGATGGCCAGGGCCTGGGCGCGGTCCGAACGGACCTCGACCGGGACCTGATAGGTCGCACCGCCGACGCGGCGCGAGCGCACTTCCAGATGCGGCTTCACGTTGGCGAGCGCATCGTGGAAGACCTGAACCGGGTCGTTCTTGGTCTTGACCTCGATGCGGCCGAGGGCCCCATAGACGATGCTTTCAGCCGACGACTTCTTGCCGTCAAACATCAGGCAGTTCATGAACTTCGTCAGGACGCGGTCGCCATACTTGGCGTCCGGCAGGACTTCACGCTTCTCGGCGCGATGACGACGGGACATCGTGAGTTCTCCTTACTTCGGACGCTTCGCGCCGTACTTCGACCGGCGCTGCTTACGATCCTTGACGCCCTGGGTATCCAGCGTGCCGCGAATGATGTGATAGCGCACGCCGGGAAGATCCTTCACACGGCCGCCGCGGATCATGACCACCGAGTGTTCCTGGAGGTTGTGACCCTCGCCAGGGATGTAGCTCGTCACCTCGAAGCCGTTGGTCAGGCGAACGCGGGCGACCTTACGGAGCGCCGAGTTCGGCTTCTTCGGGGTGGTGGTGTAGACGCGAGTGCAGACGCCACGCTTCTGCGGGCAGGCCTCCATCGCGGGAACCTTGTTGCGCGCGGCCAACGGCTCGCGCGGCTTACGGATCAACTGGTTGATCGTCGGCATATCTGCCCTTCATCCCTTCAAGATCACTCGGCCGGCGGAGCCGGACGAAGCAAAAGCCCGCCTGCGAAACGTTGCCGTTCCGAGCGGGCTGAATGAGCGAAAGCCGATCGGGCAACTCCGATCGGCGGGATCGGTGGATTCAAGCGGACACACGGAGAGCCCGAGGGTCCTTTTGAAGTTCGCGGACTTTAGGGAATGGGTTCGGGAGAGTCAAGGATGGTCTTCGCTTCGTTTCCACGATCCGGCGGATCCCTGATCCCCAAAGAAAAAGGGCGCGTTCCTCACGGAACGCGCCCCCTCGCCTACTCAAACGACCCGATGGATCAGGCCGCGGTGCTTTCCTCGCCCGGGGTCGGCAGGGCCGGAGTTTCCTCCGGCGCGCCGGCTTCCAGGGCCGCTTCGCGGTCACGCTCGGCGGCGATCAGCTTCAGGCGGTTCACCACCGAGCCCGTGCCGGCCGGGATCAGGCGGCCGACGATGACGTTCTCCTTCAGGCCTTCCAGGTTGTCGACCTTGCCGCCGACGGCCGCTTCCGTGAGGACGCGCGTGGTTTCCTGGAACGACGCGGCCGAGATGAAGGACCGCGTCTGCAGGCTGGCCTTGGTGATGCCCTGGAGCACTGGATGACCCGACGCGGGCTGCAGGCCCTCGCCGACGGTCTTCTCGTTCTCCTCGTCGAACTCCTGGCGGTCGACCTGCTCGCCCACCAGGAAGGTGGTCTCGCCGGCGTCGGTGATCTCGACCTTCTGCAGCATCTGGCGGACGATCACCTCGATGTGCTTGTCGTTGATCTTCACGCCCTGCAGCCGGTAGACGTCCTGGATCTCGTTGATCAGGTAATCGGCCAGGGCCTCGACGCCCATCACCGCCAGGATGTCGTGCGGCACCGGGTTGCCGTCCATCAGCAGGTCGCCGCGCTCGACGTAATCGCCTTCCTGCACGGAGATGTGCTTGCCCTTCGGGATCAGATACTCCTTCTCGTCGCCGCTCTCCTCGTTGCGGACGACGATGCGGCGCTTGGTCTTGTAGTCCTTCCCGAACTCGACGCGGCCGCTCATCTCCGAGATGATCGCGAAGTCCTTCGGACGGCGCGCCTCGAACAGCTCGGCCACGCGCGGCAGACCGCCCGTGATGTCGCGGGTCTTGGAGGATTCGCGCGGGATACGGGCCAGCACGTCGCCGGCCCGGACCTCGGCGCCGTTCTCAACCGACAGGATTGCGTCCACCGACATGAAGTAGCGGGCTTCCAGGCCGTTCGGCAGGGTGATCAGGTCGCCCCGATCATCCACCAGCGCGATGCGCGGCTTGAGGTCCGCACCACGCGGCTGCTGGCGCCAGTCGACCACCACCTTGGAGCTGATGCCCGTCGCCTCGTCCATCACCTCGCGCATGGAGATGCCTTCCACGAGGTCGATGTAGCGGGCGGTACCGGCGCGCTCGGTGATGATCGGCAGGGTGTAGGGGTCCCACTCGGCCAGCTTGGCGCCGCGCTCGACCTTCACGCCCTCGTCCGCCAGCAGCTTGGCACCGTACGGCACGCGGTGACGCGCCCGCTCGCGGCCCTGATCGTCGAGCAGGATCACTTCGGTGCTGCGGCCCATGACGACCGGAATGCCCGAGGAGTTCATGACGATGTTGCGGTTGTTGATCCGCACAATGCCATCGAACGCCGCTTCGATCTGGCTCTGCTCGGCACCGCGCTGCGCCGCACCGCCGATGTGGAAGGTGCGCATGGTCAGCTGGGTGCCCGGCTCGCCGATCGACTGCGCCGCGATGACGCCGACCGCCTCGCCGGTGTTCACCAGCGTGCCGCGGGCCAGATCACGGCCGTAGCACTTGGCGCACACGCCGTCGCGGGTCTCGCAGGTCAGGACAGAGCGGATCTTGACCGAGTCGATGCCCGACCGCTCGATGCGGTCGACCGTCGGCTCGTCGATCAGGCCGCCGTCCTCGATCAACAGCTCGCCGTTCAGCGGATCGATCACGTCGCCGACCACCGTGCGGCCGAGGATGCGGTCGCCCAGCGGCGAGATGACCTCGCCGCCGTCGATCACCGCCTTGACGGTGATGCCGCGCTCGGTGCCGCAATCATGCTCGACGATGATGGCGTCCTGCGCCACGTCGACCAGACGGCGGGTGAGGTAACCGGAGTTCGCCGTCTTCAAGGCGGTGTCGGCCAGACCCTTGCGGGCGCCGTGGGTGGAGTTGAAGTACTCCAGCACGGTCAGGCCTTCCTTGAAGTTCGAGATGATCGGCGTCTCGATGATCTCGCCCGACGGCTTGGCCATCAGGCCGCGCATGCCGGCCAGCTGACGGATCTGCGCGGCGGAACCACGCGCACCGGAGTGGGCCATCATGTACACCGAATTGACCTGCTTGCCGGCTTCGGTGGTCGAGATCGCCTTCATCATCTCGGAAGCGACCTTCTCGGTGCATTCCGACCAGACGTCGACGACCTTGTTGTACTTCTCGCCCTGGGTGATCAGGCCGTCGAGATACTGCTGCTCGAACTCCTTGACCCGCTCCTTCGACTCGTTGACCAGGCGGCCCTTGGCCTCCGGGATCACCATGTCGTCCTTGCCGAACGAGATGCCGGCGCGGCAGGCGTGGCCGAAGCCCAGCTTCATCAGCCGGTCGGCGAAGATCACCGTCTCCTTCTGGCCGCAATGGCGGTAGACGGCGTCGATGACGTTGCCGACGTCCTTCTTGGTCAGGACGCGGTTGATCAGCGAGAAGGGCACCTTCGGATGGCGCGGCAGCAGCTCGGACAGCAGCATGCGGCCCGGCGTCGTCTCGACGATGGAGATCTTCTCCTCGCCCTCGTCATCGACGCCGACATAGCGCGCCTTGATCTTGGCGTGGATCGACAGGACCTTGGCGTTCAGCGCCTGCTCGATCTCCGAGACGGTGGAGAACACCATCCCCTCGCCCATCTCGCTCGGGCGGTCCATGGAGATGTAGTAGATGCCGAGCACGATGTCCTGGGACGGCACGATGATCGGCTTGCCGTTGGCGGGCGACAGGATGTTGTTGGTCGACATCATCAGGACGCGCGCTTCCAACTGCGCTTCCAGCGACAGCGGAACGTGGACGGCCATCTGGTCGCCGTCGAAGTCGGCGTTGAAGGCGGTGCAGACCAGCGGGTGCAGCTGGATCGCCTTGCCCTCGATCAGCGTCGGCTCGAATGCCTGGATGCCAAGACGGTGCAGCGTCGGCGCCCGGTTCAGCATCACCGGATGCTCGCGGATGACCTCCTCCAGGATGTCCCAGACCTCGGGACGTTCCTTCTCCACCATCCGCTTGGCGGCCTTGATGGTCGAGGCCAAGCCGTACAGCTCGAGCTTGGCGTAGATGAAGGGCTTGAACAGCTCCAGCGCCATCTTCTTCGGCAGGCCGCACTGGTGCAGCTTCAGCTCCGGACCGACGACGATGACCGAACGGCCGGAGTAATCGACGCGCTTGCCGAGCAGGTTCTGGCGGAAGCGGCCCTGCTTGCCCTTCAGCATGTCCGACAGCGACTTCAGCGGACGCTTGTTGGCGCCGGTGATGACGCGGCCACGGCGGCCGTTGTCGAACAGCGCGTCGACGGCCTCCTGCAGCATGCGCTTCTCGTTGCGGACGATGATGTCCGGCGCCTTCAGCTCGATCAGCCGCTTCAGGCGGTTGTTGCGGTTGATGACGCGGCGGTACAGGTCGTTCAGGTCGGACGTGGCGAAGCGGCCGCCGTCCAGCGGCACCAGCGGACGCAGCTCGGGCGGGATCACCGGAATGACTTCCAGGATCATCCATTCGGGGCGCGACTGCGAGGCCAGGAAGGCGTCGATCAGTTTCAGGCGCTTGACCAGCTTCTTGCGCTTGGCCTCGGAGTTGGTGTCGCGCAGATCCTCACGGCAGCGCTTCTTCTCCTCGTCGAGGTCGAGCGCAGACAGCATGATGCGCAGCGCTTCGGCACCGATCGACGCGGTGAAGGAATCCTCGCCATACTCGTCCTGGGCGTTCAGGAACTCTTCCTCGTTCAGCAGCGAATGCAGCTTCAGCGGGGTGAGGCCCGGCTCGATGACGACATAGTTTTCGAAATAGAGGATGCGCTCCAGATCCTTGAGCGTCATGTCGAGCAGCAGGCCGATGCGGCTCGGCAGCGACTTCAGGAACCAGATGTGCGCGACGGGGGACGCCAGCTCGATATGGCCCATGCGCTCGCGCCGGACCTTCGACAGCGTGACCTCGACGCCGCACTTCTCGCAGATGATGCCGCGATACTTCATGCGCTTGTACTTGCCGCACAAGCACTCGTAGTCCTTGATCGGGCCGAAGATGCGGGCGCAGAACAGGCCATCACGCTCCGGCTTGAAGGTGCGGTAGTTGATGGTTTCCGGCTTCTTGATCTCGCCGTAGGACCAGGACCGGATCCGCTCTGGACTCGCGATCTGGATGCGGATCTGATCGAAGCTCTGCGGCCCCTGAACCTGGCCGAAAATGTTCATCAACTCATTCATGACCGTCTCCCGCTGGCATCGCCGCGTTGTCGGTTAAAGGCAGTGCAATGCCCCGGAACGGCGCGCGCGCGCCGATCCGGGGCCTGGGTCACGTCAGACCGGCTCAGTAGTCCCGCTGATTCAGTTCGACGTTCAGGCCGAGCGAGCGCAGCTCCTTGACCAGCACGTTGAACGACTCCGGAATGCCGGCCTCGAAGTTGTCGTCGCCGCGAACGATGGCTTCGTAGACCTTGGTGCGGCCGGACACGTCGTCCGACTTCACCGTCAGCATTTCCTGCAGCGTGTAGGCGGCGCCGTAGGCTTCCAGCGCCCAGACCTCCATCTCACCGAAGCGCTGACCGCCGAACTGGGCCTTGCCGCCCAGCGGCTGCTGCGTGACCAGCGAGTAGGGGCCGATCGACCGGGCGTGGATCTTGTCGTCCACGAGGTGGTGCAGCTTCAGCATGTAGATGTAGCCGACGGTGACCTTGCGGTCGAAGGTCTCGCCGGTACGGCCGTCGACCAGCGTCGACTGGCCCGACCGGTCGAAACCGGCACGCTCCAGATGGACGCAGATGTCCTCCTCGCGGGCGCCGTCGAAGACGGGCGTCGCGAAGGGCACGCCCTTGCGCAGGTTGCCGGACAGCTCCAGGATCTCGCCGTCGGTCATATCGGCGATGTCCTCGGCGTAGGTGGCCTCGCCGTAGGAGTTCTTCAGCGTGCCGCGCAGAGCCTCCAGCTGGGGAGCGCCGCCGGCCTTGTTGCGGATCGCCAGACGGTACTGATCGACCGCGCGGCCGATCTGCTTGCCGAGACCCGACGCGGCCCAGCCCAGATGCGTCTCCAGGATCTGACCAACATTCATGCGCGACGGCACGCCCAGCGGGTTCAGCACGAGATCGACCGGGGTGCCGTCCTCAAGGTAGGGCATGTCCTCCTGCGGGATGATGCGCGAGACGACACCCTTGTTGCCGTGACGGCCGGCCATCTTGTCGCCCGGCTGCAGCTTGCGCTTCACCGCGACGAAGACCTTGACCATCTTCATCACGCCCGGCGGCAGCTCGTCACCGCGCTGGAGCTTGTCGACCTTGTTCTCGAAGCGGTCCTGCAGGGCCTTGATCGAGTCGTCGAATACCTTGGCGAGGTTCTCGACGGTCTCCATCACCGACTCGTCGGCGATGGCGATCTGGCGCCACAGGCCTTTCGACAGGCCGGCCAGCACCTCGTCGGTCAGGACCGTGCCGCCCTTCATGCCCTTCGGACCCGACTGGGCGGTCTGGCCGATGAGCACTTCCTTCAGGCGGGTGTAGAAGCTGCGCTCCAGGATGCCGCGCTCGTCGTCGCGGTCCTTGGCCAGCTTCTCGATCTCGGCCCGTTCGATGGCGAGCGCGCGCTCGTCCTTGTCGACGCCGCGGCGGCTGAACACGCGGACCTCGACGATCGTGCCGACGACACCCGGCGGCAGGCGCAGCGAGGTGTCGCGGACGTCCGAGGCCTTCTCGCCGAAGATGGCGCGCAGCAGCTTCTCTTCCGGCGTCATCGGGCTTTCGCCCTTCGGCGTCACCTTGCCGACCAGGATGTCGCCAGGACGGACTTCGGCGCCGATATAGACGATGCCGGCCTCGTCGAGGTTCTTCAGAGCTTCCTCACCGACGTTCGGAATGTCGCGGGTGATTTCCTCCTGGCCCAGCTTGGTGTCGCGGGCCATGACCTCGAATTCCTCGATGTGGATCGAGGTGAAGACGTCGTCCTTGACGATGCGCTCGTTGATGAGGATCGAGTCCTCGAAGTTGTAGCCGTTCCACGGCATGAACGCGACGAGCACGTTCCGGCCGAGCGCGAGCTCGCCCAGGTCGGTCGACGGACCGTCGGCCACGATGTCGCCGGCATTCACCCGGTCACCGACCTTCACCAGCGGACGCTGGGTGATGCAGGTGTTCTGGTTGGAACGCTGGAACTTCAGCAGGTTGTAGATGTCGACGCCCGGCGCCGTGCTGTCGGAGCTGTCGGTGGCGCGCACGACGATGCGGGTGGCGTCGACCTGGTCGACGATGCCGGCCCGCTTGGCGACGATGGTCACGCCGCTGTCGCGGGCGACGGTCGCCTCCATGCCGGTGCCGACCAGCGGCGCGTCCGCCTTCACCAGCGGCACCGCCTGGCGCTGCATGTTCGAGCCCATCAGCGCGCGGTTGGCGTCGTCGTTCTCCAGGAACGGGATCAGCGCCGCGGCGACCGACACCAGCTGCTTCGGCGACACGTCGATCAGATCGATCGCCTCCGGCCGGAACATCAGGTATTCGCCGCCCTGGCGGCAGGACACCAGATCGTTGGCGAAGCTGTTGTCGGCGGTCAGCTCGGCGTTCGCCTGGGCGACGACGTAGCGGCCCTCCTCCATCGCCGACAGATAGACCACCTCGTCGGTGACCTTGCTGTCGATGACCTTGCGGTAGGGGCTCTCGATGAAGCCGTACTGGTTCACGCGGGCATAGGTCGCCAGCGAGTTGATCAGACCGATGTTCGGGCCTTCCGGCGTCTCGATCGGGCAGATGCGGCCATAATGGGTCGGGTGCACGTCGCGCACCTCAAAGCCGGCGCGCTCGCGGGTCAGACCGCCCGGCCCGAGGGCCGAGAGACGACGCTTGTGCGTGATCTCGGACAGCGGATTGGTCTGGTCCATGAACTGCGACAGCTGCGACGAGCCGAAGAACTCGCGCACCGCGGCGGCGGCCGGCTTGGCGTTGATCAGGTCGTGCGGCATCACCGTGTCGATCTCGACCGAGCTCATGCGCTCGCGGATCGCACGTTCCATGCGCAGCAGGCCGACGCGGTACTGGTTCTCCATCAGCTCGCCGACCGAGCGGACGCGGCGGTTGCCGAGATGGTCGATGTCGTCGATCTCGCCGCGGCCGTCCTTCAGGTTCACCAGAACCTTCAGGATCTCCAGGATGTCCTCCTTGCGGAGCACACGCATCTGGTCGTCGGTCTGGAAGTTCAGGCGCGCGTTCATCTTGACGCGGCCGACGGCCGACAGGTCGTAGCGCTCGCTGTCGAAGAACAGGCCCGAGAACAGCGCCTCGGCCGATTCCAGGGTCGGCGGCTCGCCCGGGCGCATGACGCGGTAGATGTCGATCAGCGCGTCTTCGCGGCTGGCGTTGCGGTCGGCGTTCATCGTGTTGCGGATGTAGGCGCCGACATTCAGATGGTCGATCGCCAGCACCGGCAGCTCGTCGACGCCGGTCTTCTCCAGCTTGTCCAGGTCGCTCGCCGACAGCTCGTCACCCGCCTCGAACAGCACCTCGCCGGTGCGCTCGTTGATGATGTCGACGGCCAGATAGCGGCCGGTCAACTCCTCGGTGGAGACCTGCTGCTCGGTCAGGCCGGCCTCGACCAGCTTCTTGATGACGCGCGGAGTCATCTTGGTGCCGGCCTCGGCGACGATGGCGCCGGTGGCGGCGTCCACGAGATCCGAGATCAGCTTGACGCCCTTCATCCGGTCGACGTTGAACGGGGTCTTCCAACCGCCGGCCGAACGGCTGTAGGTGATGGTGTCGTAGAAGTAGTTGAGGATCTCTTCCTTGGCCATGCCCTGCGCCTCGTAGGGCAGCAGGTCCTTGCGGTTGGCCTTGCGCTCGGCGCGCAGCGCCTCGGTCTCCGCGCCGTCCAGGGCGAACAGCAGCGTGGTGGCCGGCAGCTTGCGGCGGCGGTCGATGCGGACGTAGACGAGATCCTTGGCGTCGAACTCGAAATCGAGCCAGGAGCCGCGGTACGGGATGACGCGGGCGGCGAACAGATACTTGCCCGACGCGTGGGTCTTGCCCTTGTCATGGTCGAAGAAGACGCCCGGCGAGCGGTGCATCTGCGAGACGATGACGCGTTCGGTGCCGTTGATCACGAAGGTGCCGTTGGCCGTCATCAGGGGCATGTCGCCCATGTAGACGTCCTGCTCCTTGATGTCGCGGATCGAACGGAGGCCGGTGTCCTCCTCCACGTCGAAGACGGACAGACGCAGGGTCACCTTCAGCGGAGCCGCGAAGGTCATGCCGCGCTGCTGGCATTCCTCGACGTCGTATTTCGGCTGCTCCAGCTCGTACTTGACGAAATCGAGCACCGCGCGGTCGGAGAAGTCCTTGATCGGGAACACCGACTTGAAGACTTCCTGCAGGCCCAGGTTCGCCCGCTTTTCCGGGGCGACGTCCATTTGCAGGAAGTGATCGTAGGAGCTGCGCTGCACCTCGATGAGGTTGGGCATCTGGGTGACTTCCGGGATGCGCCCGAAGCTCTTCCGAACACGTTTACGACCCGTAAAGGATTTGGCCATGGATGTCCCCAAACGTCTGTACGTGATGCGCGTTATACCGACCGTTCAACCGACCAGAGGAGCCGACCAAGATGATCGGCCGGTCCCGTGGGCGCCCGCGCGGGCCGCCCCCCAGATGGGGACGGAAAGAGCCGGGCCGGGCAAGCCCGGTCCGGCGGAAGGCAGAAAACGCCGTGCGGCGGCAGGCCCCCTTGGGGACCGGCCGCCGTCCGGCGTGGAACTGTATGATCCGCAACGCAACAAGGTCTTACTTAATATCGACCTTGGCGCCGGCCTCTTCAAGCTGCTTCTTGATCTTGGCGGCCTCGTCCTTCGTGGCGCCTTCCTTGACCGGCTTCGGAGCACCCTCGACCAGGTCCTTGGCTTCCTTCAGGCCCAGGCCGGTGATGGCGCGGACTTCCTTAATCACGTTGATCTTCTTCTCGCCGGCATCGGCGAGGATCACCGTGAACTCGGTCTGCTCTTCCACCGGGGCGGCGGCGGCAACCGGGCCGGCGGCGGCGACGGCGACCGGAGCGGCGGCGGAGACGCCCCACTTCTCTTCCAGGAGCTTCGACAGCTCGGCGGCTTCCAGGACGGTCAGGGCCGACAGATCGTCGACGAGCTTCTGCAGATCAGCCATGTTACTACTCCAAACGACTTGAGTTCTGGGGATGGAAAAAACGAGTGACTAGGCCTGGTTAGGCCGCCGCCTCGTCGTCCTTCTTCGCGTAGGCAGCAAGCACGCGGGCGACCTGGCCGCCCGGAGCCTGGAGGACACCGGCGATACGGGTCGCCGGGGTCTGGATCATGCCCACGAGACGGCCACGCAGTTCGTCCAGCGACGGGAGCGCGGCGAGGGCCTTGACCCCCTCCGCGTCCAGAATCTGGGTGCCGAGGCTGGCGCCGACGATCTTGAGCTTCTCGTTGGTCTTCGCGTAATCGGCCACCACCTTGGCGGCCGCAACGGGATCCTTCGAGAAGGCGATCGCCGTCGGTCCCTTGAAGAGACCGTCCAGACCTTCGAACTGCGTCCCCTGAAGGGAACGACGGGCGAGCCGGTTCTTCGTCACTTTGAAGCTGGCGCCAGCAGCCCGAACCTTCGCACGCAGGTCGGTGACTTCCTTCACCGTCAGGCCCAGATGGTGGGTGACCACCACCAGGCCCGTGTCCTGGAGCTTCGATTGCAGAGCCGCGATCGTCGCTTCTTTTTGTGTACGATCCACGGATCGCCTCCTTGCACAGAGGTGTACATGAACCCCCGTCCCCGAAGGGCCGGAGGTCCGGCGAACCTGTCCCAGAAGTACAAGCCGTTCCTGGACCACACCGGCCGCGTGAGCGGCAGGGGCGGAGGGTCAACGGTTCGACTCCCGTCTGCGCCGGCGGGTTTTAAGCCCTTGCCGTCCCGGGGGAAGGCTCGGACACCAGCGGTCTCGGACAGGGGTGGGCGGGCGCCCTTGGGGGAAGCCCCCCTCCGGCAATCCGTCCGATCGCCGCCGCATCACCCGGGACAGGCCCAAGGGAAGCAGCGGCGAAAAGGCATTCGTCAGGCGGAGGCCGGAGCCGACACGCTGGCGAGGTCGAGCTTGACGCCCGGGCCCATCGTCGAGGAAAGCGAGACCTTCAGCAGGTACTGGCCCTTGGCGCCCGACGGCTTGGCACGGGTGATGGCATCGACGAAGGCGCGGATGTTCTGGACCAGTGCCTCTTCCGAGAAGCTGGCCTTGCCCACGCCGGCATGCACGATGCCGGTCTTCTCCGCACGGAACTCCACCGCGCCGGCCTTGGCGGCCTTGACGGCGCCGGCGACGTCGGGGGTGACCGTGCCCAGCTTCGGGTTCGGCATCAGGCCGCGCGGGCCCAGCACCTTACCCAGCTTGCCGACCACGCCCATCATGTCGGGCGAGGCGATGCAGCGGTCGAAATCGATGTTGCCGGCCAGGATCTTCTCGGCCAGGTCGTCGCCACCGACGATGTCGGCACCGGCGGCCAGCGCCTCGTCGACCTTCGCGCCACGGGCGAACACCGCCACGCGGACGGTCTTGCCGGTGCCGTTCGGCAGGTTGACGACGCCGCGGACCATCTGGTCGGCGTGGCGCGGGTCGATGCCGAGATTCATCGCGATTTCGATGGTCTCGTCGAACTTGGCCTTCGCGCCGCCCTTCAGCATGGAGACGGCGGTCTCCAGCTGGTAGAACGAGTCGCGGTTGACGGTCTTGTAGGCGTCGGTCAGACGCTTGCCCAGCTTCGCCATAGGATCAGCCCTCCACCACTTCGAGGCCCATCGAGCGGGCGGAACCGGCGATCATGGTCGCGGCGGCTTCGACGTCGTGCGCGTTCAGGTCGACCATCTTCTTCTGGGCGATCTCGCGGATCTGCGAGGTCGTGACCTGGCCGACGAAACCGCCCTTGCCGGGGGTCGTCGAACCCTTGTCCTTGCCCGACGCCTTCTTGAGGAAGTAGCTGACCGGCGGGGTCTTGGTCACGAAGGTGAAGGTGCGGTCGCCGAAGGCGGTGATGACCACCGGAATCGGCATGCCGACTTCCAGGTCCGCCGTCTTGGCGTTGAACGCCTTGCAGAACTCCATGATGTTCAGGCCGCGCTGACCGAGCGCCGGACCGATGGGCGGCGACGGGTTGGCCTTGCCGGCCGGAACCTGCAGCTTGATGTAACCGACGATTTTCTTCGCCATCTCACAACCTCCTGTGACGACGCGCTACGCTTGCGGCCGGATCGGCCGGGCATCGCGTCGCGGGGCTTCGCGGTTCGGCCATGGCGAGCCTCCCGCAACAGAATGGAGCCACCGGTGCAAAGCACCGGCAGCTCCGACTCGAAAAACACTGGAACCCAGCTTTCAGATCTTCTCGACCTGCGTGTATTCCAACTCGACCGGCGTGGAACGGCCGAAGATCGACACCGCCACCTTCAGGCGGGACTTCTCTTCGTCGACTTCCTCGACGACACCATTGAACGAAGTGAAGGGGCCGTCGCTCACTCGAACCTGCTCGCCCACCTCGAAGGTGATCGACGGCTTGGGGCGCTCGAAACCTTCCTGCACCTGATGGATGATCCGCTCGGCCTCGCGCTGGGAAATCGGCTGCGGCTTGCCGCCACCGCCCAGGAAATCCGTAACCTTCGGCGTGTTCTTCACCAGCGACCAGGATTCGTCGGTCAGGTCCATCTTGACGAGGACATAGCCGGGGAAGAACTTGCGCTCGGTGTTGATCTTGGCACCCCGGCGAACCTCGACCACTTCCTCGGTCGGGACCAGGATTTCCTCGAACTTGTCTTCCAGACCCTTCTGAGCCGCCTTCTCGCGGATGGCCTGGGCAACCTTCTTCTCGAAACCCGAATAAACATGCACCACGTACCAGCGCGCTGCCATGACTTAGCCTCCCAGCCCAAGGATCAAGCGGACGGCAACCGCCAGCACCTGATCGACGACGAGGAAGAACAGGGCGGCCAGCACGACCATGACGAACACCATGGCGGTGGTGACGCCGGTTTCCTTGCGGGTCGGCCAGGTGACCCTGGCAACCTCGCGGCGGACCTCGCGCGCGAATTCTGCGGGATTGACTTTAGCCATCGTGCGAACCGTGCGAGCTCCGGAGCGACTGTGGGGGCGCCGCTTCTACCCTAATCATTCTTGGGACGGGATGGCAGGAGTGGAGGGGATCGAACCCCCAACCCCCGGTTTTGGAGACCGGTGCTCTACCAATTGAGCTACACTCCTATCTCCGTCCGACCACACCGTTCGATGTGGGAGGCCGCTTAAACCATTGTTCAAGCAACCATGTCAAGAGCTATTTGACGGGCTTTTTCCGGAAGCCTTACCGTAACGACCCGCCTTGGAAGACACCCCCCGCCGGACCGGGTCCGGCGGGGGAGGCAGGCTTATAGCATCACTCGATGATCTTGGCAACGACGCCTGCACCGACGGTGCGGCCACCCTCGCGGATGGCGAAGCGCAGGCCTTCGTCCATGGCGATCGGGGCGATCAGCGCGACGTCCATGGCGACGTTGTCGCCCGGCATCACCATCTCCACGCCTTCCGGCAGCGACACCATGCCCGTCACGTCCGTCGTCCGGAAGTAGAACTGCGGACGATAGTTCGTGAAGAACGGGGTGTGGCGACCGCCCTCTTCCTTCGTCAGGATGTAGGCTTCGGCCTTGAACTTGGTGTGCGGGGTGATCGAACCCGGCTTGGCCAGAACCTGGCCGCGCTCGACGTCCTCGCGCTTCGTGCCGCGCAGCAGCGCGCCGATGTTGTCGCCGGCTTGCCCGGAGTCGAGCAGCTTGCGGAACATCTCCACGCCGGTCACCGTCGTCTTCACCGTCGCCTTCAGGCCGACGATCTCGACTTCCTCACCGACCTTCACGATGCCACGCTCGACGCGGCCGGTCACCACCGTGCCGCGGCCAGAGATCGAGAACACGTCCTCGATCGGCATCAGGAACGGACGGTCGACCGGACGCTCCGGCTGCGGGATGTACTCGTCGACCGTCTTCATCAGCGCCAGGACGGCGTCGCGGCCGATCTCCGGCGAACGGTCTTCCAGCGCGCACAGCGCCGAGCCCTTCGTGATCGGAATGTCGTCGCCCGGGAACTGGTAGGACGACAGAAGCTCGCGCACTTCCAGCTCGACCAGCTCCAGCAGCTCTTCGTCGTCGACCATGTCGACCTTGTTCATGAACACGACCAGCGCCGGAACGCCGACCTGGCGGGCCAGCAGGATGTGCTCGCGGGTCTGCGGCATCGGGCCGTCGGCGGCCGACACGACCAGGATCGCGCCGTCCATCTGGGCGGCGCCGGTGATCATGTTCTTCACATAGTCGGCGTGGCCCGGGCAGTCGACGTGCGCGTAGTGGCGGTTGGCCGTCTCGTACTCGACGTGGGCCGTCGAGATCGTGATGCCGCGCGCCTTCTCTTCCGGCGCCTTGTCGATCTGATCGTAAGCGGTGAAGGTCGCGCCGCCGGACTCCGCCAGCACCTTCGTGATCGCCGCCGTCAGCGACGTCTTGCCGTGGTCGACGTGGCCGATCGTGCCAACGTTGCAGTGCGGCTTGTTCCGCTCAAACTTTGCCTTCGCCATCGCTTTGGTCTTTCGTTCCCGACGTTCCGGACGCACACAATGGCCCGGCCGGGATCCGTTTTCCTGAGGCGCGCGCGGGTTGGAGCGGGTGAGGGGAATCGAACCCCCGTCGTAAGCTTGGAAGGCTTCTGCTCTACCATTGAGCTACACCCGCCTTGACCATCCCGCCGGCGCGACCGTCCGAGGCAAACGCGATCACGGACAAGCCGTGGAAAGTAGATGGTGGAAGGGGCTGGATTCGAACCAGCGTACGCTATCGCGGGCAGATTTACAGTCTGCTGCCTTTAACCACTCGGCCACCCTTCCAATCCGCGGCATGGCAGTGCCCGCCGCGGAGTTCGGCAATATGCGAATTTTTCAGGCCTTGTCAACACGGGTTAAGCGGTTCACACCAGAAAAAATTCGGCAGAGTCCCCTGCGGCCTCCCTCCCCTTCTTCGTGGGTATCATGACGCGTTCCAGACATCCCGGCCCCGGCCCCCGTTCCGACCGCCCCAACGCCAAGCCGCAACACGCCGACCCGCGGCAGGAGCACACCGACGACAACGGGAAAGGCGGGCCTCGTGGCAGCGGCCGCGGCCCGGCCAAGGGCAACCGCCCGCCCCCGGCGCGCGGCGTCCTGCTCTACGGCCTGCATCCGGTGGCGGCGGCCTGGGTCAATCCGGAACGGCGCATCCACCGGCTGCTGGTCACCGAGTCGGGCCGGGCAGCGCTTGAGCCGGCGATCGCCGCGGCACGCGCCCAGGGGCTGCAACGGCCCGAGGCGTCCCCGGTCGACCGGACGGATCTGGACCGCATGCTGCCGGCCGGGGCGGTGCACCAGGGCCTCGTCATCGACGCCTCGCCGCTGCCGGAGCTGGGCATCGACGATCTCTGCAACGAACTGGCCGGCGAATCGGCGGCGGTGGTCGTGGCGCTGGACCAGGTGACCGACCCGCACAATGTCGGCGCCATCCTGCGCTCCGCCGCCGCCTTCGGGGCCCGTGCGGTGGTGGTGACCGAGCGCCACGCGCCGGAAACCACCGGGGTGTTGGCCAAGAGCGCGTCGGGCGGGCTGGAGGCGGTGCCGCTGGTCCGCGTGACCAATCTGGCGCGTGCGCTCACCGAATTGCAGCAGAACGGCTTCTGGGCGGTCGGACTGGCCGAATCGGGCGCCTCGACGCTGGCGAAGCTCGACCTGACCGGCAAGACGGTGCTGGTGATGGGAGCGGAAGGCAGCGGCCTGCGCCGCCTGACCATGGAGCGCTGCGACGCCATCGCCCGGCTGCCCACCGGCGGTCCGGTCGGCAGCCTGAACGTCTCCAACGCCGCCGCCGTGGCGCTCTACGAGGTCGCCCGCCTGCGCGGGTGACGGGCCGTTGCGATTTCTTGATGGGCGAATGCTTGTTTGCGCGGAAAAGGGACGCTAAGGTGTGCGTCCCGCAAACCGCGGGTGCGCCGGATTAGCTCAGCTGGTAGAGCAGCTGATTTGTAATCAGAAGGTCACGGGTTCGATTCCTGTATCCGGCACCATACCGCAGGCTGTCGCTTCCAGTCAGCCTCCACTTTCGGCGTTCCCTGTCAGCGGCGGCGGCCAATCGCCGTGCTGAAGGTGCGGCGCAGCAGCCCCAAAAGCACGCCGCCGCACCCCAGCGCGATCCCCATCAGCGACAGCGCGAAGGCTGGCGGCATTTCGCCGATCACCGCACCGTCCTGATCGACCATCGCTGGCATGCAACACAGGACGCCGCCCGTTGCCAGCATGCCACCGGCGATCAGAACCGCACAGAACCCCCATCCGAAACGCCGCACGCCGCGGGTGCGCACCGCAAGGACCGCTGCCATCAGCAGCAGGATCACCGCCAGAACGGGCATGGCCAGGGCGAAGAGGGTGAGGCCGGTTTCGGGCATCGGTTGCTCCTGAAATCCTGGTCCACCCGCCGTCGGATCATGCCAGCGGAGCCTTCTCCGCGGAAGTGCCGCGAAAGCCTCCATGGACATTCCAAAGGAACCTCGGCAAGCGGAGGCGGTTGGAGGGTGTGGGCATGGCCTGACGCACCCTGCCTCGTCGCCGGCACCGCAGCGAGTCGCGGCGCCTTTCCTTCAGCTTCCACGAAAGACAGGCCATGACCAAGCCCCAGCGACCCGAGTCGGACCGCGACATGCCCTTCTCGCCCAGTGCCGACGCCCATCGGATGCGCCGCGACATCGAACAGGGGCGGACCGGCGACAAGGTTCCGGCGACCGATCCGGCAGCCGCGCCGCTCGGCACCGACGACGAGGCCGCCGGCACCACCCCGCCGCACGGGCCCTCGCGCGATCCCATCGTCGCTCCGGACCAGCGGATGCCGTCCGGCCAGAAGAAGGGCAGCGACACACTGGACACCTGAGCGGGGTTTCTTGCGGCAAATGCCCCGGCGGCTTCGGCCGGCGGACAGCGAAAGCCCGGCCGGGTCAACCCCGGCCGGGCTTTTCGCTGTCACCGATCCAGTTCCCGATCCCGTCCTCCGGGCTCAGAAATAGCGCTCCGGCACACGCAGCACGTCGTCGGGCATCACCGTCGTGGTGATCGGCGCCTTGCGCAGCTCCTTCTTGGGATCGCTGCCGCGGGTGATCAGGACATAGTCCTCCTTGGCGCGGTAGGTGTAGCCGCCGGCCATCGCCACCGCCGACAGGGCGGTCATGCCGTTGACATACTGGTACTGGCCGGGGTTGCGCACCTCGCCCAGGATGAAGAAGGGCCGGTGGTTCAGCACCTCGACGCTGACCTTAGGATCCTTGACGTAACCCGCAGCAAGCCGGGTCGAGATTTCCTTTTCCAGGTCGCGGGTGCTGCGATCCTTGGCCGACACCTCGCCGATCAGCGGCATGGCGACCTTGCCGGCGCCGTCCACCCGGAACTCGCCGGACAACTGCTCTTCACCGAAGACGATGACGCGCAATGCGTCGCCCGATCCCAGACGATACTCGCTGAGCTGGTTGACGCTGGCGGTCTCCATCGGTGCGTCGTTGCCGGCACAGCCGACCATGGCAACGGCGAGCGCGGCCAATCCGATCCCCTGGCCCAGCGCACGGATCACATGCCGTCGATTCATCCCTAAACCCCTTCCCTGGCTGGCGGAGGCCTGCCGCAACGCCCGATCGAGCCGGATTGCGGCGGCGCTCCCTGGTCACGCACCTGAATTCGGGTGGAGACTAGCAACTCGCAAGCGCTTGGGAAAAAGTGGAGAGGAATTACCGCCTTCGGATCCCTCCAGCACATGCCACTTGGCAGTGAAATACAGCCATAAGAAAAGAGCGCCCGTCATAGGACGGACGCTCTGTATTGTTCAGCAGGAATTTTTAGGCCGTTCGGCCGAGTGCTTGCCGGATGACCGAAGCGGCACCGCCGGACTACATCTGGGCGCCGAGACGCAGATAGATCAGGTTGTCGGAATAGTCGGCGGCATTCAGATTGGAATTGCGCTTTTCATAGGTGTAACCGCCGGTCAGATACAGGTAACGGCTCATCGAATAGGTGCCACCGACGCCGGCCGTGTAGACCTTGTCGTTGCGGCTGTCGCCGTTGAAATCGTCCTGGCGATATTGCAGACGCCCGTTCAGCACCAGCGTGCGCAGCAGTTCATGGTCGATGCCAAGCGCGACCAAGGTGCGGGTGTAGCTCGAGGCCGAGCCCAGGCCCGGGCTGGCGCTGTTCTCGCGCACCTGCCGGCTGGCGGTGCCGGTGACGGACGTCAACTGCGTCACCGCCCAGTTCAGGCGACCGCCGAAGGACAGGCCGTTGAAATCCTCCAGCCGCGAATCCTTGTAGTCGCGGGTGAGGTAGCCGGCGAAGATCTCGCCGGTGATCAGCCCGGTGAGGTCGGTGGCGAGACCGCCCACCACTTCGTAGCCGTCCGAATTGCGGTCGACGCCGAAGGCGTCACGGTCGTTCTTGTGGCGGGTCCAGGAATAGGTGCCCTGGACGAAGGCCTCGTACCCTTCGATGAACTCATAGCCGACCCGGCCGACCGTCGCATATTCCCAGCGGTCGCGGTCGCCCTGACGGGCGACGCCGCCGCCGATCAGTCCGACATCGTCATATTCGGAATATTGGGCCGATCCGGACACGCGGGCGCGCAGACGGTTGAAGCGCTGGGTGTAGCCGGCCTCGCCGCCACTGGTGCGGTAGATCACCGGCTCGGTGTAGCCGGAGAAGCTGTTGATATCGCCACGCCCCTCGTGGTTGCGGCGGTGGAACAGCTGGCCGTCCAGCGCACCGCCCTTGTTCACGTCGAAGCGTCCGTCCGCCTGCACGGCGTAATCGGTGTAGTTCTCGCCGGAATGGTCGCTGTAGCGGCCGGCATCGGCCGAGGCCGAGAAGTTCAGCGCATGGGCCGAGAAGTCGGACTTGATGTCCACCCGCGGCCTGACGGTCCAGATGAAATCGTCCTCGTGGTTGTCGCGGGTGGCATAGACGTTGGTGTCATAGGTGGTGCCGGCCTCGACCCGCGGCAGGAACAGGAAGGAGCCGGCGCGGACGCCGAGCTGTTCCAGTTCCGGCCGGCGACGCTCCAGCACGGTTTCGCCCCGCTGCAGGTCGTCCTGGGCGGCGGCTGGAAGCGACGTCAGCCCGGTCGAGGCGAGAGCGAGGGCGAGAAGGGAAAGGGTGCTGGTTTTCATGGAGTCACCGCGCTTGGCTGGATTCGGTCGGCTCACTGGGCCGGGGAGCCGGCTCCTTGGTGGGACGCCCTCGCCCGCCCGATCCTTGAGCGGACCCGGCGGGGATGCATCCTCGGCAAAGACACAACAAGGCGTGGTTCCCGCGCAACAGTGAAGCCCACCCTGCCCCAATTTTGCGGCGTCCTGTGGTGTGGCCGCAACAAAAGCTCGCAGTGCGGGAAGACCGCCTGCGGCAATGATGCGCTTGATTCGCGCGCCTTTTTAGACGGTCCTAAGATGAAGGTCATAGATCCGTCCGGAAAGAACTGAAGGCGGCGCGGGCTCCTGTTTGGAACAGGCCCGGCACCGCCGCGTTGTTCATGACGTTTCCTGTAAAAGGCGAGATGCCGCATGACCCGCCGACTCGACACGCCGCCCCCGCCGCGCTCGCCCATGCGCCCGCCAGACGACGCCATGCCACCCTACACGCCGGGCGGCGTGCCACCACCCACCGGCGACGGTCCGGCCAGCCCGGCGGAGAAGACGGCACCGCCCGACAGCTATCCGCCGAAGAAGAAGCCCTGACCAAGAAGAAGTGCCGACAATCGTGTGCCATGGCCCGGTCCGGCTGTGGTCGTCCACATGGTTCGAAAGGGTGAAAGCGCGAAATTTTCGTACTGCCGTCAGGCCGCTTGCTTTCCAGCCGGGACCACTTTCTTTTCCGCGCCTGTCCCCGAAGCAAGCATCACTGTGGCTCTATGCCGCATCGGTTAAGGTTGCCCCATGGTCGTTGTCTTCCCTAGGCTTTCCATCAGGAACGCATAATGGATGCACAGGGTGGCGATCGGGCGGCCATTGCCCCGCCACCCTTGCCCACGCAGCCGGGAGCGGCGGTCCATGCCCGCCCCAGCCTTCGTCCCGGACCGAAGGCGGGCGCGAACCACGGGCCCGTAGCCATCATGGACGACTTCGGACGACCGCCTCCCGACGACTATCAGTTGGCCGGCCAGGTTCATCACCGCCTGCGGCGGGCTCATCAGCGCGCCTCGGCGATCTTCATCGACCTGATCGGCGATTCGATGCTGACCCCGACCCAATGGTCGGCGCTGGCCACCCTGCACAGCGAGGGGGCGTTATCGCAGAACCAGCTCGGCCGGCTGACCTACATGGACCCGGCGACGACGCAGGGCGTCATCCTGCGGCTGGTCGAGCGCAATCTGGTCGAGCGCCACCCCGACCCGCAGGATCGCCGCCGCACCAGCGTCAGCCTGACCCGGATCGGCTACGCCCTGGTGACCGACCTGACCGCCAACGCCGCCGCCGTGCATGAGCGGACGCTGGAACCGCTGACGGAGGAGGAGCGCGTACAGTTCATGGCCCTGCTGGCCCGGCTGATGTGAGGAGGCCGTCCTTGGTCTCGGCAGGGGAAGCGGTGACGTAATGCGGTGACTTTTGCGTGGGGTTTGCTATGAACGCCGGGTGCTGTGCCGCGTCGCGGCGCGGACACGCCGCTGGTCACTCTCGAACCGGGGTCCCCGCAGGATGAAGCACCGCCGTCCGACCGCCGCACCGCTGGCGAAATCCCTTCTTTCGGCCGCCCTGTTCGCCGTCTCCGCGGCAGTCGCGGCGGCTGCCGGGCCTGCCGCCGCCCAAACGGCGCAGTTCAGCGGCGCACCGGTGCGGGTGGGCGAGATCAACAGCTACACCGGCCTGCCTGCCTTCACCATTCCCTACCGCCAGGGCTGGCAGCTGGCGCTGGAGGAGATCAACGCCCAGGGCGGCGTGATCGGCTGCTGCGAGCTGCAGGTCGTCTCGCGCGACGATGCCGGCAAGCCCGATGATGCGGTGCGCGTCGCGCAGGAGCTGGTGACGAACGAGGCGGTGGACGTGCTGGCCGGCACCTATTTCTCCCATATCGGGCTGGCGGTCGCCGATTTCGCCGCGCGCAACAAGATGCCCTTCGTCGCGGCCGAGCCGCTGACCGACGCCATCACCTGGTCCAAGGGCAACCGCTACACCTTCCGCCTGCGCCCCAGCACCTACATGCAGGCGGCCATGCTGGTCGAGGAGGCGGCGAAGCTGCCGGCCAAGCGCTGGGCCACCGTCGCCCCCAACTACGAATACGGCCAGTCGGCGGTCGCGTGGTTCAAGCAGCTGCTGAAGGAAAAGCGCCCGGACGTCGAGTTCGTCGCCGAGCAGTGGCCGGCGCAGGGCAAGCTGGAGGCAGGCCCCACCGTGCAGGCGCTGGCCGCCGCCAGGCCCGACGCGATCTTCAACGTCACCTTCGGCGCCGACCTCGCCAAATTCGTGCGCGAGGGCGAGGGCCGCGGCCTGTTCCGCAACCGCAAGGTCGTCAGCCTGCTGACCGGCGAGCCGGAATATCTGGAGCCGATGAAGGACGAGGCGCCGGAAGGCTGGATCGTCACCGGCTATCCCTGGGAGCAGATCGACACGCCGGCCCACAAGGCCTTCGTCGCCGCCTACACCGCCCGTTTCAAGGACACGCCCAAGCAGGGCTCGCTGGTCGGCTACATCACCATGAAGGCTGTGGCCGCCGCCGTCACCAAGGCCAAATCCGCCAATGCCGAGCCGATCGTCGACGCGCTGGCCGGCCTGACCATCGACACCCCGGTCGGCCCGGTCACCTTCCGCGCATCGGACCATCAGGCGACCATGGGCGCCTATGTCGGCACAACCACCGTCAAGGACGGCCGCGGCACCATGAAGGACTGGCGCTATGCCGACGGCGCCAACTATCTGCCGTCGGACGAGGCGGTCCGCAAGCTGCGGCCGGCGGAGTAGGCGCCGGGCTTCGATTGCCCCCTCCCCATGATCCCCCGCGGAACACCCCCGCCCCATGTCCTTCCTCCTCGTCCAGGCCCTCAGCGGGCTCGCGACCGCGGCGACGCTGTTCCTGGTGTCGTCGGGGTTGACCATCGTGTTCGGCGTGACGCGGATCGTGAATTTCGCGCACGGCTCTTTCTACATGGTCGGCGCCTATGTCGGCTGGTCGCTGATCGAGCGGTTCGGCTCCACGCCGGCCGGCTTCTGGGGCTCGGTCGCCGCCGCCGCGCTGGCGATGGGCGTGCTGGGGGCGGCGATGGAGGCCGGGCTGCTGCGCCGGCTCTACCGCTCGCCGGAACTGTTCCAGCTGCTGGGCACCTTCGGCGTCGTGCTGGTGGTGCAGGATCTGGCCGCCTGGGTCTGGGGGCCGGAGGATCTGCTGGGCCGGCGGGCGCCGGGGCTGAAGGGATCGGTCGACATCCTGGACCAGCCCTTCCCGCTCTACGATCTGGTGCTGATCGGGCTCGGGCCGCTGGTGCTCGGGCTGTTGTGGCTGCTGTTCAACCGCACCCGTTGGGGCACGCTGGTCCGTGCCGCGACGCAGGACCGCGAGATGGCGAGCGCGCTCGGCGTCGATCCGGCACGGCTGTTCACCGGCGTCTTGTTCCTGGGCTGCGCGCTGGCCGGACTCGGCGGGGCGCTGCAGGTTCCGCGCGAGGCGGTGACCCTGCAGATGGACATGGCCATCGTGGTCGAGGCCTTCGTCGTCGTCGTGGTCGGCGGCATGGGCAGCCTGACCGGCGCCTTCCTCGCCTCGCTGCTGATCGGGCAGCTGCAGGCCTTCGGCATCCTGGTCTTCCCGCAGATCACGCTGGTGCTGGTCTTCCTGTTCATGGCGGTGGTGCTGGTGCTGCGCCCGCACGGCCTGCTCGGCCGGGCCGAGGAAATCCCGCCGACCGCACCGGCGGCGGTGACGGTGCCGCTGTCCGGCGGGCGCCATGCCGGCCTGTGGGCGCTGGCCCTGCTGGCGGTGCTGGCCGCGGCGCCGCTTGTTGCCGGCGACTATGCGCTGATCCTGCTGACCGAGGTGGTCATCCTCGCTTTGTTCGCCGCCAGCCTGCATCTGCTGATCGGGCTGGGCGGGCTGGTGTCCTTCGGCCATGCCGCGTGGTTCGGGCTCGGCGCCTACGGCTCGGCACTGCTGGTCAAGCACATGGACGCGCCGATGCCGCTGGCACTGGCCGGGGCGCCGCTGCTGGCCGGGCTGGGGGCGCTGGTCGCCGGCTGGTTCTGCGTCCGGCGCGCGGGACTCTATTTCGCCATGCTGACGCTGGCCTTCGCCCAGATCGCCTGGTCGATCACCTTCCAATGGTATGCGGTGACCGGCGGCGACAACGGCATCCTCGGCGTCTGGCCGCCGGGCTGGGCGTCCGGTAAGGCCGCCTATTACTGGCTGACGCTGGGCCTGTGCGGCGGGACGCTGTGGCTGCTGCGCCGGGCGGCCTTCGCCCCCTTCGGCTACGCCCTGCGCGCCGGCCGCGATTCGGCGCTGCGCGCCGAGTCGGTGGGCATCGACGTGCGGCGCTTCCAGTGGATGGCCTTCGTGCTGGCGGGGTCGGCGGCCGGACTGGCGGGCGGGCTCTACGCCTTCGCCAAGGGCAGCGTCTTCCCCACCCTGCTGGCGGTGCCGCAATCGGTCGACGCGCTGGTGATGGTGCTGATGGGCGGCATCCAGACCGTCGCCGGACCGCTGGCCGGCGCGGCGGTCTTCCACCTGCTGGAATCGGAGGTGATGAGCCTGACCGACTGGTGGCGGCTGGCGCTGGGTCTCGTCATCGTCGCCCTGGTGCTGGTGTTCCCCAAGGGGATCGTCGGTTTCCTCTCCACCCTGAGGAGACCGCAGTCATGAGCGAGCTGGCGGTGCGCGACCTGCAGCGGTCCTTCGGCGGCGTCCAGGCGGTGGCCGGCGTGTCCTTCACCCTGCGCTCGGGCGACCTGCTGGCGCTGATCGGGCCGAACGGCGCCGGCAAGAGCACCTGCTTCAACCTGCTGAACGGCCAGCTCCGCCCCGACCGGGGGTCGGTGAAACTGGATGGGACCGAGCTGATCGGGTTGCCGCCACGGCGCATCTGGGCGCTGGGGGTCGGGCGGACCTTCCAGATCACCGCGACCTTCGCCTCGATGACGGTGGCGGAGAATGTGCAGATGGTGCTGCTGTCGCGCGCCCGCCGGCTGTTCGGCCTGTGGCGGCCGGCAGCGGAGCAGTTCCGCGAGCCGGCGCTCGCCCTGCTGGAGCGGGTCGGCATGGCTGCCCAGGCCGGCCGCCCCTGCGGCGTGCTCGCCTATGGCGACCTGAAGCGGGTCGAGCTGGCGATGGCGCTGGCCAGCGAGCCGGCGGTGCTGCTGATGGACGAGCCGACCGCCGGCATGGCCCCGGCCGAACGGCTGGCCCTGATGGCGCTGACGGCGGAGCTGGTGCGCGAGCGTGGCCTCGCCGTGCTGTTCACAGAGCATGACATGGACGTCGTCTTCGGCCACGCGACCCGCGTGCTGGTGCTCGACCGCGGCCGGCTGATCGCGGAAGGCCCGCCGGACGAGGTCCGCGCCGACGCCCGCGTCCAGTCGGTCTATCTGGGAGGCGAGGCATGAGCGACCCTCTTCTGGCGGTCGAGGATCTGCATGGCTGGTACGGCCGCGCCCACATCCTCGACGGCGTGGCGCTGACGGTCGGCCGGGGCGAGGTGGTGGCGCTGATGGGCCGCAACGGCGCCGGCAAGACCACCACGCTGAAGGCGATCATGGGTCTGGTGGAGCGGCGCGCCGCGCTGCTGCGCTTCGAGGGGCGCGACCTTGCGGCCTTGCCGGCCCACCGCATCGCCCGGCTCGGCGTCGGCTATGTGCCGGAGGACCGCCGCATCTTCGCCGACCTGACGGTGGAGGAGAATCTGGAGGTCGGCCGCCAGCCGCCCCGCCCCGGCGCCCCGGCCTGGACGCCGGAGACGCTGTTCGCCCTGTTCCCCAACCTCGCCGAGATGCGCGGCCGCCGCGGCACCCGGATGAGCGGCGGCGAGCAGCAGATGCTGACCTTGGCCCGCACCCTGATGGGCAACCCGTCGCTGCTGCTGCTGGACGAGCCGTCGGAAGGGCTGGCGCCGCTGATCGTGAAACAGATGGCCGACGCGGTGCGGCGCCTGAAGGCGGAGGGGCTGTCGGTCCTGCTGTCCGAACAGAGCCTGTCCTTCGCCGCCGCCGTCGCCGACCGCGCCTGCGTCATCGAGACCGGGCGCCTGCGCTGGACCGGCACGATGGCGGAGCTGATGGCGGATGACGGGGTGAGGACGGCCTATCTGGCGGTGTAACCGAATCCTCCCTCTCCCCCTGGGGAGAGGGCTTGTTCCAGTCCGGAGTAAGGAAGGCTCGTCACTGCCCCGCGAGGCTGAGATCCATCACCGACTTCGGGTCCAGCGCCTTGTCGACCTGGCCTTCCGACTGCCAGAACTTCACCTGATTGACCACATCGTCCACCAGCAGGCGGGCCTGCGGGTCGACATAGGGCAGGCCGGCGGCGACGATGTCCGGCTTCTGCTTGGTGGCGTCGGCGATGATCGCCAGCAGCTCGTCATAGCCGGGGCCCTTCACCAGCGCGCCCGTGGCGTCCTTGCCGTTGAAGGCGGCGTGGTATTCGGCCAGCGCCGTCTTGTAGGCGCGGACGAACTTCTCCACCAGCGGCCGGCGGTCCTTCATCGTCTTCGGCGCGGTGAACAGGGCGCCGAGCTGCCACGGCGTCTCGTCGCCGACCCAGCCGAGCATCTTGCCGGCGCCGTCGGCCACCAGCTGGCGCGACACGGTAGATGGGGCGATGATGGCGTCGACCTGCCCGCCCTTGAAGGCGGCGACCATCTTCGGCACGTCCTGCAGCGGCACCATGGTCACGTCCTTGACCGTGAAGCCGTGCTTCTGCGCCAGGAGCCCGATCATGTAATGGAAGGTCGAGCCGACGGTGGTGATGGCGATCCGCTTGCCCTTCAGGTCGGCCGGCGCCTTCAGCCCGGCCTCGAAGGCGGCATTGGTCGCGAGATAGGCGCTCAAGGGGAAGCCCGGCTCGTCGCGGCTCTGCGCGGCGATGATGGTGACGGCCCCCTTGGAGGCGAGGTTGTAGAAGCCGGCGGTCAGCCCGGTGACGCCGAAATCGGCATCGCCCGACGTCACCGCCACCGGCACCTGCTGGGCCGAGGTGAACATCTTCAGCTCGACGTCCAGCCCTTCCTTCGCGAAATAGCCCTTGGCCTTGGCGATGAAGATCGGGCCGGAGGAGGACAGCGCCAGAACGCCGACCGTCGCCTTGTCCAGCGGCTGCGCCAGCGCGGCGGACGTACCGGCGGACATGAAACCGCCGGCGGCCAGCACGGCTCCGGCGGTGGCGATCAGGACGCGCCGGGTGAGGCGGGCGAGGGTCATGGACGGAGTCCTCCCAGTGCAGCTTGGTTCAGGTTTCTTGGGAAAAAGAGGCGGTCAGCGCCAGTTCAGCAGGCGCCGTTCGAGCTGCGACAGCACCGTGCCGATGGCGAGCCCCATCAGCGACAGCACCAGCACGCCGGCCAGCAGCGTGTCGGTCTGCATCAGGTTGCCGGCCATCAGCACGAAGGCGCCGATGCCGTATTCGGCGCCGATCATCTCGGCGGCGACCACCAGGATCAGCGCGATCGAGGCGGTGATGCGGAAACCGGCCAGGATGCCCGGCAGAGCGCCCGGCAGCACGATGGAGCGCAGGATCGACCGCCAGGGCAGGCCGAAGCTCTGCGCCATGCGGATCAGGTTGCGCGGCACCTGGTCGATGGCGCTGTAGGTGGCGATGACGGTGGGGAAGAAGACGCCGAAGCCGATGGTGGCGAATTTCGACGGCTCGCCGATGCCGAACCACAGGATGAACAGCGGCAAGAGCGCGATCTTCGGGATCGGGAAGAAGGCCGACACCAGCGGCACCCCCACCGCGCGGGCGGTGGAGAAGATGCCCATGGCGAAGCCGACCAGCATGCCGCCCAGCGTGCCCAGCACCCAGCCGACGGCGATCCGCCCCAGCGACGCCTTCAGGTTCAGCCACAGCGAGCCGTCCGTCACCATGCCGGCGAGCGCCCGGCCGACCGCGCTCGGCGGTGGCAGGAACAGCGGGCTGGCGAGGCCGAGGCGGCTCGCCCCCTCCCACAGCGCGATCAGGAGGGCGAAGGCCGCCAGCGCCGCCCAGGGATGGCGTTTCACGGTGAAGCCGCCGCCGCGGAAGCGGACGGGCTGCGCCGTTCCGGAAATGACGGGGGCGGGGACAGGCGCGGCGACCGGCGCGGCCGCCGAGGGGTTCAGGCTGTCAGGCACGGGCGATCTCCCGGTCGGCCATCTGGGCTTCGGCCTTCATCAGGTGCCACAGGCGTTCGCGCACCTGCGCCAGATGGGCCTGGGCCGACGGCTCCTGCCGACGATCCCGCGGCTCCTCGATGGCGACCAGTTCGCGGACGCGGCCGGGGCGGCGGCTCAGCACGCAGACACGGTCGGCCAGCCGCAGGGCCTCGTCCAGATTGTGGGTGACGTAGAGGGCGGTGGTCTTCTCCCGCCGCCACAGCTCCAGGAAATCGTCCATCAGCAGTTCGCGCGTCTGGGCGTCCAGCGCCGACAGCGGCTCGTCGAGCAGGAGCATGGCCGGACGCACCGCCAGCGCGCGGGCGATGCCGACCCGCTGGCGCATGCCGCCGGACAGCTGCTTGGGCAGCGCCTTGCGGAACTCCCACAGCCCCATGCGGCGCAACCCGCTGTCGATACGCTCGCGCCGTTCGGCGGATGAGAGCGGGTGATGCTCCAGCACCAGGGCGACATTGTCCTCCACACTGCGCCAGGGCAGCAGGGCGAAGTCCTGGAAGATGAAGGTGATCGGGTTGAGGCAGCCGGCGGGCAGGTCGCCTTCGACCCGGACCGTGCCGGAGGTCGGGGCGACGATGCCGCCGGCGATGCCGAGCAGCGTCGATTTTCCGCAGCCGCTGGGGCCGATCACGGCCAGGATTTCGCCCTCCGCCAATGCCAGATCGATGCCGTCGAGCACGGTCAGATCGTCATAGCGGTGGGTCAGGTTGGAAACGAGAAGCCTCATCGCGCCCTATGTGTCGCTTTGCACGTCCCGCCGGCTGGGAAAACCGACTGTTCGTTGGGCTTGCCACTATAGCGCGGCGATCCGGCGGCACGCAGCGGAAAGGAGATTCGCATTCCAGCCATACGACGGTATGACCATGGTGAAAACGCGTCAATTTCCGACAAAAGCCCCGCATTCCGTCCTGTCGCCTTCGCGACAGCCGGTCAGGCGGTCCCGCTCACCGCGCCGGTGCCGCCCGGCCTGCCGTCGAGCACGCGCAACGCGGCGGCGCAGCGGCCGACCGCCTCCTCCGCCTGGGCATGGCGCTCCCCCAGCCCGGCCTCGTCGATCTCGTCGGGGGTCATCGCCTGCAACAGGACGCGCAGGGTGCGGACATAGGTGCGCAGGAGCGTGGCTTCCTCGGCGTGGTTGCCCAGCAGCCCGGCTTGCCCCGCGGCGCGCAGGGCGACCAGTTCGCCGTCGAGCGAGGCCGCGGCCAGTTCGATGGCCTGCAAGGCCCGCGTCAGGCGGACATGCTTCAGTACGACGATGTCGGCCATGCCCACCTCCCCTCCCGGCTGGAACGGCAGGCACGAAGCAACCGGCGTGCCAGAGCCGGGGAGTGCCGGGGTTCAGCGTTGCCGCATCGACGGATGCCAGGAGGTGGTCAGCCGCTCCACCAGCGCCAGGCCGCCATAAAGGCCGGAGCCGGTCAGCGCCGCCACCGCGATGGTCGCCCACACGATGTCCAGGTTCATCCGCGCCACCTCGGTGGAGATGCGGAAGCCCATGCCGACCACCGGCGTGCCGAAGAACTCGGCGACGATGGCGCCGATCAGCGCCAGCGTCGAATTGATCTTCAACCCGTTGAACAGGAAGGGCAGCGCGTTCGGCAGCCGCAGCTTGACCAGCGTGCGCGCATGGCCGGCGGCATAGGAACGCATCAGGTCGAGCTGGATGCGCTCGGAGTTGCCGAGCCCGGCCAGCGTGTTGATCAGCATCGGGAAGAAGGTCATGACGACGATCACCGCCGCCTTCGACTGCCAGTCGAAGCCGAACCACATCACCATGATCGGCGCGATGCCGACCACCGGAATGGCGCTGGCGAGATTGCCGAGCGGCAGAAGTCCGCGGGCAAGAAAGGGCACCCGGTCGGCAAGAATCGCCACCAGGAAACCGGCGCCGCAGCCCATGACATAGCCGCGCAGCACCGAGGTCAGCACCGTCTGGCGGAAATCGTCCCACAGCACAGGTGCATTGACGGCCAGCGCCGCGGCGATGCGGCTCGGCGGCGGCAGCAGGATGGCCGGCACCTGGAAGCCGCGCACCAGCACCTCCCACCCGACCAGCAGGCCGAGGCCGAAGAGGCCGGGCACGATGACGGCGCGCGTCCAGCCCGGCACGCCGGCCAGCACCGCCATCACCCGCCACAGCAGCAGCGTCGCCGCCAGCAGGAACAGCCACAGCCCCCAGCCGGCCGACAGGTCGACCCCCTCGTTCAACAGATGCAGCGGCAGCAGCCAGGCCAGCGCCACCCCCGCCAGCTCGGCCCAGGCACCCCAGACCCGCTTCGGCGCGCTGGCCCCGGCGACGACCGCCAGCACCACGCCGATCAGGAACAGCGGCGCCATCGTCCCGCCGAACCAGCCCACCGCCCCGCCGGCCCCCCCATCCGCCAGCCGTCCCAGCGGCAGCGCCAGCGCGGCCAGCGCCGGCAGCGCGATGGCGACCAGCCCCCAGTCGGCGGCGGTGCGCAGGCTGGTGCGATAGGGAGTCGTCGTCGCATCGCTCATCGCGCACCCGCCCGGCCCAGCAGCACCAGTTCCATTCCGCGCACGACGGCGATCAGCACCACCGACAGCAGCGAGGCCATGATCAGCGCCGCCCAGATCTGCACCGTCTGGCCATAATAGGACCCCGACAGCAGCCGCGCCCCCAGCCCGGCCTGTCCGCCGGTCGGCAGCTCGCCGACGATGGCGCCGACGACGCTGATGGCGACCGACACCTTGAGGCTTGCGAACAGGAACGGCATCGAGGCCGGCAGCCGCAGCGACCAGAAGGCCCGGATCCCGCTCGCCGAATAGGTCCGCATCAGGTCGAGCCACAGCGGATCGGCGGAGCGCAGCCCCTTCACCATGCCGACGGTGATCGGGAAGAAGCACAGATACATGCAGATCACCGCCTTCGGCAGCAGCCCGGTCAGGCCGATGTTGCCGAGGATGACGACGATCATCGGCGCGATCGCCAGGATAGGGATGGTCTGGGACGCGATGACCCAGGGTAGCAGGCTGGCCTCCAGCGTGCGGGTGTAGACGATGCCGGCGGCCAGCAGGATGCCCAGCACCAGCCCCATCGCCAGCCCGGTCAGCGCGGCTTCCGCCGTCACCCAGGCGTGGAACAGCAGGTTGCGCGGGCTGGAAAGGGCATAGCCGGTCAGCGAGTTCCACAGCTCGACCGCCACCTGGCCGGGGGTGGGCAGGATCGGCCGCTTCATGGCATAGGCCTGGGCCAGCACGTCCCAAAATCCGGCGGGGCCGAAGCCGGCTGGCTTGCCCGCGCGGGCCAGCGTCTCCGCCGCCTGCGGCCAGTTCAGCCACGCCGCCCCGGCGTACCAAGCCGCCAGCACGAGCAGCGTCATCACGGTCACGGGAAGAGCACGCTTAATCATCGTAGCTGTGCCCCTCCTTCAGCCCCTCGCGGACGCGGTGGGCGATGGCGGCGAATTCCGGCGACTCGCGGATGTCGAGCGTCCGTTCGCGCGGCAGGGAGTTGCAGTCGATGACGTCGAGGATGCGGCCGGGGCGCGGGCTCATCACCACGATGCGGGTCGACAGGAACACCGCCTCGGCGATGGAATGGGTGACGAAGACGCAGGTCTTGCCGGTCGCCCGCCACAGCTGGGTCAGATGCAGGTTCAGATGGTCGCGGGTGATCTCGTCGAGCGCACCGAACGGCTCGTCCATCAGCAGCAGGTCGGGCTGCAACGCCAGCGCCCGGGCGATGGACACGCGCTGCTGCATGCCACCCGACAGCTGCCAGGGGAATTTGCGCTCGAAACCCGACAGTCCGACGCGCTCCAGCTGCTCGCGGGCGCGGGCCTGCCGCTCGGCACGGGCGACGCCCATGATCTCCAGCGGCAGCATGACGTTGCGTTCCACCGTGCGCCAGGGATAGAGCGCCGGCGCCTGGAACACATAGCCGTAGAGCCGCTTCAGCCGCGCCTGCTCCGGTGTCATGCCTTCGATGGCGATATGGCCGGAGGTGGCGCGCTCCAGGTCGGCGATGACGCGCAGGAGGGTGGTCTTGCCGCAGCCGCTGGGGCCGATCAGCGAGACGAAATCGCCGCGGAAGATGGTCAGGTCGACCTCGCTCAGCGCCGTCACCGGCTTGTCCGCGGTGGGATAGACAAGGGAGAGCTTGCGCGCCTCCACCACGGTCGGGGCGGCTGTCTGGGAAGCGGACGGCGAAGCGGGCTGTTCCGTGCCGGATCGGGGAGCGGTCGCCTCCCTGGCATCGAACGGATTGGGGGCGGTCACGGGTGACGGTCCTTCACGGCGGGTCGGTCGGGAGGAAAGCAACGGCACGCTATCACCGCCCCGGTTGCGGCACCAGGGTCGCGGCAACTCAGTGGCCGGGATCGGACGTAGGGAAACGAGCAGAAAGGACTGGACGGCCCGCAACCCGCCGGACCAGGATCACCGCCCCGCCTCCGCCCCAGTTCACGCCGACATGCCCGCCGCCAAGCCGCCGCCCAGGACGCCGCCAAGCCTCGAGATCAAGCGCGACGACAGCGCGGGCGGAACCGTGTTCGTCGCCACGCCGGTGCTGACGCCGATGATCCGCACGCGCTATCTGCTGATCGCCGGCCTGCTGGCGACCGGCTTCATCGCCGGGGCCGGGCTGGCGCCGGAGGAGATCGGCGGCATGCTGCAATGGCTGGCCGTCTTCTGCGCGGTGCCGGTGCTGCTGCTGTGGGTGGTGACGCTGACGGAGACGGTGCAGCGCCGTGCCGTGCGACTGGGCGTGACCGACCGCGGCCTGACGGTGGACGGCGCGCGCATCCACCCGCACGAGACGATCCGCGACCTGGCGCTGTACCCGATGGTCGGCGGCAAGCCGCTGTTCGTGGCCTGGATCGATCCGTCGCACGATTACGGCCACCGGGCGGAGATGGCGCTGGTCGCCGGCAACGTGGCGCCGAACGACGCGGTGAAGGCCGAACTGAAGGCCGCCGGCAGCCGCAACGTGCGGCTGGTCATGCACCGGCGCGGCGGGCACAACGCCATCGTGCTGGTCCGCGGCCTGACGCTTCCGGCCGGACAGACCCTGCTGGCGTCCCTGGCTGCGGAGCTTCGCGCCCGCAGCCGCTAGATCGGATCGCGCAAAATCGGCATCGATTTGAAGCGTGACTCCGATCGCCAAAACATAAGGCCAGGGTTTCGTGCGTTTCATATCAAACGCACGAAACTCCAGGGCGGACAGCCTGGGATCGAGCCTGGACCAGGGTCAGCGGCGCGGAATGGCCGGCGGCTCCGGCAGATCCTCTTCCAGGATGACGACGTTCAGGGCGTAGGAGATCTCGCCCTCATCCTCGTCCCGGTTCAATGTGCCGAAGAACTCGCCATCCACCGTCACCTCGGCCGACTGGCCGGCCTTGGCCGGCGGCTCGATCACGATCTTGGGGTTGCCCAGCGTCTTGCGCAGATACATCTGCACGCGGGCGATTTCGGTGTCGGACATCCGGACGACGGACGGCTTGGCGGGCGGCATGGCGAACCTCGTTGTCTGCGAAGGACCGTTCATATAGGCGGCTTCGCCGCGAAGGGAAAGCGATACCTCGCGACATCCGTACCGTGTGCCGCACCCCCCGCACCGTCCACGCGGGGTAACGCCGCCACGACGGCCGGACCCGAAAGAGCGGGGCTGTGCAACGGCGGAAAAGGCTATGCTCCCGACGGCGGTACGCCAGCCCGGCCGGGCGGCGGCAAGGATGCCGCCGGAAAGACGGCCGGAAAGACGGCCCGAATGACGAGGGACCGAACGCCTTGACGACGAATGCCCAGTTCCGCACCCGTACGCCGTTTTGCACCCTGCCCGTCAGCAGGCCCGTCAGCAGTCGGTGGAAAAGGCTGCTGGCCGGCACGGCGCTGGCGCTGGCGCTGGCGCTGCTGGCCGCCGCCCCCATCGACCGTCCGGCCCGGGCCGACACCGGGAAGCGTGTGGCGCTGGTCATCGACAACGGCCGCTACGCCGGGCTCGACGGCCGCTCCGACCGGGCGGCCGCCAACGCCTCGGCCATGGCGTCGGCCCTGCGCCGCGCCGGGTTTTCGGTGACGCGTGCGGACGATGTCGGACGGGTCGCCATGGAATCGTCGCTGGAGCGTTTCCGCGAGGCGCTGGCGGGTGCCGATCTCGGCTTCGTCTATTACACAGGGCTCGCGGTCGGTCTGGGGGAGCGGGAATTCCTGCTGCCGGCCGACGCCGCGCCTGCGGGAGCCGAGGATCTGCCGCGCGCCGCCCTGGACCTCGACATGCTGCTCGGCGACCTGAGGGATGGCGGGCGCAAGGCGGTGGTGGTGATCGACCCGACCGCCGGCGATGCGCTGGCCCGGCGGGTCGGCGGCGGGGCACTGGGCACGCCGATGGAGGCGGACGGCCTGTTCGTCGTCTACGCCCACCGTCCCGGCGTGCCGCCGGTGCCGCCACGGCCGGAGAAGGGGCCTGGCATCTTCGCCGCCGCGCTGGCCCGCGAGATGGTCAGGCCCGGCATTCCCTTCCGCGAGTCGCTGGCCGAAGTGGCGCGCGTGGTGGCCGAGCGCAGCGACGGGCAACAGCTGCCCTGGCTGCAGGACCGGCTGGGCGACCCGCTGGTGCTGGTTCCGGCGGTCGCCGCCGCGGCCAAACCCCCGAATGCCTTGCCAGACGGCCAGACGGCCGACCAGTCCGGACAACCCCAAGCCCAGCAGAGCCGCAAGGCTACCCCGGCCAAGGAACCGCCGGCCATGGCCCCCCGGTGGTGACGACCCCCAGCCTTCCGCCCGGCGCGTACGAGATGGCGAAGTCCGGCGTGCTGTTCGACCGGCCGGCCGTCGGCGCCCAGGGGGTGGCGCAACTTCCGGCCGGCACGATGGTGACGGTGCTGGAGGCTGTGCCGGAGGGAAGCTGGCTGCGGGTGCGCGCCGCGTCCGGGCCCTCGTCCGGACGGATCGGCTATGTCACCGCGGGCGCCCTCGCCGCCCGCTGGGCCGATCCGTCGCCGCAGGCCGCCCGCCCGCGCGGCACGGTGGAGGCCGAAATCGGGGCCGGCCCGTCCTTCGGCGATCCCGCACCGGAGCCGCCGGCCACCGGCGCCTCCGACCCGCTCCAACCGGAGTCCGCAAGAAGCTTCCCCACCCTTCCGCCCGGTGCGGGACCGGCCGGTCCCGACGGTCCCGCCATCGGTGCGGAGCAGCAGGCGATGCGTGCGCTGGGCGACGCCCGCACCGCGGCGGACCGGGCCCGCAGCCGTCCCGACAGCCGCTATTGGACCTACGGCTTCCCGGCCGGCGACCGCTATGAAGGTGCCTGGGCGCAGCCATCCTCCAATTCGGGGGCGAATTCAGGGCCAAATCCGGGGCTGGGCCGGCCGGTCCGCCAGGGGGTGGGCGTCTACCGCTTCGCCAACGGCCAGACCTATGAGGGGGAATGGTCGGGCGACCTGATGTCGGGCTATGGCGTGATGACCTTCACGGACGGCAGCCGCTTCGCCGGGCGCTTCAGCAACGGCCAGCCGGACGGGCCGGGCATCTTCCACTATTCGAACGGCGGACAGAGCGCCGGCCAATGGCGCGGTTCCGTCCGCCTCGACCAGTAGGTCAGCGCGGCTTCAGCGCCTCCACCACCTGGACATGCCCCTGCAGCGCGCCCAGCGTCAGGGCGGAGTTGCCGTTGGCGTCCATGCGGTAGGGGTTGGCGCCATGGTCGAGCAGCAGGCGGGCCACCGCCTCGTGCCCGTTGTTGGCGGCATACATCAGCGCCGACCAGCCATAGGCGGTGGTGCGGTCGACCATGATCCCGCGCTGGAGCAGCGTACGCGCCACCTCCTCGTGCCCGCGGGCGGCGGCGGCCATCAGCGCGGTCTTGCCGTCGCTGTTGGTGGCGTCCAGCTCAGCTCCGCCGTCGGCCAGCGCCCGGACCGCGGCGTCATGCCCGCCCCAGGCGGCATACATCACCGCGGTCGCGCCGTCGGACGTCCGCAGGTCGGTGCGGGCGCGGCGCTCCAGCAGGACGCGCACCGCGTCGGTCAGCCCCTGTTCGGCGGCGATCATCAGCAGGGTCTTGCCGCTGTCCAGACGGGTGTCCGGGCTGGTGCCGCCCTGGAGCGTCCGCGACAGCTCCGCCGGGTTGCGCAGCAGGGCCAGCACCGATTCGCGGTCCTGCAAGCCGGGAATGGCCCTGGCCGGCGCGGTGGGGCCGGCACCGGCGGTCCCCGTGCCGGTTCCCGCCGCAGGTCCGGTGTAGGCACGCTGTTCCGACGCCGCGCGGATGCGGTCGGCCAGATCGGGGCTGTCGGGGGAGACCATCTGCGCCCGCTCGTAGAAGCGCCTGGCTTCCGACCAGTCGCCGTCGCGTTCCGCCATCATCGCCCAGCGCCGATAGGTGTCCTCCATGGTGGTCAGCAGTTCCGCCGCTTCGGGCGCAGCCGGCGCGACCTGACGCAGGCGCTGGATCGTCTCATACGCATTGTCGCCGGGCGGGGTGGTCAGGCGCTTGCCGGCGATCTGGCGGCGGGCCTGGTCGACCATCGCGCGCACCCGCTGCGCAGCCTCGGCGTCCGGCACGGCCGGTTGCGGCACCGCCGGGATCGCCGGGGTTGCCGACGGCTCCTCCAGCGGCGGCAGCGAGGCGCTGCCCGGCGCCGCCTCCGCAGTCCCGCCGGATGCGGTCCCGCCCGAAAGGGAAGCGGCAGACCTGGAGCCCGGCGTCGGGGCCGCGACGGTCGGCTGGGCCGGCTGGACCATCGCTGTCTGGGTCTGGGTCTGGGTCTGGGTCGGGACGGTCGCCGACGGGGCCACGGAGGCCGGGACCGCCGGCTTCGTCACCGTCAGGGTGCCGGCCGCAGGTCCCTCGGCCGTCGTGGCTGGCGGAACGGCGGATGCCCTTGCGAGGGGCACGGTTTGAACGGTCGGCGCCGGGGTGGCGATGGGCGTGGAGCGGGCCGCCGGCATGCCGGCGGCGGCCTGCGGGCCAGCCGGTGCGCCGCCGCCGCCCAGCCCCTGCACGGTCCGCTCGACGGCGGCACGCGCGCGGGTCCAACCCTCTTCGATCATCGCCAGCGCCCGGCCGGGCGAGGCGCCGGGCACCGCCGTGGCGATGGCCGCACCGGCGGCCCCCAGCAGGACGAGCGTGGTCAGCGCCGCACCGGCATACAGGGCGGTCCGGCGCGGCGCCTGCCCGGCCATCCGACCGGCGGGCATCACACCGGGAGGCACCGCAGCGCCGGAACCTGCCGCCGCTTCGGCGCCACGGTCGCTCCAATCGTAATCGCCCGCTCCCTGCCCGGCCAACCGTTGCTCGGCCAACCCTTGCTCGGCGGACCAGTCGTTGGCCGGCGGAACGGCGGCGGAGGGCTGAACTGCCGGAGACGGAGCCGCCAGGATCGGCGCCGGACGCTGTACCGGTGCGGGGATGGGTGTGGCGGAAGGCGGAGAGGCCGGCGCATCGTCGGCAACCCCACCGCCTGCACTGCCGCTGCCGGGCATCAGGCGGTAGACCACTCCCAGTTCACGGAGCTCGCCGGCCAGCCCGGCACGCGCCAGCGTCGCTTCCAGCTCGGGCGTGCCGCAGAGCAGCACCTGGAGGAAGCGGCCGGCCGGCGTCTCCGCCCGTGTCAGCTCGACCAGATCGGCCAGCACCGGCGGGGCGAGCACGGCGGCATTGTCGACCGCCAGCAGTCCGGCGCCGGCCAGGTCGAGCCGCTCCTCCAGCGCGCCGATGAGCGCATCGAAGTCGCCGTCGCCCTCCTCGCCCGCTGCCGCCAGATCGGGCAGCGCCCCATTGCCGGCCGCGGCGACCAGATCCTCCAGCTGGGCACCGACCGACGCCATCACCGGAAGCGCCATGGCGCCATCGGCCTCGACATGCTCCACCAGTTGCCGGAACAGCGCGGGCCGCCCGGAGCCCGCATCGCCCAGCAGCACCAGCAGCCGCTTGCGCGCCAGGAAGGCAAGGACGAGTCCATCGCGGATTTCGGCGGGCGTGGCCGCAGGGGTGCCGACGGGATCGTGGTGGCCCGGAGCGGCGCGCCGGGCGCGCGGGGAATGTTTCGGGGCAGAACGGTCCATGGACATCTCAAGACGCCGATCAGTGAAGGAAGCGCTGCTGAGACTCTAGTGATGCGTCCCCCAAGCCCCGACGGGGCAAAGGGCGGTCGCCCCCTCTCTTCCGGGGTGGGTGGATTGACCCTTCCGGCGTGAACGCGGCGCTGGCCCGCCACAAAGGGCGGCGGTATAGGGTTGGCCCCGAAGCACCCCTCCCCCTTCCATCCGGACGGCGACAGCATGCGACTCGGAATCGATTTGGGCGGCACCAAGATCGCGGCCGTGGCGCTCGACGCGGATGGGACGGAATGCGCCCGCCACCGCCGCCCCACCCCCCGCGGCTACGACGCCACGCTGGACGCGCTGGCGGAGACGGTGGCCGCGCTGGACGGCCGATGCGGCGGCGAAACCGGGCCCTGCGATGCCGCCCCCCGTGAAACCGGAAGCGTCGGCATCAGCCTGCCCGGCGTGGTCGATGCCGCCGCCGGCCGGGTGCGGGCGGTCAACCTGCCCTGGCTGGACGGCCGCCCCTTCGCCGAAGACGCGGCGCGGCGGATCGGCCGGCCGGTGCGGATCGCCAACGACGCCAACTGCTTCACCCTGTCGGAGGCAGCGGACGGCGCCGCGGCCGGCGGCGGCGTCGTGCTCGGCATCATCCTCGGCACCGGCGTCGGCGGCGGGATCGTGGTCGATGGGCGCATCCTGCCCGGCGCCAACGGGCTGGCCGGCGAATGGGGCCATGCGCCGCTGCCCTGGCGCGACGACGCCGACGGTCCCGCGGTCGCCTGCGGCTGCGGCAAGAGCGGCTGCCTGGAGACTGTCCTGTGCGGAGCCGGCCTGTCCCGGCTGCACCGCCACCGCACCGGCCTGTCCCTCGACCCGCCGGAGATCGCCGCGCACGCCCTGGCCGGCGATGCGGTGGCGGCGGGAACGCTCGCCCGCCACGCCGATGCGCTGGCCCGCGCCCTCGCCCCGGTGCTTAATCTGCTGGACCCGGACATCGTCGTGGTCGGCGGCGGCCTGTCCGCCCTGCCCGGCCTGTGCGAGACCGTGATGGAACGCTGGGGCGCCTGGACCCTGGCGGCCACGCCGCGCACCCGGATGGCCGTTGCCCGCCATGGCGGCGAGAGCGGCATGCGCGGCGCCGCGCGCCTGTGGCCGGCATGACGCGGCCCTCCGGCCGGCATCCTCGACCCGATCGCAACCAACGATCACGCGCTGGCACGGGACTTGCGCATTCCCGGGTCGGACCGAACGGGGGTATGCCCATGATGCGGAAGAAGTTGGGGACGCGGGCCACGGGCAACGGCGTTCATTTGCATTTTGCAAACCGGAACGCGACACGGCCGGGAAAATCGTCGGCCCATTTGCATTTTGCAAATGACCTGGGCACCGGCCGCCATCTGGAACATGCCTGCGCCCGTTTGCAGGATGCGGCGGTGGAGCTGGAAACGGTGCTGGCACAACTGCCCGGCGACAAACAGGCCGACCTCCATGAGGCCATCGGCTCGATCATGGAGACGCTGCAGCTGATCGCGTCGGCCCATGCCCGGCTGGAGCCGCCCATCGCCGCGGATTGACCATTCACGCCGGCCCGCTCGCCCCCATTTCCCAAACGCGGCGGCGCGAACAATGGCATGAAAAAAAGGCGGTCCGCCGGGACCGCCCTTTTTGCGCGCACCGGTCGGCAGGAGCCGGCCCGATTGCATCCGATCAATCGGTGATGGTCTGCCAGAAGAAGAACGCGACGGCGAGAACCATGATTGCGATGTCCATGGGAACGGCTCCTGTGGATGGCGGCTGGCATGCGTGTTAGACAGGTTCTATACGACAGTTCGCCTGCCGGGGGCAGCCCCTCCGTTCGCCTGCGGCGGTTTTTCGCCCCCAGTCCCGAAAAGCCTGCACCCGTAAAAAAAATATATGAGCTGCCGCATCGGCTGCGGTCCCAACGGCATCCCGGTCGCCGGGCAGGCGCGCTGCCAACCGGACTGCCCCGCGCCGCGACGAGGAACGGCTTGGCCGTTCCGCACGAACCCATTGTCTTAGAATGGTTTTTCGGCAAAGCCGAAGCCCCATGCATGGTCCCTGCACGACCGCCCACGGGACCGCCGATGGGCCGTAAGTGCCTCATCCGGCGGGTCAACCGCTGCGTTCGATGCCTTCGGATCGCAGCGCTATGACTTTTGTCAGGGGTTGCCTTCCCTAGGGGCTTTCTGGCAGAAAAAAGGCCGCTGAATACAGCGGCCTTGAGTTTAGGGAGGAAACGCCCAAGAAGGGCGACGCAGCAATCGCTTGCTGCACTGCAACAGTACCAGAAGCGGGAGGTGCTGCAACCTCCAAAGCCGGCCCCTGCGTGGGGCCGAAGCTTTTAGGGGAAAATGTTGCCGATCGGCCACAGCATGGCCATTCCACGCGTCCGATCCGGGCGGTTCCACGGGCGGTTCCAGGGTTCCGGCCGTTTCCATCCTGCGGCGTGCCGGCCGGTCGCCGCCAGTTCAGGCAACGGCGCGAGGATTCTCCGTGACCTTCTCCACCCCATCCGCCTTTGCGGACTTCGATGCTTTCACCGCGGCTCTCGCCGGCCGCAACCCTGCCCTGTTCCTCGATTACGACGGCACGCTGGCCGCCATCGCCCCGCGGCCGGAACTCGCCGTGATGCCGGAGCAGGCCCGTGCGGTGGTGCGGCGGCTGTCGGCACTGTGCCCGGTGGCGTTCGTCAGCGGCCGCGATCTCGACGACCTCGCCGGGATGGTTGCGGTCGACGGGCTGGTCTATGCCGGCAGCCATGGCTTCGACCTGCGCGGGCCGGACCTGCGCCGTCAGGTCGGGGTCGAGTATCTGCCCGACCTGGACGATGCCGAACGGCATCTGCGCGGTCATCTGGACGGCATCGCCGGCACGCTGGTCGAGCGCAAGCGCTTCGCCATCGCCATCCACACCCGTCAGGTCGCCCCGCCCGACAAGCCGGCGGTCGCCGACGCGGTCCGCGAGGCGGTGGAGACCCGGCCGCGCCTGCGCATGACGGGCGGCAAGGAGTTGTTCGAGCTGCGCCCGAACCTGCCCTGGGACAAGGGCCGTGCCGTTCTCGCCCTGCTGGAGGCGCTGGGACTGGACGGGACCGGAACCGTGCCGATCTATCTCGGCGACGACGAGACCGACGAGGATGCCTTCCGCGCACTGGCCGGACTAGGACCGGCGGCGGGCATCGGCATCCGGGTGATGGAAACCCCCGCGCCGACCGCGGCCGGCTGGAGCCTGCACGACCCCGACCAGGCCGCGGCCTTTCTCGGCCGGCTGGCGGACTGGCTTGCCGCGGGTTAAACCCGGCTCATTCACAAACCCTAAACCCGCCCGCCGCTATCCTGGCCGCTCAACCAGCCGGACAGAACCCGCCCATGGACATCGGATCGGCCACCGCCGCCGCACCCTACCCGCCGCAAAGCAGTGCGGCCGACGGGATGCAGGACGCCCAGGCGCGGGTCGCGGCGGCGTCGGAACAGATCGCTTCTGGCAACCTGGATCCGGCGGTGGTACTCGACCTGAGCTCGGCCCAGGTCGATTTCGCGGCGAACGCCAAGGTGTTGCAGGCCACGCAGGAGAACAGCCGCCGGCTGCTCGACATGCTGGCCTGACCCACCACCAAACCGCGTGCCCGTCAGCGTTTGCCGGGCGCGTAGATCTTCGGCTGGCTGAAGTTCAGATGGTCGAGCAGACCCTGGCTGACGCAGCCGTCGACCGGCAGCTTGGCCGCACGCTGGTAGGAGCGGATCGCCGTACGGGTGCGCGAGCCCATCTTGCCGTCCACCGAACCGGCGTTGAAACCATGCTCGTTCAGCGCCTCCTGGGTGCCCGAGACGAAGGCCTGGTACATCTCCTGCGGCAAGTTATCCGAAGACTCACAGGCTGCAAAGGCCGGCGACGCCATGAGGAGGACTCCGAACAGGGCCGGAAGCAGGTAACGGTTCATAGGACGAATACTCCGGTTGATTGGTCGCACAGGTTCCTGAAACAGCCACGCCGGCTTTTTCATTCCAATAGGCCCAATCGAAAAGGGCGACCTGAATCGAAAAGGGCGGCCACTTGCGGCCGCCCTTCCCATTCCCGGTGCCGTCAGCCGCCCGCGGCGTGGGCATCGTCGCTCTGGCCCTTGATCCTGGAGGCCAGCGCCGCCTCCAGGAAGGGATCGAGCGCCCCGTCCAGCACCGCCTGGCTCTGCGAGGTCTCCACCTCCGTCCGCAGGTCCTTCACCATCTGGTAGGGGTGCAGGACATAGGACCGGATCTGGTGGCCCCAGCCGATGTCGGTCTTGGTCGCTTCCAGCGCGGCGGCGGCATCCTCGCGGATCTTCAGCTCCCGCTCGTACAGGCGGGCGCGCAGCATGTCCCACGCCTTGGCGCGGTTCTTGTGCTGCGACCGCTCCTGCTGGCAACTCACCACGATGTTCGTCGGGATGTGCGTGATGCGCACCGCCGAGTCGGTCTTGTTGATGTGCTGGCCGCCGGCGCCTGACGCCCGGTAGGTGTCGATGCGGCAGTCCTTCTCGTTGATCTCGATGTCGATCTTGTCGTCGATCACCGGAGACACCGAGACGGCGGCGAAGCTGGTCTGGCGCCGCGCCTGGCTGTCGAACGGGCTGATGCGCACCAGACGGTGCACCCCGGCCTCGGTCTTCAGCCAGCCATAGGCGTTGTGGCCCTTGATCTGCACGGTGGCCGACTTGATGCCGGCCTCTTCGCCCGGGGTCTCGTCCAGCCAGTCGGCCTTGTAGCCATGCTGCTCGGCCCAGCGGGTGTACATGCGCATCAGCATCAGCGCCCAATCCTGGGCCTCCGTGCCGCCGGCGCCGGCATTCACCTCGACGAAGCAGTCGTTGGCATCGGCCTCGCCCGACAGCAGGCTTTCGATCTGGAGCTGGTTGGCCCGCTTGCGAAGGCCGTAGAGCTGGGCTTCGGCATCGGCGACGACGGTCGCGTCCCCCTCCAGCTCGCCCATCTCGATCAGTTCCAGGCTGTCGGACAGGTCACGCTCCAGCGCACGGTAGCCGGCGACGGAGGTGTCGAGCTGGGTGCGCTCGCGCATGATGGTCTGGGCGCGCGAGGGATCGTCCCAAAGCTTGGGATCCTCGGCGAGGTTGTTCAGTTCGTCGAGACGCCGCAGTGCATTGTCCCAGTCAAAGATGCCTCCTCAGCAGCGCCAGCGATTCTCTGATCTCGCCGGCGGCCGCTTCGATCTCGGCCCGCATGGCGGTGCCTCCTCGTCAGCCAGAGTTGAAAGATATGTCGGGTGCATATGTAGCGGCTCGGTCTCCGGCTTGCACCCTCTTAATGACCGGCCGGAGGGCGGCAATGCGCGCGTAATGGGATGGCTTGCCACTTTCGTGTATGGCCCAGCCCCGGCTTGGTGGTCCTAACCGTTTGGAATCATCCGCCAAGTTGATTTCAGAGTACGCCCCATAGCCGGCGGCACAACCCTACCGCGGCTGCGGGAAATCGCCGAAATCGTGGTTATCTTCGCCTCCGAACTTCGCCTTTCTTGCGCGGTCGCGCAGAGGCGCCGAGCATCTCTGCCGGGGGCATGATGAGCTTCACCAGCCTGAATTTCCTGCTGTTCATCACGGTATTCAGCGCCGGCTTCATGGCGCTGGCGCGCACGCGCGCCTTCACGCCCTTCCTGCTGGCGGCCAGCTACATCTTCTATGGTTACTGGGATTACCGGTTCTGCGGGCTGCTGGCGCTCAGCACCTTCATCGACTTCTATTGCGGGCTGAAGATCGCCGATTCGACGGACCGCCAGACCAGGAAGCTGTACCTGTTCATCAGCCTGGGCGCCAACCTGGGCATGCTGTTCTACTTCAAATACTACAACTTCTTCGCCGACAGCGCCGAGATCGCGCTGGCCTCGCTGGGGATCGAGATCGGGCGGCGGACGCTGGACATCCTGCTGCCGGTCGGCATCTCCTTCTACACCTTCCAGAATCTCAGCTACGGCATCGATCTCTACACCGGCGAGGTGAAGCAGCCGGAACGGTCGCTGATGCGCTACGCCACCTTCGTCGCCTTCTTCCCGCAGCTGGTGGCCGGCCCGATCGTGCGGGCCCGAGACCTGCTGCCGCAAATCCAGCAGCGCCCGCGCGACATTCCATTCCAGGAACGCTTCGCCGGGCTGGAAAAGGTGATCTGGGGCTATTTCCTGAAGATCGGGCTGGCCGACAACGCCGCGGTGGTGGTCGATGCCCGCTTCCACCAACCGGAATTCTTCAACGCCCTCCAGCATCTCATCGGGCTGGCCTGCTTCTCGCTCCAGATCTACGGCGACTTCGCCGGCTATTCGCTGATCGCCATTGGGCTGGCACAGATCTTCGGCTACACCATGTGCGACAACTTCGCCCGCCCCTATTTCGCCACCGGCATGCGCGACTTCTGGCGGCGTTGGCACATCTCGCTGTCCACCTGGTTCCGCGACTATGTCTATGTGCCGATGGGCGGCAGCCGGACACGCTGGCTGCGCATCCGCAACGTCGTCATCACCATGTTGATCTCCGGCCTGTGGCACGGCGCCAACTGGACCTTCGTGCTGTGGGGCGCCCTGCATGGCGGCCTGATGCTGGTGGAGGACGGCCTGCGCCGGCTGGCCGCCGTCAGCCCGCTGCGGCTGGGCGGCCCGGCGCTGGCCGCCGGCCGGCTGGTGATGGTCGGGCTGGTGTTCGCCGTGGTGACGCTGACCTGGCTGCCCTTCCGCGCCGACAATCTCCAAACCGTGTGGACCATCCTGGGCATCATCGCCGACGGCGATTTCGGCCTCCAGCAGGGCAACCAGCAGGCCAGCTCGCTGCTGCGCGTCGCCGTCACCGGCCTGATCGTGCTGCTGGTCGACGCATTGGTCGAGCGCGGCGCCGGCCGCCGCTATGCCGGAACCAACGTGGTGGCGCGGTCGATGGCCTGCTCCGCCCTGATCCTGGTGATGCTGCTGTTCGGCAGCTTCGCCAACCACGCCTTCATCTATTTCCAGTTCTGACCCGACCGGACGGAGACCACCCCCATGTACCGCCTTCTGGCTTGCATCGTGCTGATCCTCGCCACCGTCACGGCGATGGACCGGGTTCTCGCCTCGGCGCTTGGCGACCTGCTGCTGCGCTCCAGCGACCGCTTCATGGCGATCTACCGCCAGCCGGACCCGGATGCCCGGCCGGTCGATGTGGTCGTGCTCGGCAACTCGCGGGCGGACAACCATTTCCCGGTCTCCGCACTGCGGGAGACGGCCTGCGGCGAGGCGCTGAACCTGGGCATGGGCGGCGCCCCGACCGTGCTGTCGGCGCTGCTGTGGGAGGATTATGTCGAGCGGCATGGCGCCCCGCGCCTGCTTGTGCTGGAGCCGACCGGGCTGGTCGACAACCCGCACGACCTCGCCGACCTGCCGATGCTGGCCCATTACTCGCCGCGCATCGACGCCTTCGTCCGGCAGGAGAACGAGACGCTGTGGCTGGCCAACCATGCCTTCCACCTGATGACCTTCAACAACAACCAGACCATGCGGCTGGCCGCCGGGCTACTGAAGCCGGCCGCCGACCGCACGCTGGTCGGCGCCATCCCCGCCCCGCTGAAGGCCCAGCTCGCCGCCGCCCCCGACGAGCTGATGACCGCCGACGAGGCCAACTGGCGGGCACTCGACCGCATCGTCCGCAGCGCCCGGGAGCATGGCACGCAGGTCGCGGTGGTCGTCACCCCCTATTTCCCGACCTATGCCGGCAAGCTGAGGAATTTCGACGCCTTCTTTGCCGAGTTGAAGACCCGGCTGCCCGCCGGCGTCACCATGATCGACGCCCGCCGCGCCGTGCAGAGGGACGAGCTGTTCATGGACGCCCTGCACGTCAACGAGGACGGGGTGCGCGCCATGTTCGCAGCGCTGGCCCCCGACCTGCGCCCGCTCGGCACCTGCCCGGTCGCACCGGCGGACGCCATCGCCTCGCTGTCGGCACCGGTAGCGCATTGACGAAAGGGGCGCCCGCGAGGACGCCCCTTCGATCTTCCGCTCAGTACAGCCCGCCGGTCCCCAGCGTCGCCGCGGCAGGCGGGGCCGGGACGCCCGGCTGGGTGGCGCCGAAGCCCATGGCGGAATTGGGGCCGGCGTTGGGATCGCCGAAACTCCCCTGGGAGGAGCCGTCCAGCACGATCTGCGGCTGGTCGGGGTTGGGTTCGGTGCCGGGCAGGAAGGCCTCCCAGATCGCGCGGCTGTCGCCGGGCTGGGCCAGCTGGCCATTCGCCGGATTGACGCGGACCAGACGCAGCCCCGGCGGAACGCGGAACGGGGTGGCCGGCTTGTCCTTCAGCGCCACCTGCATGACCTCCTTGAACACCGGCACCGCGGCCGAGCCGCCGGTTTCGTGCCCGCCCAGCGAGCGCGGCTGGTCGAAGCCGATGTAGGTGCCGACCACCAGATCGGGCGAGAAACCCATGAACCACGCGTCATGGCTGTCGTTGGTGGTGCCGGTCTTGCCGGCCAGCGGCTTGCCCAGCGACCTCAGGGCCGCCGCAGTGCCGCGCTGAACCACGCCTTCGAGGATCGAGACGATCTGGTAGGTGGTGCGCGGGTCGTTGACCTGCTCGCGGGTGTCGGGCACCGCCGGCACCGCCATCCCGTCCTTCCAGGCCACGGCGGAGCAGTTTTCGCAGGCGCGGTTGTCGTGGCGGAAGATGGTCTTGCCGTTGCGGTCCTGGACGCGGTCGATGAAGGTCGGCACCACCCGCTTGCCGCCATTGTCGAGCATGGCATAAGCGGTGGACAGCCGCAGCACCGTCGTCTCGCCGGCTCCCAGCGACATCGGCAGGTAGGGCTGGAGGTTGTCGACGATGCCGAACTTCTCGGCCAGCGCCTTGACCTTGTCCATGCCGATCTGCTGGGCGAGGCGGACGGTCATGACGTTGCGCGACTTCTCGATGCCGACGCGCAGCGGGGTCGGGCCGTAGAACTCGTGGCTGTAGTTCTCCGGCCGCCAGACCGGCTGCCCGCCGCCCGGATCGAAGGAGAAGGGCGCGTCCATCACCAGCGACGACGGGGTGAAGCCCTGGTTCAGCGCGGTCAGATAGACGAAGGGCTTGAAGGAGGATCCGGGCTGGCGCAGCGCCTGGGTGGCGCGGTTGAACACGCTCATGGCCGGCGAGAAGCCGCCGACCATCGCCAGCACGCGGCCGGTGTGCGGATCGAGCGCGACCAGCCCGCCCTGCACCGTCGGGATCTGGCGCAGGCCGTAGCTGCCGGGCGGCAGTTCCTTCGCCGCAGCCTTGTCGCCCTTTTTGGCCGGCTTCTCGTCCTCGTCCTTGCCGGCCGGGCCGCTCACCGGCTCGACCAGCAGCAGGTCGCCCAGCTTGGCGACGTCGGACGGCTTGCGGACCGCCGGCCCCAGGGTCTCGCCCTCCTTCCAGGGGCGGGCCCAGCGCAGTTCCGACAGGGGGATGCGGCCGCGGCTGCCGTCGGTCAGCCCGATGTCGAGACCGTCGGCCTGATCGTCCTTCAGCACGACGGCCAGCTTCCAGCCCTCCGACCCGGCGGGCGGCGGCATGGCGGCCAGCTTCTTCGGCCAGTTGTCGAAATTATCCATCCGGCCGACCGGCCCACGCCAGCCATGGCGGCGGTCATAGGCGATCAGCCCGTCGCGCAGAGCCTTGGTCGCCGCCGTCTGCAACTGCGGGTCCATCGAGGCGCGGACCGACAGCCCGCCCTCGTACAGCGCCTGCTCGCCATAGAGCTTCACCAGCTCGCGCCGGATCTCCTCGGCGAAATATTCGGCCGTCACCACCTCCTGGTCGTCGCGCTTGCGGGTCTGCAGCGGCCGGCCCTGCGCGGACTTGGCCTCGTCGGGGGTGATGTAGCCATCCTCCGACATGCGGCCGATCACCCAGTTGCGGCGGGCGATGGCGGCGTCATGCTGGCGTTCCGGGTTGTAGTTGGACGGCGCCTTGGGAAGCGCGGCCAGGAAGGCGACCTCCTCGATGCTCAGCTCGTCCAGCGCCTTGTTGAAATAGTTCATCGCCGCCGCGGCCACGCCGTAGGACCGGTTCCCCAGGAAGATCTCGTTGAGATACAGCTCCATGATGCGGTCCTTGGTGAAGGCCCGCTCGATGCGGACCGCCAGGATCGCCTCCTTGATCTTGCGGGCGAAGGACACCTCGTTGGTCAGCAGCATGTTCTTGGCGACCTGCTGCGTGATCGTGCTGGCGCCCACCGGCCGGCGGTCGCGGCCGAAATTCTCGATGTTGGTCAGGATCGCGCGCAGGATGCCGAGCGGGTCGACGCCCTGGTGTGCGTAGAAATTCTTGTCCTCGGCCGCCATGAAGGCGTTGATGACCCGGCGCGGCATGGCGTCGATCGGCACGAAGACGCGGCGTTCCGAGGCGAATTCGGCCATCAGCCGACCGTCGCCGGCATAGATGCGCGTCGTCACCGGCGGTTCGTAGTTCGCCAGCTTGGTATAGTCGGGCAGGTCGTTGTCGTAATGCTCGAACAGGAAGACCAGCCCCCCGGCGCCGGCAAGCGCCAGCATCACGAAGGCCATCAGCAAGGACAGAAGAAGGCGCATGACCGATCCCGCAAGAAACGACGAAGGACGCGCCGCGGCCCCGGACCCATCGGTCCCGGACGGCCGGCACGCCTGACAAGGCGGCGCATCCTACACCGCCGCGGCGTGAAGCGCCGCCCCCGTTCCCGTCATGTCAGGAAAATGTGACGCGCAGAGGGCGTCGGCGGGAAAGCGCCGGCGCAAAGGGAGTAGAAGGGCGTCCCCGGCGGCGTTTCAGCTGCGCTGCGACCCGTGCAGCCAGCGGAAATAGGCGTCGATGGTGCGCGCCAGCCCCCTGCCCAGCCGTTCGCGATGGGTGGAGGAGGACAGCAACCCGACATCCTGCCGGTTGGACAGATAGCCCATCTCGATCAGCGCCGACGGCACGTCGGGGGCGGTCAGCACGGCGAAGCCGGCCTGCCGGTGCGGCTTGTTCGGGATCAGCGGGACGTCCCGCGCCAGCGTCTGCAAGGCCAGCGTCGCGAAGCGCTTGGAATGGTTCATGGTGTCGCGCTGGGCCAGATCGATCAGGATGTTGGCGACCAGCCGGTTCTCCCCCGACAGGTCGAGCCCGACCAGCGCGTCGGAGCGGTTCTCCTTGGCGGCCAGCATCTCCGCCTCGCGGTCCGACGCCTTGTCCGACAGGGTGTAGATCGACAGGCCGCGCATGTCGCCGCTGCTGATGCTGTCGGCGTGCAGCGAGATGAACAGGTCCGCCCCGGCGTCGCGTCCGATGGTGACGCGGTCGCGCAGGCGGATGAACACGTCGCTGTCGCGGGTCAGCTTCACCCGGTAGCGGCCGGTCGCCTCCAGTTGGCGCTTCACCTCGCGGGCGGCGGCAAGCGTGATGTCCTTCTCATAGACGCCGCCGACGCCGATGGCACCGGGATCCTGCCCGCCATGGCCGGGGTCCAGCACGATCAGCGGCCGTTCCGCCACGGCCGGCGGCTTGTTCTCCGGCGGCGGCGGGGCGATGGGCAGCGCGGCCGGCATCAGCTGCGCCGGCGGGATCGGCGGCAGCGGCGCGAAAGGCGGCGGGGCGGCGACGGCGCTCGACGCGGTGGCGCTGGACTCGGTCGACAGCGTCTGACTGGGAAGCGGCACCGCCATCGCCGACGCCACCACCGACGCCATCGTCAGAGGCCCCCGGCCTTCGGCGGTCCTGCCGCCATCCTTGCCCCCGGATACCGCAGCGAGCTGGCGGAACTCCGCCGGCGTGGTCCGCTCCAGATCGAGGACGAGGCGGGGCTGGCGGCCGTCGCGCGCCGGGATCATGAAGCCGTCGCGCAGGCGGGCCGGGCCGACGGTCTCGAAGGTGAGGCGCGTGCCGCGCTGGCCGCCCGCACCCTGCCCGGCCGCATGGTGGTAGCGCGCCACCACCCCCTTGCCTTCCACCGGCAGCGACCCGCCGGGCCAGACCAGATCGGGCAGGTCGACGATGACCCGGTAGGGATCGGCGGCGAGCGACACCGAGAAGGGCACGGCATCGCTCAGCTCCAGCACGAAGCGCGTCATGTCCGGATGCAGGCCAAGCCGGGCGTCGACCACCGCGGTCCGCTGGGGCGGGACCGGCAAGGCGGCCGTGGTCTGCGCCGTCGAGGGGCCGGAGACACCGAGCAGCAACGCCAGCAGAACCAGCACCGCCGCGGCGAACAGGCGGAATGCGGACGGGCGGGCCGGCGTGGCGGCGGTCGGCAGGCTGGGCGGCCGTGGCATCGACTCTCCTCGGCGGCAGACGGGAACGGCAAAAGGTACGCGGTGCGGACACTGCGCGATCCGTCCAGCTATAGCCCAGCCAATTCAACGCTCTCAACGCGGATCGTCAGATCCCGTGTCAATTGCCGGCGGGGGTGCCGTTCCTGCAACACTGGTCCGGCCGGCGGAAGGCCGCGCCCCGACCACCCCCACGTTTCCGTGCGGCGAAACAGTTCGCCGAATCGGCGCATTTCCGCGTTGTGCAAGAGGGATCGCTTGTCTATGGTATCTTTGCGACAGACCGCAATTCGCCAGATTCGGGCCGGAATCCCAAGGTGGGCGCCGATCTCGCTGATCCCCGGATCAGCCGATCGCCGGTCACGGGGCCGTCCATCGGGGCTGCGGCGTCGCCCCCGACCCCGCCCGTCCGGCCGTCCGCGCCGGAGGGTCGTCGCGGGGTGGCGCGTTCGGATTGGCGGTGAGAGGACGAAACCTCGAAGCTGGCTGTGGCCGCAAGGCGGCAGCCCGGCGCGTGTCCACCGGTCCGTCCTGGCTGCTCTCGTCAGCGCCGTTCGGCGGCTCCGGTCCGTCGCGCCGTATGCTTCGCCCACAACAGACGCTGCGTCCAGGCGGCCCGACCGGTCGCGCGGGTTCCCTGGGTCGCGCCGTTGAGGAACGTATATGGCCAAGCGCATGCTGGTGGACGCCACGCACCCGGAAGAAACCCGGGTCGCCGTGGTCAACGGGAACCGGCTGGAGGAACTCGACTTCGAGATCGCCAGCCGCAAGCAGCTGAAGGGCAACATCTACCTGGCGAAGGTGACGCGGGTCGAGCCCTCGCTCCAGGCGGCCTTCGTGGAATATGGCGGCAACCGCCACGGCTTCCTCGCCTTCTCCGAAATCCATCCCGACTATTACCGCATCCCGATGGCCGACCGCGAGGCCCTGCTGGCCGAGGAGCGCCGGCTGGAGGAGCAGGCGGAAGCCCGGGCCGAGGCCGCCGCCGACGGCGCCGTGATGGCCGAGCCGATTCGCCCCGAGCAGATCGTCGAGGAATGGTCGCCGATGCCCTCGCCCATCGCGCCGGAGGCCTCCGACGACGAGGGTGACGACGAGGAGTCCGAAGGCGGCTCCGACGAAGATGACAGCGGTGCAGCGCTCGGCTCCGAGAACGCCGCCGAGGACCGCGGCGCTCCGTCCGAAGGTTCCGTCCCGACCCCCGACATGCTCGGCGGCGACGAGGACGAGGAGGTCGAGACCCAGCGCCGCCGCTCGCGTCCGCTGCGCTCCTACAAGATCCAGGAAGTGGTGAAGCGCCGGCAGGTCATGCTGGTGCAGGTGACGAAGGAGGAGCGCGGCAACAAGGGTGCGGCGCTGACCACCTACCTGTCGCTGCCTGGCCGCTATTGCGTGCTGATGCCCAACACCGGGCGCGGCGGCGGGATTTCCCGCAAGATCACCAATCCGGCCGACCGCAAGCGCCTGAAGGAAATCCTGTCGGATCTCGACATTCCGGACGGCATGGCGGTCATCCTGCGCACCGCCGGCCTGGAGCGCTCCAAGCCCGAGATCAAGCGCGACCTGGAATATCTGCTGCGCCTGTGGGACGACATCCGCGAACAGACGCTGAAGTCGTCGGCGCCCTGCCTCATTTATGAAGAAGCGAACCTGATCAAGCGGTCGATCCGCGACCTCTACGCCAACGACATCGACGAGATCTGGGTCGAGGGCGATACCGGATTCCGCACGGCGCGCGAATTCATGGACATGCTGATGCCGGGCCATTCCCAGCGAGTCCAGCTGTACCGCGACAGCCAGATCCCGCTGTTCCACCGCTATCAGGTGGAAACCCAGATCGACGCCATCCACAGCCCGGTGGTGCAACTGCGGTCCGGCGGCTACATCGTCATCAACCCGACCGAGGCGCTGGTCTCCATCGACGTCAACTCCGGCAAGTCGACCCGCGAGCGCAACATCGAGGAAACCGCCTACAAGACCAACCTGGAGGCCGCCGACGAGGTGGCGCGCCAGCTGCGTCTGCGCGATCTGGCCGGCCTGATCGTCATCGACTTCATCGACATGGAGGAGCCGCGGAACAACGCCGCCGTCGAGCGCCGCATGAAGGAGGCGATGAAGAACGACCGGGCACGCATCCAGCTCGGCCGCATCTCCGCCTTCGGCCTGCTGGAGCTGTCGCGCCAGCGTCTGCGCCCCTCGCTGCTGGAGACCAACTTCGAGCGCTGCCCGCACTGCTCGGGCACCGGCGTCGTCCGCTCGGTCGAATCGGCCTCGCTGCACGTCCTGCGCGCCATTGAGGAGGAGGGCATCCGCAAGCGGTCGGCCGAGATCACCATCTACGTCCCGACCTCCATCGCGCTCTACATCCTCAACCAGAAGCGCGGCGAACTGGCCAAGATCGAGGAGCGTCACGCGTTCAGCGTCATGGTCCAGGCCGACGACACCCTGATCGCCCCGGACCACCGTCTGGAGCGCAACAAGGCCCGTCTGGCCGACGAGGACGCGCCGCTGGTCAGCGCCGACCGCGTGATGGCTGAGACCGATCGCGCGCTCGCCGCCGAGCCGGTCGAGATCGTCGAGGAGCCGGAGGTCGAAACCGAGACCGTCCAGGCCGCCCAGACCGAAGAGACCGGCGAGCGTGCCGAGGCCAACGGCGACGCCAATGGCGAGGACCGACGCCGCCGCCGCCGCCGCCGCCGCGGCCGTGGCCGTGACCGCGAGGACGGCCGTCCGGAGGGTTCGGGCGATGCCGAAGCCGGCGACGAGACCGACGAGGCCGGCGACGAGGTGAACCAGGAGGCCGACGAGGCCGCCCCGCTCGCCGCCGCCCCGGCCGAGGCGATCCCGGAAGCCGCGATCTCCGAACCCGTGGACCTCGAAGGCGACGAAGCCGACGAGGAAGAGGGTGAGGGCGAAGGCGAGGACGAGACCGGCGCCGATGCCGGCGACCGCAATGGCGATGGCCGTAAGAAGCGTCGCCGCGGCAAGCGCGGCGGTCGCCGCCGGTCGCGCCGCGAGGGTGCGGAAGGCCTGGAGGGTGGCGAGGAAACCGCCGCCGACCTGCCGGCCGAGACCGCTGCGGCCCACCCCCCGGCCCCGGCCGAGGCTCCCGACCTCGACTGGATCCTGGCGGGCGAGTCCGCTCCGGCACCGGAAGCGGTGGTCGAGAACGCCGCTCCGGCTCCTGTGCCTTCCGCCGAAGCGCCGGCGGTGACTCCGGCCAAGAAGGCGTCCCGCAAGCGCAAGGCCGCGGCCGAGGCGCCGGTGGAGGCTGCTCCGGTCGTCGCCCCGGTCGTTGCCGAAGCACCGGCCAAGGGCCGCAAGCGCAAGGCCGCCGCTGTCGAAGCGCCGGTGGAAGCCGCTCCGGCGATCCCGGCCGAGGTGCCGGCGGAAGCCGCCGCCGAAGCGGCTCCGGCCAAGAAGGCGTCCCGCAAGCGCAAGGCCGCGGCCGAAGCGCCGGCGGAAGCCGCTCCGGTCGTCGCCGAAGCGCCGGCCAAGGGCCGCAAGCGCAAGGCCGCCGCTGCCGCCGAAGCCCCGGCGGAGGTCGCCACCGACAAGGCTCCTGCCAAGAAGGCGGCGCGCAAGCGCAAGGCCGCTGCCGAAGCCCCGGTGGAAGCTGCTCCGGCGGTTGCCCCGACGGTCGAGGCGCCGGCCGCCGCTCCCGAGCCGGCGGCATCTGAACCGGCGACTGCCGGCGACGACGCCGACTCCCCGGCCAAGCCGCGCCGCGGCTGGTGGAAGCGGTAAGCCGAACGGCCCTTTCAGGACCTGAGGAACGGAAAAGGCGCCGCAGGGCGCCTTTTCCTTTTCCCGGACGTTATCTCCCTGCCACTTGGACAGGTCGGACCATGAGCAAGGCCTTCACCCGCGAGAACGACACGCCCGACGACGACGAGCTAGACGATCCGGCACCGCTTCCCCAGGGGTTCAAGAACTACATGACCCCGCCCGGCTTCCAGCGCCTGCAGGGGGAGCTGCGCCACCTGCTGCGGGTGGAGCGGCCGAAGGTGGTCGAGGTGGTGTCCTGGGCCGCCGGCAACGGCGACCGCTCGGAGAACGGCGATTACCTGTACGGCAAGAAGCGGCTGCGCGAGATCGACCGCCGCATCCGCTTCCTGAACAAGCGGCTGGAATCGGCGGTAGTGGTCAATCCGCAGGACCAGAAGAACCGCGAGCAGGTCTTCTTCGGCGCCACCGTCACCTATGCCCGCGACGATAGCACCGAGAACACCGTCACCATCGTCGGCGCCGATGAGGTCGACCCCGACCGCGGCCATATCAGCTGGATTTCCCCCATCGCCCGCGCCTTGCTGAAGGCCCGCGTGGGCGATGTGGTCGATGTGCGCACGCCGGCCGGGATGGAGCAGATCGAGGTGCTGGAGATCGGCTACGCGGAGTGACGGGTGGTTGTCCGGTCGCCCCCTCCCCATCCCTCCCCCTATCGGACGGACCTTCGGTCCGCCGAGGGCGGGAGAGGGGGGTAGGATTTTTGCGGAATTGCTGCGGAGTTCCCTCTCCCGCGAAGCTCTCGCACAAAGCTCTGCTTTGTGCTGACGCGGCAGGCGGACCGCAGGTCCGCCGAGAGCGGGGGAGGGTTAGGGAGGGGGCACAGCGCGCCCCCTCCCCCACACCTCACTCCGCGGCCGGCTGGTAGATCTCCCCGCCGGATTCGCGGAACTTCGACGACATCTCCGCCATGCCCGACTCGGCGGCCTCGCGGATTTCCTGCGTGATCTTCATCGAGCAGAATTTCGGCCCGCACATCGAACAGAAATGTGCGGTCTTGGCACCTTCCGCCGGCAGCGTCTCGTCGTGGTAGGCCATCGCCGTGTCGGGGTCGAGCGACAGGGCGAACTGGTCGCGCCAGCGGAACGAGAAGCGGGCCCGCGACATGGCGTCATCACGCAGTCGGGCCGCCGGGTGGCCCTTGGCGAGATCGGCGGCGTGGGCGGCGATCTTGTAGGCGATGACGCCGGCCTTCACGTCGTCGCGGTCGGGCAATCCCAGATGCTCCTTCGGCGTGACGTAGCAGAGCATCGCCGTGCCGAACCAGCCGATCATCGCCGCGCCGATGGCGCTGGTGATGTGGTCGTAGCCGGGTGCGATGTCGGTCACCAACGGCCCCAGCGTGTAGAAGGGCGCCTCGCCGCACAGCGCCAGCTGCTTTTCGACATTGTGCTTGATCTTGTGCATGGGCACATGGCCCGGCCCCTCGATCATCACCTGGACGTCACGGGCCCAGGCCAGCTTGGTCAGCTTGCCCAGCGTTTCCAGCTCGGCGAACTGGGCGGCGTCGTTGGCGTCGGCCTGGCTGCCCGGCCGCAGCCCGTCGCCCATCGACAGCGCCACGTCATAGGTGCGGCAGATCTCGACGATATCGGCGAAATGATCGTAGAGGAAATTCTCGCGGTGATGCGCCAGGCACCATTTGGCGATGATCGAGCCGCCGCGCGAGACGATGCCGGTCACCCGCTTGGCCGTCAGCGGAATGTGGGCCAGCCGCAGCCCGGCATGGATGGTGAAATAGTCGACGCCCTGCTCCGCCTGCTCGATCAGCGTGTCGCGGAACAGCTCCCAGGTCAGATCCTCGGCCTTGCCCTTGACCTTCTCCAGCGCCTGGTAGATCGGCACCGTGCCGATGGGAACCGGCGAATTGCGCAGGATCCATTCGCGGGTCTGGTGGATGTCGGCGCCGGTCGACAGGTCCATCACCGTGTCGGCGCCCCAGCGGATCGCCCACACCATCTTCTCCACCTCCTCCTCGATCGAGGAGGTCACGGCGGAGTTGCCGATGTTGGCGTTGATCTTGGTCAGGAAGTTGCGGCCGATGATCATCGGCTCCGATTCGGGGTGGTTGACGTTGGACGGGATGATCGCCCGCCCGCGCGCCACCTCGTCGCGCACGAACTCCGGCGTGATGAAATCGGGAATGTCGGCACCGAAATCCTCGCCGTCCCTCGCCGCCTCAAGCGCTGCGGCACGGCCGAGATTCTCGCGGATGGCGATGTATTCCATCTCGGCGGTGACGATGCCGGCGCGGGCGTAGGCCATCTGGGTGACCGCGACGCCGCCCCGGGCACGCAACACGTCGCCGGCCGCCATCTTGCCCGCGGTCGCCTCGACATCGCCGCGCGCCAGGATCCAGTCGCGGCGGTGCTTGGCCAGCCCGGCCCGCACGTCGATGGCGACCTGATCGTCGGTGTAGGGGCCCGAGGGGTCATAGACGGCCAGCGGCGGCTCGCCGCCGGACAGCGCGATCTCGCGCAGGGCGACGCGCAGTTCGGGAAAGCGGGTGCCGGGCACATGGATTTTCCGCGACGACGGCAGCGGGCCGGTCGAGATGCGGACAGCGGATTCGTTGAAGTCCTTGGGCATTGGGTTTCTCCGTCGGAGGTGGGCGGACAAACCCGGGACTGCGGACGGAGGTGCGGTGTCTTCGTGCGGACCGTTACCCATGGCGGGTAAAAACGGACGGCCTGGGCCGGATGCGGCCCGTCACGAGGTCCCTCCCTTCGCCGGTATGACCCGGATCAGGTTCAAAGGGTCACCACGCTGCCGCGGGGCGCCTGTCGCGCCGTCCGGCCGTTGGTATCTCAGTCCCCTGTCGGGACCCCCCTGGAATGAGCCCATCCTGCCGGGGCGGGCGCCGCCTGTCAAAAGGAAAGAGCCGCAGACGATCCGCCTGCCATATTGTGGAAAATGCCGGCTACATCCAGCGCTTCAGCCGCACATAGATCATTGGCAGCAGTGCCGACAGAACCATGAGCAGCAGGGTGGAGGGATAGCCGAACGGCGAGTCGGACCCCGGCATGTCGCTGAAATTCATGCCGCCGATGCTGGCGACCAGGGTCGGCGGGAACAGCAGCACGGTCAAGACCGACACGATCTTGACGATCTCGTTCTGCTCGACGTTGATCTGGCCCAGCGCGGTGTCCAGCGCCAGAGCCACCTTGCCAGCCAGGAAACGGGCATATTGGTCGAGCCCGCGCAGATCCTGCAACGTGGTCTTGGCCCAGCGCCGCGTCGCCTTGCCGGAGTTCCAGCCGTCGCCGCGCGCCAGGAAATCGGTCATGCGGGTGAGGCTTGCCAGGCTGACCCGCGCCTTGCCGATCAGATGCCCGGCATGGCCGATGCGCTTCAGCGTCTGCGAATCGTCCAGCGTCTCGCCGCGCGAGCGCAGCTTGCGGCCACGGAAGAAGCGGCGGTTCAGCACGTCCAGCTCCACCCCCGTCCGCCGCAGCACGGCGGAGGTGCGGTCGACCATGCCGTCGACCAGCGCCGCCAGCACCAGCTCCCCGCGCGACGCGGCGACCTGCCCATGGGTGGCGCGGCGGCGGAAGGCCAGCAGGGCTTGCGGGTCGATGTCATGGATGGTGACCAGCCGCCGCCCGGCCAGCACGAAGCTGACGGTCGCGATGCGCGGCTCGTCGGTATCGGCCCAGACCAGCGCGGTGACGGTCATGGTCAGCGTTCCGCCGGTGACGCGCAGGCGGCTCGACTCCTCGATCTCCGCCATCTGCTCGCGGGTCGGCAGGCTGGCGCCGATCAGTGCCTCCGCCTGCGCCAGTTCGTCGGCCGTCGGGTTGATCAGGTCGAGCCAGACCGCAGCCTCGGGCAGCGGCGCCGCCTCGTCGGTGGCCTCCCGCGCCCAGCGCAGCAGACCGCCGTCATTGACGAAGACATGCAGCAAGGGTGCGCTCCTTGCGAAATTGGCTGGAGAATGGGCTCCGGGCGGCTCTTGGCCCTTTTCGGTCAGGTCACCCTGCCGCCCCGCCGCGGCTTGGACGGGGCCGGCGCGGGCTCCGGCGCCTGCTCGCCGTCCAGATCCAGCGCCGCGCCTTCCTCCTTCAGCGCCTGTTCCAGCTTGCGGCGGAAGGCACCGCCGTCATCCCGGGCATCGAGGAAGTGGCCGACCGCTTCCTTGGCCGCGTCGCTGTCGTAGGGAACCTTGCCGAACACCGCCAGCTTGGCACGTTCCACCAGCTTGGGGTCCATCCGGTCGCGGATGGCCTTCATCTGGCGGAGCAGTTCCTTGCGCAGGTCGCTCATCGGCTTCCTCCCCTACGGCCGGCCTCCTGCGGTCGGCCGGCTTCCCCCCTATATGGGCCGTCAGGCCTTGCCGATCAGGGTGCCGGCGCCGCCCTCGGTGAAGATTTCCAGCAGCAGCGCATGCGGAACGCGGCCGTCCAGGATGACCGCGGCGTCGACGCCCTGTTCGACCGCGCCGATGCAGGTCTCGATCTTCGGGATCATGCCGCCGGACGCGGTGCCGTCGGCGATGGCCTTGTGGGCATCCTCCAGCGACATCTTCTCGATCAGGGTCTTGTTCTTGTCCAGCACGCCGGCGACGTCGGTCAGCAGGAAGAAGCGCGCCGCCTTCACTGCCGCCGCGACGGCGCCGGCCGCCGTATCGGCATTGATGTTGTAGGTGTCGCCGTTCACGTCGAAACCGACCGGCGCGATCACCGGGATGATGTCCGACTGCGCGAGAGCGTGCAGGATCTGCGGGTTCACCTTGTAGGGCTCGCCGACGAAGCCGAGGTCCAGCACCCTCTCGATGTTGCTGTCGGGGTCGCGCTGCACGCGCTCCAGCCGGCGGGCGATGATCAGGTTGCTGTCCTTGCCCGACAGGCCAACGGCGCGGCCGCCGGCGCTGTTGATGGCGGCGACGATCTGCTTGTTGATCGAGCCGGCCAGCACCATCTCGACCACCTCGACCGTCTCCTTGTCGGTGACGCGCAGACCGTCGATGAAGCTCGACTTGATCTTCAGCCGCTCCAGCATCTGGCCGATCTGCGGGCCGCCGCCATGGACGACCACCGGGTTGATGCCGACCTGCTTCAGCAGCACGATGTCGCGCGCGAACAGCTCCGCCAGCCCGGCGTCGCCCATGGCATGGCCGCCGTACTTGATGACGAAGGTGCTCCCGGCATAGCGGCGCATGTAGGGCAGCGCTTCGGACAGGGTACGGGCCTTGGCGAGCCACTCGTCACGGGTGGGAGTCTGCACGGGAGGATGCCCTTTGTCGGGGTGGACGGTTGGGCTTCTTTAACGGAAAGGCCGGCCGGTTGCCTAGGGGGCAATTTAACGGCCGGACCCGCCCAGCGCCGCCCCTTCCATCTCCGCCGGCCGCCACCGTCCGGCCAGCCGGGTCATCGGCTGCGTCAGGGCGGTCACCGTCACCGCCATCAGCACCATCGCCGAGAAACAGGAACCGGACAGCACCCCCGCCTCCAGCAGGACGGTCAACACGATGACCTCCATCAGTCCCTTGCAGGGCATCAGCGTGCCGAGCCGGAGCGCGTCCGGCCAGCACTCCCCGGTCAGCCGGGCGGGCAACGCGGTTCCTACCATCTTGCCGACCAGCGTGACCAGGCTGGCCAGCCCGAACACCGTCCATTGCGCCGGGTCGTCCAGCGTCAGCGTCACCTTCAGCCCGGTCAGGGTGAAGAAGAAGGGCAACAGGATCAGGGTGGAGAAATGCTCCAGCCGATCCAGGATCGCCGCGGCGAAGCGGCGCGGCATCGCGGTGCCGGCGACGAAGGCGCCCAGGATGTAATGCAGCCCGATCACTTCCGTCACCGCGGCGGACGCCAGCAGCGCCGCGCAGGTGACGACCACCGCGGTGTCGCCCATCCGCCCGTCCGGCGCCACCCGTTCCAGCAGGCGGTCGAGCAACGGGCGGACCGCCAGCACCGTCACCCCGACATAGGCGAAGCCCAGCAACGCCACGGTGGCGACCGCCCAGCCCTTGCCCCCATCTCCACCGGCCCCGCCCCCGGCACCCCCATCTCCAGCGGTCCAGGCCAGCACGGCGGTGATCAGCAGCCAGAGCAGCGCGTCGTTCACCGCGGCATAGCCCAGCGCCAGCCGGCCCACCCGATCGCCGAGCAGGCCCATCTCGCGCAGGATGGCGCCGAGCACCGGCAGCGCCGTGACCCCGACGCAGATGCCAAAGCCGGCGGCGAACAGGCCCGGCGTGGCGCGCGGCCCGGTCATGGCCGGAAAGGCGCCGGCCAGCCACCAGCCCAGTGCGCCGCCCAGCAGCGTGGGCACCAGCATGCTGGACAGCGCCACGGCGGCGAAGGCGCTGCCCCGGCCGCGGAACTCCGCCGGATCGAGATGCAGGCCGGTCAGGAAGGCGAAGAACACCACCGCCATCAGCGCCAGCCCGGACAGCGGCACCAGGGCCGCCGGGGCGAACAGCACCCCCCACAGGTCCGGCGCCAGCCGGCCGAGCAGCGACGGGCCGAGCGCCACCCCGAACAGGATCTGGATCACCACCATGGGGGCGACATGCCGCCCGCCGCCGAGACGCCACAGCAGGAACGGCCCGCCGATCAGCAGCAGCGACTGCAGGAGGAACAGCAGCGCGGGTGACGGTCCAACCATCGCCGCCGCCTCGCGCTCAGTCGACGGCGAGCGCGAGCGCCGCCAGGCTGGCGCGCAACTCCGCGATCCCGGTGCCCTTTTCGGAGCTGGTGACGTGGATGTCCGGGAAGGCGGCAGGATGCTTCTTCAACCCAAGCTCCGTCGCCTTGCGCACCTTGTCCAGCTCCGCCGGCTTCACCTTGTCGGCCTTGGTCAGCACGACGACATAGGGCACGGCGGTGCGGTCCAGCATCGCCATGATCTCGTCGTCGTTGGGCTTCAGCCCATGGCGCGCATCGATCAGCACCAGCGCCCGGCGCAGGGTGACGCGACCGCGCAGGAAGCGGCGGACCATGTCGTTCCACGCCTCCACCTTCTCCTTCGATTCCTTGGCATAGCCGTAGCCGGGCATGTCCACCAGCTTCAGCCGGTCGCCGAGGTTGAAGAAGTTGAGCTGCTGGGTGCGGCCCGGCGTATTGGAGGTGCGGGCCAGCGTCTTGCGCCCGGTCAGGGCGTTGACGAGGCTGGATTTGCCGACATTCGAGCGGCCGGCGAAGGCGACCTCCGGCAGGTCGGCCTCGGGCAACTGGTTCAGCGCGTTGGCGCCCCAGACGAAGTCGCACTCCTTGGCGAACAGCAGCCGTCCGGCCTCCAGCGCGGCCTCGTCGAAGCCGGAAACGATGCTGGGGGTGGCGGCGGTCGGCTTGTCGGAGGTGGTCATGGCGGGCGCTCGCGTTTGGATGGGCTGAAAAAACATACCGCCGGCAAGGGCCCGTCAAGGGTCTTTGCCGGCGGCAGGTCTGGAAAAGCGGGCCTGGGAAAGCAGGCCCGGGGAGGCGGATCGGGACCGGAGGATCAGACCTTCACGCCCATGCGCTTCATGATGGTCCATTGCTGCAGGACCGACAGGGTGTTGTTCCAGGCCCAGTAGATCACCAGACCGGCCGGGAAGCCGGCGAGCATGAAGGTGAAGATGATGGGCAGGAACTGGAACACCTTCTGCTGGATCGGGTCCGGCGGTGCCGGGTTCATCTTCTGCTGGAACCACATGGTCACGCCCATGATCAACGGCCACAGGCCGAGATGCAGCATGGTCGGCGGGCTCCACGGGATCAGGCCGAATGCCGTGAACAGGTTCGTCGGATCGGGCGAGGACAGATCGTGGATCCAGCCGAAGAACGGCGCGTGCCGCATCTCGATGGTCACGAACAGCACCTTGTAGAGCGCGAAGAACACCGGGATCTGGATCAGGATCGGCAGGCAGCCGGACACCGGCGAGACCTTCTCGCGCTTGTACAGCGCCATCAGCTCCTGGTTCATGCGCGCCTGATCGTCGCTGAACTTCTCGCGCAGCTCCTGCATCTTCGGCTGCAGCGCCTTCATCTTGCTCATCGCCTGATAGGACTTGTTGGCGAGCGGGAAGAAGACGGCCTTGACGCAGACGGTCAGCAGCAGGATGGCGAGGCCGAAGTTGCCGAGCACCTGGCCGAAGAAATCGAGCGCATAGAAGAAGGGCTTGGTCAGGAAGTAGAACCAGCCGAAATCGATGGCGAGGTCGAAATTCTTGATGTTCAGCTTTTCGGAATAGGCGTCGAGCAGCTTCACCTGCTTGGCGCCGGCGAACAGGCGCCCGGTGTTCTCAGCCGACGCGCCAGGGGCGATCGTGACGGGAGCACCCATCGTGTCGGTCTGGTAGCGGTCGGTGTTGGCGACCTGATTATAGAGGAAGCGCGCGGTGACCTTCTCGTTCGGGTCGGGCACCAGCGAGACCAGCCAGTATTTGTCGGTGATGCCGACCCAGCCGCCGGTCGTCTCCTTGGAAATCGAGCCGGCCTTGCGGACGTTGTCGTAATTCTCCTCGGTCAGCGAGCCGTTGAAGACGCCGAGCGGGCCCTCATGCAGGATGTAATAGCCCGACGTGTGCGGCGTGCCGCTGCGCGACACCAGGCTGTAGGGCAGCAGGGTGACCGGGGCCGCGCCGGTGTTGCGCACCGTCTGCGTCACCGTGAACATGAAGTCCGGGTCGACGGCGAACTTGCGCTCGAACACCAGACCCTGACCGTTGTCCCAACTCAGGGTCAGCGGCTTGGCCGGGGTCAGCGCGGTGCCGTCGGCGGTCCAGCGGGTGGTCGCGGTCGGGGTGGCGATGCCGGCGCCCTGCGGCACCCAGCCGAACTCGGCGTAATAGGCGGCGGGCGTGCCGGCCGGGGCCAGCAGCACGATCTCCGGGCTGCCCGGCTCCGGCGTCTCGTGATACTGGGCGAGCGTCAGGTCGTCGATGCGGCCGCCGACGAGGTTGACCGAGCCGTGCAGGGCCGGGGTGTCGATCTTCACGCGCGTGCCGGCCGCCAGCTGCTCGGCGAGCAGGACGGGACGCTCCTTCGCGACCTCGGCCATGCCCTGGGGGGCCATGCCGGGGGGCTGCTGGGCGGGCACGCCGGGGGCCGGCACCGGCACCGACTGCTCCGTCTGGGCGGCCTGCTGGGCTGCGAGTTGCTTCTGCTGCTCCACCCGAGGCTTCTCGTAGAAATACTGGAAGCCCAGAAGGATGGCGATCGACAGGGCAATCGCGATGATGAGGTTGCGTTGGTCGGTCATGGCGTCCCGGTTGCCGTGGGGCCTTTGGAAGAAGGGCGGCGTGTGCGCGGCCTTGTTACGGCTTTTCGCCGGGCTGGGCAACCGCCGCATGCCCTTTTTCCGGAGCGCCGCAGCGATGCGGCGTCGCCGCAGCCTGCGCCGCCACCGGATCGGGCACGGGATCCCAGCCCGACCCGCCCCAGGGATGGCAACGCCCGAGCCGGCGCAGCGTCAGCCATCCCCCCCGGATGGCGCCGTGCTTTTCCAGCGCGTCGATGGCGTAGCAGGAGCAGGTCGGCTGGAAACGGCAATGCCAGCCCACGAAGGGCGACAAGGTCCAGCGATAGAGATAGACGAGCGCGCGGAGCAGATGCGCGAGAGGGCTGAGGCCCGCGATGCGAAACATGACGTCGCGGCCTCCCTACCTCTCCACCGGCCCCTCCGCCTCGCGCCACAGGCCGAGGCGTTTCAGCGCGGCGGTCAGGTCGCCGATCAGGTCGGGCCATGGCCGCTCGGCCGTGTCGCCGCGGGCGACCAGCACGAAATCATGGCCGGGCGCGGCATGGACGGACAGGATCTGCCGCGCTGCCTCACGCAAACGGCGGCGGGCGCGATTGCGCACCACCGCATTGCCGACCTTGCGGCTCGCCGTCAGGCCAAGACGGATGCGCGGCTCGCCATCGGCGGGCCGCTGCCTGTCGTCGTGCCGGCGCACCTGGAGGATCAGGCCGGGCGCCACATGCTTGCGGCGGGTCCCGGCCACGGCCAGAAATTCCGGCCGCCGCATCAGGCGCCCGACCCGTTGGTCCGGCGGCGCCATCGCGGGAATCAGGCGCTCAGAACCTTGCGGCCGCGGGCGCGGCGGCGGGCGATCACCTTGCGGCCGCCGACGGTGGCCATGCGGGCGCGGAAGCCATGGCGGCGCTTACGCACGATTTTGGAGGGCTGGAACGTGCGCTTCATGGCGCCTACTCCTTAAGCTTTGCTGGTGGTGACGGGAAGAAGACGCCCGGCCGGACGGCCGGGCGCCAAATCTATGAACCTGGAACGAACCCGAAGGCGCCTTACTCGGCAGCCCGGCGGCCGTTGACCATGCCGCGGCCGGTGGTGCGCTCGGAGATGCGAGCGGCCTTGCCGCGCAGATCGCGCAGATAATACAGCTTGGCGCGGCGGACGGCGCCCCTGCGGACCAGCTCGATCGAGTCGATGCGCGGGGAGTAAAGCGGGAACACGCGCTCCACGCCCTCGCCGTAGCTGATCTTGCGGACGGTGAAGGAGCTGTTCAGGCCGGCGTTCTTGCGGGCGATCACGACGCCCTCATAGGCCTGGACGCGCTCGCGCGTGCCTTCCACGACCTTGACGTTGACGCGCACAGTGTCGCCCGAGGAGAAGACCGGGATCTTCTTGTCGCCCAGGACCTTCTCGATATGCTCCTGCTCGAGCTGCTGCAACAGGTTCATAGCACTACCCCTTTTCTATCGGTGCGCCTCGCGGCGGACCGTCACTCCGGTTTCGGGTCGCGCCGGCGAGCCTGCCGCCGACCCTTGTTCGTAACGTTTTTCGCCGGACGCCCCGCCTGGTAGAGCGACCACAGGTCCGGCCGTCGGGCCTCCGTGATCGCCTCCGCCTCGGCAAGGCGCCAGGCCTTGACCTTTCCGTGGTGGCCGGAAAGCAGAACCTCCGGCACCGCGCGCTCCACACCCTGCCCGTCGGTCCAGACCGCAGGCCGGGTGTAGTGGGGGTATTCGAGCAACCCCCGTTCGAAACTCTCTTCCCCCGCCGTCTCCACGTTGCCCATGACGCCGGGGAGCAAGCGCACCACGGCATCGATCAGGCTCAGCGCAGCGGGTTCTCCGCCGGACAGCACGAAATCCCCGAGGCTGACCTCTTCGAGGCCGCGCGCATCGAGGACCCGCTGGTCCACCCCTTCGTACCGGCCGCAGAGCAGCGTCACCACCGGGGTGGCGGCCAGCTCCTTGACCAGCTCCTGGTTCAGCACCCGTCCGCGCGGCGACAGATAAATCGCCCGGCCGCGTTCCGGTGCCCCCACAGGCCCCGCCGTCGCAGTCAAAGCCGCGTCCAGCACATCGGGCCGCATGACCATGCCGGCCCCTCCGCCGAAGGGGGTGTCGTCGACGGAGCGGTGTTTATCGCGCGCGAACGAGCGAATGTCCACCGATTCCAGCGCCCAGACTCCATTTTCCAACGCCTTGCCGGCCAGTGACTGGCCGAGCGGCCCCGGAAACATTTCCGGGAACAGCGTCAGAACCTTGACCGTCCAGACGCGCGGGCCGTCGGCGCCGTGGTTCACGGCCCCTCCTCCCCGCTGTCGCCTTCCCCCTCCTCCGCCTCGTCACCGGAGCCCTCGCGGGCTTCGATCACCGCCGGAAGATCAACGACGACGCGGCCGGCCCGGACATCCACCACAGGCACGCAGGCCTTGGAGAAGGGAAGCATCTCCAGGGCACCGCTCGCGATGCGGATCTCCAGCATGTCGCCGGCGCCGAAATCGTAGACCGCCTTCACCGTGCCGTAGAGGGTTCCGTCGACGAGTTCCGCACGCAGACCGATCAGGTCGGCATGGTAGAACTCGTCCCCGTCCTCCGTCTCCGGCAGGGCGGCGCGGTCGACGTAGAGCCGCACCCCAGCCAGCGCCTGCGCCTGCTCCCGGCTCGTCACCCCGTCGACCTTGGCCAGGAAATTATCCTTGACCATGCCCTGGAGCGTCACCGTGAAGCGGCGGGAGCCGGCTTCGTCCGTCAGCGGGCCGTAGGCCATCACGTCGGCGGGCTCGGCGGTGAAGCTGCGAAGCTTCACCAGTCCCCGCACGCCGTGCGATCCCGCGAACTGGCCGACACAGATTTTGGCGGTCATCGAAGGAACACCCGGCACGTCGTCACGACCTCAACCCTGCGGGCCACCAGGCCCACCGTCACCCTTATCAGCCTTCGGCGGCAGCCGCGGCGGCGGCGGCCTCGGCCTTCAGACGCTCCTGCGCCTTGGCCTTCGGAGCCGACTGCTTCGGGGTCTCGCGGAAGGCGGGCTTCTCGACCAGACCGGCATTGGCCAGGAACAGGACGACGCGGTCGGTCGGCTGGGCGCCGACCGACAGCCAATGCTTGGCGCGCTCGGCGTTCAGGATGATGCGCTGCTCATGCTCGCGCGGCAGCATCGGGTTGTAGGTGCCGATCTTCTCGACGAAGCGGCCGTCACGCGGGCTGCGGGCGTCCGCGACGACGATCGAGTAGAACGGACGCTTCTTCGCACCACCGCGAGCCAGACGAATCTTCAGAGCCATTGGTCGAAACTTTCTCTTCTCAAGTCAAACGATTACAGGTGAGTTCGGTCACAGGTGATTTTTCAGGGCGGGAGGATCACCCGAAGGGTCCCTTCCCGCCGAAGCCGCCCAAACCTTTCGGCAGCAGGTTGCCGAGACCGCCGCGCAGCATCCCCTTCTTCCCCAGCTTCTGCACCTGCTTCATCATTCCGCGCATGGTCTCGAACTGCTTCAGCAGCTTGTTGACCTCCTGCACCGAGGTGCCGGAACCGGCGGCGATGCGCTTGCGGCGCGAAGCCTTGATGATGTCGGGGGTCTTGCGCTCTGCCTTGGTCATCGAGGAGATGATCGCCTCCTGGCGCTTGATCATCCCGTCGTCGATGTTGGCGTCCTTCATCTGATCCTTGATCTTGCCGATGCCCGGCAGCATCCCCATCAGGCCGGACATGCCGCCCATCTTGCGGAGCTGCTTCAGCTGCATCGCCATGTCGTCAAGGTCGAAGCCCTGGCCCTTCTCCATCTTGCGGGCGAGCTTCTCGGCCTCGTCCTTGTCGATGGTCTCGACGGCCTTCTCCACCAGCGACACCACGTCGCCCATGCCGAGGATGCGGCCGGCGATGCGGTCGGGGTGGAAGGGCTCCAGCGCGTCGATCTTCTCGCCGGTGCCCAAAAGCTTGATCGGCTTGCCGGTGATCTGGCGCATCGACAGGGCGGCACCGCCGCGGGCGTCGCCGTCGATGCGGGTCAGCACGATGCCGGTGATGCCGACCTTGTCATTGAAGTTGGTGGCGACGGTGACGGCGTCCTGGCCGGTCATAGCGTCGGCGACCAGCAGCGTTTCCGCTGGCTTCGTCGCGTCGCGGACCGCCGCGACCTCCGCCATCAGCTCCTCGTCGATCGAGAGCCGGCCGGCGGTGTCGAGCATCACCACGTCGTAGCCTTCGAGGCGGCCGGTCTCCATGGCGCGCCTGGCGATGGCGACCGGGTCCTGACCCGGGACGATGGACAGCGTGGCGATGCCGGTCTGCTCGCCGAGAATCTTCAGCTGTTCCTGGGCGGCCGGACGGCGGACGTCCAGCGAGGCCATCAGGACCTTCTTGCGCTCCTTGGTCTTCAGACGGAGCGCGATCTTGGCGGTGCTGGTGGTCTTGCCGGAACCCTGGAGGCCGACCATCAGGACCGGCACCGGGGCTGCGGCGTTCAGGTTGATGTCGGCGCCTTCGCCCAGCATCTCCACGAGGTTGTCGTGGACGATCTTGATGACCTGCTGGCCGGGGGTGACGGACTTCAGCACCTCCTGCCCGATCGCCCGTTCCTTCACCTGGGCGACGAACTGCTTGACGACGGGCAGCGCAACGTCGGCCTCCAGCAGCGCCACGCGAACCTCGCGCAGCGCGGCGGAGACGTCCTCCTCGCTCAGCGCGCCGCGGCGGCGCAGCTTGTCGAAGATGTCGCCCAGGCGTCCGGTCAGGCCTTCGAACATGCGGTTGTCGATTCCCAGGTTACGGAACAGGTTTCAGGGCCGCCATCCGCACAAGCACGAAAGCGCCAGTGCGCGACACTCGCGGACTGGCGGAGATACCCGGCATGGGGCCGGGGTACCCGGTCTATCGGCTTGGCGGGAGACAGGTCGGCGGAACATAGGGAAAGCGATGCCTTGAGTCAACCACCGCAATGTCCGGTTCGGGAGCTATCCCAAGGTCTGTCTTGCCGGGATGCGGTTATCGCCCCCACACTTGTCACATGTTCCCGACTCTTAATGAAATTTTGGCGACTTGTTGCCATCATGGATAACCCACTCGAATAAGGTATGCCGGCGATGTCGTCCGCCCAGGGCTTCGGCTCCAACAGCCCGCGAACCAAGCTGAACCAGAGCCAGCTCAACGCGATCCTGTTGCGCCACCAGGCCTTCCGCAAGAGCCAGCCCGGCGGCGTGCGCGCCAACCTGAAGATGCGCGACCTGTCGCATCTCGACCTGTCGGGCATCGACCTGTCGGACGCCGACCTGTCGGGCGCCAAGCTGTTCAGCGCGCGGTTGACCGGCGCCAACCTCGGCAATGCCAACCTCTATGCCGCCGACCTGCGGCTGGCCAACCTGGAGAAGGCCGACCTGCGCCGGGCCGACCTGCGCGGCGCCTGCCTGCGCGGCGCCGTGCTGAGCGAGGCCATCCTGGTGGAGGTCGACCTGCGCGACGGCACGCTGCTGCATTACGACGCCAGCGGCGAGATGTTCTCCAATCAATACGAGGACTCGGTGCTGACGTCGGAACTGACGGCGGCGACGATCCGCGGCGCCGACCTGTCGCGGGCGAAGGTCGCCAACGCCTTCGTCATGCAGACCGACCTGACCGACGCCATCCTGCGCGGCACCAAGTTCATGCGCGCCAACCTGACCGGATCGAACCTGACCGGCTGCGACCTGACCGACGCGGATCTGACGGAGGCGAACCTGTCGGGCGCCAAGCTGTCGGGGGCGGTGATGACCGGCTGCGCGATCAACCGCACCAACTTCTCCGGCGCCACCCTGATCGGTGCGATCCTGGACGCGGCGCAGCTGCGCTCGCCCAACATCCAGGCGGCGGTCCTGGCCAAGACGCTGGAGAATCCGGAAGACGACCTGCGCGATATCCTGATCGAGCATCTGGCCTGGATCGACAGCGGCGGCAAGGCGGGCAAGCGCGCCGACCTGTCGGCGCTCGACCTGTGCGGGCGCAAGCTGGACGGCATCAACCTGTCGGCGGCGATCCTGCAATGCGTCGCCCTGCGGGGCGCCTCGCTGGCCGGCGCGTCGATGGCGATCGCCGACCTGTCGCTGGCCGACCTGCGCAAGGCCGACCTGTCGAACGCCGATTTGCGCGGGGTGAATTTCGAACGTGCCACCCTGACCGGGGCCAACCTGACCGGCGCCCAGCTCGGCCCGGTCCATATCCAGACCATGAGCGGCCATGTCTGGCGCGCCAACCTCCAGCGCGCCCGGCTGGGCATGGCGCTGCTGTGCAAGGCCGACCTGCGCAAGGCCAATCTGGCAGGCGCCAATCTGGCAGGCGCCGACCTGACCGGGGCCAATCTGGGCGAGGCGGACCTGACCGGGGCCGACCTGACCGGGGCGATGCTGGACGGCGCCACGTTCGATCAGGCGATCGTCGAGGAGGCGATCGGGCTGGAGCTCTGAACCCGCGCTTCAGGCCATAGCACCTCAGCTCGGCGGCCCGCCCCGCTTCGCCACCCAGTCGCCGGAGCTGTAGACGGTGCGGACATGGTGGACCAGCAGGTTGCGGGCGTCGATCAGCTGCCCCATCCGCTCCCGGCAGGCGACGATGCCGGTGTCGGGATGATAGACCGGCGCCAGTTCGCGAAACCGCCGCCGCACCTGCTCTTCGTCGAAGCACCATTGATTGACGAAGCCGAACAGCTGGGCGGCGTCACGCACCTCGGTGATGCGGCCATCCAGCGGCTGGAAGGACAGCCGTTGCAGCGCGTGGGCCAGGGTCTTGTTGCGGTAGCCCAGCGTCTCCACCGCCGCCTCCAGCCGGCGGACGTCGTCGCCCGCCAGGATGCGGGCACCGGGATCGGCCAGCGCCAGCGCGGCGGCCAGCGCCTTGCGGATCGTCTGGTCGGAGGCCGCGTCGCAAACGGCCGTCGCGCCGACCTCCAGCAGCGCCTCACCGCCGCCATCGCGCACCCCCGGATCGGCAGAGGCGGCGGGCACCAGCAGCAGCGCGGCGGCGGCGAGATCCGGCACGCCGACCCGGCGCGCCGCGGCGAGCTCCAGCACAGCGGCATGAAACGCGGCGCCGCAGCGGACGCTTCGGCCGGCCGCGGTGGCGGGGCGGAACTCTTCCGGTGCGGTCATGGTCGGCGCCAACGCTTGGTGGAAGCGGGTACCGAGTCTACGCAATCGCCGGAATCGCCGCAACCGCCCGGATGGGCTGGACGATCTCAGCGTGCTTTCACCGCACCCGCCTTGGCCGGCAGCTTGTCGAGCAGCTCGGCGATGTAGGCGCTCTCGTCCTTGCCGGACATGGCGGCGAAGCCCTTCAGCATCTGGCTGCCGAAGGTGAAGACACTGGTGATGTCGATGCGCCAGACCCCGCCCTCGCGCACGAAGTCGGCAGGGACCAGCGCCGGCCGGTTGTCGACCATCAGCAGGCCGGAGGCGCGGTCGCCCCTCACCCGCACCGGCCCGAGCGCGCTGCGGGCAACGACGTTGGGGCCGAGCCAGCCGGCCTTCAGCGCGTGATTGGCAATGTCGCCGACCGACATGCGGCGCAGCTCGGACGGACCGAGATGGCGGCGCAGCCCCATGGCGGCGAAGCGTTCCGCCGGTTCCAGCCGCTGCAACGGCGCGTCGCCGGGCTGCCGGGCGGCGTCGCGCACCGATTCCAGCGTCTTGACCGAGTTGCGGGTGAGCAGCGGGATCACCGCCGATCCCCGCCGTTCGGCCAGCGCCGTTCGCGCGGCGTCGAAGGTCGCGGCGACGTCGCGCTCCTCCGGCGTTTCGCGCGGCGGGGCGGCGAAGCCGGTGGAAGCTGCGATCAGGATGACGAAGAAGGCGAGAAAGGCGACACGCATGCCGGCAATAACCCGAAAAGGCTGAGGAACGTCACGCCTTCGCCTCGACGCCGAAGAATTCGAGCTGCCAGCGCATCTCTTCGTCGGTCATTGGATAGTGCGTGCCGTCCCGAGCATTAAGCGCCGTTTTTGGCGGAATCTGGGCGAGCCGCAACTGGACCTGCCGGGCGAAGCGCATGGTGAGCCCGGCACGCCACACCAGCGCGGTCACGGCGCGGGGCGCATGGGTGGCGACGATCCGGTCAACCACCGGCAGCGGGATCTGCGCCAGCTCCGCGAACGCGGCCATGACGAAGCCACGGTCGCCTTCGATCATCGAGCCCTCGATCAGCTTCTCGGTCAGCTTGCCTTCCTTGTTCAGGCGCGCCGCCTTGTCGCTGGGCCGCTCCACCGGCTTTTCCGGCCCGGCGGCCACTGCCGCCGCCTCGCCGAAATCGACCGGGCCCTGCGGCAGGCCGGTCGTTGCGCCGGCCGCCTGCCCCACCCGCCGGCGCACCGCCTCCACCAGCCCGCGCGCCGCCTCGGGCTCCAGGTCATCGCGATCCTGCAGGACCTTCAGCAGGCTGTCGGCGACGAAGCTGGCGAGTCGGGCCACCGCGCGGGCAGGCAGGCGCGGACGCCGCACCAGGGGCGAATGCCACGGCTCGTGCTGCGGCGCCTGATCGAGGATGCGGTCCAGCGTCTCCTCGCGGATCTGGGCCGACGGGTTGCCGAGCAGCGTCGTCACCGCCGCCTCGTCGTCCGAACGCGCGATGGCGTCCGCGACCGACGCGGTGACGTTCTGCCGGCTGGCGATGGCGGTCATCGCGCCCCGCACCGGCCCCCGCAGGATGATGTCGGTCAGATCCTCTTCGGTCAGGATCTGCGAATGCTGCAGGACGGGCGCGCAGACCGACAGCTCGACGTCGCGGGCCAGCCGGTTGATGAGGCCGTGCGGAGCGTTGGGCAGATCCTTCAGCGCTTCCGCCAGGATGCCGCGCACCTCCGACGCCTGGTCGCGGGCCAGGGTTTCCAGGCACTCGACCGTCAGCCGCTCGATCTGCGTCGCCTGGTCGGCCGACAGTTCCGGCAGCAGGCGGGCGATCTTCTGCGCCACCGCCCGGCGCACCATGACCTCGCGGTCCTTGGCCAGCAGCAGGTCGGCCTGCCGCGGGGTGCCGGCATTGGTGGCGATGGCGCGCCGCACCTCGGCCGCGGCATCGGCGGCGAGGAAATACAGCAGCTCCGGCCGGGTCTTGGGGTGTTCGGCGACCTTCCGGCGAACCGCCGGATCCTCGCTCTGCACCATCCGCTTGGCGGATTCATAGTCGGCGGGGTCGAGCGTGTCGGGACGCGCGGTCACGGGGCGGACTCCGCAACAGGGATGTCGGTGGACTGGACGGGCGCCGGGGACGGGTCGGAGTCGGGCGATTCGTCGTCGGGCGGATGGTCCGGAGCGAGCGCGTAATGCCCCTTGCCGCTCTTCTTGGCGTCATACATGGCGGCGTCGGCACGGTCGGTCAGTTCCCGCACCGTCTCGCCGCGGCCGGGGACGTGGATGGCGATGCCGATCGACAGTCCCAGCGGCTTTTCCGGGCCGGCCGACAGATGGAGCAGGTCACGCATGCCGTTGAGCAGCCGTTCGGCGACGACACAGGCCTTCGACTGGTCGGCGCGGCCGAGCCACAGCACGAACTCGTCGCCGCCCAGCCGGCCCGGCAGGTCGCCCGGCCGCACCCCGGTGGTCAGCAGCGTGCCGACCGCCTTCAGCACCGTGTCACCCTGCTGGTGGCCGTGCAGGTCGTTGACCGCCTTGAAATTGTCGAGGTCGACATAGAGCAGGGCGGACGGCCCGCTGTCCGGCCGGGAGATCGATTCCTCCAGCCGTTCGAAGAAGGTGCGGCGGTTGAACAGGCCGGTCAGCCCGTCGCGCTCCGACAGGCGGCGCAGGCGCTCCTGGTAGGCGAGATGGGCATGGGCGATGCCGATATGGTCGGCCACGCCGGACAGCAGATGGCGGTCGTCGTCGTCCCACGGCTCCGAATCGGCGGCGCGCCAGACCAGCAGGGCGCCGTTCACCACCTGCCGGTATTCGGTGCGCTCGCCGATCAGCTGCACGCTGCCCAGCCGGTCGACCAGCAGGTCCCCGCTGCCGGCGATGCGGTCGAGCAGCGCGCCGCCGAGTTCCGGCGGCTCCGCCCCGAACGCCGCGACCAGCGACAGGGACACACGCCCGCTGCCGTTGCCGCCGCCCCCTTCGTCCGCGCGGTAGATGCGGCAGCCGTCGGCGCTGAGCGCCCGCGCCGTCTCGGTGGCGGCCACGGCCAGCGCCTCCGCCGCGTCGAGCCGGTCGCGCAGGGTGTGGACGATATGGCCCAGCAGCCGCTCCCGGTTGCGGATGCGCGCCAGCTCGTTGGAACGCAGCACCTGTTCCGTCACCTCGCGGCAGACGCCGCGCGCGCCCATCCAATTCCCCTGGCCCCCGAACAGCGGCAGGGCGGAGGCGACGACGCAGGCCGGCCGGCCGTCGGCGGCCTTCAGCCACAGCTCGACCTGGTCGACCGGGCGCCGGCAGTCGAAGGGCATCGGCAGGGCATCGGCCTCGTCCAGCGCCAGGTCGCGCGGGTCGCGTCCGATCAGCGCGTCGGCCGGATAGCCCAGCGCCCCCTTGTGGCTGACGAAGACGAAGGCGCCGTCCGGCCCCGTTTCCCACGCGAAGTCGGAGGAGACCTCGACCAGATCCTTGTAGCGCCGTCGCGACTCGGTCAGCGTGTGGCGCAGCTGCCGCTCCAGCGTGTCGTCGCGGCCCAGCAGCAGGAAGCTGCCGTCAGGCAGCGGCACGCCGGCCCATTCGACGATCATGATCCCGCGCAGCGACTCCACCGGCACCGAGCGCAGGCCCGGCGCGACGCTGAACGCCGACAGCCATGTGCGCAGGTCGGGCAGCCAGCGCGGGTCGCTGTCCATCATGTCCTCCGCCTCGGCATTGGCTTCGACGACGGCAAGGGCCGGGTCCAGCCGCAGGGCCGGGCCGGGATACAGCGCAACCAGCGTCGCGGAGCCGGCCGAATCGGCGGCGGGCGTGGAGGAACCGGAGGTCAGAAGCAGGTCCACGGCAAACTCAAGGACGGTCTCGGGGACGATCTAAAGGGCTGATCCAATCCAAAGGGCTGATCCAATGCGCGATCCCGACCGGGCGACCGCGTCCGGCGAGGAGCAGGCCGGTGGAAAACCTTAGGCTGCAAACCTTCATATGGTCTGGTCTATGCTACCCTTTCGGGGATTAATCTTCAATCAACCAACGATGAGGGACGGCCCCTGGGAAGATTGATCGGAGTCTTTACCATCGCGGCAGCCGCCGGTCCCCGCCCGGCCCCAACCGCGTCTGCGACCATGTGAAGCGTCTTGCGGCCGGTCCGCGGCGGCCCCATTCTTGGGGCATGACCGTCCCGACCTCCCCCGCCGTTCCGGCTGCCGAATCCGCGTCCCCCGCCGCCTCGCTGCGCGACCGCGCGGTGTGGATCTTCGACCTCGACAACACGCTCTATCCGGCGTCCTGCAACCTGTTCGCCCAGGTCGACCGCCGGATCAACGAGTTCATCGCCGGGCATTTCGGCCTCGGCCTGGACGAGGCGCGCGTGCGGCAGAAGCGGTTCTTCCGCGACTACGGCACCACGCTGCGCGGCCTGATGGTGGAGCACGACGTCGACCCCGTCGCCTACATGGACTATGTCCACGACATCGACGTCGCCGGCGTCCAGCCCTCGGCCCTGCTGGCCGGCGCGCTCGACCGGCTGCCCGGCCGCAAGATCATCTACACCAACGGCTCGGTCCGCCATGCCGAGAACGTCGCCGGCCGGCTGGGCATCCTCGACCGGTTCGAGGCGGTGTTCGACATCGCCGCCGCCGGCTTCGTGCCGAAGCCCGATCCCCGCCCCTACGCCACGCTGGTGGAGCGCCACGGAATCGACCCGGCGGACGCCTGCATGGTGGAGGACATCGCCCGCAACCTCGCCCCCGCCCATGCGCTGGGCATGACCACCGTCTGGGTGCGCGGCGACCAGGAGTACGAGAAGGCGGGCGTCGGCGCCGGCATCCACATCGACCATACCGTGGACGACCTGCCCTCCTGGCTGGCGGCCGTGGCGGAAGCGGGGGCGGCGGGAGCGGGGGCGGAAGGGGCGGCATAGCGCTTTCCCGCAAACCCGGCGCGGTTGACAGGGGGTGCGGCCCGGCTCCATGGTGCCGTCCCCTGGACCATCGACAGCCGAACGACCGCGACATGAGCCACGCCAGCCTGCAAGCAACCATCGACGCCGCCTGGGACGACCGGGACGGCCTCAACACCGCCACCACCGGCCCCGTCCGCGACGCCGTGAACGCGGCGCTCGACGCGCTCGACGCCGGCGACCTGCGCGTCGCGGAGAAGACCGCGGACGGCTGGAAGGTCAACCAGTGGCTGAAGAAGGCGGTGCTGCTGTCCTTCCGCCTGAACGCCAACGAGATGATCCCCGGCGGCCCCGGCGGCTCCTCCTGGTACGACAAGGTGCCGCCGAAGTTCGAGGGCTGGAGCGAGGCCCAGTTCCAGAACGCCGGCTTCCGCGCCCTGCCCGGCGCCATCGCCCGCAAGTCGTCCTACGTCGCCCCCGGCGTCATCCTGATGCCGAGCTTCGTCAATGTCGGCGCCTATGTCGACAGCGGCACCATGGTCGACACCTGGGTCACCGTCGGCTCCTGCGCCCAGATCGGCCGGAACGTCCACCTGTCGGGCGGCGTCGGCATCGGCGGCGTGCTGGAGCCGCTGCAGGCCGACCCGGTCATCATCGAGGACAACTGCTTCATCGGCGCCCGCTCCGAGATCGTCGAGGGCGTGATCGTCGAGGAGGGCGCCGTCGTGTCGATGGGCTGCTACATCGGCGCCTCGACCAAGATCATCGACCGCCACACCGGCGAGGTCTTCACCGGCCGCGTCCCGGCCTATTCGGTCGTCGTCCCCGGCTCGCTGCCCGGCAAGCCGCTGCCCGACGGCACCCCGGGACCGAGCCTGTACTGCTGCGTCATCATCAAGCGCGTAGACGAGAAGACCCGCTCGAAGACCGCGATCAACGACCTGCTGCGGGACTGATCCGCTTACAATCCGTCTCCCGCCTCCCGCAAGACCCTCGTTCCTGCGGGAGGCGGGAGACGGACCGAGACCTGCGAACCCGGACCCCCCCATGACCATCGACCCCGTCGCCCTCGCCCAGGACCTGATCCGCTGCCCCAGCGTCACGCCGCGCGACGACGGTGCGCTCGGCGTGCTGGAGGCGGCGCTGACGCCGATGGGCTTCACCTGCCACCGCCTGCGCTTCCAGCAGGAGGGGACGGAGCCGGTGGAGAATCTCTACGCCCGGCTCGGCAGCGAGGGGCCCAATTTCTGCTTTGCCGGCCATACCGACGTGGTGCCGCCGGGCGAGCGCAAGGGCTGGACGATCGATCCCTTCGCGGGCGAGGTGATGGGCGACAGGCTGTACGGCCGGGGCGCGGTCGACATGAAGGGCGCCGTCGCCGCCTTCGTCGCCGCCGTGTCCCGCCGTCTGGAGGACGGGCCGCCGGCCGGCTCGATCAGCCTGCTGATCACCGGCGACGAGGAAGGGGTGGCGATCAACGGCACCCGCAAGGTTCTCGACTGGATGGCCGAACGGGGCGAGCGCATCGACGCCTGCATCGTCGGCGAGCCGACCAACCCCAAGGCGCTGGGCGACATGATCAAGATCGGCCGGCGCGGCAGCCTGAGCGGCTTCCTCACCGTGTTCGGCGCCCAGGGCCACGTCGCCTACCCTCATCTGGCCGACAACCCGCTGCCGCGGCTGGTCCGCATGCTGGCCGCCGTCACCGAGCAGCCGATGGACGAGGGCACGGCGCATTTCCAGCCCTCCACCCTGGCGCTGACCACCATCGACGTCGGCAACAAGGCGACCAACGTCATCCCGGCCCAGGGCAAGGCGACCTTCAACATCCGCTTCAACGACGCCCATACCCCCGAGAGCATCGAGGCGTGGCTGCGCCGGACCTTCGATGCCGTCGGCGGCGCCTATGAGCTGGAGATCTACCGCTCCGGCGACAGCTTCGTCACGCCGCCCGGCCCGCTGACCGAGCTGGTGGCCGATGCGGTGGAGGGGGTGACCGGGCGCCGGCCGGAGTATTCGACCACCGGCGGCACCTCCGACGCCCGTTTCATCAAGAATGTCTGCCCGGTGGTCGAATTCGGGCTGGTCGGCCAGACCATGCACAAGGTCGACGAATATGCCGGGGTGGACGACATCCGCAAGCTGACCGCCGTCTACGAGTCCATCCTGAAGGACGTGTTCACCCGGCTGGGCGGGTAAGGACCGGGTGAGACCGCAAACCGAGGCCGGACGATGCCGTTGACCACGCCTGCGATCCTGTCGGCGCTGACCGGCGCCTACCGGCTGGCCCGCTTCGACCGGACGGGGATGGAGTTCTTCGACCGAACGCCGGACGGAGCCCTGCAGTCCTTCTACGCCGCACTGGTGGTCCTGCCGGCCTATGCGCTGCTGCTGGTGATTCGGCTGTGGGACCAGCTGGCCGATACGCCGATCCTGCAACTGGCGACGGTGGAGGCCATCGCCTACGTCGTCAGCTGGACCGCCTTCCCGCTGGCCCTGTTCCGCATCTCCACGCTGATGGGCAAGGACCAGCTCTATCCCGGCGCGCTCGCCGCCTACAACTGGTCGGCGGTGGTCCAGATGGCGATCTATCTGCCGACCGTCCTGCTGTCGGTCAGCGGCCTGCTGCCGCCGATGCTGTCCGAAGCGATGGTGTTCGGCGTGATGATGGCGATGCTGACCTATCAATGGTTCGTGCTGCGCACCGCCCTGTCGCTGTCCGGGCTGGTCGCCGCGGCGCTGGTGCTGCTCGACCTGTTCCTGTCGGCAAGCATCAGCGACCTGGCCGACGGGATGCTGTGAGGCTCTGTCGGCCCCCTCCCCATCCCTCCCCCGCGTTCCGCGGGAGAGGGGGTAGGAGCTTTGCGAGAGTGCAGCGGAGTTCCCTCTCCCGCAAAGCTCTCGCACAAACCTGCGGTTTGTGCTGACGCGACAGGCGGACCGTAGGTCCGCTGAGAGCGGGGGAGGGTTAGGGAGGGGGCAACCAGCCCCACCCCCCACTCACCCCTGCGTGCTGACGCCCGCCTCGGCGAAGGTCGCCATGCCGGCGTGGCAGGCGACGGCCGACTTGACGATGTTGATCGCCAGCGCCGCACCGGAGCCCTCGCCCAGCCGCATGCCGAGATCCAGCAGCGGCTCCTTGCCGATCGCCTGCATCAGGCGGGTGTGGCCCGGCTCGACCGAGCGGTGGGCGACCATGCAATGGTCGAGCGCGCGGCGGTCGGCCTTGAACAGCACCGCGGCGGCGGCGGTGCAGGCGAAACCGTCGAGCAGCACCGGCACCCGGGCGACGCGGGCGGCCAGGATGGCGCCGGCGATGGCGGCGAATTCGTAACCGCCCAGGCAGCGCAGCGTCTCGAACGGGTCGTCCTTGGCCTGCGGGTTGGCGGCGACGCCGGCCTCCACCGCGGCGATCTTGCGGGCCAGGCCGGCGTCGTCGATGCCGGTGCCGCGGCCGGTCCAGTCGGCCGCCTCGCCGCCGAACAGGGCAAGGCACATCGCCGCCGCCGAGGTCGAGTTGGCGATGCCCATCTCGCCCAGCGCCAGCAGCTGTACGCCCATCTCCACCGCCATCATGCCGTAGGCCATGGTGCGGCAGCAGTCCTCCTCGCCCATGGCCGGGCCCTGGGTGAAGTCGGCGGTCGGGTTCTCCAGGTCCAGCTCGTAGACGCGCAGGTCGGCGTCGGCCACCTCGCACAGCCGGTTGACCGCGGCGCCGCCGTTCTGGAAGTTGGCGACCATCTGCGCCGTCACCTCGGCGGGATAGGCCGAGACGCCGCGGGCGGCGACACCATGGTTGCCGGCGAACACGGCGACGCGCGGGCGGCGCAGGTCCGCCGGATGCTCGCCCTGCCAGGTCGCCATCCACTGCGCGATCTCCTCCAGCCGGCCGAGCGAGCCCGGCGGCTTGGTCAGCTGCCGTTCGCGCTGGAGGGCCGCGGTGCCGGCCTCCAGGTCGGGGCCGGGCAGGTTGCGCACGAGCGCGCGGATTTCCTCGAAGGTGACGGCGGGCTGCTGGTTGCTCATGATCGGTCCTGAGGGGTGAGCGCCAAAAACGGCGCGACCTTGCACCCATCCGCCCCTCAAGTCAAAGCGGCAGCGTAGGGCATTTTGACCCTTCCGCGCCCCGCATCGCCCGTTCCGGCCCGCGCTCCGCCCCGGCTCAAGCCGCCTTGCCGACCGCGACCGTCCCGGCCGCTCCGGTGGTCGCGCCAGCGGTCGCGGTGGCGACGGGCGTCGCCGATTCCAGCCCGATGATCCGGCCCAGCCCCAGGCCGAAGCCCATGGCGACGCCGGTGTCCGACTGGTCGGTGCGCACCGGCTCGTCGCGCATGCGGCGATGCTCCTTGTCGCGCAGGCGGGCCGGGCGGCCGCTGACGCTGTCGACCTCGTCCGGCGTCTCCAGCGCGTTAAGCGCCAGCACCTGATAGATCGACAGCGGCGTGCCGTTCAGCGCCTTGGCCGGGGCCATCGGCACCTGGGTGGTGAAGCCGTCCGGCATGTCCTGCCTGCGCACCGCGTCGGTGGCAACCTGGGACGGGGCGAAACTCGCCAGCGGGTTCTCGGAGAATTTCGTGGCGAAGCGGTCGTAGATCTCCTTCAGCGACTTCGCCTTGCCGGTGGCCTTGTCGTAGAAGACGTTCTTGTTGGCCGCCGCCGCGTCGGGGAAGACGTCGCGGGCGCTGCGGCCCGGATTGTCCTGCATCGCGTTCAGGAACTTCGAGGCGCCGCCGGCCCCCAGGAAATGCGCCATGTACAGCTCGGTCGAGCCGATCTTGCCGTCCACCGTCTCCTCCAGATACTCCTTGTTGTCGCGGGTGTATTCCGCGGCCATCAGGGCGGATGCGGTGGGATCCTTGCGCAGCTCCAGGATCTCCTTCTTCATTTCCGGGTCGGCGACATAGGGGCGGCCGTCGCCGCGGGTCTGGATGGCGCTGGCATATTTGCCGTAGCCATGGTCGGCGCCATGCTCCTTCATCGTCTGCAGCCAGGTGCTGTCGATGAACTGGTAGAGCCCGGTCGCCGAGGAGGAGGAGGACTTTATGTCCGTGCGATACCCGCTCTCCACGGCAGCTTTTTCCATGAGGTAGGAAAAATCGACCCCCGTCTTCGCGCTGGCATTGCGCACGGCGGCCTCGACATTGGCCGGTCCCTGGGAGGCGCGGGCCTGCCGGGCGGCGGTGTCGCTGGGGTTGCCGAGGGCGGAAGCGTAGGTCATGGGTCGATCCCCGTCTGAAGGCCCCGATGGGAGGCTTCCTGAACCATGCAGATCGCGTGCCAGACCGACCGCCCTCTTGATGCCGCCCCGCCGCAGGCATAGCCTTTCCCTGACGCGCGGCACATGGTGCACAGCAACAGCCCCACTCGCCAAACACCATCCGATGCTGTATGTTAACCTATAGGTAAAGCAAACAATCCTGCCCCGGGAGAATCGCCCTGCCATGACCTACACCGCTCCGGTCGACGATCTGCGCTTTGTCCTGAACGAGGTGGTCGGCCTCGATGCCATCGCCGCACTGCCCGATTGCGACGGCGCCGCTCCCGATCTGGTCGACGCCATCCTGGAGGAGGCCGGCAAATTCGCCTCCGGCGTGCTCGCCCCGCTGAACCGGGTGGGCGACAAGGAGGGGGCGACGCTGGAGAATGGCGTCGTCCGCACCGCGACCGGCTGGAAGGAGGCCTACGGCCAGTTCACGCAAGCCGGCTGGAACAGCCTGCCCTTCGAGCCGGACCATGGCGGGCAGGGTCTGCCCTGGACCGTCGCCTTCGCGGTGAACGAGATGTGGCAGGCCGCCAACCTGTCCTTCGGCCTGTGCCCGCTGCTGACCCAGGGCGCGGTGGATCTGCTGACCGAGCATGCGAGCGACGAGCAGAAGGCGGTCTATCTGTCGAAGATGATCTCCGGCGAATGGACCGGGACGATGAACCTGACCGAGCCGCAGGCGGGCAGCGACCTCGCCGCGGTGCGGACCCGGGCGGTGCGGGCAGAGGACGGCAGCTACCGCATCACCGGCCAGAAGATCTTCATCACCTATGGCGAGCATGACCTGACGGAGAACATCGTCCATCTGGTGCTGGCCCGCCTGCCCGACGCCCCGGCCGGCATCAAGGGCATCAGCCTGTTCATCGTGCCGAAATTCCTGCCCAAGCCCGACGGCACGCCGGGCGAGCGCAACGACCTGCGCTGCGCCAGCCTGGAGCACAAGCTGGGCATCATGGCCAGCCCGACCGCGGTGATGGCCTTCGGCGACGACGGGGGGGCGGTCGGCCATCTCGTCGGCGAGGAGAACCGCGGCATCGAATACATGTTCACCATGATGAACAACGCCCGGCTCGGCGTCGGCATCCAGGGCGTGGCGATCGCCGAGCGCGCCTACCAGCAGGCCCGCGACTACGCGAAGAGCCGGGTGCAGAGCAAGGATCTGGCCGATCCCAAGGGCTCCGGCGTCGCCATCATCAGGCATCCCGACGTGCGCCGCATGCTGCTGGACATGCGCGCCAAGACCGAGGCCGCCCGTGCGCTGGCACTCTATGCCGGCACCCAGCTGGACATCTCCCGCCACCACGAGGATCCGGCGGTGCGCGCCGCAGCGACCGCGCGGGTCGACGTGCTGACCCCGATCGTCAAGGCGTGGTCGACCGACATCGGCTGCGAGGTCGCCTCGACCGGCGTGCAGATCCATGGCGGCATGGGCTTCATCGAGGAGACCGGCGCCGCCCAGCATTACCGCGACGCCCGCATCACCCCGATCTACGAGGGCACCAACGGCATCCACGCCAACGACCTGACCTTCCGCAAGACCGGCCGCGACAAGGGGGCCGCCGCCCGCACCTTCGTCGCCGACATGCGGGCGACGGTCCATGCGCTGGAGTCCGCCCCCGGCGACGACCTCGCGGTGATCCGGACCGAGCTGGCGGCCGGGCTGGACGCGCTGGACAAGGCGGTCGACTGGATGGTGGCGACCCAGGCGGACGGCGACCTGCGCGGCGCCGCGGCCGGTGCGGTGGCGTACCTGAAGCTGTGGGGCAGTGTGGCCGGCGGCTGGATGCTGGCGCGGTCGGCCGTCAAGGCGATGGAGGGGATGCGCCAGCCGGGCGCCAATGCGGCCTTCCTGGAAAGCAAGCTGATCGTCGCCCGCTTCTACGCCGAGCAGGTTCTGGCCACCGCCCCCGCCCTGCTGCCCACCATCGCCAGCGCCCGCAACACGGTGATGGCGCTGAGCGAAGAACAGTTCTGAGGATCGCTTTCGGCCCCCCTCCCCTCATGAGAGGGGGGCCTCACCATCGCACCTGCCCTCCAGTATCCTCCTCATGGATTTCCGAACGTTCGGAGAAGCTTTCCGTCCTCTATCGAAGGGATGAGAGCCCAATGATTGGTTGAGCCTCACCATTGTCAGCGTCATTTTGCTATTGTTTGTGACGCAAACGAAGATGATGTGAACGCCATGACTCACACGGGAAGCTGTTTTTGCGGCGCGGTCGAACTTGAGGTCACGGGCTCGCCGGAGGCCATGGGCTACTGCCATTGCCGCTCCTGCCGCTCATGGTCCGGCGGCCCGGTCAACGCCTTCAGCCTGTGGAAACCGGACGCGGTACGGGTGACCGCGGGCGCCGAACACCTCGCGACCTTCCAGAAGACGCCGCTCAGCCAACGTCAGTATTGCGCGAAATGCGGCGGGCATCTGATGACCAACCACCCGCCGCTCGGCCTGGTGGACGTTTTCGCCGCCACGATACCGACCCTGACCTTCACCCCCGCCGTTCACGTCAACTACGCCGAGACGGTGCTGCCCATGCGCGACGGCCTGCCGAAGCTGAAGGATTTCCCGGCTGAGTTCGGCGGTTCCGGCGAAACGGTGCCGGAATAGAGAGGGGCATGGGGAGGGGCGGAACACCGAGTCCCGCCCGCTTCCACCCTCTCGATCACCAGTAGCGCATCGCATCCGCATACAGCCCGCGCAGGTCGTCCTCCGACACCGGGCGCGGGGCGATGGTCAGCAGGCGTTGCTGGGCGGCGGCTCCCCTGACCAGACCCGGAATGTCGGCCTCGCCATAGCCCAGCGCCGACAACCCGTTCGGCAACCCCGTCGCCCGCATCATCCCGATCAGCCGCGTCGCCAGCAGCTCGCCGCCATCCGCCGGCGCGGCGCCGCGCACGTCCGCCCCCAGCGCTTCGGCGGCGCGCAGATGCGCCTCGGGGGCCGCCGGGCCGGTGAAGCGGAAGGCGGCGGGCGCGTTCAGCACCACCGAGATGCCGTGCGGCACCATCGGCTCCACCGTCTCGTAGCCGGTCGCGGTGAAGCTGTGGTTCATCCCCGCCACCGAATAGGACATGGCGTGCGGGATGTGCACGCCGGCATTGCCGAAGGCCAGCCCGGCCAGCGTCGCCGCGAACATCAGCGCGTCGCGTGCCTCCAGGCAGTCGGGGTCATTGACCGCCCGCTCCAGCCATTGCCCGCCGAGCCGGATCGCCTGGAGGCTGCCGATGTCCGACCAGGGGTTGGCGCCCTGGTAGGGCGGGCGGGCCGTCGGCGACTCAGGTTTCGGACGCGAGCGGAAGGGCCGTGCGGTGTGGCTCTCGATCGCGTGGGTCAGCACGTCGAAGCCGGTGGCGGCGATGGCGCCGGGCGGCAGGCTGTCGATGGTGCGCGGATCGACGACGGCGAGGCTCGGCCGCAGGAAACGCGACGAGATGCCGGTCTTCACCTGCTTTTCCACATGGTCGAAGATGGCGACGCCGGTGGTCTCGCTGCCGGTGCCGCAGGTGGTCGGACAGGCGATGTGCGGCTTGACCGGGCCGGGCACCGGGATGCCCTCCCCCAGCGGCTTGTTGACGTAGGCGAGGAAGTCGGCCGGGTGCGTGGCGTAGAGGTTCGCCGCCTTGGCGGTGTCGATCACCGACCCGCCGCCGATGGAGACATAGCCGTCGAAGCCGCCGTCCCGCGCGAAGTCCGCGGCGTCGAGGAAGGAGGCGCTGGTCGGCTCCACCCGGCAGCGGTCGAAGACCACGACCTCGATGCCGGACCGCTTCAGCGACTCCAGCGCGATGCCGAAGGGCGCCGTCGCCGCCACCCGCGGATCGGTGAACAGCGCCACCCGCGTCATGCCCAGCGACAGCGCGTCGCCGCCCAACTCCGCCAGCATGCCGGGCCCGAACTTCATCCGCGCCGCCTCGACGATGAAGCCCTCCTCGCCGTCGGGCAGGATGGGATAGGCGTTGCCGTGCATGTCGCGGTCCATGGGCGTCGTTCCTCCGCTGGCGATGGGCTCTGGTGGCGGCCGGGTTCGTCCCGGCCCATCCTTCACCGTATGGGAACGCACCGCAGCGCAGCCTGTCAATGAGTCCGTTGGTCCAACAGATCATCTGCCGGAGTCGGTGGCACGGACGGCGGTCCCGCCGCGGGCGGCCGCAGCAGCCGCTGGTAGAGCCAGCCGATGCCGACCAGACTGACGCCGAGCCCGAGGAAGGAGGCGACGCGGTACATCCCCTCCAGATCAGACATGTCGCTGAGGAAGACCTTGGCGACCACCGCCAGCACCAGCGCCAGCCCGGCATGGCGCATCCAGCCCCAGCCGAAGCGGATGCCAGCCACCAGCATCAGCACGGCGAACAGCAGGAAGCCGACGGAATAGGCGTACCATTCGGCGTCCGACACCCCGTAGCCGGACAGCACCGGCCCCTGGAAGGTCCGGCGGATCTCCAGCGCCAGATTGGTCGCGACCAGCAGCAGCGCCAGCACCGGTGCCGCCTGCCGGACCGGCTTCGACGGCGGCGGGTCGTACCACAGATAGGCCAGCCCCAGCAGGGCCGGCGCGCCGTAGGCCAGCAGCAGCCGGTTGACCACCGGCCACTCGCCGACCCATTCGAAGTTCCACAGCGGATTCAGCGCCAGCAGATGCAGGAAGACGGCGCTCGCCGCCGCCAGCGCCGCCAGCAGGCGCCGGCCCCACACCGCAACGGCCCGCGCGCTCCACCGCCGGTCGGCGGCCAGCAGCAGGGCGAGGCCCAGCCAGGACAGGGTGTGCAGCGCCACCTCTGTGAGGCCGGACGGCTCCGCCTCCAGGCTGACGGCCATCCAGCGATGGATGCCCAGCGACAGCATCAGGGTGGTGAAGATCAGGGCGCCGGCCTCCAGCACCATCACCACCAGATCATCGCCTCTTCCGTCGGACGAGGTCCGCATCCAGCGCGCCGCCACCAGGAAACCCAGCGCCGGCAGTCCGTAGCCATAGGCGATCCAGCCATACCCCTCATAGTCCAGCACCCAGGGGTTGACCGCCAGCCGCACCAGCACGGCGACGGCCACCAGCAGGGCGACGCCGCGCAGCTCGCGCAGGGCCATCTGCCGCTCCAGCCAGGCCAGCACCGGCACCTGCATCGCCAGCGCCACCGTCAGCCAGGCTTCCTGCAAGGTCATGGTCGCGCCGAGCGCGATGGCGCCGGTCGCCCCGGCGGCGAAGGCGGCAAGCCCGAGCGAGGCGCCCGGCCGGTGGCGGTGGCGGGCAAGCGGCGTGGTGGCGCCGACCAGCAGGGCCGCCAGCGCCAGTGCCGCCGCCGGCCAGCCGACGGCGGTCTCCGGCGGCTCGACCAGGGCATAGGCCAGCGTCAGCAGGGCCAGCGGCACCAGCGCCGACAGCGAGGACCACAGCGCCGCCCGCCGTGCGCCCCACAACAGCGCGAAGCCGCCGATGCCGAACAGCGCGGCGAATCCGGCCGACACCCACAGGAAATACGCGACCTCCCCCGGATAGCCGGCGGGATCGGCGACGATCAGCGGCTGCCCGTCGGCATTCAACGGCGGCGGGCCGGCCGGGACATAGGGCAGGCTCCAGGGTGCAAGGTCCAGCAGGACGGCCAGCGCCGCGATCCAGGCGACACCGGCGATCCGCTCGGTCCGCCGGCCGGCGGCCAGCGCCAGCAGCGCGAACAGCGCCAGCACGACGAGCGACACCGGGCCATGCGAATCGGACCAGCCGACCGCGGCGACCAGCAGGCCGAACAGCCACATCGCCGTCATCGCCAGCCGGTCGGCGGGATGGCGCCGCTTGCGCCGGATCCAGCCGGGCAGGGCCGCGCGCCAGCCGGTTGCCGGTTCAGGCTCCGGCAGTCCCTGGTCGAGCACCCCCAGCATGGCGGGAACCAGGAACAGCGCCGAGGTCAGCAGCAGGTAGAGCCCGGTCGGCAGCGCGTCGCCGCTGCGCCAGGGGTCGATCATCCACACCAGCGGCCAGAGCGCCGCGCCGGCCAGCGCCCCCCAGCCGAGCCAGCGCCAGCCACGGTACAGCACCACCGCCATCCCGGCGCCGTTCAGCGCCAGCAGATAGGCGAACAGGCCCCAGGCATCGGGATGGTCGGACGGCACCAGCAGCGGCGTGACATAGCCGGCCAGCAGCCCCAGCGCCGCGATGACCGGCCCCTGCAGCAGCGACAGGCCGATGCCGGCCAGCGACAGCGCCGCCAGCAGCGCGAAGGCGACCAGCGGCTGGAACAGGTCGAACAGGGCGAAGCCGCCATAGACGCTGGCGAAGGCGGTGAACAGCCCGGCGGCGGTCAGGGCCGGCGGCACATGGTCCGGCCGCAGCGCCGCGACGGCGCGTTGCATGGGCTGGCGGCGCAGCCACTCGCCCCCCACCATCAGCCCGGCCCCGGCCAGCAGCCCGAGTGCCACCCGCACACCGGGCCCGAGCCAGCCATGTTCGACCGACAGCTTGATGAAGAAGGCGGCGGCCAGCGCCATGGTGCCGCCGCCGAGCCAGATCAGCCAGCGCGAGGCCAGCGACTCCTCCAGCTCGCGCCAGCCCGGCCGCGGCGGCGGCGGCGGGACGGCGGGTTCGGGCGGAGGGCCGGGCGGCGTCTCGACAGCCGTTTCCGCGGCGAGGACCGGCTCGGCGCTCTCCTCCGGCGGCGGCTCCGCAAGAGGAGCGGGGGCCTGGACCGGAGCCGCCTCATCCGCCGCCAACACCACCGCCGACAGGGGGGCGGCACCGGCCAGCGCCTCGTCCAGACGGCTGCGCAGGGCAGCGATCTCCGTCTCCTGCGCCTTCAGCCGGCGGTCCAGCCGGTGGGTCAGGAAGCCGAAGATCAGCAGTAGGACGAGGAACTCCATAACCGCACCGCCTGCACGCCGTTGAACCCTTGCCCCCGTTTCCCGAGACAATCGATGGCAGCATATCGGCGCAACAATAGCCTGTCTCGGTCACGCTGGGGCTCATCCGATGGGCGATCGGGCGGGACTCCGGAGCACTCTTCCCGACCGGATGGTCCTCACGGCCGGGCCGCGGCATCGCCCAGCCTCGCCGTCAGCGCCAGCGCATCGTCGACGGCATGGAAGTCGGCGGTGTTGTCGAAGACGCACCAGACCGGCCGCTCGACCGCCTCGGCCAGGAAGCGCGCGGCCAGCGCATCCAGCACCGCCGGCCCATAGGCCGAGCGGTAGATGACCGGTGAGCCGTGCAGCCGCCAATAGCGCAGCCCGTCCCAGCCGCCCGGCTCCCCGGCCCCCCGGTTCCCGGCAACGGGCACCGGGGCGGGGTCGGCGGCGACACGGGCCACGCGGTTGGCGGCCAGCAGCGCCCCGGCCTCCGCCGTGAACCACGAGGCATGGCGCGGCTCGCACACCACGTCACCGCCGAATCGGGCGCGCAAGCCTGCGAAGAAGGCGTCGGCGACCGCGGCGTCCAGGCGCAGGCTGGGCGGCAGCTGCACCAGCAGCGGCCCGAGTCGGTCGCCCAGCCTCCCCGCCTCTGCCAGGAAGCTGTCCAGCGCGGACCCGGCGCCGGCCAACCGGGCCTCGTGGCTGATCGCCTTGGGAAGCTTCACCGCGAAGCGGAACCCGGCCGGGGTGGAGGCCGCCCAGCGCGCCCAGGTCTCCGGCTTGTGCGGGCGGTAGAAGCTGCTGTTGACCTCGGTCATCGGCAGCACGCGGGCGGTGCGCTCCAGATGCGTGCCATCGGCGGGAAAGGCCGGCGCCGACAGTTTGGGAATGCCCCAGCCGGCCGTGCCGACCCGGATCGGATGAACCGCGGGCCTGCCGCACGATTCCTTGAGGGGAGCTTGCCCGGAGGCGTCTTCGGCCAAGGCGGAACCCTTCCGGAGCGGTTGGCGGACTGCCCGAAGGCAACGCCCGCCATCCGGTCAGGTTCCCGAAAGGATCAGGGACCGCGCAGGGTCCGCCAGGCGCAAACGGCGGCGTAATAGACCGAGGTCGCCAGCCACAGGCCGAACAGCCAGCCGGGACGGGCCGGCTCCAGCACCACCAGGGCGATGCAGCAGAGCAGCCAGACGCTGGTCACCGCGATGTTCAGCGGCATCAGCGCCTTGACCCGGAAGGGATGGAGGAACTTGGCGGTGGTGAAGGTCAACAGCCCAAGCAGCACGATCACCGCCGCATTGATCCAGGGCCCGAGGTCGAGCAGCCAGAGATAGAGGGCGACGACGTTCCAGATCGCCGGGAAGCCGACGAAATAATTGTCGCCGCTCTTCATCCCGACATTGGCGAAGCAATAGAGCGCGGTCAGCAGGATCCAGGCGGCCAGCGCGACGCTGACCAGCCCTTCCGGCAGCAGGCCGAATCGGTGGATGAACACCGCCGGCACCACGACATAGGTCAGGTAGTCGATGACGAGGTCGAGCGCCGAGCCGTCGATTCCCGGCAGCACCTGCTTGACCGAGACCCGGCGGGCCAGCGTGCCGTCGACGCCGTCGACCACCAGCGCGATGCCCAGCCACATCAGGCACAGCTTCGCATCGCCCGCCGCCGCCGCCAGCAGCCCGAGCAGGCCGAGCACGGCGCCGCTGGCCGTGAAGATGTGAACGCCCCAGGCCGACAGGCGATGGGTGATTCCGTAGGCGGCGCTCATGCGGACAGTTTCCGTGGGTGGCTGGGACGGGAGGGACGGCAAGGGGTCGGAGCGGGCGGATTTTCTGACACAGATGGACGCAGATAAACACAGAATTGTGGGGGTACGAAACCCCCGGCTCCGCCCACGCTGATACGCGCCGGCCGCCGTTGCACCCCGGTCTCAGGCCCCCCGCGCCGCCGGCTGGCGGAAGGCGGCCCGCCCGGCCAGCGCGTCCGGCATCGGGCCGCCGGTCGCCCAGTCCAGCAGCTCGACCGTGTGGAGCACCGGCAGGCCGCCCCCGCTCCCGCCCCCGATGCCGGAAGCGATCTGGGTGATGCAGCCGAGATTGCCGGCGGCGACCGCCTGGGGCTGGGTGCTTTCGATGGCGGCGACCTTGCGGGCGCGCAGTTCCCCGGCCAGCTCCGGTTGCAGCAGGTTGTAGGTGCCGGCCGACCCGCAGCAGAGATGCGCGTCCGGGATCTCCTTCACTTTGAACCCCGCGGCGCGCAGCAGGGCACGCGGCGGCTCCTTGATCCGCTGGCCGTGCTGCATCGAACAGGCGGAATGGTAGGCGACCGCCTGCCCGGTCTCCACCACCGGCCGGCCCAGCCCGATCTCGTCCATCAGTTCGGTGACGTCCTTGGCGAGAGCCGCCACCCGCGCCGCCTTGGCGGCATAGGCCGCATCCTCGCGGAACATGTGGCCGTAATCCTTCACGCTGGTGCCGCAGCCGGACGCGTTGATGACGATGGCGTCCAGCCCCGCACCCTCGATCTCCGCCGTCCAGGCGTCGATGGTCTTCCTCGCGGCGGCGTGGGCGAGATCCTCCTTGCCCATATGGTGGGTCAGGGCGCCGCAGCAGTCGGCCCCCCTGGACACCACCACCTCGACCCCGTGGCGGGTCAGCAGGCGGATCGTCGCCTCGTTGATCTGCGGCGCCAGCACCTGCTGGGCGCAGCCGATCAGCAGCGCCACCCGCTTCTTCCGCGGCCCCTCGGCCGGATGGACGCCCGGCCGGTCGCTGTGGCTCGGCGCCGGGACGCTGGCGGGGGTCAGTTCCAGCATGGCGGCCAGCCGCTTCGGCAGCAGGCCGCGGAACGGCCGACCCAGCGAGGCGCCCAGCAGCGCCAGCCGGAACAGCCGCGGATTGGGCAGCACCCGCGCGATCAGGTCGCGCACCGCCCGGTCGGCCGGCGGGCGGACATGGGTCGCCTCGATGTGGGTGCGGGCGTGATCGACCAGATGCATGTAATGGACGCCCGACGGGCAGGTCGTCATGCAGGACAGGCAGGACAGGCAGCGGTCGATGTGCTTGACCGTGGTCGCGGGCGGCGGGCCGCCCTTCTCCAGCATGTCCTTGATCTGGTAGATGCGGCCGCGCGGGCTGTCCAGCTCGTCGCCCAGGATGGTGTAGGTCGGGCAGGTCGCGGTGCAGAAGCCGCAATGCACGCATTTGCGCAGGATCTGCTCGGAGTCGCGGATCGCGGCGTCGGCCAGCTGGGCCAGCGAGAAGTTGGTTTGCATCTGGTCGTCGTCCCGTTACAGCCCCGCGTACATGCGGCCGGGGTTGAGGATGCCCTTGGGGTCGAAGCCGTCCTTGACCCGGCGGCTCAGCGCCATCAGCGGTCCGGGCAGCGGCTGGAACACCTCCGTCGCGGCGCGCACCGCGTCCGGCGCCCGCACCAGCATGGCATGGCCGCCGGCAGACAGCGCGCCGCGGATCGCGGTTGCCGACTCGGGCGGCGCCTCCATCCAGACCAGCCCGCCGCCCCAATCGTAGAAGACCTCGACGTCGAGCGTCCGGCGGATGGCGGCGACGGTCGCCGGCCCGGCCGACGGCGGGACCGAGAGTTTCCACAGGTGGGGAGTATCGCTGCGGTTGCCCCCTCCCCAGCCCTCCCCCACTGGGCAGGGGAGGGAGTCAGGCGCAAGGGCGGCGGAGTCCCCTCCCCCGCCCAGCGGGGGAGGGTTAGGGTGGGGGCCGCCCGCAGCCACTCCCCCGAACCACACCGCGTCCCGCACCTCGCGCCAGACCGCCAGCGAGCAGCCGCGATCCAGCACCGCGTCGGCCCGCAGCTCCTCGCGCAGCATGGCCACGCGCGCGGCGACCGACGGGCCGAAGCCCTCGACCCGCACCAGCGTCACCGCCCCGCCTGCCCCGGCCACGCCGGCCACGCCCGACCGCGCGGCGATCCCCGCCGGCAGATGCGCCGCCCCCGACACCTCGTAGGGGCTGCGCAAGGCCCGGTCGAGCAGCCCCACCGCCGCGGCATCGTCCAGGCCGAACAGCAGCAGGGTCGCGGTGTCCTCCGGTGCCGGCAGCACCTTCACGGTGATCTCGGTCAGCGCGGTCAGGGTGCCGAAGGATCCGGCCATCAGCTTGGGCATGTCATAGCCGGTGACGTTCTTCACCACCTTGCCGCCGCCCTTGTAGGCCTCGCCCCGCCCGCTGACGCCGGCAATGCCCAGCGTGTGGTCGCGGGCGGACCCCGCCGAGATGCGCCGCGGCCCGGCCAGCCCGCTGGCGATCAACCCGCCCAGCGTTCCCCCGCCCTCACCGCACCCATCGCCGTCGATGGCCGGCGGCTCGAAGGCGAGATGCTGCCCGCGGTCGGCCAGCATGTCCCGGATCGTCGCCATCGGCGTGCCGGCCAGCGCGGTCAGCACCAGCTCCTCCGACTCGTAGGCGACGACGCCCGACAGACCCGACAGGTCGAGCGCGTGGCCGGCCTGCACCGGGCGGCCGAGCCCGCGGCGGCTGCCGCTGCCCAGGATCTCCAGCGGCTCGCCGGCCGACAGGGCCCAGCGCACCGCATCGGCGGCCTGGGCGGCGGTCTCCGGCTTCAGGGTGGTGATGGTCATGGCGGGCCGGCCCTTCAGAAACGCGGGATGTCGGGAAAGCGCAGCTCGCCCTGGTGGACATGAAGCCGGCCCAGCTCGGCGCAGCGGTGCAGCGTGGGGAAGACCTTGCCGGGATTCAGCAGCCCGTCGGGGTCGAAGGCGCATTTCAGCCGCTGCTGCTGCTGCAGGTCGACCTCGTCGAACTGGTCGGTCATCAGGTCGCGCTTCTCGACCCCGACTCCATGCTCGCCGGTCAGCACGCCGCCGACCTCGACGCACAACCGCAGGATGTCGTTGCCGAACTCCTCCGCCGCCTCCAGCTCGCCCGGCTTGTTGGCGTCATAGAGGATCAGCGGGTGCAAATTGCCGTCGCCGGCATGGAAGACGTTGGCGACCCGCAGGCCGCAGCGGTCCGACATCTCCTGCATCCGCTGCAGCACCAGCGGCAGCGCCTTGCGCGGGATGGTGCCGTCCATGCAGTAGTAATCGGGACTGATCCGCCCCACCGCCGGGAAGGCGGCCTTGCGCCCGGCCCAGAAGGCCAGCCGCTCCTCCTCGCTGTTGGACACCCGGGCATAGCAGGCGCCCTTGGTCCGGGCGATGGCCTCGACCCGGTCGATCAGGTGGTCGACCTCCGCCGCCGGCCCGTCCAGCTCGACGATCAGCAGCGCCTCGACGTCCAGCGGATAGCCGGCATGGACGAAGGCCTCCGCCGCATGGATGGCCGGGCGGTCCATCATCTCCATGCCGCCGGGGATGATGCCGGCGGCGATGATGGCGGCCACGCAGTCGCCGCCCTGCTCGCTGCTGGGAAAGCCCAGCAGAACCGCCCGCGCGGTGGCCGGCTTCTTCAATATGCGCACCGTGACCTCGGTGACGACGCCCAGCAGTCCTTCCGATCCGGTGACGATGCCCATCAGGTCGTAGCCGCCGGCATCCAGATGCTTGCCGCCCAGCCGGATGATGGTGCCGTCCATCAGCACCAGCTCCAGCCCCAGCACGTTGTTGGTGGTCAGCCCATATTTCAGGCAATGCACGCCGCCGGAATTCTCGGCGATGTTGCCGCCGATGGTGCAGGCGATCTGGCTGGACGGGTCGGGGGCGTAATAGAAGCCCTCCTGCGCGACCGCGTTGGAGATGCCGAGATTGGTCACCCCCGGCTGGACGGTGACGCAACGGTTGGCATAATCGATGTCGAGGATGCGCTTGAACTTGCCCATGCCCAGCAGCACGCCGTCGGCCAGCGGCAAGGCGCCACCCGACAGCGAGGTGCCGGCGCCGCGCGGCACCACCTTCACCCCCATCGCCTTGCAGGTCTTCAGGATTTGGCTGACCTGCTCCACCGTGGACGGCAGCACGGCGACCATCGGCAGCTGGCGGTAGGCGGTCAGCCCGTCGCACTCGTAGGCGCGCAGCTCGTTTTCGTCGACGATCACGCCCTCGCCCGGAACGATGGCGCGCAACGCCTCGACGATCTCACGGCGGCGGGCGATCACCCCGCCGTCCGGCACCGGCATCTTCATCGCGGGCCGTCCTTATCCCGTTGCATCCCGTTGCGGCGAACTCGTCAGCCACACGTATCATTCGCCCCGGCAGATGCACAAGCCGATGCTCAGGCCGATGCTCAGGCCGATGTCCGGAATGCGGGATGCGGGATGCCCAAAACGCAAGAGCCGCACCCGAAGGCGCGGCTCTTGCGTGAACACCCGATGACGGAGAGGCAGGGCGCGATGCCCGGCCTCGCAGTCTATCGACCCTGGCGGGGCCGATCAGCCCTGGCGGGCCTTGAAACGGGGGTTCTGCTTGTTGATGACATAGACACGGCCCTTGCGGCGGATCACGCGGCAAGCCTTGTGGCGCGTCTTCATCGACTTCAGGGAGTTGACGATTTTCATGATGCTATTCCTGAACGCTCGGCGGCTCGATTGAAGGCGCGCACCATAGTGCGGTGCCTACCGGCTGTCAACGCCCGCGGTTCGCCCCGAAACGCAGGTGCGAACGCCCGCCGGCACCGGCCGCAAGATGGCCATGCCGGAGATCCCTTGGCGCGAGACCATGCACGGACCACAAACAATCCGGATCGTCTGCCCACGCCATTCTCGCCAATAAAGAGAAATCTGTCGCTGATCCGGGTCATATGTTCAGAAGATATACAACTTGGCATCTGCCGTAGCCACTGCGACACCGCCGAAGGATGACTTCCGCCGATCGCCGGTTAGACTTCCCGCCATTCGATGACGAGCGGCAGGAAGCCGGCGGAACGCGAACCAATACACAATACTTATTTGAATGAAGCCACAACGTTCTCCAATCCATCACAATATTCTGCGGTGTATTGACGCGATGCCACAAAATCGTATGCTGCGGAGTTGAAGAGTTGTTCTTGCTGATGTAGGAACATCTTCGGATATTCAGCGGCACCGGAACCGTCGACCCGTGCGATTACAGCCGAATTCGTCAGGAATTTAGGCAATTCGCCCGAAGCCGGCCCCGGCGTCGCCCGGTACCGTGCGTGCGGCATGCCCTGGGGCAGCCGTGCCTGGCGCATCATCCAAGGGGGGATCATGAAGTTCTGGAAAGCTCTGACTCTGGCGGCTGCGGCCGGTGCGCTGCTGGCTTCGGCGACGAATGCCGAGGCGGCCTATCCGGAGAAGCCGATCACGATGATCGTGGCGTTCGGCGCCGGCGGCGGCACCGACCTGCTGATTCGCGCGCTGGCACCCTTCCTGGAAAAGCAGCTGGGTGACGGCAGCCGGGTCGAGGTGGTGAACAAGCCCGGTGCCGGCGGCGAGATCGGCTTCGCCGCCATCGCCGACGCCGCCCCCGACGGCTACACCATCGGCGCCATCAACTCGCCCAACGTCAACGCCATCCCGATCGAGCGCCAAGCCCGCTATTCGCTGGACCGGCTCGACCCGCTCTACAATCTGGTCGACGATCCCAGCTCCTTCGCGGTCCACAGCGACGGCCAGTTCAAGTCGCTGACCGACGTCGTGACCTTCGCCAAGGCGAACCCCAACGGCGTCACCGTCGGCACCACCGGCATCGGCTCCGACGACCATCTGGCCATGCTGGTGTTCCAGCGTCAGGCCGGCGTGACCTTCACCCATGTGCCCTTCCAGGGGTCGGCCGCCGCCGAGGCGGCGCTGGCCAACAAGAAGATCATGCTGAGCTCGGTGAACATCGGCGAGGCGATGCAGTACAAGCAGAAGGATCCGATCACCGTCCTCGGCGTGATGGCCGAGTCGAAGGTGGCCCAGGCCCCCGACGCCGCCACCTTCAAGGAGCAGGGATTCAATGCGCTGATGTCGTCGCTGCGCGGCATCGCCGCACCGAAGGGGCTGCCGGCGGAGGTTCGCACCAAGCTGGTCGACGCGCTGGACAAGGCGGCCAACGACCCGGGCTTCCAGGCCAAGGCGAAGGAGCTGTACCAGCCGATCCGCCTGCTGCCGCCGGAGAAATATTCCGCCGAGCTGGCCGATTCGACCAAGGAACTGCGCGCGCTGTGGGCGACGAACCCCTGGCTGAAATAAGCCGACTCCGGGGTTGAATGAAAAAGAAGGGGCGCCGGCAGACCGCCGGCGCCCTTTTCATGTCCGCCTCATGCCCCGCTTCATACCGGGGCGGTCACTTCAGCCAGGGCGTCTCCTTCCAGATGGCGCGGAAAGTGGCCTCCTGGGCCTTCAGCTCCGCCGCGTACGGCTCGGAGGGCAGCAGGCGCAGCGGCTGGTAGGCCTTGCGGGCAATCTCCTGGAATTCCGGATGCTCGACCGCCTTGCCGATCGCCTCGACCAGCCTGGCGCGGACGTCCGGCGGCAGGCCGACCGGGGCGGCCAGCCCGCGCAACGACGACATCTTCACGTCGAAGCCCAGTTCCTTGAAGGTCGGCACATCCGGTGCCTGGACAGAGCGCTGGTCGGTCATCACCCCCAGGATGCGGATCGGGTCGCCTTCGCGCGCCCGTGCCGATTCGCCGATGTTCATCGAGGTCAGCTGGATGTGCCGGCCGAGCAGCGCGCGGTGGGCGTCGGCGCTGCCGGGGAAGGGCACATGGGTCAGCTGGGTCTGGGTCAGGCGCTGGAACATCAGCATGGCCAGATGGTCATCGGAGCCGATGCCGGTGGTGCCGACCGTCACGTTGTTCGGGTTGGCCTTGGCATAGGTCGCGACGTCGGCCAGCGACTGGAAGGGGCTGTCCTTGTGGACGACGAAGGAACCGGGATCGTCGACCAGGTTGAAGAGCGGGTCGAGCCGGTCCAGCGAAAAGCGGGCGTGGCGTTCGATCGGGATGGTCACGACGTTGGGCGAGTTGATCAGGCCCAGCGTGTAGCCGTCGGGGGCGGCGTCGGCGATGGCGGCGAAGCCGATCTCGCCGCCGGCACCCGGCCGGTTCATCACGATGACGCGGGCACTGCCGCCCAGCTCCTTCTCGATGAAGGGGGCGAGCGAGCGGACGATGAAGTCCGACCCGCCGCCCGCCGCATAGCCGACGATCAGGCTGATCGGCTTTTCCGGATAGGCCGCCAGGGCGGACCCCGCCAGTCCGCAGACCGCCAGTCCGGCGGCGGCCACCAGTCCACAGACCGCCAGCCCGGCGGCGGCCGCCAGCCGCGCCACCTTGTGCGGGATCAGGCCGCGCGGGATCAGGCCGCGCGGGATCAGGCCGCCCGGCATCAAACCGCTGAACCGGCGACCCCCGGCCGCCGCCATGGCCGGTCCTGTCGATCCACCGCACCGGGCGGAACGCGCGTTCGTATCCATACATCGCCTCCTTCGGTTCGCATCCGCTGAAACAGCCGGGGCCGCCACCGACACGGATGCGGCATCCTTGAATTGCTTTTTATCGATCGCCAGACACAGCTCCGGCGCATTCTTGCGGCCACACCATCGTAAACGCGATTTTCCCGCGATCAACCTTCGTTTGGATGTTTTCAGCATCCACAAAAATGTTCTAATACTTGTTCATTCCATCGGGACTTCGCGCATCGCGCCGCATCCGGCGCAATCGAGGCCGAATACCGCTCATAGTTGAAAGGCTTTTCCCGAAATGACCGTTCACAAGGACTTCATCCGCCCCGACGCCGCCACGGTGGAGGCGATGCGTGCCCAGTCCCCCGCCACCCTGCACGAGGCGATGGGCAAGAAGGGCGCCATGGGCCATCCGATCAAGCCGCTGTTCCCGGGAATGCGGCTGTGCGGGCCGGCGCTGACCGTGTCCTGCGGGCCGACCGACAACCTGATGATCCACATCGCCGTCGCGTTGGCCAAGCCGGGCGACATCCTGGTCGTCGACTTCAAGGGCATGACCGATGCCGGCCCCTGGGGCGACATCCTGACCGCCTCGGCCATCGCCCGCGGCCTGGGCGGGCTGGTGATCGACGGCTGCGTGCGCGACGCCATCGCCATCCGCGACATGGGCTTCCCGGTGTTCTGCCGCGGCACCAACATGAAGGGCACCAACAAGACCGACGCCAAGGGCGACATCAACACGGCCATCGTCTGCGGCGGCGTGATCGTGTCGGCCGGCGACATCGTGGTGGCCGACGACGACGGCGTGGTGGTGGTGCCCCAGGGGTTGGCCGCCGAGACGCTGGAGAAGGCGGCGGCGCGCGAGGCCGCGGAAGAGTCCTACCGCCACAAGCTGCAGGCCGGCGAGACGACGATCGAGCTTCTGAACCTGAAGCCCTATCTCGACGCCGCCGGCATCACGCTGTAACGCCGCGCTTCCGCAGCATCGCCCCACCCCGCCGCCCCACCGACCGAAGCAGCCGCCATGCCCGACATCATCATCTCCGAATTCATGCAGCCAAGCGCGGTCGACGACCTGCGCCGCGACTTCGACGTCCTGTATGACGAGACGCTCCACAAGCGGCTCGACGAGTTGTACGCCCTGGGCCGCGACGCCCGCGCCATCTGCATCCGCGACGAGACCCAGATCCGCGGCGCCTTCTTCGACGCCTTCCCCAACCTGAAGGCGGTCGGCCGGCTGGGCGTCGGGCTGGACAACATCGACGTGCCCGGCTGCCGCCAGCGCGGCGTCGTGGTGCTGCCGGCGACCGGTGCCAACGAGGTGTCGGTGGCCGAACTGACCATCGCCGGCCTGATGATGCTGGTGAGAGGATCCACCTATTTCGCCACGCCGCAGGTGGTGGCCGGGCAATGGCCGCGCGGCCGGCTGATCGGGCGCGAGGTGTCGGGCAGGACGCTGGGCATCGTCGGCTTCGGCCGCATCGGCCGTCATGTCGCCCGCCGCGCCCAGGGGCTGGACATGACGGTGATCGCCGCCGATCCGCATGTGGCGGACGACGATCCGGTGTGGACCCGTACCGGCGTGCGGAAGGTGTCGTTCGACCACATCTGGGACAATGCCGACGCCATCAGCCTGCATCTGCCGCTCACGCCGGACACCCGCAACCTGGTCAGCGCCGAGGTGATCGCCCGCTTCAAGCCGGGCACCATCCTGGTCAACGTCGCCCGCGGCGGCATCGTCGACGATGCGGCGCTGGCCGCGGCGCTGACCGACGGCCGGCTGGGCGGCGCCCTGCTCGATGTCTACGCGACGGAGCCGGTGCCGGCCGACAACCCGTTCCACGGCGTGCCGAACCTGATCCTGACCCCGCACATCGGCGCCACCACCGAAGAGGCACGCTCGCGCACCGGCCACATGACCGCCGACGGCGTCCGCGCCGTGCTGACCGGCACCATCCCGGACACCGCGATCGTCTGAGCGGGCAAGAGCCGGGCGGGCAACCTCCGGCGGGCGCCCGGCTTGCGGCGGGTGGGGAAAAGGCGGACAGTCGCGGCACCGCCCCCCATCCCACCGGCTCCGGGGTCCCCGCCTTGCGGCTGCTGCTGATCGAAGACAATGTCCGGCTGGCCTCCCTGACCGCCGAGGGCCTGCGCAAGGCCGGCTTCGCCGTCGACCTCGTCCACAGCGCGGAAGAGGCGTCGGCCGCGCTGGCGGTCGCCGGTTTCGACGCCGTGCTGCTCGACCTCGGCCTTCCCGATGCCGACGGGCTGACCCTGCTGTCGGGCCTGCGCGACCGGGCCGACGCGACGCCGGTGCTGATCCTGACCGCCCGCGACCGGGTGGACGACCGGGTCAGGGGCCTCAACCTGGGCGCCGACGACTATCTGCTGAAGCCCTTCGCGCTGGAGGAGCTGGTGGCCCGAATCCGCGCCCTGCTGCGCCGGCCGGGGGCGGCGCTGGGCGTGGTGCTGCAGTTGGGGAACATCGCCTTCGATTCGGCCGAACGGCTGGCGACGGTGGGTGGGCGGCCGCTCGACCTCAGCCGGCGGGAGCTGGACGCGCTGGAGCTGCTGCTGCGCCGCGCCGGCCGGGTGGTGCCGAAGTCGGCGCTGGAAAACGGTCTCTACGGCTTCGGCGAGGAGATCGGCTCCAATGCGGTGGAGGTGCTGATCCACCGGCTGCGCAAGCGGCTGCTGGCCGCGGGCGCCAGCGCCGGCGTCCAGACCCTGCGCGGCATCGGCTATATCCTGATCGAGAGTCCGGCCGGCAGCGATGCAGGGACCGGCGGGAAAGACGGCGGATGACCGGGGCCCGGCCTCCATCGCGGCCACCATCCCTGCTGGCCGCCATCGCGCGCTGGCTCGTCCTGGTGACGCTGCTGGCGGTCGCGACCACCGCGCTGCTGCTCTATGTCGAGTTCAAGGGCACCCACGACCGCATGCGCCAGCGCACGCTGTCGGGCGTCGCCCGCATGATCGAGAAATCGGTGCGCGGGCCGGACGACCGGCTGGCGACCGCCCTGCCCGAGCCGGTTCGGGCGATGCTGCGGACGAACGGCGCGTCCTTCGCCCTGGTCGATGGCGACGGCCGGCTGCTGCTGGGGTCCGACGGGGTATCCGGCCCGCTCGACCCGACCGGATCGGAGCGGTCGCACGGCGTCTTCCGGGTGCCGGCGCGCGACGGCGAACCGGCGCTCTACGGGCTGAGCCGCCGCATCGTCGCCGGCGACCGCTCCTTGTGGATCCAGGTCGCCTCCGGCGAGGAGGAACTGCACATCGAATGGCTGCTGGAGGAGTTCATCGAGCATTTCGGCTGGATCTGGCTGCCCTTCGCCCTCGTGCTGATCCTGGTCAACCTCATGATCATCCACCGCGGCCTGCGGCCCCTGCGCCGCGCCTCGGCCCGGGCCGCCGCGATCGGGCCGGACAGCGTGTCGGAACGGCTGCCGGAAGAGGACATGCCGCGCGAGGTGCTGCCGCTGGTCCGCGCGGTCAACCAGGCGCTCGACCGGCTGGAGGCCGGCTACCGGGCGCAGCGCGGCTTCATCGCCGATGCCGCCCACGAACTGCGCACGCCGCTGGCGGTGCTGGACGCCCATCTGGCGCTGATCGGCGCCCCCGGCGCCCCGATTCGCGAGGATGTCGCCGGCATGGCCCGGCTGGTCGACCAGCTGCTCGACCTCGCCCGGCTGGACGCCCTGCAGATCGCGCCGGACGAGTCGGTCGATCTCGCCCCGCTCGCGGTGGAGGTCGCGGCCCATCTCGCCCCGCTGGCGCTCGGCCGTGGCCGCTGGATCGAGGTGATCGGGCAGGAGCGGCCGCTGCCGGTGCGCGGCGCCCATGATCCGCTGTTCCGCGCCCTGCGCAATCTGGTGGAGAATGCCGTGTCGCATGCACCGCCCGGCAGCACCGTCAGCGTCGAGCTGGCGGTTTCCACCATGGGCGAGCCGCTGCTGCGGGTGATCGACCGCGGCCCCGGCATCCCGGCAGCCCTGCGCACCCGCGTCTTCGAGCGTTTCTGGCAGGGCGGCGGCGACAGCAGGAGCGGCGGCGGCACGGGCGGCGGCGGGAATGGCGCCGGCCTGGGCCTGTCCATCGTCGCACGCACGATGGCCGCCCATGGCGGCAGCGTCGCCATCGACGACACGCCGGGCGGCGGCACCACCTTCAGCCTGCGCTTTCCCGCCACGCTGCGGCAAACCGCCGCGGGAGCGCCTGCTGCGGCGGTCATCGGCACCCCGTAAGCCGCCCGTAAGCCTGGCAGGCTAGTCCGGTGGGCAACCCGTCAGCCTTTCCGGAGTTTCCCCGATGACCACCACCTACAGCCCGGCCCAGAAGGCCCTGCACTGGCTGATCGCGCTCCTCATCGTCGGCGTCTATCTGCTGACCTTCGGCGAGGAGTTCTACGAACGCGGACACCCGATGCGGGCCACCATCTGGTGGCTGCACATCTCCTTCGGCCTGCTGCTGCTGGGGCTGGTCCTGGCGCGGCTGGGTCTGCGGCTCGCCCGCGGCGTCCCCGACCTGCCGTCCTCGATGACGTCGGTGGAACGCGGCGCCTCCCACGCCGTCCATCTCGGGCTCTATGCGCTGATGCTGGCGATCCCGCTGGTCGGGGTGGGGCTGACCTGGCTGCGCGGCGACACGCTGTCCTTCTTCGGCCTGTTCACCATCCCGTCGCCGGTCGAGGCCGACCGCACGCTCGGCCGCTCGGTGAAGGACATCCACGAGCTCGGCGCCAACCTGATCCTCGCCCTGGCCGCCCTGCATGCGGCGGCGGCGCTGTGGCACCATCTCGTCCGCCGCGACGGCGTCCTGGCCCGCATGCTGCCCAGGCGGCACGATGACGAACAGCCCGGCCTCGCCGACTGAACGGTCGGCCGCCTCCCTTTTCTCGCGCCAGACGGGTGCTTGTTCTGTGCGCTCGCGCTTCCAGCCGCTATAGTTCCCATCATACAAATGCATGGCGATGGGCGATGGCGGGACGCAGGACGACGGGCCGCGGCCGGGGAACCGGCGGCAGGACAGGTGGAACCGAGATGGAGGATGCCGGGCTCGCCGCCGGGCTCCTGCCTTTTCCGGCGACTCCGGTCCCGGACGCCGGTGCCGTCGCAAGCGTGCGGAGCGCCGAAGACGCGGAACGGGCGGCCACCGACAGCGGCGGCGGCGGTGAGGATCCCGGCGAGGATCCCCATTATGTCGACCACCGCGAGCGGCTCCGCCGCCGCTTCCTCGACCGCGGCGCCGATGCGCTGGAGGATTACGAGCTGCTGGAGATGGTGCTGTTCGCCGCCAGCCCGCGGCGCGACGTGAAGCCGCTCGCCAAGCTGCTGATCCGGACCTTCGGCGATTTGTGGGGGGTGGTCAACGCGCCGCCGGAACGGCTGCGCGGCCTGAAGGCGGAAGGGGTGTCGCTCGGCACCGACAATGCCGTCGCCACCGTGCGCATCGTCGGGGCGGCGGCGTTGCGCGCCCTGCAGCAGCGGGTGATCGACCGGCCGGTGCTGGCCTCCTGGCAGGCGCTGCTCGACTATTGCTCCGCCGCGATGGCGCACGAGCCGACCGAGCAGTTCCGCCTGCTGTTCCTCGACCGCAAGAACACCCTGATCGCCGACGAGGTGCAGCAGCGCGGCACCATCGACCACACCCCGGTCTACCCGCGCGAGGTGGTGAAGCGGGCGCTGGAACTGTCGGCCGCCGCGGTGATCCTGGTCCACAACCACCCGTCCGGCGATCCCACCCCCAGCCGCGCCGACATCGAGATGACCAAGGAGATCGTGCGCGCAGCCAACGCCGTCGGCCTGATCGTCCATGACCATCTGGTGATCGGCAAGGGCGGCCGGCACACCAGCTTCAAGTCGCAGCGCCTGCTGTGACGGACAGGCGCCAGCCCCTGCGGCCCACGCAGCGGCGCCATGCTCCGCCACTTTGCAATTGCGAATCGGACACCATTTTGTTGACGTGAGGCTGCCCCCGCGGAAAGAACCCCCGACTCCATGTCCTCCCCGCCCCTGTCCATGAAGCGCCGCGGCCTGCTGATCGGTTGCGGCGCCCTGGTGCTGATGTCCGGCCGCGCCCTTGCCGCCCCGGCCGCCCCGCGCCGCATCAGCCTCAGGAACCAGCATACGGGCGAGACCTTCGACGGTCCCTACCGCGACGCCTCCGGCCCGCTGCCCGACGCGATGGCCGACCTCGCCAAGCTGCTGCGCGACCACCGTGCCAACAAGGTCGGCCCGATCGATGTCGGCACGCTCGATTTCCTGGCCGACATCATGGAGGCGGTCGGGCAGCCGAAGGCCACCATCCTGTCCGCCTTCCGCACGCCGGAGACCAACGCCATGCTGGCCGCCCGCAGCCTGGGCGTGGCCGAGCACAGCCAGCATCTGCTGGGCCGCGCGCTCGACGTGACCTTCCCGTCGCGCCTGCCCGACGCCCACCGCAGCGCGCTGGACCTCAAGCGCGGCGGGGTCGGCTGGTATCCGCGCTCGCATTTCCTGCACATCGACACCGGCCCGCTGCGCAATTGGGAGATGTTCGGCCAGAATTTGGACGGGCTGTTCGCCCCCGGCGTCAGGGGCGCCCGTCCGCGCACCGTGTCCCAGCGCCTGCAGCTGCATCGCGCGCTGGCCCGCCGCCAGATGCTGGGACGGCGCTGAGCGCATCGCTCTCCTGCCCTTCGGAAGAGTGGCGCTTTCCCGCCGGCCGGTGTATCGATGCCGTCATGACCGACCGCATCGTCCTCCCCGCCACGCCTGTGGCCACGACGTATTATCCGCCGCTCACATAGCGCGGCGTCGATCGGTCATACCCGAAACCATGCCGTCGCAAGTCCGGCGGCCATGGTCCTCTTCGCACAGAGACAGTCTCCGGACGGCCCGGCCCTTCCGCAAGAGACGTCACCATGCCCACCCGTTCCAGCGCCGCCGAGTTCCTCCGCATCCTGCGCGAGCGCGGTTTCCTCCACCAATGCAGCGACCCGGCCGGCGACCTGTCGGGCCTTGCCGCCGCCGCGCCCGGCGGCACACTGACCGCCTATGTCGGCTTCGACGCCACGGCGGGCAGCCTGCATGTCGGGCATCTGCTGTCGATCATGGCCCTGCGCTGGCTGCAACGCACCGGCAACCGCCCCATCGTGCTGATCGGCGGCGGAACCACCCGGATCGGCGACCCCAGCTTCCGCGACACCAGCCGCCCGATGCTGGACGATGCGCGGATCGCCGCCAACGCCGCCGGGCTGCGCGGCGTCTTCGGCCAGTACCTGACCTTCGGGGACGGCCCGGCCGACGCCGTCATGGTCGACAATGCCGACTGGCTGGACGGGCTGGATTACGTGCCCTTCCTGCGCGACGTCGGCCGCCATTTCACCATCAACCGCATGCTGAGCTTCGAGTCGGTGCGCCAGCGGATGGAGCGCGAACAGCCGCTGACCTTCCTGGAGTTCAACTACATGATCCTCCAGGCCTATGATTTCCTTGAGCTGGCGCGGCGCCACGGCTGCCTGCTGCAGATGGGCGGATCGGACCAGTGGGGCAACATCGTCAACGGGATCGAGTTGGCCCGCCGGGCGGAGCGGCGGGAGCTGTTCGGCCTGACCACGCCGCTGCTGGCCACCGCGTCGGGCACCAAGATGGGCAAGACCGCGGGCGGCGCGGTGTGGCTGAACGCCGATGCGCGCAGCCCCTTCGACTTCTGGCAGTTCTGGCGCAACACCGAGGATGCCGATGTCGGCCGTTTCCTGCGCCTGTTCACCGAATTGCCGCTGGACGAGATCGCCCGGCTGGAGCGCCTGCAAGGGGCCGAGATCAACGAGGCGAAGATCCTGCTGGCGACCGAGGCGACCCGCCTGTGCCACGGCGGCGCCGAGGCCGAACGGGCAGCGGCAGCGGCCGGCGCCCCTCTGGCGGCCGGCGGCGACGGCCTGCCGGAGATCACCCTGCAGCGCGGAGCCGGAACGGCCGGGGTGCCGTTGGTCGATGCGCTGGTGGCGTCCGGCCTGTCCGCCTCGAAGGGCGCCGCCCGCCGCCTGATCCGCGAGGGCGGCGCCCGGCTGGACGGCGAGTCGGTGACCGACGAGGCGGCGGTGCTCACCGGCCCCGCCGTGCTGTCGGCCGGCCGCAAGCGCCATGTCCGCCTGATCCTGGCGCCCTGACAGTGGGGGGGAGGTGGCGTCAGCCTTCGAGCTGGCGCCACATCTCCAAATCGCGCTCGGCGGTCCAGATGCGGGGGTCGGGGTATTGCGTCGCCTCGTCATAGGCGCGGGTGACGTTGAAGGGCATGCAATGGTCGAAGATCACCCAATGGCCGAACTTCGGCTTCAGCGCGGCATAGGTGTCCTTGTAGATCGCCCGCAGATCCTTGCCCTCGGCAACCCCCTGCTTGACCAACTCGAACAGGTCGCTGGTGAAGGCGCGGGTGCCGCGCAGCCCCTCCTGCACCTGATCCCTGCTGGTCAGGGCGGCGCCGCGGCCGGGCACCAGCTTTTCCGGCTCAAGCGCCGCCAGCGCGTCGAGCGTCGCAGGCCAATTGGTGAAATAGGCGTCGCCGCAATAGGGGGTGGCGCCATATTCCACCAGATCGCCGGAGAACAGGATCTTCTGCTGCGGCAGCCACACCACGGTATCGCCCTTGCTATGGCCACGGCCGAGTTGCAGCAACTGCACCTCCAGCGAGCCCAGCCACATCGTCATGTGGCCGCGGAAGGTGATGGTCGGCCAGGTGAGGCCGGGCACCGATTCGACGGCGCGGAACAGGCGGGGGAAACGGCCGATCTCGCTCGCCATGTCGGCCTCGCCGCGCTCGACGATCAGGTCGCGGGTGTCCTCGCTGGCGATGATCTGCTCCGGCGCATAGCCCGAGGCGCCGAGCACGCGCACCGCATGATAGTGCGACAGCACGACATGGCGGATCGGCTTGTCGGTGACCTCGCGGATGCGGCGGATGACGTCCTGCGCCATCACCGGCGTCGCCTGGGTGTCGATCACCATCACCGCGTCGTCGCCGATGACGATGCCGGTGTTGGGATCGCCCTCCGCCGTATAGGCATAGGCGTTGTCCGACAGCCGGTCGAAGCTGACGGTCTTTTCCTCCAGGTCGGCATGCGAGGCGAAATTCTTGGACATCGGCTGGCTCCCAGGCGCGGACGCGTCCCCGAGATCAGGGGGCGCCGCTAAGATTGATCGGTTGGGCCAACCATATCGTTTCACCTGAAACCATGCAACGCGTTTGCGGCCCCGCGGCGGATCGCCGGAAAGAGCAGACCCTACGCCTTCATCCGCTTGATCGTGTTGGTCGTGCTCTGGCCCTGCACCAGTTCGGCCAGCACCACCTTGCCGCCATAGCCCTGGACGAAATCGGCACCGACCACGGTCGCGATGGTGTAGTCCGCCCCCTTGACCAGCACGTCGGGGCGCAGCGCGCGGATCAGCATCTCCGGCGTGTCCTCGTCGAAGATCACCACCAGATCGACGCAGCCCAGCGACGCCAGCACGGTGGCGCGCGCCGTCTCGTTCTGCACCGGCCGGCTGTCGCCCTTCAGGCGCTTCACCGACTGGTCGCTGTTCAGCCCGACCACCAGCACGTCGCAGGCGGCCCGCGCCTGCTTCAGCAGCGAGATATGGCCGGGATGCAGCAGGTCGAAGCAGCCGTTGGTGAAGCCGACGCGCTTGCCGCGCAGCCGCCAGCGCTCCGCCCGTTCCGCCGCGGCGTCGCGGGTCAGCACCTTTTCCTCGCCGTGGCGCCATTGCTGCTCGTGCAGGCCGGACAGCAGCTCGGCCGAGCGGACGACCGCGGTGCCGACCTTGCCGACGACGATGCCGGCGGCGAGATTGGCCAGCCGGGCGGCATCGACCAGATCGATCCCGACCGACAGCGCCGCGGTCAGCGTCGCGACCACCGTGTCGCCGGCGCCCGACACGTCGAACACCTCGCGCGCCTCGGCCGGCAGATGCACCGCGCCGTCGGCGGTCACCACCGACATGCCCTGCTCGCTGCGGGTGGCGACGACGGCGCCGATGCCGCAGCCGTCGATCAGCTGGCGGGCGGCGGCGACAACCTCCTCGTCCGAGCGGGCCGGCAGGCCGGTGGCCTCCATCAGCTCCTTGCGGTTGGGCGTGACGATGTTGGCGCCGCGGTAGCGGCGGTAGTCGCGGCCCTTCGGGTCCACCACCACCGTCCGCCCCGCCGCCCGCGCCGCGGCGATCACCGCCACCACCAGCCCGTCGGTCAGCACGCCCTTGCCGTAGTCGGACAGGATGACCCCACCGACCTCCGGCAGGACGCTGCGCACCCGGTCCAGCACGCCGTCGGCTACGGTGATCGGCACCACCGTCTCGATGTCGGTGCGCAGCAGCTGCTGCTGTCCGGCAATGAAGCGGGTCTTGACCGTGGTCTGGCGCCCGTCCTCCATCACGATGGCGCCGTCGCCGACGCCCTCGCGCCGCAGCAGCGCCAGCAGGTCTGTGCCCACCCCGTCGCGTCCCACCACCGACACGAAGCGGCAATCCGCCTCCAGCGCCACGAGGTTGGCCGCGACGTTGCCGGCGCCGCCCAGCTTGGGCAGCTCGCGCTCGATGCGCAGGACGGGGATCGGCGCCTCCGGCGACACACGGTCCACCGAACCATAGACGAAACGGTCGAGCATCACGTCGCCAAGGCACAGCACTTTGGCGCGCGACAGGGTGTCGATGTGACGGGCAAGGTCGCTCATGGCGTTTGTCTTACCAACCCGCAAGCGGTAACGCCAGTGGACAAAGATGGCGCGGCGACGCAGCGTGGCGTCCCGGCAACGGGCCGTCAGGAAAAGGCGGGAACGTCGCGGCGCAGGTCGCCCGACCCGCTGGTGAAGGTCAGGGTGATGACCCCGTTCAGCTCGTCCGCGGACGCATCGCCGACCGGCGCCGGGCCGACCGGCGTAGTCCCGACCGGCAGGCCGGCCCCGGCCAGCGCCCGCTCGAACGCCCCGACCCGGTCGCCGGGCAGCGCGAAACGGATGGTCGCCATGACGTCGGAGAACAGCGTGTGATCGACGATCCAGCCGCCGCCGGCCGTCAGCGCATCGGCGACCGCGGTCAGCGCCGCATTGCGGTCCATCGCCACCGCCGCCTCGTATCTCAGGAACGCCCGCATCGCCGCATCTCCGTCCGCTGCCCCTCCGCACCGCGGAAAGCAGGCATAGTGTAGAAGACGGGCTTGTCCCCGCCTAAGCTTTTCCAGCCGGCGCGAAAGCGCCCCCACCCCTGCCCCATGCGGACCGCCATGCCCCGCCCCGCCATCGCCGCCAGCCTGTCGGCCAAGCTGCTGATGCTCACCATCCTGTTCGTCCTGCTGGCGGAGGTGCTGATCTACACCCCCTCCATCGCGCGCTTCCGCATGAGCTACCTGGAGGAGCGGCTGGCCGCCGCCCACATCGCCGCCCTGTCGGTGGAGGCCGCCCCCGACCTGATGGTGACGAAGGAGCTTCAGGCCAAGCTGCTGGCCTATACCGGCGCCCATGTCATCGACCTGATCCAGCCGGGGGCGCGGGTCTACATGCTGTCCCGGCCGATGCCGCCGGTGGCCGACGCGGTGTACGACCTGCGCAACACCGGCATGGGCATGCAGATCGTCGATGCCGGCCACGCGCTGTCGCTTGCCCTGCGCGCGGCCTTCGGCAGCCAACGCGACCGCGTGATCCGGGTGATCGACCGCTCGCCCAACGACCCGGCCCAGCGCGTCGAGGTGACGATGGACGAGCGGCCGCTGATCGAGGCGATGCTCGATTTCTCCCGCCGGATCCTGGCGGTGTCGATCGCCATCTCGCTGATCGCCGCGGTCCTGGTCTATGTCACGCTGCATTGGCTGCTGGTTCGGCCGATGCGGCGGCTGACCGCCGGGGTCGTCGCCTTCCGCCGCGATCCCGACGGCGCCCCGCCGCTGCGGCCCGGCGGCCGTGCCGACGAGATCGGCGTGGCCGAGCGCGAGTTGGCCGCCATGCAGGGCACAGTCCGCACGGCGCTGCGCCAGCGCGAAAGGCTTGCCGCGCTAGGCACCGCGGTCGCCAAGATCAACCACGACCTGCGCGGCATCCTGTCCACCGCGTCGCTGCTGTCGGAGCGGCTGAGCGAGAGCGCCGACCCGGAGGTGCGGCGGGTGACGCCCCGGCTGGTCGCCTCGCTCGACCGTGCGGTGGAGCTGTGCAGCCAGACCCTGTCCTTCACCCGCGACGGCACGCTGCCGCTGTCCCCCGCCCCCGCCGACCTGCGCGCCCTGGTGGACGAGGTGGGCGCGGAGGTGCTGGCCACCGTCCGTCCCGACGGCGACCGGGTCGCGGCGGACTGGGTCAACGACATCCCGGCCGGCATTCGGGCGACGGTGGATGCCGCCCAGCTCGGCCGGGCGCTGGTCAATCTCGGCCGCAACGCCGTGCAGGCGGGCGCCGGCCGGGTGCGGATCGCGCTGCAGGCCGAACCGGGGACCAGTTCCGCCACCGGATTGGGCACCGGATTGGGCGGCCGGCTGACCCTGACCGTCGCCGACGACGGCCCCGGCCTGGCGCCGCGGGCGCGCGAGAACCTGTTCCAGCCCTTCGCCGGATCGGCCCGTGCCGGCGGGATCGGCCTCGGCCTCGCCATCGCGCGGGAGGTGGTGCGCGCCCATGGCGGCGAACTGCGGCTGGTGGAGAGCGGGGCGGCCGGGACGGTCTTCGCGCTTGACATACCGCAAGGAAAGCCCGGTTCCGGCCATGTAGATGTTGCAGGGCACAAGTCGTTTGTGTCGCATTGATTCCGCGGGCGCCGTCCCGCAGAATTCCTTCAACTCGGAAGCGTTCGCGGTGCGCCCGGCGGGGCGGGAGGCGGGCGCTTCGCCTCTGCCCTCTCCCCGCTCTGAAAGGACTCCGGGACGTGAAAGCCTTCTCCTACTGGATCAACTCCATCCTCGCCGGCATCATGGCTTTCGTCGGACTGCTCGCCTCCTCGCGCGCGGCGGACGATGCCTTCGCGGTCGGCGGCCTGATCGTCTTTCTCGGTTGCGTGCTCTTCATCTTCTCGGCCATCGGCCGGCATTTCGACCGTTTGGGCTCGGCCCACTGACCATCCCCTGACAGGCGAACGGTAACGCGACGGCCGGGCGGATCCGCCCGGGGCACGGCCCCATGGAAAGCGGGTGCCGTATGACATGCACAACGACATGCCCATCGACGTGGGATCCCAACGCCCTCGCGATGATTGACGCCTTGCGCCGCCGGCCGGTCATCGACCTGACGGCGGCACTTCCCCCCTCCCTGACGCCAACCAACATCGTCGATCTCGGCTGTGGTTCCGGACAATTGTCGCGGATGCTGGCGGCGCATTGGCCGCAGGCCGACGTGCTGGCGGTCGACAATTCACCGGCGATGCTGCGCTGGGCGGCGGAAACGCCGTCGCGCGTGCGCTATCTCCAGGCCGACCTTGCCGGCTGGCGGCCGCACTGGCCGGCCGATCTGGTGATCTCCGCCGGCGGGCTGCACCGCGTGGCCGACCATGACCGCCTGTTCCCCGAGTTGCTTCAGTCGCTGGCCGCCGGCGGCGTCCTTGCCATCGCCATGCCCCGGCCGCAGGACCAGCCCGCCCATCGCCTGCTGCTGGAAACCGCGGCCGGCGGCCCCTGGGCCGACCGGCTGGCCGGGGCCCTGACCGCGATGCCGCGACATGCCGCTCAGGATTATTACGACTGGCTCGCTCCGCAGGCGGCGTCCGTCGAGCTGTGGGAGACCGGGTATTTCCACGCGGTGGACAGCGATGTTCCCCTGCTGCAATGGCTGCATCAGGCGGCGCTGGCCCCGGTGATGGACCGGCTGTCCGGGCCGGATCTCGACGGCTTCCTGACCGCCTACCGCCGCCGGCTGGAGGGTGCCTACCCCCAGCACTCCAGCGGCAGCATGCTGATCCCGACCGGCTGGCTGTTCATCGTGGCCCAGGCCCGCAACACGGCGGCGATCCGTCAAACCCCGTCGATGTAGGTCAGCAGCGGCTGCCAGTCGCCGCGGTGCTCGGCGGCGCGCTTGCCCGGCATGTCGAACAGGCTGAGGCCGGTCGCCGCCGCGTCGGCATAGATCTGGCTGTCGCGCAGGCGGGTCACCACCTGATGCCCGATGCCGCCCAGGAAGACGTCGAGCCGGTCGGCCGCCTTGGTGCGGGCGCGCATGCGGTTGCCGACCACCGCAACCATGGTCTTCTTCCTGGCGATTCGCTTCAGCTCGTCCAGCTTGGACAGGAAGCGCTGGGTCGCCTGCTCGTCGAAGGCGCCGGGCAGCACCGGCAGCACGACGACATCGGCCATCTTGACCAGATCCTCGATCTGCTTGGTCTTCAGCGCGGCGGGGGCGTCGATCACCAGCCGCTTGGTGCCGCGCGGCGTGTCGGTGAAATCCTTCCCCCAGTCCAGCCCGACCAGCACCGGCGCCTTGTCCGGCCGGCGTTCCAGCCAGCCGAGCGAGGAGCGCTGACGGTCGACGTCGGCCAGCACGGTGGGCAGCCCCGCCGCGGCGGAGGCAGCTGCGAGATGGGTGGCGACGGTCGTCTTGCCGCAGCCGCCCTTGATGTTGGCGACGAGGATCGTGAGCATGTCTCGCGGACTCTACACCGCAGGGTCCGGCTTCGACCAGAAATGCTTGGTGTCGATGAAATCATGCCACAGGGCGACCAGCGCCGCTTCGGTGTCGGCCACCCCGCGGGCGTGCCAGCCGATCACGATGCCGGCGGCGCGCGGCTCGCCGGGAGCCGACCGGCTGCCGTCGTCATGCAGCTCGTGCAGCAGCCGTGTCGCCGTCGCCACGTCGTTCAGATGGCCCAGCGCGTCCTGGAAGGCGGCGAGCTGCTGGATATAGCGGCGCACCGGCTTGTCGTCATACAGGCTGCGGAAGAACTCGACCGCATAGCGCAGCTTCTTCAGCGCGATGCGCAACTGGTGGCGCTGGGCCACCGGCAGATGGGCGAAGCCGTGCCCGGCCCGCTTGGCCTTCCTGTGGCGCTTGTTCAACAGATGGTCGGCCAGCCCGATCACCGGCTGGAACAGCCGCACCGATTCCTCGCTGACCGGCTGGTCGCGCCAGCCGCGCTTCTCCACCCAGCCGCCGACGCCCAGCAGGAAGGCGGTGTAGCGGTCCGAGCGGATCGCCTCGCGCACGCCCTCATAGGCCCGCAGGCGCTTGGCCTCGGCGGCGGCGGCCAGCGTGTCGAGATCCTCGACCGCCGAGCGGCCATGCCCATCGGCGCGGTGGAAGGCGTCGCGCACCGGAGCCAGCAGCTCCTCGCCGAACACATCCCAGTCGCGCGCCGGCCCCAGGCTGCCGGCCAGCCATTTGATCTCGCCGACCAGCCAGAGGTATTGCACGGTCGGGATGAAGGGCCGGAACAGCGCGGTGGCCGAGCGCAGCCGGCGCAGGGCGACGCGCATCTGGTGGACGCCCTCCGGATCCTCGCCGGCCAGCGTCACCGCCTCGTTGGCGATCATGTGAGCGAGGCAGGCGCGCACGATGCGGGCGACCGCCCCTTCCACCGTGGTCTCGGGGTCGAGCAGCAGCTTCTCCGCCTTCACCGCCTTGTCGGCCTCGCCGTTGGCCAGCGCATGGCCGCGCTCCGCCTTGCTGCGCATCTCCAGCCGCAGCGGGGCGGCCTTGGCGAGATCCTGCGCCAGCTCGTAGAGGGCGGCGGGCGTGCCCTCCTTCAGCTCCAGCTCGACCTCGCACAGCTCGCGCGACCGACCGTCGGGCAGCATGATGCTGCCGCGGTCGAAGGCGATCTCGATGCGGGCGGCCCCGTCCCCCTCGCCCAGCGTCACGTCCTGGGTCGTGCGCTCGACGATGGAGGTGAAGACCGGCTGCAACTCCGACTCGCCGAGCGGACCCAGCAGGTCGATGGCCGCCTCGTCGGCGATCAGCGTCAGGTCGGGGGTGGCGGAGGTGACCGCGCATTCCCACTCGCCGCGCCCGATCCCGTCCTCGTCCGGGGCCGACTTGACCGTCTGGACAAAGCCGTCGCCGGTCTTGCGCACCCGCAGCGTCACCTTGCGCGCGGCGAGCCGGCGGTCCTCGGTGTCGTAATAGGTGCTTTCCAGGGTTCGCGTCGCCGCCGGGCCTGCCGCCCGGTCTGCGATGGCGGGAGCGGCGCGCAGCCTGTCGAAATCCTCCGGCTGCGCAGCCAGCTTCAATTCCGTCTCGCGGTTGATGTCCGCCTCAGCCATCGCCTGCGCTTCAACCCCCGTTTTGCGGCCCATCGGCCTACAGTTGGGTGTTTGCACAGGCCATGCACAGGGTCAAGTTACGGAAATGTTGCAGAAGCCTGTGGTTGCGGCGATGTCGGGCGCTGCATCCGCCCTTCCGTTCAAGGGGTTGCAGGGTCATTATGCCCCATTTCGCCCCACCCCTGGGCCGTTGCAAAGCGGGCAGGGCTGTGATTGGGTTCCGCCGAATAGACTCTGGGGCCGCATCCATCGCGGGACGGCCATAAATGCGGCCATAAAGACGGCCATACATACGGGAAGTGCGACGATGACCGATTTCAACACGATCGACGACCTCGAGGTGAGCGGCAAGACGGTGCTGGTGCGCGCCGACCTGAATGTTCCGATGCAGGACGGCAAGGTGTCCGACACCACCCGCATCGACCGCCTCGCCCCCACCCTGACGGAGCTGTCGTCCAAGGGCGCCAAGGTCGTGGTCCTGTCGCATTTCGGCCGGCCGAAGAACGGCCCGGACGCCAAGAACTCGCTGCGCAACGTGCTGGACGCGCTCAGCGCCGCCGTCGGCCAGAAGGTTGCCTTCGCCGAGGATTGCGTCGGCGACAAGGCGAAGGAGGCCATCGCCAAGGTGCATGAGGGCGCCATCGTCCTCCTGGAGAACACCCGCTTCCACGCCGAGGAGGAGAAGAACGACCAGGATTTCGCCAGGCAGATGGCCGAGCTGGGCGACCTCTACGTCAACGACGCCTTCTCCGCCGCGCACCGCGCCCATGCCTCGACCGAGGGCGTCGCCCGCCTGCTGCCGAACGCCGCCGGCCGCCTGATGGAAGCCGAGCTGAAGGCGCTGACGCTCGCGCTGGAGAAGCCGGAGCGTCCGGTGGCCGCCGTCGTCGGCGGCGCCAAGATCTCGACCAAACTGGAACTGCTCGGCAACATGGTCCGCAAGGTGGATCTGCTGGTGCTGGGCGGCGGCATGGCCAACACCTTCCTGTTCGCGAAGGGCACCGACGTCGGCGCCTCGCTGTGCGAGAAGGAGATGGCCGACCAGGCCCGCGCCATCATGGCGACCGCCGAGGAGTCGAACTGCGAGATCCTGCTGCCGAAGGATTTCGTCGTCGCCAAGGAGTTCAAGGCCGGCGCCGCCAACCGCGTGGTCGCCTTCGACGCCATCGGCGCGGACGAGATGGCGCTCGACGTCGGCCCGGCAACGGTGGAGTACCTGGGCGTGAAGCTGCAGGGCGCCAAGACCATCGTGTGGAACGGCCCGCTCGGCGCCTTCGAGATCCAGCCCTTCGACGCCGGCACCAACGCGGTTGCCGGTCTGGTCGCCGCCCGCACCGAGGCCGGCGGCCTGCTGTCGGTGGCCGGCGGCGGCGACACCGTGGCGGCGATGGCCCATGCCGGGGTCGAGGACAAGTTCACCTACGTCTCGGCGGCCGGCGGCGCCTTCCTGGAATGGCTGGAAGGCAAGGAACTGCCGGGCGTCGCGGCGCTGAAGAAGTAAGCGGCTCCAAGGGACCGCACAGCGAAAGGCTCCGGGCTCATGCCCGGAGCCTTTTTCATATCGGAACGGAGAGGCGATGCCAGGCCGTACGCCTGCTGAGCCGCTTTATAGGCAATTATATCGCCGGCCATAAATTATGGAGCGCGCCATAATTGCCCATAATCCGCTCAGCGGCTGTCACCTGACCGTCACGATATCGAAACCCCCGCGCTCGAATAGGCTTGCATCCCGCCGCTCGGATCGCCATAACAGCGCCGGGAGGCTGGCGTCGGACGAGTCCCTCGCCAACCCGGTCAGGTCCGGAAGGAAGCAGCCGCAACGAGTTACGGCTCGGGTCGTTCGTCCAGTCTCCCACCCTCCTCTCACATTGCCAGAACGAAACAGACGGCGACAGCGCGGCGCCGGGACGCTATCCTGCGGCCCGAACGAACCCCTTCCCTCCCGTCGTTTCGACAGGCCAGCCGCGTGACCGATACCACCGCCGACAGCACCGCCCTTTCCGCCCCCGCCCCGGCTCCCGCCACCGGGCTGGCCTACCGGGTGCTCGCGCGCAAATACCGGCCGAAGACCTTCGACGAGCTGATCGGCCAGGACGCGCTGGTCCGCACCCTGAGCAACGCCATCCAGTCCGGCCGCATCGCCCAGGCCTTCATGCTGACCGGGGTGCGCGGCGTCGGCAAGACCACCACCGCCCGCATCATCGCCCGCGCGCTGAACTGCACCGGCCCCGACGGCACCGGCGGGCCGACGGTCAGCCCCTGCGGCGTCTGCGACAATTGCCGCGCCATCGCCGAGGACCGGCATGTCGACGTGATGGAGATGGACGCCGCCAGCCACACCGGCGTCGACGACATCCGCGAGATCATCGACGGCGTGCGCTATTCTCCCGTCTCGGCCCGCTACAAGCTCTACATCATCGACGAGGTCCACATGCTGTCCAAGAGCGCGTTCAACGCGCTCCTGAAGACGCTGGAGGAACCGCCGAGCCATGTGAAGTTCGTCTTCGCCACCACCGAGATCCGCAAGGTGCCGGTGACGGTGCTGTCGCGCTGCCAGCGTTTCGACCTGCGCCGCGTCGACGCCCAGGTGCTGAAGGAGCATTTCACCCGCATCACCGCGCTGGAAGGGGCGGAGATCGAGGGGGACGCCGCCGCCCTGGTGGCGCGCGCCGCCGACGGGTCGGTGCGCGACGGGCTGTCGCTGCTGGATCAGGCCATCGCGCTCGCCGCCGGCACCGTCACCGCGCAGCAGGTGCGCGACATGCTTGGGCTGGCCGACCGCACCCGCGTGATCGACCTGTTCGAGTCCGCCGTCTCCGCCCGCCCCGCCGAGGCGATGGACATCCTGTCAGACCTGCACCGGGTCGGCGCCGACCCGGTGGTGATCCTGCAGGACCTGCTCGATCTCGTCCACAACCTGACCCGGCTGAAGGTGGTGCCCGACAGCGCCAACGACCCGTCCCTGCCGGAGGCCGAGCGCACGCGCGGAGCGGCGCTGTCGGGCAAGCTCGGCATGCCGGCGCTGACCCGCGCGTGGCAGCTGCTGCTGAAGGGGCTGGGCGAGGTGCAGGCGGCGCCGGTGCCCCAGCAGGCGCTGGAGATGGTGATCGTCCGCCTGTCCTATGCCGCCGACCTGCCGACCCCGGGCGAGCTGATCCGCCAGTTCCAGGCCCAGCAGGCGAATGGCGGCGGGGCGAATGGCGGCGCGCCGATGGGCCGCGGCCAAGGCGGTGGTCCAGGCGGCGGCCCGGTCGCGGTCGCCACCCATGCGGTCGCGCGCTCCAACGGCTCAGCCCAGCCGCAGGCCGTCATGGCGGCGGCGCCCGCCCCGGCCGCCATCGCGGCGGGCGAGGAGCTGTCGCCGATGCCGCCGGATTTCCGCAACCTTGTGCAGCTGTTCTCCGACCGGCGCGAGGGCGCGCTTTACGGCTATCTGATGGAGACGGTCCAGCTGGTGCGGATGGAGCCGGGCCGGCTCGAACTCAAGCTGCGCCCGGCCGCGCCGCCGACCCTGCCGGCCAAGGTCGGACAGTTCCTGACCGAATGGACCGGCCAGCGCTGGATCGTCGCCCTGTCCGACGGGCAGGCCCAGCCGACGCTGGCCGAGCAGGAGAAGGCCGAGAAGCGCCGCGCCTGGTCGGAGGCGGAAGCCAACCCGGTGGTCCGCGCGGTGATCGAGGCCTTCGCCGGCGCGAAGATCGTCGAGGTCCGCGATCTGGCCGAAGTCGCCGCGGCGGAGAGTGCAGCGGTTGCGGATGACGGCGAGACACCCGATTTCATTGTTCAGCAGCAGGACGACGGGGTCTATTACCCCCTCGACGACGAAGGAGAGTACTGACCGATGAAGAATATCGGCAACATGATGAAGCAGGCCCAGCAGATGCAGGCCAAGATGCAGGAAATGCAGGCGAGCCTGGAGCAGGTCGAAGTGACCGGCCAAAGCGCGGCCGGCATGGTCGTCGTGACCGTCAACGGCAAGAGCGAGATGAAGAAGGTCAAGCTCGACAAGTCGATCGTCGATCCCGAGGACGTCGAGGTTCTGGAGGATCTGATCGTCGCCGCCTTCAACGACGCCAAGAAGAAGGTGGAGCAGCATGTCGCCGAGGAGACCTCGAAGATGATGGGCGGGTTGAAGCTGCCGCCGGGCATGAAGCTGCCCTTCTGATCTTTCTTGCCCTCTCCCGCCCCGGGAGAGGGCGCGGAGCCGCCGGCCATAGGCCGGACGAGCACCGAAGGTGATCGTAGGCGGAGCGCGGTCGCGAGACTTGCGAGCGGCCTTGGACCCGCCGCAGGCGGGGAGGGTGAGGGGCGATCCGGACATGGGCCCCCTTATCCTCGTATCACCCCTCACCCTTCCCAAGCTCCGCTTGGGCCCCTTCCCTCTCCCGGGGCGGGAGAGGGAGATATGTGTCGGCACCCCACCCCATGATCGGACCTGAAATCGAACGCCTGATCCAGTTGCTGTCCAAGCTGCCGGGACTCGGTCCCCGGTCGGCGCGGCGGGCGGCGCTGCATCTGATGAAGCGGCGGGACAGCCTGCTGGTGCCTTTGTCGGAGGCGATGGCGGCGGCCGGCGAATCGATCCGCGCCTGCTCCGTCTGCGGCAACCTGGACAGCCGCGACCCCTGCACCGTCTGCGCCGACCACAGCCGCGACCGCTCGGTCATCTGCGTGGTCGAGGACCCCGGCGACCTGTGGGCGCTGGAACGCACCCGCGCCTTCCACGGCACCTACCATGTGCTGGGCGGCCTGTTGTCGGCGTTGCAGGGCGTCGGCCCCGACGACCTGAACATCTCCGGCCTCGCCGAACGGGCCAAGGATCCGGCGGTGCGCGAGGTCATCCTGGCGCTGAACGCCACCGTCGACGGCCAGACCACCGCCCATGTGGTGACCGACCGTCTGACCGATGCCGACGTCTCGGTCTCCCGCCTCGCCCATGGCGTGCCGGTCGGCGGCGAACTGGACTATCTCGACGACGGCACGCTGACCGCGGCGTTGAAGGCACGGCGGCCGTTGTAGCGGCATGACGGTGAACGCCAAGTTGCAGCAACTTGGCACCGATGCCGAAGTACCGGCAACCCGAACATCCACCGGCCCTGCCGGCAACCCTGCCGGGGTGGCGCCTCAGCCGGGGAAGCCGGCCATCGCCCGGATCTCGGCCGGGCTGCGACCCTCGTCGCGGAGCGAGCGCAGCGTCTGGGCGCGGTCGCGCTTAGCCAGCCGCTCTCCCGCCGCGTTCCGCAGCAGGCCGTGATGATGGTGATCGGGCGGATCGTAGCCCAGCAGCGCCTGCAACAGCCGGTGCAGATGGGTGGCGAAGAACAGATCCTCGCCGCGGGTGACCAGCGTCACGCCCTGGAGATGGTCGTCGACGGTGACGCTGAGATGGTAGCTGGTCGGCGTGTCCTTGCGCGCCAGCACCACGTCGCCCAGCAGCTCCGGCACCGCCTCCTGCCATCCCCGGCCGCGGTCGTGCCAGCGCAGGCGGCCGGTCAGCCGGGATGCGGCGGCGACGTCCAGGCGCAGCGCCCAGGCCTCGCCGCCGGCGATCCGCTCCGTCCGCTCCTCCGCCGGGCGGTGGCGGCAGGTGCCGGGATAGAGCGGCCCGTCGGGGCCGTGCGGGGCGGCGCCGGCCCCGGCGATCTCGGCCGCGATCTCGGCGGCGATGTCCTTGCGGGTGCAGAAGCAGGGATAGAGCACGCCCAGTGCCCCGAGCCGGGCCAGGGCGGCGCGGTAATCGTCGAAATGGTCGGACTGGCGCCGGACCGGACCGTCCCAGTCGAGGCCGAGCCAGGCCAGATCCTCGATCAGGTCGCGTTCATATTCGGGACGGCAGCGGTTGCGGTCGATGTCCTCGATCCGCAACAGGAAGCGCCCGCCGCCGCGGGCCATGGTCCAGCCGAACAGGGCGGAATGGGCATTGCCCAGATGCAGATGCCCGGTCGGGCTGGGGGCGAAGCGGGTGACGAGGTCGCTCATTCCCGCCTTATAGATCGGATCGCGTAAAATCGGCATCGATTTGAAGCGTGAATCCGATCGCCAAACATAAGGCCAGCGCATCGCCCGCCGGATCGGGCGCGCGATGCGCGAGGGGGGAGGGGCTCAGAAATAGGGGTTGTCGCGGATCGGCTCGACCGGAATGTCCTCACCCTCCAGATACAGAGCCAGCCGACGGCGCAGTTCGCGATCGAAGGCGTCGATGCGGATCTGACGGTCACGCTCCTCGCGTTCGCGGCGCTTCTGGGCGAGGTCGATGATGACGGCGGTCATGGCGGGACTTTCCTCGGGGTCGCGTCCGGCCGGCGCAACCGGCGGGATCGTCTAGGATCAACGAGGTCCACGATGCCGCCGTCATGGTTAACGAGGGGTAACCGCACAAGCGCAGGGACGCATCTTTTTCGGGATGTCACAGCCGATGCGCGAGTGCTCCCGCCTGGGCCGTCCTTCCCCCCGCCCTGGCCTGTCCCGCCCCGGGAGCGATGCCCACAGCGCGAAAAAGGTTACACATCGGTGAAGAAATTGGGTCCCGCCGGGTCAAGATGTTGAGTCCCGGCTGCCGATCCTCTATGTATCTGGTTGTCCCGGATCGGCGATCCGGCTGCCGGGGCTGATAAGACGGCAATAAGACAGCAGCCCGCGCACGAGCCGCAACACCGCGCGCCGGGTTCGTGACACGGTTACAGAAACGGTTTCAGACAAGGGAGTGGCCATTGGCTCCACCACCCGATCACTGTCCGGCTCTGGTGCTGAACGCGGATTTCCGCCCGCTCAGTTACTTCCCCTTGTCGCTATGGTCCTGGCAGGAAGCGGTCAAGGCGGTCTTTCTCGAACGGGTCAACATCGTATCGCACTATGACCGGGTCGTCAGATCCCCCAGCTTCGAACTCCGATTGCCCAGCGTCATCTCGCTGAAAGAGTTCATCCCCGCCACCCGCCGCCCGGCCTTCACCCGCTTCAACGTCTTCCTGCGCGACCGCTTCACCTGCCAGTATTGCGGCCGCCCCTTCCCCACCCAGGATCTGACCTTCGATCATGTGGTCCCGCGGTCGCGCGGCGGCCGGACGACGTGGGAAAACGTCATCACCTCCTGTTCCGCCTGCAACCTGGCGAAGGGCGACCGGCTGCCGCATGTCTGCGGCATGATCCCCCTCAGTCCGCCCTTCCAGCCGAGCGCCTACGAACTGCAAGAGAATGGACGTGCCTTCCCGCCAAACTTCCTTCACGAAAGTTGGCGGGATTTTCTTTATTGGGACTCGGAACTGGATCCGATGTAGGCGGATGCGGACGCCCCCTAAACCCGCTCCGCCACCCAGATCACCGCCCGCGTGCCGGCCTTGATCGCGGCGGTCAGCACCGGATAGCCGGCCGCGAGCTCCGCCTCGTTGACGAGGCCGATGTCGCGATGCTCGACCTCCTCCGCCTGGAACTTGCGGATGCTGTCGGCCAGCTCCTGCTCGTCGGGGCCGAGTTCCTTCAACTGCGCCTCGTAATGCCGCTCGATCACCTCTTCCACCGCGACGGTGCAGGCCATCGCCGCCCGCTCGCCCAGCAGCGCAGTGCCGGCGCCCAGCAGGAAGCCGGTGACGTGCCACAGCGGCTGCAGCAGGGTCGGGCGCACGCGGCGCCGGGTCAGCTGCCTCTCGAAATACTCCAGATGCTCCAGCTCCTGCTCGGCCATGTGGCGCAGGGTCTTGCCGTGGCGGCCCTTGCCGATCACGGCGATCTGGCCCTCGTAGATGCGCTTCGCGCCATATTCGCCGGCATGGTCGACACGGACGATGCGGGCCAGCCGGTCGCGCCGCGGCAGGTCGCCGGGCAGCGCGCCCCGCGACGCGGACGGATGGCGGGTTCGGCTGGCGTTCGGCCCAGAGTTCGGGAAGCTCGTTTCGCTCACAATGCGGTCCTCGACACCGGGGTGCGGGTGTAGGCGATGCGCGCGGCGACGAAGGCGTAGGCCGCCAGCGCCAGCGAGATCGCCACATTGTAGCCCGCCATGGAGATGCCGAACAGCGACCATGCCACCTCGTCGCAGCGGGTGACCGGGGCGGCCATCACCTGGGCGCGCAACGCCTCGATCGAATTGACTGGCGCCGACCCGCCGCAGGAGGAGGTGCCGGCCCACCAATGCTGTTCCACCCCGACATGATAGGCGGCGATCCCGGCGCCGGCCAGCAGGGCGAACCCGCTCGCCACCAGCAACGCGTCGCCCAGCCCCTTCCAGCGGCGGAACAGCCAGGTCACCAGCCCGAACGCCATCACCGCCACATAGGGCCAGCGCTGCATGATGCAGAGGACGCAGGGTTGGTAATCCAGCACGAACTGGAAGAACAGCGCCGACAGCAGCACCCCGGCGCTGGCCAGCGCCAGCAGCAGGGAGGCCACGCGGGGATCGTCGAGGACGCGGCAGAACAGGGGGGAGGTCGGGGGCTTGGTCGTCATGGCCGACAAGGTAGCGCGTACGGAGCCGTTCGGCCAGCCGGCAGCTCCGCCCGCCCGACCCCTGCGACGGCATGACAGGGGCGGCGGCGGCGACGGGGAATAAGCGGCGCGGCGGCGGCGTCGCCCCGTTCTTTTGCACTTTCCGTTTCCGAACGGTTGCGTTAGAAGAGGCGTCGCTGCGGGCGTGGTGAAATTGGTAGACGCGCCGGACTCAAAATCCGGTTCCGCAAGGAGTGTCGGTTCGAGTCCGACCGCCCGCACCATCTTATTCCGGCATGATGCGTCTCGCCGTTGCGCCGCGCAAGCCGAGCGCATCGAAGCTGCCGGCTCCCCCTTCCCAGCCTTCGAGCGTCCTGTCCCCCCGCTCCGCTCAGCCATCCCGAGCTGCTGCCCGGCTGCTGCGCGCGATGGCATGCACACTGGCATGCACATGACGGCCCGGCCACCGCAGAACCATCCGGGCCGCGCCATGCCTGTGGTGCCGGTCCCGCCCATACGGAACCGCCCATACGGAACACCGGGGCATGGGTGTCGACCGGCGTGAACGGCTGGGTGCGATCGCCGATCCGGAGCGGAACCCGGTGCAACCATTTCCCCGATCGCGCGTTTGTGAGGGAACAGGGCAAGCAGTGGCTTCGCCAGGAGCGACCGGGACTCTCCGGAAAGGACGTGCATGGCCTTGCCTTCGCTGTGGACGCCGCGCATGCGCCCATCCAGGGTGACGACCGCCCTGGGCTCGGCGCTTCTTGCCGCGTGCGAGGGACGGCAGTCCGCGCTGGCTCCCGCCGGCGACGGCGCGCGGGAGACCCTGGACGCCACCTGGATCCTGTTCGGTGGCGGAGCGGCGATCTTCGTCGCCGTCATGGCCCTGGCGCTCTATGCCGTGGCCGTCCCGCCGGAGCGCTTCCGGGGCGGGCGCGGCTGGGTGGTCGGCGGCGGCCTTCTCTTTCCCATCGCCGCGCTGACCCTGCTGCAACTGTACGAGTTCGGGCTGACGCGCCGGCTCGCCGCCACGCCGGAGCCTGCGCTGGTGATCGAGGTCACCGGCGCCATGTGGTGGTGGGACGTGCGCTACCGCATTCCGGGCCAGGAGCCGGTGCGCTCGGCCAACGAGATCGTCCTTCCGGCGGGCCGGCCGGTCGAAATCCGCCTGGACAGCGCCGACGTGATCCACAGCTTCTGGATCCCGAGCCTGGCCGGCAAGCTCGACATGATCCCCGGCCGAGTCAACCGGCTGTCCCTGACCCCCGAGACGCCCGGCGTCTATCGCGGCCAGTGCGCCGAATATTGCGGGGCGCAGCACGCGCTGATGGCCTTCGCCGTCGTCGTCGAGCCGCCGGACCGCTTCGACGCGTGGCTGGCCGGTCAGCGCCGGCCGGCCGCGGAGCCGGCCGACCCGCTGCTGGAGCGGGGGCGCGACGCCTTCTTCGCCTTCGGCTGCCAGTCCTGCCACACCGTGCGCGGAACGCCGGCCGACGGGCGCCTCGGCCCCGACCTCAGCAAGGTCGGCGGACGGCGGTCGCTCGGCGCCGGCAGCCTGCCGAACGGGGCGGGGCCGCTGGCCGGCTGGATCGCCGGCGCCCAGCATCTGAAACCCGAAAGCCGCATGCCATCCTTCGACGTGATGGACGCGGACACCCTGCACGCGCTGGCCGCCTGGCTGGAGAGCCTGACATGACCCTGCCCGGCGACCGCTCCCCCCCTCCCGGTCCTCTTCCGGACTCCCTTCCCAGCCCCCTGCCGCGCCCGCCGGGGGAGGAGGAGGCGCTCCGCCGGCTGTGGCGGCTGCCGACCGGGCTGGCGCGGCTGACGGCGGTCAACAACTCCGTCGTCGGCGTCTGGTACATCGCCACGGCGCTGCTGTTCTTCCTGATCGCCGGGCTGCTGGCGCTCGCCATGCGCGTGCAGCTGGCGGTGCCGGAGAACACGCTGCTCGACCATGGCACCTACAACCAGTTCTTCACCGTCCACGGCACCGGCATGATGTTCCTGTTCGCCGTGCCGATCGTCGAGGCCATCGGCGTCTACCTGCTGCCCGCCATGCTGGCGGCGCGCGACCTGCCCTTTCCCCGCCTGTCGGCCTTCGCCTTCTGGGCCTACGCCTTCGGCGGGATCTCCTTCTTCTGCTCGCTGATCTTCGACGCCGCTCCTGACGGCGGCTGGTTCATGTACCCGCCGCTGACCAGCTTCCAGTTCTCGCCCGGCATCAACGCCGATTTCTGGCTGCTCGGCATCGGCTTCATCGAGATCTCGGCGATCGCCGGCGCCATCGAGATCGTCGTCGGCATCCTGCGCACCCGGCCGCCGGGCATGACGCTGGACAAGCTGCCGATCTACGCCTGGTCGATGCTGGTGATGGCCGGCATGATCATCTTCGCCTTCCCGGCGGTGATCGTCGCCACCGCCCTGCTGGAGATCGAGCGCGCCTTCCACTGGCCCTTCTTCATCGCCGCGAAGGGCGGCGACCCGCTGCTGTGGCAGCATCTGTTCTGGTTCTTCGGCCATCCGGAGGTCTACATCATCTTCCTGCCGGCCGCCGGGCTGGTGTCGACAATGGTGCCGGCGCTGGCGCGGCGCCCGCTGGTCGGGCATGACTGGGTGGTGCTGGCGCTGGTGGGAACCGGCTTCTTCAGCTTCGGGCTGTGGGTCCACCACATGTTCGCCACCGGCATCCCGTCGCTGTCGCTCAGCTTCTTTTCCGCCGCCAGCATGGCCGTCGCGGTGCCCAGCGGCATCCAGGTCTTCGCCTGGATCGCCACGCTCGGCGGCGGGCGGGTGCAATGGACCACGGCGACCCGCTTCCTGATGGGCTTCCTGTTCATCTTCGTCCTGGGCGGGCTGACCGGCGTCATGGTGGCGGTCGTGCCCTTCGACTGGCAGGTCCATGACAGCTACTTCATCGTCGCCCACCTGCATTACGTGCTGATCGGCGGGATGGTGTTCCCGGTCTTCGCCGGCCTGTACCACTGGTGGCCGTTGCTCGACGGGCGGATGCTGTCGGAGCGGCTGGGCGGCTGGGCCTTCTGGCTGATGTTCATCGGCTTCAACGTCACCTTCTTTCCGATGCATCTGAGCGGCCTGCTCGGCATGCCCCGGCGCGTCTACACCTACCCCGGCGACCTCGGCTGGAACGCGTTGAACCTGATCTCCACCGCCGGTTCCTTCGTGCTGGCGCTGGGGGTGCTGCTGGTGCTGGTCGACATGGCGCGCAGCGTGCTGGGGCGGGGCCGGCGGGCGCCGGGAAACCCCTGGAACGCCGGCACGCTGGAATGGCTGCCCGGCCGGCTCTACGCGACCCGCAGCATCCCCCACGTCACCGGCCGATACCCGCTGTGGGACACCCCCGACCTGCCGCGCGAGGTGGAGGCGGGCGCCCATTACCTGCCCGGCGCGCCGACCGGACGGCGCGAGACCATCGTCACCGCCCCGCTCGATGCCCGGCCGCAGTACCTGATGCAGCTGCCGGGGCCGCATTGGGGGCCGTTCCTGGCCGGGCTGTTCACGGCGGCGCATTTCCTGATGCTGACCGTGCAATGGTACCAGGCATCACTGGTTCCGGCCGTGCTGGCCGTCGCCATGGTGATGTGGTGGCTGTGGGGCCTGGACAGGGGCGCGGACCGCCCGCCCCAGGACATCGGCGGCGGCTGGCGGGTTCCGGTCTATGTCCAGGGGCCGAAGAGCCATTCCTGGTGGGGCGTCGTGGTCCTCCTGCTGGTCGACGGCACCGCCTTCGCCTGCCTGATCTTCACCTACCTGTTCCTGTGGACGGTCAGCCCGGAGGTCTGGCCGGACGCCGCCCGCCTGCCCGGGCTGGAATGGCTGGGCGGCGGGCTGGCGCTGTGGATGCTGGCGGCGCTGGCGATCGGCTGGGCGAGCCGCTCCCTCGGCCGCGACCGGCAGGGCGCCTTGCGGATCGGGCTGCTGCTGGCGTGGCTGGCCATGCTCGCGGCGGTCCTGTTCGACGGACAGGCCCAGTTCCGCAGCGGCGTGAAGGGGGCCGAGAGCGCCTATGGCGCGATCGCCTGGATGCTGGTGGCTTGGCAGGCCTTCCATGTCGCGGTGATGACGCTGATGATCGGCTTCACCCTGGCGCGCTCGCTGGCCGGGCTGATGCACGCCGAACGGCGGGTGACCTTCGACAACACGATGCTGATGGGGTGGTACAGCGCGGCCCAGGGGGCCGTGGCCCTGCTGCTGCTGCATCTCTTCCCGCGCCTGGCGGTGTGAGGCCGCCATGAGCGAACGCAGCTTTCCATCCATCTTCGCCGGGATGCTGTCGCCTTTCCTGATCTGGGCGGGGCATTTCGGGGCGGTCTACGCGATCAACACGGTGATCTGCGCCCGCGGGCTCGACCGGGAAACCCTGTGGGGCGTCTCGCCGGCCCCGGTCGCGGTGACGGTCGCGACGCTGGCGGCCCTGCTGTGCGTGGCGGCGGTGGCGGTGTGGGCGGCCCGGGACACCGGCCCCGCCGACCCGGATCTGCGGCGGTTCGGACGGTGGCTCAGGATGGCCGGCGCGGGGGTCGCATTCGTCGCGATCCTCTGGAGCGGCCTGCCGGCGCTTCAGCTTCCCGCCTGCGCTTAATACCAGCGGTCATTGATGATGACCGCTGGTATCCGCGCCGACTGGCGCGGCGGCGGCCCATGCCGCCGAAGCTCTTGATCCTGACCTGTCAGGATCAAGAGCCGCTGGTATAAGGATTTCGCGCGCCCGTCAGGGCTCGCCGCCGGCATCGCCTGTTGCCGCCTTGTCCGGTTCTGCCTGGGGCGGTGCCGCCTGGAGCGGCCGGATACGGGCGTAATGGAGGGACACGGCCCGTATCTGCTCCTCCGTCAGGGTGCGCACGGCGGCGCCCATGATTCGCGACAGCGGCGTGTCGGCGCGCGTGCCCGTCCGCCAAAGCCGCAGTTGATCGCCGATATAGCCGGCGTGCTGGCCGTCCAGGGAGGGATAGCGCGGGTCGTTGTCCGGCCCGTGGCAGCCGGAACAGGCCGGAACGCCCGCCTGGGGATCGCCGGCCGTCGCCAGGCTGCGCCCCAGCTCCAGCAGGGCCGGTTCCGCCTCGGGCACCGGCGGACTGGGCGCGTTGGTCTGGCCGGCGTAATGCCCGGACAAGGCCCGCATCGTGTCCTCGTCCAGCCCCGCCACGACCGGCTGCATCATGCCGCTGGGGCGCTCGCCGCTCGCGAAGGCGCGCAGGGACTCGTACAGGTAGGCGGCGCGCTGGCCGGAGAGCCGCGGGAAGGCCCCCGTGTTGCTGCCGGCACCGTCGCGACCATGGCAGCGGGTGCAGGTTTGCAGGGCGCCCTCCTCCCGGCCGGCCAGCTCGGTGAGCCGGGCCCGGCGGGCGGGCGGCGCCTCCGCGAAGGCAAGGCGGCGGTACTCCTCGGCGCTCATGCCGTCGAGCCGCAGCAGGAAGGCGGCGACCGCCCAGGGTTCGTCCTCCCGCTCCGGCGCCGGCCAGGCCGGCATGCCGGTATAGCGCAGACCATGCCGGGTCACCCAATACAGCTCCCTCGGCTTCCAGTCCGCCACCCGCCCCGGCAGATCGGGCGGGGGCGGCATCATGCGCTGCGAAACCGGGTTGCGCGGCGCGTCCGGTGCGCCGTGGCAGGGGGCGCAGCCATTCTCGAAATGGGCGGCACCCCGTTCGATCAACGCGAGGTCGTCCAGGTCCGGCGCCTCGATGAAGAGGGCGTGCGTCTCGACGGAGTTCCGCATCGCCATGTCCAGGAACCAGCGGATGGGTGGCCAATGCTCCTTGGTCGCCGCGACGCTGTAGAGGCCGGACCAGGCGAACAGGAGGGCACCGGCAAGGCCGGTGGCGGCCAGCCCGGCGACCAGCCCGACCAGGAGCCGGATCATGCCCCCCCTCCCGTCGGCTTCCGCAGAAGCGCGCCGCCCGCCCGACCACTGCTCCCCCCGGCCTGCCGGAGCCAGCGCGCCGCCGCCAGAAGGTTGAGCGCGACATAGACGGTGGAGCCGACCACCCCCATGATCAGGCCGCCGAGCTGCTGATCCTCCAATGGCGAGATCCCCCAGGGGGCCGTGGTCGTCGCGTGGTAGGGAAACAGCGGTCCGGCCGCGAAGATCAGCAGGCCGGCCAGCATGGCCAGATGGACCGACGTTCCGAACGCCGCGAGCAGCCCCCGCACCCGCAAGGTCGGCTCCGACGGCGCAAGCACGCTTCTCCACGCGGCGAGCGCGCCGGCGAACAGCGTCCCGTGCATGGCCCACAGCACCGCATCGCTGGAAAGCGCGGCCATGTAGGGGCCGGGGAGATGCCACAGCCAGAGGAACAGGCCGAACGCGCCCCAGGCGATCTCCGGACTCCCGAAAGGCCGCGCCAGCGCCCGAATCCAGCCCGGCCAGCGGATGGCGGCGGGCGGCCATGCCAGGACGAACAGCGGCGCCGCGACCTGGATGACAAGGAGATGCTGGGCGACGCGGGCCGAAAACAACGCCGAGGTGAGATTGCACAGCGGGGAGATCAGGGCGATCGCCAGCACCAGCCATCCCGCCGTCAGGCACAGGGGCCTGTGGCGGACGCCGTCCCCCGCATGGCGGCGGGACAGCCCCATGAGAAGAAGCAAGGCCGCGGCAAAGACGCCGAGCAGAACGGGATCGCGGTTCCAGGCCGTGAGCCATTCACCCGGTATGGGGGGAGTGCCGCAATACGGCACGACGGATGGCGCCTCGACCGGCACGGCATGCCTCCCTGTGATCCCTGTTTCCCTCGCTCTGTCCAATGAACGGCGGGGACGTTGGTTCCACGGGCAGGCTGCTGCACGGACATCTTCGGGTGAACCTGCGCCGACGCGATGCGCCTTGCCGAGGGCCGCGCCATCTTTCCCGCATCCCCTCCGGGGCTGCGTTCACCGCGGATCGACGCCGGGCGGTCTCCATCTCCCGACGCGACGGCACCGGTTCGCCCTTCCGTCGGTCCCGGCCGGGACGGTCCCGCCGAGCCGAGCCGGGAGAGCGGCCATCGTCAGCCCTTGCCGGGCTTGCGCTTCGTCCGGCCGCCGGTGGCCTCGCCCTCCTTGCGCTGGATGAACAGCCGGCCGGCCTGCATCGCCGCGGCGCGGCTGATGTAGCTGCCGCACTCGAAGCGCCGGCCGTCGAACATCACGGCGAGGGTGAAATTCTGTGGGCCGGCCTCGTCGACCACGATCGAGGAGGAGGCGGGTTTCATTCGGCGGCCCCGCTGGTTTGCGCGCGCCGGCATCGATCCGGGAAGATGGTGATTTCTGTCATGACCCCGGTATTTTTCCGCAAGGCCGGTCCGAATGCAACCTTGCCGGAAGCATGCAGAAGCGGCCGGCATCGTGATGCCTACGAGGTCAGCGCTCCACCGGGCCGCCGGCCTGGACCCAGCCGGCGAAGCCGCCGCGCAGGCGGTTGACGGTGCCGGTGAAGCCGGACGCCATCATGCGTTCGGCGGCCGGACCGCAGCGCATGCCGCCCTGGCAGTGGAAGACCAGATGCTTGGCCGCATCGGCGGGAACCCGCGCGGGGTCGAACCGCGACAGCGGGTTCAGGATGGCGCCCGGGATGTGGCCGGCGGCGTGTTCGTGGGGTTCGCGGACGTCGACGATGATGGTCTCGCCGGCCGCCTGCCACTGCATCACGGTCCGCGGGTCGGCCTGCGCAATGCGGCCGGCGGGAGAGCCGGCCGGGATGTCGGACGGGGCGGCGGGGATCAGGCGGCGGATCAGGGAGCAGAGCCACATGGTGGGGGCACCTCTCGGTTGGCGTCGTCGAAGGATGGGATCGGGCGGGCGGAGCCGCGGCCCCGGAGAGCGCTTGCGGAAAGCGCCTGCGGAAAGCACTTGACCAATAATTCAGCATTTCCTAAATTAGTGTCAATGAATGTTTTCGACATGACCCCGGGGCTGCGGCCCGCCGTGACGCTGATGAAGGCACTGTCGCACGAGGCGCGCCTGCTGATCCTGTGCGAACTGGGCCAGGGCGAGCGCAGCGTCGGTCAATTGGGCGAGGTGGCCGGGCTCAGCCAGTCGGCCCTGTCGCAGCATCTGGCGCGGCTGCGTGCCGACGGGCTGGTCCGCACCCGACGGCGGTCGCAGACGATCCTCTATTCGCTTGCCAGCCGTGAGGTGACGGCGGTCATCGCCGTACTGGCCGAGCTGTACTGCCATCCCGACCGGGGGGCCGGAACAGCCGGCGGTCCCTGCGGCGGCCCTTCCACGTCAGGAGAGACACCATGAGCATCGACCGCATCGTCATGGCCTTCGCCGGCACGGTAATCCTTGCCAGTCTCGCGCTGTCGCAGTTGCACGGCCCGGGGTGGCTGTGGCTGACCGCCTTCGTCGGGGCCAATCTGCTGCAATCGTCCTTCACCGGCTTCTGCCCGTTGGCGATCCTGCTGAAGCGGGCCGGCGCCGCCGCCGGCCCGGCGTTCCGCTGATCCATTTCTTCGATCTTTTCCAAAGGAGACGACCATGCACAAGGATTGGCCGCAGATGACCGGCGAACTGTCCGGCGCCATCCGCGAACTGCGGGGCGGCGCGCCTGAGGTGATGAGGGCATTTTCCGGAATGGCCCAGGCGGCGCTGAAGGCGGATGCGCTCGACACCAGGACGAAGGAACTGATCGCGCTGGGCATCGCCGTGGCGATCCGCTGCGACGGCTGCGTCGCCTTTCATGCGGAAGCGGCGATGAAGCAGGGCGCGACGCGTGACGAGGTGATGGAGACGATGGGCATGGCTGTTTATATGGGCGCCGGCCCGTCGGTGATGTATGCGGCCCAGGCGGTCGAGGCCTTCGACCAGTTCACGGCCAAAGCGGCCGGCTGAGCCGCCGGACGGCATTCATCGGATGGATGATGGTGCGGGCGGCGGGACTCGAACCCGCATACCTAAGGGTGAGGGATTTTAAGTCTCACCCACTCACCTTTTCCGGTATTTTCCAGAAATTGCCGCCCGTTACCAAACTGCATGTAAATCAATGGTTTATTGGCGCGCATTCCTTTCCATCCTTTTCCCGAATATGATCGGATTTTCGCCACGGTGGGTCCTGGGTGGGTCCTAGGACCGTGGGTCCTGAAAAAATCCACCTGCGGCAAGGGATTATCCGGGCCGTGGGTCCTGCGGGGGGATGGGGATGGAAGCTAAGATCACGAAAAGGCTGGTGGATCACGTCCAGGCGGGGGACAAGGATCTGTTGGTGTTCGACACGGTGCTGAAGGGTTTCGTGCTGAAGGTGACGCCGAAGGGCACCAAGACCTATCTCGCGATCTACCGCATGGGCGGACGGGATACGCCGAAGCAGAAAGTAACCATCGGCCGGCATGGCTCCCCCTGGACACCCGACCAAGCCCGCACCGAGGCGGAGAAGCTGTTGGCGTCGGTGCGGAAGGGCACCGATCCGGCGGCCGAGAAGAAGGCCCGGACCAAGCGGGGCGCCACCGTCGCCGATCTGGCGGACGATTATCTGACCCAGCACGTCGATGTGAAGAACAAGCCCAGCACCGCGACCGGCTTCCGCCGGCTGGTGGAGAAGGAAATCAAACCCGCGCTGGGAAAGCTACAGGTGGACAAGGTGACGCGCGCCGATGTCGCCAAGCTCCACCACGACATGCGGGACACCCCGCGACAGGCGAACCAGACGCTCGCCGTCCTGTCCAAGATGTTCAGCCTTGCCGAAGTGTGGGGCATGCGCCCGGACGGGACCAACCCATGCAAGCGGATCGAGCGCTACCGCGAGAACAAGCGGGAGCGCTTCCTGTCCACGCCCGAGGTGGAGCGGTTGGGCAAGGTGCTGGCCGAACTCGACCAAAGCGGCGAGGTGCATGAAACCGTTCTGGCCGGTCTCCGGTTGCTGCTACTGACTGGCTGCCGCGTCGGGGAGGTGCTGGCCCTGCGCTGGGCCGACGTGGTTGACGGCGCCCTTCTCATTCGTGACGCCAAGGCTGGCGCCCGCGTCCATTCCATTGGGGCTTTGGCGCAAGCGCTCCTGGCCGATCTGCCGCGCAAATCGGAATGGGTGCTGCCGGGAGTGCGCGCCCCTGAAAAGCCGCTGTCCGCCAGCACGCTCGGGCACGCTTGGGAGCGCATCCGGGAGAAAGCCGGGCTGGCGGATGTCCATCTCCACGACAAGCGGCACACGGTCGGAACCTATGCCGGGCAAGCCGGAGCGAACGCCTTCCTTGTGCGCGACAAGCTGGGGCACAAGACGCTTGCGATGACCGGCCGCTATGTGAACCGGGACGCCGATCCGCTCCGCGAACTGTCCGACAAGATCGAAGGCCGCATCATGGGAGCGCTGAACGCTGGAGCCGCGACGGCGAAGGGAGAGGCCATCGACAACGTGGTGCCTCTGGCAAAGCCCGCCGGCCGAAAGCCGACCTGATCCCGCCCCCTTGGTCCCCCTCCCCCTCCCCTTAACCTTCCTATTTAGAAAGAAAAGGAGAATTTGCGTCCCCGCGTCCCCAAGGCCAAAAGCAGCGATTTAACATGTTGATATCGCTATGATTGTCGTGGGGACGCAAAATTATGAATTTGCGTCCCCGTTGCGTCCCCAAATTGGGTTTGCGTCCCCGCTTTTGGAGCTATTCCCCGCCGGCCCGCTCGACCACGGTCGCGGTGGTGGTTTCCGCCCGCGCGGCCAGCTTGTCCGCCATGTCCCTGGTGACGATCCCGCACCACGCGCCGAGATCATCGCGGCGCTGAAGGCCAGCCCGGTCAATGAGCTTGCGCGTGTAGCCGTTCGACCGGCTGCCGGTGCGGATCGCGACGGCGACCTCTCCGGGGGCGGGCTGGAGATCGTCGGGTACGGCCAGCGGCGCCCACCGCGCGTCTTGGTTCGTCGCCCGCATGGCGAGCGAGCGGAGAACCTTGTGGAGCGGTTCGCCGTCCCTGGTGCGCGCGGCGATTTCCCGCAAGGCGGCATGGATGGCCTGGGGGGCAAGCACGTTGATTTGCGTCACGTCACCTTCGGCAAGGCGGGCGCGGCGCTTGGCCTGTCGAGCGGCGGCTGTTTGGTCTGGCATGGCGCATCCTCGTAACTAGTCACGGTTTCCCTATAGATGGTTCGTGACTAGTCACGCATCAAGGCGCGTTCGGAGTGTGACTAGTCACAAACCGTCATCGAACGGGGTAGCATGGGGTTTTATGGGCGCCGCCCTTGACATCGGCACCCAACCTATAAGATTTATAGGTTATGGCCGACCCGAACGTTGTCCCTCTGAGGCTCACCAAACCCGCCGCCGCCCGGATCGTGAAGGAGATCGCTGCGGACCCTGACCGAATCGTTCCGGTGCCCCACGCCAAGAAGCGCATGGTGCAGCGGAAGATCTCGATCACTCAGGCGCGGCGCGTGGTCCAGGCGGGCTTTATCGACGGGGAACCGTGGATCGACGAACATGGGAACTGGCGTGTGGATATGCGCGGCATGTCGGCCGGAGAACAGATCACGGTCGGTATCGCCATCGAATGGCGGACTCGGTTGCTGATCATCACAGTGTTTTGACGGAAGGAGGCGACGATGTACCACTACACCGAATGCGGCCTTCCCAACGTATGGCTGGCGAACGGCGTCAAGCCGCACGCCACGCCCTACGGCGAGGCCATGGTGATCGAGAATGTGGAAGGGCTGCACCGAGCCATCGGCATGCAGCTTGTCCACCGGAAGCCCTACCTGACCGGGTGCGAGTTCCGGTTTCTGCGCAAGGAACTCGACCTGTCACAGAACGCGCTGGCCGGCTATTTCGGCAACGACGCCCAGTCCGTGGCCCTGTGGGAAAAGCGCGGGCGGGTGCCGAAGTGGGCCGACCGCTTCTTGCGCGCCATCTACCGCGAGCACATGGAAGGCAATGCCCATATCCGGGAGATCATCGCCCGGCTGAACGACATGGACCGGCAAGAGCACGAGCGGCAGGTGTTCGAGGACACGCCGCAAGGCTGGCGAGCCGCAGCGTAGCCGATTTTCCAAGAACACTTGACGGCATACGCGGATGTGCGGAACATGAGGCCGTCAACGCCCGAAGTGTAACAAGCCCGCCCGGACTTGCCGCAGCAGACGTTTGTCGTTTGGAAATGCGCGGGAACTTGCGCAATTTTGGCTCATTCGGAACCGGGTGAAGGCACATAACCGTGTTCAAGGCTCTGCTCGTTGAGAAGCTTGTTTATTTGATTTCTTTGCTGTCCTTTATTGAGATCAGATCAATTAGTAAGTTTATTTGATCGCTTTCAAAGGAAATTGACCTGTTGTCATTAACTATAGCCGAAACATAGAATTCTGGGTTCCCATTACCAAATAGATTGACGTGAATTTTACATCTTATCTGAAAAGGTCCGCACCCCATCCTTGCTTGCGTAGACTTAGCTGCCTTACCATTTATAAACGCCGTCACAATATATCCCGCACGATATGCGCTAACCTCAATTATTGTTTCTCTCCAGCCTCCACTACTATCTGAGTCTAGTATAATTTTATCATAGTCTATGCCGGTTTCATGCTTAATATACTGCAAAAATGCGTCCGATAACTCGCCAAGGGTTATGTTTATAGAGCGAGGCTTTTTCCCAAAAGTTGTGAATGTTCTATCGGCCATTCCCGCCTACCCTCTGGTGGATGATGAATGATCGGCAAAGAGAGGAAAGGAGTCGAGATTTTTACCAGAGACTAGAATTTTTATCTCCTCACCAACTCAACGCCGTGTTCGGTGAACCGCACGCCCGCCGCTTCCAGAGCGTTGCGCATCGCTGCCATGGTGGCGCCGGCTGTGCCCGCTGCCATGATCGTTGCCGCGCCGCACCCCGACGCCGAACTACTCGCCCTTGGCGTCGATCTGGATCGAGTTGAGGCACAGTCGGCCAACCTCCCGCGAGATGCTGACTTTGCCAAGTTTGAAGCCTTAACGGAAAAGGGCAGCGCCATCGCCAAGCGAATGCTGGTAATCCGCCCGACGACTTTAGAAGGGCACCACGCCAAGGCCAAGGCGTTCGTCTGGTGCGCCGACGAGATGCCGGAAGATGACTACTTCGGCACGACGACTGACGCCCGGATGGCTGTGGCGATCATTCGCGACTTGCTGGAGTTTGGGGGTGCAGCATGACCCGCAGTCAACTTCTGGGCACCATCGCCGACGAGATCGACGTGGCACCGGACCACATGCGCGCCAAGCTGTTGAAAATCGTGCGGGAACAGGCAAAGCGCCTTGCCAGAGATGCCGCCTGACCACGCCTCGCCGACTCCATCGTAACCAAGGGGCCGGCAAAACCGGCCCCTTGGTTTTTAACCCGTCCTTGTTATCGGTTGAGGCGACAAACTTTCGCACAACGCCTCACAAGAGGCGTTCTTGACAGCCTCCCCGCGCCACTCTATATTCGCCTCAACGGAGGTGAAAATGACTAACCCGATTTCAGATAAGCGATACCGGTTTTCGAGCGTCGTCTACGCCACGGGCGGCAATGCGAAGGTGATACGGAACTGGCTCGACCGAAAGCAGGTGATGCTTGAGGCAAATGAGGAGCGAGAAGGGCAGAAATGGCGCCAGTTCTCCGTATGGGACGCGTTCCGCCTTGCCGTCATTCGGCGCTTGGTGGAGTTCTGCGTTCCGGTCGAGTTGGCGAGCTTAATTGTGGGTGGCTTGCTCGTGCCGCACATGCTTTTGCTAATGTATAAAAACACACCGCCAAGAGCTTTAGTCGCAGCACTATCACTTACAACACTCTTCGTTTGGCGCGAAGAAGATGGGTGGAAACACAAAATATACAACGGAGCTGGCGACCCCCCCGAAGTTCCTGACGCTGTCATTTACGTTAGCATCGGCTCAATTGCGGAACGAGTCGTTGAGGCCCTTGAAGAAATTGGCGACGATGACTGAAGAGAAGTCCTCTTTATCTAAAATCTAGGAGAGACAAGTGACAAACTTGAATTCGCGGGACATTCCCGCCACGCCCGAGGTTTGCCTGCCGCCGGCCCTGCGCAAGCCGCGCCTGCGCCGCTGGGAGGCTGCCGAGTACTTGGAGTTAGTCCACGGTGTCACCGTTGCCCCCGCCACGCTCGCCAAATACGCCAGCGTCGGAGGTGGCCCGGCCTTCAACAAGGGGGTGAGCCGGACGCCGCTTTACCCCGTTGCCGAACTCGACCGCTGGGCCATTGAGCGCATGGGGAAGTTGGTCCACTCCACCAGCGACGCGGGGGTGTGATGGACGCCGCCGGCATCGCCAAGGCGCTGGGTCTCGCCCGCTCTGGGCGGACCTACAGCGGCCGTTGCCCCTGCTGCGGCTATCCGTCTGGCTTCACTGTCGAGGAAGACAACGGGCGCGTGCTGGTCAAGAGCCATGCCTGTGGGTGTTCCCAAGCCGACGTGATCCACGCCCTTCGCGCGCAACGACTATGGGCGGGTGAACCCGACAAGGAATGGACGCCGCCAGTTCGCCACGAACCTTCCACGCCGACTGACCCCGACGCCAAGCGCAAGGCGGCTTCGGAGGTCTGGGCGCAGACGGTGCCCGCCGCCGGAACCATCGTGGAAAGGGCGTATCTGCCCGGACGCGCCATCACGCTCCCGGTGCCGCCGACCATCCGGTTTCTTCCCAACGCCAAGCACGCGCCGTCTGGCCAGCGGTTCCCCTGCATGGTCGCCGCCTTCGCCCTGCATCCCGACAACCGGGTGTGCGCGATCCATCGGACCTTTCTCACCCCCAGCGGCACCGACAAGGCTCCGGTGCCAAGCCCGAAGATGACCTTGGGGCCGCTGAAGGGTGCCGCGATCCGCCTTGCGCACGCCGGCTCCGTCCTGCTGGTCGGGGAGGGCATCGAAACCGTGCTGTCGGGCATGCAGGAAACCGGGTTGCCGGGCTGGGCCGCGTTCTCCGCCGGTAATCTGGTCGATCTGCTGTTGCCGCCCGTGGTGGCCGAAGTGGTGATCCTGGTCGATCACGACTCCAATGGCGTGGGCCAGCGCAAGGCCGAAGCCGCCGCCCGCCGGTTCCATGCCGAAGGTCGCCGCGTCCGCCTTGCCCTGCCTCCCGTCCCCGACACCGACTTCAACGACATCCTACGCGCCGGAAAGGCTGCGGAGATCCCCCATGCCTGACGATGTGCGCAAGATCATCGAGAACGCCAGCGAGTTCACCCCGCCCCATGGTGACGACAACGATGATTTGCCCCAGCGGGACAAGCTGATCCTCTGCGCGACGCGGAGCGGGGAGCTATGGCACGACGCCGACCACGGCGCCTATGCCACCGTCGAGATTGACGGACACCTTGAAAGCTATCCGGTTCGGTCCAGCGCCTACCAACGGTATCTGAGACGGCTCTATGGCGCCCGCTATCAACAGGTGATCGTTGAAGGCGGAACGAAGATCACCGTCCCCGGCTCGCCATCGTCACAGGCGTTCACGGACGCGCTGGGCAGCATCGAGGCCATGGCCGGCAACGGCCCGGAGAAGGTTCCCGCCATCCGCATCGGCGACCACGAGGGCCGAGTCGTGATCGATCTGGGCACGCCCGATTGGTCCGCCGTCGTTATCGGGCCGGATGGCTGGTCCGTTGTCCCCCGCCCGCCCTGTCCCTTCATCCGCCCGGCCGGCTTGCGACCGCTGCCGATACCTGTGAAGGGAGGCCGCATCACCGAGTTGCGCCCCTTCCTGAACATCGGAGGTGACGACGACTTCCGCCTTGCCGTGGCGTGGCTGCTGGCGTGCCAGAAGCGCAAGGGGCCGTTTCCGGTCATGGTGGTGAACGGCGAACAGGGAGCGGCCAAATCGACCTTCTGCCGCGTGCTGCGTCGTCTGGTCGATCCGAACGCCGCCGATCTGCGCTCCCCACCGAAGGACGAACGCGACGCGCTGATCGCCGCGCGGAATGGCTGGGTCCTGGGCTACGACAACCTGTCCTATGTCGATGGCGAACAGTCGGATTGGTTTTGCCGGATCGCCACCGGAGGCGGGTTCGCCACGCGGGCGCTCTACACCAACAATGAGGAAGTGCTGATCGACGTGTGCCGTCCGGTGTTGCTGAACGGCATTCCGTCGCTGGCGTCTCGCCCCGATCTGGCCGACCGCGCCGTTGCTCTGACCCTGCCCGCCATGACGGCGGAAGCCCGCCGGCCGGAAGCCGCGTTCTGGTCGGAGTTCGACGCCGCCGCGCCCCGTATCCTGGGCGCACTGTTCGACGGCGTGTCGATGGCGCTGCGCAACCGCGCCATGGTGACGCTCCCGCGTCTGCCGCGCATGGCCGATTTCGCCCTGTGGTCCGCCGCTGGCTTTCCCGCTTTCGGATGGAAGCCGGTCCAGTTCGTTGACGCCTATGAGACCAACCGGGCGCGCGGCATCGAAGAGGTTATCGAGGCCGATCCGCTGGCTATGGCCGTGCTGGACATCGCGGCGGAGCGGTCCAGCTACATCGTGACCGCCACGGCGCTGTTGGCCGAGATCAATCTCAAGGTCACGCCAGACGTATCACGCGACAAGACATGGCCGAAGAACGCCCGAAGTCTGTCCAGCCGCCTGCGTCGTCTGGCGCCGGCCCTGCGCTCCCAAGGTGTCGAAATCGAACTCGACCAGCATGTCGGGCGCGGTGACGACAAGAAACGCGCGATCCGTGTCCGCCGTTTGCCAGCGGGGACGCAAACGCATTCGAGCGGGGACGCAAACGGCCCGGCTTCCGTCCCCAAGAACACCGAGGGAAATCAATGTGTTAATGAATATGGGGACGCTGGGGACGCTGGGGACGCAAATTTCCCCCTATCCTCTGGCTCTGAGTGGGAGACGACCCTATGACGGGCGTTTCCGTGTTGCGTGCCCTGCGCGCTGAAGGAGCCGTCGTCAACCCTCGACGGCGATACCCTGCGGCTCCGGGCGCCTGCCCCGCTTCCGCCGGCCGTCGTCTCCGCCGCCCGCGCCGAGAAAGCCGGCTTGGTCGATCTGCTGACCAGCTATCCCGACTTCCCCGACCGCCTGGACGACTTCGAGGAACGCGCGGCCATCCTCGAATTTGACGCCCACCTTTCCCGCGCCAAGGCCGAACGCATCGCCTGGGCGGATGTGTTCGGCACCGACACGCCGATGGAGACGATCCGATGAGCAAGCCCTTCGACCGAGCCAAGTTCAACAAGGTGCTGTCCCTCGCCGAGTCCGACCACGACGCCGAAGCCCTGGCCGCTGTCCGCAAGGCGGCTGCCATGGCTCGCGCGGCTGGCCTGTCGCTGGGGGAGGCCGTGAACGGCCCCGACACAGAAGGCGGCACCGTCTCCACCTTGCGCATGATGGTGATGGAGGCCGAGCTTGCCGCCGCCCGCCGGGAGATCGCCGAGCTTCGGCGCAAGACTTCCGGGGGTGGTGACGACGCCACGTTCGAGCGTGGGTTCCAGGCTGGGCAGCGTTACGGTGCCGACCGCGCGGCGGCTGACCTTCGGGAACAGGCGTTCCGCCGGGTGAAGGAATTGGAGGCCGAGCTTGAAGCCTTCCGCGCACCGCTGGATTGGGTGGACGTCGCCGAACGCTACTACACCAAGTTCCGCCGGGGGGTGAATGCGGCCTTTGCCAAGGGGCTGCTGTACCGCGCCAGCGTCAACAAGCTGATGCCGGCCGATCAAGCGGAGTTGCGGAAGTTCGCCGCAACGGTTGAACGGAAGGCCAAGCGGGCAAAGGCCAGCACCGCAGAACATGCAGCGCCATAGTACGCAACCCGACACCAACCGTATAGCCTAGGACGAAGCGCTCAGTCCTTCTCAGTTATCGCTGGATATTATTGAATATCCCGGAATATTTCAGAAAACATAGATTAACAGGATTTTCCAACTCTATTTGACTGTTACGATATTTCGGCGGAATTTGCCAGTGAAACGGCAAGGGACCGCGCGAATGCTTACCGGCATCAAGGCGCTTTTCGGGGTTAGCGAGCGGAAAGACGTTGGTGGATACGAAGTCCTGACCGGCGGCACTTTGCCGACCGCTGCGGGGGTATCCGTTTCTCCCGAAACCGCCATGCGCTGTTCGGTCTCCTTCGCTTGCATCAAGGTCATTGCCGAGACCATCGAGCAACTGACGCCGCACCTGTACCGCCGGAAAGGCGACGACCGGGAGCGCGCCACCGACCATCCCCTTTATGCCCTGGTGACGAAGGCCCCGAACGACTGGACCCCTGCCAGCGAGTTCCGCCTTGTGCTGGGAACCCACTTCGCCACCCACGGCAACGCCTACGCCTTCGTGAACCGCGACGCCGCCGGCCGGGTGGTGGAGTTGATCCCGCTCGACGCGCGGGCCGTTTCCGTTCGCCAAGACCCGCGCACCATGGCCCCGGTCTACACGGTCGCCACCGGCAACACGGCGCTGCCCGCCCGCGAATACGACCGATCCGAGATCCTGCACATCCGGGGCGTGGGGCTGGACACCTACAAGGGTGCGTCCCCCGTCACGCTGGGCCGGGAAGCTATCGGCCTGTCGCTCACGCTGGAGAAGCATTGCGGTTCGCTATTCGGTCGCGGCGCCAAACCTTCGGGCATTCTCAAGGTCAAGGGCAAGAAGACGCCCGAGGCGTTGCAGCGCATCCGATCCCTGTTCACCCGCTTCTATTCGGGAGCCGACGCCGAACACCGGACGATGATGTTCGATGACGACATGGACTTCACCCAAATCCAACTGACATCGGTGGATAGCCAAACGCTCGAAATGCGCCGCTTTCAGGTGGAGGAAATCAGCCGCTTTTGGCGGGTGCCGCTGCATTTGGTCAATGAAATGGACCGCGCCACCCACGCCAACGCCGAGAGCATGGGCATGCAGTTCCTGACCTTCTGCATGCTGCCGATCCTGCGCCTGTGGTGCGACGCGATGGCGATCACGCTGCTCACCCCCGAGGAGCGGGACACCCTGTATTTCGAGTTCGAGGTGAACGACCTCGCCCGCGCCGACATCGCCGCCCGGTTCGAGGCGATGAGCAAGGCGATTTCCGCCGGCATCCTGAACCCCAACGAAGCCCGCACCATGGAGAACCGCCCACCCTACGCCGGGGGCGAAACCTTCATGCGCCCGGTCAACACCGCGCCCGCCCCGACTACGGGGGCTGCCGCCGAACCGAGCACGGAGCTACCCCATGCTTGAGGTGAAGGTCTCCCCAGAGGGTGAAGTGATCGGCTACGCCAGCCTGTTCGGTGGCCCGGCCGATGCGGTCAACGACGTGGTGCAGGCGGGCGCCTACCACGCCAGCATTACCACCCGTCTGCCGCTGATGCTGCGCGAGCACAAAGGCTTGCCCATCGGCCAGTGGATCGAGGCCGCTGAAGACGACATCGGCCTGAAGGTTCGCGGCGTCGTGACCGACCCGGCGACGCTGGCGGACCTGCGGGCCGGACGCCTCGACGGTCTGTCCATCGGCTACATCGCCACCAAGGCCCACCGCGACGCCGCCGGCCGGCGGGTGCTGGTCGAAGTCAACTTGCAGGAAGTCAGCATCGTGCGCCGGCCCGCATCGAGCCGGGCGCGGGTGCTGAGTGTGAAGAGTTTCCCGGCCGCTGGCGCGGCCATCATTACGGAGAGCACCATGGAAGACGAGAACGCCGCCGCGCCCGATCTGGCCGCGCTGGAGACCAAGACGGCCGAGTTGGTGGCCGGTGTCGAAACCAAGATGACCGCTGCCATTACCGCCGCGCTGGCGCCGCTGACCGACCGTCTGGGCAAGGTGGAAACCACGCTCCGCCGGCCGGGCGCCGCTGTGGCACCGGAGACCAAGGGGGCCGAAGCGCCCGAACGCAAGGCGTTTGAGAACTACCTTCGGGGCGGCACCGCCGGCATGGACTATACCGAGGTGAAGACCCTGCGCACGGGCGACGACACCAGCGCCGGCTATCTGGCGCCGGCCGAGTTCATCGCCGAGGTGGACAAGAACATCGTCCTGTGGTCGCCCGTCCGCCAGCTCGCCACCGTGCGCAACACGACGCGCGGTTCGGTGGAACTGCCCAAGCGGATCGGCCGTCCCACCGCGACGTGGGTGGAGGAGCTGGAGGACCGGGAGGACACCGAGACCGGCAGCCGCTACGGCAAGTCGGCCTATGAGGTGAAGGAACTGACCGCCTATGTGGACGTGGCCTTCTCCACCCTGGAGGACGCCGCCGTCGATATCTTCGCCGAGCTGGCCGGCGATCTGGCCGAAGAGTTTGGGCAGGCGGAAGGGCAAGCCTTCGTCACCGGCAACGGCGTGAAGCGCCCGATGGGCTTCATGTCGGATACCACCATCCCCAGCGTGGTGACGGGCGACGCGGCGAAGATCCTCCCCGACTCGCTGATCGACCTGTTCCACGCCCTGCCGTCGCCCTACCGCACCAACGCCGTGTGGGGGATGAACTCCACCACCCTGGGCGCCTGCCGCAAGCTGAAGACCACGACGGGCGAATACCTGCTGTCCATGACCGGGCTGGCCGGCTCGCCCGTCACCACCATCCTGGGCCGTCCGGTGGTGGAACTGCCCGACATGCCCGACGTGGCCGGCGACAACATCCCCGTCGTCTTCGGCGACTTCGCCCAAGGCTACCGGGTGTTCGACCGGGTGGGCTTCTCCCTGCTGCGCGACGACCTGACCCAGCGCACCAAGGGGAAGTGCCGTTTCCACGCCCGCAAGCGGGTTGCCGGTGGTGTCCGCAAGTCGGAAGCCCTGCGCAAGCTGATCGTGGCCGCGAGCTGAAGGAGGAACCCCCATGCGCGACCTGCTGAACAACATCACCCCGGTCAACATCATCCCGCCGAGCGCGGCGACCAGCGACAACACCGCCGTCGTCTCCGCCATCGTGGACAGTCTGGGCTATGGCTCCGTGACCTTCATCCTGCTGACCGGCTCGCTGGCCGACGCGGACGCCACCTTCTCAGTGCTGGTGGAGCATGGCGACGCGGCCAACCTGTCGGACGCTTTGGCCGTGCCCGATGAGTTGCTGGTCGGAACCGAGGCGCTGGCCGGCTTCACCTTCGCCGACGACAACAAGGCCCGGAAGGTCGGCTATGTCGGGGGCAAGCGGTACCAGCGCCTCACCATCACGCCGACCGGCAACGCCAGCGCCGCGAACCTGGGGGCCGTGGCAATCCTGGGCCATCCGGTCAACGCGCCCACCAGCAACCCGCCCGCGTGAACGCCATGTTGCACCGCACTATGACCGACCTCGCCATTCCGACCAGCGGTCTTTCCATCGCCTCGCTGACCGGGGGTTTCAGTGAGGCGCTTCAAATTGTCGTCCTGTGCCTCACCATCGTTTTGCTTCTTTACCGCGTCCGCAACGCGCGGCGCGGCAAGGGAGAATGACCATGCGCACCATGCTGACCGTCATCACCCCCGCCACCGTCATGGACCTCACCACCGTCGCAGCGGTGAAGGCCGAGCTTGCGGTGTCCGGTTCTGGTGATGACGCTTGGCTGGCGGACGCCATCACCCGCGCCAGCGCCATCATTCGGCGCTGGTGCAATCGGGTGTTCGCCGCTGAAACGGTGCGGGAGACCTATCGCCTTGCCCGGCCGGTGCCTGAATTGCTGCTGTCCCGGCTGCCTGTCGTCACCATCGCCAGCGTCACCGTGGACGGGACCGCGCTTGCCTCGACCGTCTACGAGGCCGACGCCGAACAAGGCACGCTCTACCGCTTGGACAGCCGCCGCCGCTTCCTGTGTTGGTCCGGTGACGTGATCGACGTGGAATACACGGCTGGCTTTACCATGCCGGGCGCGGTTGGCCGGACACTGCCCGAGGACGTGGAAGCCGCCTGCATTGCCTTGTGCGTTCGGGCTTACCACGCCAAGGGCAGAGACCCCGCGTTGCGTTCCTATACGAACGTTGACGTTGAGACGTTCTCACTGCTCGACCCGGACAAAGCCGGTGGTGACGGAGGGCTTCCCGCCGACGTGGCGGAACGTCTTCAGCCCTACAGGTCGGTGGTGCTCGGATGACCGCCGCCACTCTCACCGCGTCCATGCACCGCGCCGGGCGCCCGCTGGAACTGAAGCGGCGCGTCGGCACGTCCAGCACCTTCGTCACCTGCACCGTCTACGGGAAGGCCGGCAACTACCAGCCCACACAGCTTGTCGGCGGGGTTACACAGGGAGACCGTCACATTCGCATCACCCAAGCGGACATTGCCGCCGCTGGCTGGCCGGGGCCGGTTCCGAGCGGCGTTCAGGCATCCCAGTGGCCGGCGAAGATCAAGTCCGGGGACATCCTCGACAATGGCGCCATTCAAGGGGCGGAACCGCTCTACGAGGCGGGCGACCTTATCGGCTGGGTGTGCTGGGTGCGAGGGGGATGACGCCATGCCCTACGCTGCGCCTCGCATCTGCAAGTGTGGCTCCATCATTCCCGCCGGCCGACCGTGCCCCCGCTGTTCCAAGGCTGTGGAGGCTGCCCGGCCCGACCGTCACCAACGCGGCTACGACTCGGATTGGTACCGCTTGCGTCGCGCCCATCTGGCGACGCACCCCGGCTGTGTGGTGTGCGGATCGACTGAGGGCGTGGACGTTGACCACAAGGTGAGCATCAAGGACCGGCCCGACCGTCGCCTTGACCCGTCCAACCTTCAGACGCTTTGCCGCTTGCACCATAACCGCAAGACGCACGGGAAAAAGGCAGGGATAGCAAGGGGTTAGGGATAGGGGGTTTGTGATTTCCCGCCATGGGGCTGGGTACCGGACAGGGGTCTTCCTCCCGAGAGAGCCGAATTGAGCAAATGGACCAAAGGGGTTGAGCGATGCGTGGACGGAAACCGGAACTGAAGGCTATCGAGGGCGGGCTTGCCCGGCTGCCGCCCGTGCCGTCCTGGCTGCCGACCGAGGCCAAGGCCGAATGGCGCCGCGTCGTGCCCGGTCTGCGCGCCCGCAAGACCCTGACCCGTGAAGACCTCCCGATGTTGGAAGCCTACTGCCTTGCCGCTGGCACCATCCGCCGGTCACAGGCGATGATCGCCACCGAAGGCGACATGGTGAAGAACGACAAGGGCGACGTGAAGCGCCACCCGGCCTTTCAGACCATGTTCCAGGCGCTGACGGAAAGCCGCCGGCTGGCCGCCGAGTTGGGCTTGACCCCGGCCAGCCGGAACAAGGCCGCGCCGACCGGCAATGACGACGACGACCTGTCGGACCTCGACCTATGACCACGACCTTTCCCGAATGGATTTACGACGGCTCCGAGATCCCCGATCCGTTGGGCTTCGGTCAACGGGCCGTCGATTTTCTGCGCGTGCTGCGCCATCCGAAATCCACCCTGCCGAAGCGGGCTTTCCAGCTTCACGACTTCCAAGAGCGTTTGGTCCGCCGCATCTACGGCCCGCGCCATCCAGACGGCCGGCGGATCGTGCGCAACGTCGTCATGCTGCTGCCGCGCGGCGGGCGCAAGACCAGCCTAGGGGCCGGGCTGGGGCTGCTGCACACCATCGGCCCGGAGCGGGTGCCCGGCGGGCTGGCGCTGTTCGCCGCGTCGGATCGCGAGCAAGCCCGCATCGGGTTCGAGGAAGCCGCCGGCATCTGCCGGGAGGACTCCCGGATTGAGAAGGTGCTGCGTTTCATCGACTATCGGCATCGCATTGAGCATCCCAAGAGCGGGTGCCAGCTACGCGCCATATCCTGCGACGCCGCCCGGTCCCATGGCACCACGCCCACCTTTGCCCTGGTCGATGAACTCCACGCATGGCCCAAGCGCGACCTGTGGGACGTGATCCGCACGGGTCTGGTCAAGGTGCCCGGCTCCCTGTCCGTCGTAATCAGCACCGCCTGGCGAGGGCAGCAGAACGTTGCCCACGACATTGTGGACTATGCCCGCCGAGTCGCCCGTGGTGAGATCGACGACCCCGGCACGCTGCCGGTGCTGTTCGAGACACCGGCCGATGCGGATTGGCGCGACGAACGGGTGTGGTTCCGCGCCAATCCCGGCTTGGTCCACGGCTTCCCCGATCTGGACGGCCTGCGCCAGCTCGCGCGGGAAGCCGAGAACCGGCCTGCGGACCGGGAAGCGTTCAAGCAACTGCATCTGAACGTGTGGCTCGACCACTCGACCGACCCATTCGTTGAAATGCCGGTCTACGATCAAGGCGCGGCGCCGCTCGACCTCAACGCGCTGGCCGATGCGCCGTGTTGGCTGGGCGTGGACCTGTCCAGCAACTCGGACCTGACGGTGGTGGTGGCGTGCTGGCGCGTCGGGACCGGCTATGCGGTGCTGCCGCACTTCTTCTGCCCCGGTGACAACCTGCGCGGCCGACAGGATCGGGACGGGGTGCCCTATGTCCGTTGGGCCGATGAAGGGTTGATCGAGCCGACGCCGGGCAACGTGGTGGATTTCCGCGCGGTGGAAGACTGCATCCGCGACCTGTGCGACCGCTTCAATGTGGTGTCGGTCGGGATTGACCCGCACTTGGCCCGGTCCACACTGAACACGCTGACCGAAGACGGCTATCCGGCTGTGGAGGTGCGGCAAGGCTGGATCACCATGGCGCCGGCCATCAAGGAATTGGAGCGCGCCATAGTCGGGCGGCAATTCCAGCACGGCGGGCATGAGGTGCTGCGCTGGTGCTTCGACAATATCCAAGTGGAGACCGACCGGGCCGGCAACCGGCTGTTCAGCAAGGGCAAGGCGCGGGAGAGGATCGACGGTGCCGTAGCCTGCGCTATCGCCGTATCGCTGGCGCAGCACGGCGACTCGGGCAGCTCAATCTATGATCTGGACGTTCCCGACGAAGAGTTCTTCGTCTGACGGACTGTCCCGGCTCAAAGACGCGATGGCTTCCCGTGGGTCCTGGGTGGGTCCTAGAGCATTTCGGCGTTCTGGACGCCTTCCGCTATGAGCGGGAAAATACGTTTCTTTTCAATATGGTGCGGGCGGCGGGACTCGAACCCGCATACCAAGAGGTGAGGGATTTTAAGTCCCTTGCGTCTACCGGTTTCGCCACGCCCGCGCCCCGGCTTCGCCACCGGAGTCCCGGTCTGACGACCGGAGCCTCGATGCCAAAGCACATGCCGACGGAGCGGCACCGGGATGCCCGCGGAGATTGCATACATGGATATGCAACGCGCCGTTCCGTCGTCATGACTTAGACAATCGCCGGGCTTTCGGTCAAGACCCCTTCGCAAAACCGGAGACCGTCCCATATCGAAGGGCCATGTCGATTGATGCATGACCCGGGGAATGGGCTCAGGAAACGGGAGGGCTTGGCGTGAGCGAGACGAGTTGGCTGTCGCTGGTGGCGCTTCTGATGGTCGCGGTTTTGGTGGTTCCTGCCGCCCTTCGCCGCAACCGCGGCGTGGCGGTGCGCAACGCGGCGCTGTGGCTGGCGGTGATCGTCGCGCTGGTCTGGATTTACGACCGCTTCGGACCGTTCGGCACCCGCTTCTGACCGGGACCGTTTCCCCCCTAATCCTACGGCCGGTTGTCCTCGTTCAGCGTCATGATGCCGATTCCCATCGACACGCTGCCGAAGGTCAGCATCAGGCCGGCATAGAGCATCACCGTGGCGGTGATGCCGTATTCGCTGCTGCCGATCAGGGTGGCCAGCCGGGCGACGTCGAACCACAACAGTCCGCTGGCCAGCACCACCGCACCGACGATGCCGGCGAACAGATGGCGCAGCAGGAACAGCAACGCCGCTTTCTCGAAGGTCTTCATGGCGGGGCTCTCCCGGCAGACTTGGTCCCGGCGCCAAACGGCCTGAGGTCCGATGGCCTGGCGCCAAACTCTCCATGTAGACCCGAATCGGTCCGCGGCAATTGATCCCCCGACATAGCCGCGGTCATAGCGTCACCCTACCCTTTGGTTCCGACGGTCACGGTCGGCGTGCCGCCCAGCCGCCGGACGATGTCGGCCAATTCGCCGGCCGCCGCCTCCACCTCGTCCTCGCCGGTGCCGCGCAGGACCAGGCTGACGCCGAAGAAGCCGTTGCGGAAATAGGGATAGCTGCCGATCTCCAGGGCCGGATGGCGGTCCTGCAAGGCCGACAGCTCGGCGGCGATCACGCCCTCGGCCAGCTCGCAGGCCACCGTGCGGGCATGCAGCGCCGGCCCGCCGGCCAGACGCGGCAGCACCCCGTCCAGCATCGCCCGCATGATGTTCGGCACGCCGGCCATGACGAAGACGTTGCCGATCTGGAACCCCGGCGCCTGGCTGATCGGATTGTCGATCAGGATGCCGCCGGCCGGGACGTTGGCCATGCGCAGCCGCGCCTCGTTCAACTGGCCGGCGGCGTAATGGCGCTCCAGCCGGGCGACCGCTTCCCCGTTGCGCTCCAGCGCGACGCCGAAGGCCTTGGCGACGCAGGCCGCGGTGATGTCGTCGTGGGTCGGGCCAATGCCACCGGTGGTGAAGACGTAGGTGTAGCGCGCACGCAGCGCGTTGACCGCGGCGACGACCTCCTCCTCCACGTCCGGCACCACCCGCGCCTCGCGCAGCCGCACGCCGATCTCCGTCAGTTTCTCGGCGATGTGCCCCAGGTTGGCGTCCTTGGTGCGGCCCGACAGGATCTCGTTGCCGATCACCAGGACGGCGGCGGTCGGATTGTCTTCGGCCGGGGGGACGGCGGTCTCGGACGTCATGGCGGTGCGGGTCTCCGTCGGAACGCTCTTGTCGAGCGGGAAGGCCAAGGGTAGCGTCGCCGCCAAGATGCGCTTTCCCACCCCCCTTCTTCAAGGCCGCCTGATCCGCCGCTACAAGCGGTTCCTCGCCGACGTCGAGCTGGACGGGGCGGAGGTCACCGTGCATGTCCCGAATTCCGGCAGCATGATCGGGCTGGCCCTGCCGGGATCGGCGGTGTGGCTGTCGCGCTCCGCCAACCCGAAGCGCAAGCTTGCCTACACGCTGGAGCTGGTCGAGGCCGCCGCCCCCTGGGGCGAGGGGCTGGTCGGCGTCAACACCGGGCACCCCAACGCCCTGGCCGCCGCCGCGATCGCCGCCGGCACCATCCCGGAACTGGCCGGCTACGACCGGCTGCGGCGCGAGGTGAAGTACGGCCGCAACAGCCGGATCGACATTCTGCTGGAGGACGACCCGGCGCAGCCGTCCGCCCGGCCGCCGGTCTATGTCGAGGTCAAGAACGTCCATCTCCGCCGGCCGGGCGGCGCCCATGGGGACGCCGCCGAGTTCCCGGATTGCGTCACCGCCCGCGGCGCCAAGCATCTGGAGGAGATGGCGGCGATGGTGGCGCAGGGCTGCCGGGCGGTCATGCTCTACCTTGTCCAGCGCACCGACTGCACTTATTTCCGCACGGCGGCCGATCTCGACCCGACCTATGACGCCGGCTTGCGCCGCGCGCTTGATTCGGGGGTCGAGGCACTGTGTTGGGCTTGCGCGATCACGCCCGAATCGATTGAATTGGACCGGCCGCTGCCGATCGTTCTGTAGCGCCGCGGCATGTCCGGGTTTCGGGTTTTTTGGCATAGGGGCATTCGTCTTGGAACAGGATCACGTCGACTCCAACCGCGTCCGTCTGCATGGCCCGGAGGGGTTCGCGGGCATGCGCAAGGCCGGCCGGCTGGCCGCGCTGACGCTGGACTTCATCGCCCCCTATGTGCAGCCGGGCGTCACCACGGGCGAGCTCGACCGCCTGCTGGAACAGTTCATCCGCGACCATGGCGGCATCCCCGCCCCGCTGGGCTACCGCGGCTTCCCGCGTGCCAACTGCATCTCGGTCAACCATGTCGTCTGCCACGGCATCCCCGGCGACAAGCGGCTGGTGGACGGCGACATCCTGAACATCGACGTGACGCCGATCGTCGACGGCTGGTATGGCGACAGCAGCCGCATGTACCTGTGCGGCGACGTCGGGGTGAAGGCGCGCAAGCTGGTGGACGTCACCTATGACGCGCTGATGATCGGCATCGACGTGGTGAAGCCGGGCGCCACCCTGGGCGACATCGGCCATGCCATCCAGACCTTCGCGGAATCCCATCGTTTCTCGGTGGTGCGCGATTTCTGCGGCCACGGCGTCGGCCGCGTCTTCCACGAGCCGCCGTCGGTCCTGCATTACGGCAAGCCCGGCGAAGGTCTGGTGCTGAAGGAAGGCATGATCTTCACCATCGAGCCGATGATCAACACCGGCCGCGCCGACGTGAAGATCCTGGGCGACGGCTGGACCGCGGTGACCAAGGACAAGTCGCTGTCCGCCCAGTTCGAGCATTCCATCGGCGTGACCGCCGACGGGGCGGAGATCTTCACCCTGTCGCCGGCGGGCTACACGAAGCCGCCCTACCCGGTGGAGTGAGGCGGAGCGCGCTTGTCAAGTCGCCGGCCGCCGCCGGGCGCAAGGCGCCCCGGTGGCGGAGCCGGCAGGCCGCTTCCGCATCCGCCCGATGCGGTCTGTCGACATCGGCGTCGCCGCCCGACCATCATGGGGTTGGTGGACATGGCAGAGCCGCACGCACCTTGGGTTGAACCCATCACAGGTTAATGACAAAAAAGAGGCCACGGATACCATCCCGCCCTCCGATGGGTTTTCGATCTTGGACAGTCTCCAAGTCGCCCAACGTCCGGATGGGATCACGCCGTGCCAGCAATCACAGGGAACACCGTCGTTGTCCTTGAACAGAACGCCATCCTGCGGCTGGGCGTCGAGGCTCTGCTCGAGTCGTGGGGGTGCCGGGTCATCGCCGGCGACTGCGTCGACGACATCATCGCGATCATGAGGGACAAGGGCCTGCGCCCGACCCTGCTGTTGCTGCCTCCAACCGATGGCCTGGACACCGGCGACCGCTTGGGCGACCGCTTTGAAGCCGAAATGGGCCATCCGCTGCCATGGATCGGCATCACCGCCGATCCCAACCTGCTCCAGCACTGGAAGGCCGGAGCATCCGGCGGCATCCTGCTGGAGATGCCCTGTTCGCCCGACATGCTTCGCACGGCCATGCTCGAGGCGCTGCGGAAGACGCCCTGATCTGTCACCCCCTGAAAACCCGGCGGTTCCCGGATCGGAGCTTGCGGTGGCCGATACGCCCGCACGGTGTTGGCCGAGCGCCCGGCATTGACCGGGTGATGGGTGCATCACATCAGGCGGCGGAAGGACGCGATGCGGTCGCGGCGCTGTGCCGTGTAAACGCCCTGGGCGTAGATGCGCCACGCCCCACCGACGCGCAACCCGGTGACGAAGCCGCTGCCCCGCCCGTTGCCCAAGGTGCGATAGTCGTTCCGCTTGAAGGTCTGGCGATAGCCCATGGCGGACAGCGTGCCGGTCATCTATGCATCACGCCAATCCCCCAAAGACCAATCATCAATTGCTATCTTTCCTGTGCTCCGAAGTTCTTCATATCGCATTGACCATTTTAGCATTTCAATAAGTGCGTTCGCATCTGTTGGGATGCTCACCATTTCATAAGCATGATGACTATCATTATAGTATCCCTCGATATTGTTCATGTACTCCGCAATAGACGAAATCGCACCTCCAATTTCTTTTCTTGAAAACGATGGCAGAGGAGTCGTCGCTGTATTCATTGCGACATTCAGATCTAAATGAGCCAATTTCTTATCCCGCCAATTGCGGAGTGGAGCACATCTTTCCTTCACGATATCAAGCAACTCCTGAGAACCAGAAGAAAAATCGGCATCGCAGTTCTTCGCTATTCTTTCCTGCAACTGATACAGAGAGAGATTTTCAAATTTCCTTGAACGCGCAGGATCAGTAAGTTTACTAGCATATATGCTTATTTCCGACCTGAGAGATTGCTCAATAATGTAAAAAAATGCTCTTGCAACTTCGTTTAAGAGGTTAACTCTCTTTTCGCTTTTTGCATAAAGCTGCCTATATATTTTCCACTTCGCATGAAGCCAAGTTACCTCGTTCTTTAATTCTTGATAAACACCAAAAATCTCTTCCGGCATCTCGGCCATTTTCGTTCCTTAATTGTGAAATGACTAGGGATTGGAAGACCACAGACATTGAATCTTAGATCAAGCAATGTCGTGGCTGCCAGTAATATGACCGCTATCCGCACCGTCTTTGCCGTCCTCGCCATGGCCTCAGATCCGGCACGAACAGTGGATGAGCTGAACGCCAATCGCCACGTCACCTACAACGCGGCAGAGAAGCCGGGCATGGTGTTGATCGCGACGCGGCTGCGCATATGGGGGTAACAGTCCCAAAAGTAAAGCCGCCCGATCTCACCGGACAGGCCGCATGCGCATATTTCATTTCTCCCTATGATTTCGCGATACAGAGAATTCCAACATGGTTGCGACTGGACAGATGCCATCGCGTTTCTACTGGGGCCGGGCTTCGCGCCCGAAAGCTGGCGGACCCGGATTTCCGCCCGGCGGGTCCGCTACAGGTCCGCTGCAAAAACGAGCTTGCGGACCCCGGACATGGAAAGGCCCCGAAAGGCGTTACCTTTCAGGGCCTTAGAGTGGTGCCGCAACAGGGATTTGAACCCCGGACCTACTGATTACGAATCAGTTGCTCTACCCCTGAGCTACTGCGGCGTCGTTGTGGCGCGGAACATAGCGAGGTGCTCCATGGGATGCAAGCGGTGAATTTCGGAAAAATCGGCCCTCCATTCTCAAGCCTGCCATGCTTGCGCACCCCCCATCCGCCGCCCTCAGCCGTGCTGGCGGATCACCTCCAGGAAGGCGTCGGCGTAGCGCTCCAGCTTGCGGCCACCCACCCCCGGCAGATGGGCGAAGCTCGCGTGGTCCTGCGGACGCTGGGCCACCATTTCCAGCAGCGTGCTGTCATGGAAGATCACATAGGGCGGCACGCTCTGGGCCTTGGCCAGCGCCGTGCGGCAGTCCTTCAGCGCGTGCCACAGCACGTCGTCCGCCGCCGACAGCGCACCGCGGGCGCCGCTCCTGGACACGCCCTCCCCGCCACCGACGCTGCCGCCCCGCGCCGTGTGGCGGCGCAGCGCGTCGTGGACGCCGCGCCGGCGTTCCAGCACCGGATCCTTGCGCAGCTTGACCACCCGCTGCCCCTTGATCACCGCGACCCCGGCATCGGTCAGGCGGAAACCGCCATAGCCCTCTAGGTCGACGGTCAGCAGGCCGGTCGCCACCAGCTGGCGATAGACCGACTGCCATTCGACCTTGGACAGATCCTTGCCGACCGCGAAGGTCTTCAGACGGTCATGCTGCTGCTGGATCACCTTCTCGGTCGCATTGCCGACAAGCACGTCGATCAAATGGCCGGCGCCATAGCGCTGGCCGGTGCGGTAGACCGCCGACAGCGCCTTCTGCGCCGCGACGGTGCCGTCCCAGGTCTCGATCGGATCCAGGCAGGTGTCGCAGTTGCCGCAAGGCTCCGGCAGCGTCTCGTTGAAATAGTTCAGCAGAACCTGGCGGCGGCAGTCCGGCGTCTCGCAGAAGCCCAGCAGGGCCTCCAGCTTGCCGCGCTCGACCCGGCGGTGGCTGTCGCCGGCCTCCGACTGCTCCAGCATCTGGCGCAGCATCACCACGTCGGCCATGCCGTAGGCCATCCAGGCGTTGGCCGGCAGCCCGTCGCGGCCGGCGCGGCCGGTCTCCTGGTAATAGGCCTCCAGGCTCTTGGGCGGGTCGAGGTGGCAGACGAAGCGGACATTCGGCTTGTCGATGCCCATGCCAAAGGCGACGGTCGCGACCATCACCAGACCCTCGCTCTTGATGAAGCGGTCCTGGTTGGCCTCGCGCATCTCGGCCGGCAGCCCGGCATGGTAGGGCAGAGCCTCGCGGCCCTGGCCGTTCAGCCAGGCCGCTACCTCCTCCACCTTGTTGCGCGACATGCAATAGACGATGCCGGCGTCTTCCGGGTGGTTCTCGCGCAGGAAGGCCAGCATCTGCTGGCGCTCGCTCTTCTTCGGCACCACGCGGTAGGTGATGTTGGGCCGGTCGAAGCTGGACAGGAAGACGCGGGCGTCGGTCAGCCCCAGCTTCTCCTTGATCTCGGCCCGGGTCTGCACGTCGGCGGTCGCGGTCAGCGCGATGCGCGGCACCATCGGGTGGCGTTCGTGCAGGATCGACAGCTGGAGATATTCGGGGCGGAAGTCATGCCCCCACTGCGACACGCAATGCGCCTCGTCCAACGCGAACAGCGCCAGCCGGGTACGGTCGAGCAGATCGAGGAAGCGCGGCGTCACCAGCCGTTCCGGCGCGACATAGACGAGGTCGATCTCGCCCTGCAGCATCGCCCGCTCGACCTCCCGCGCCTCGGCCGGCCCGAGCGAGGAGTTGAGGAAGGCGGCGCGCACGCCCAGCTCCCGCAACGCCGTCACCTGGTCGCGCATCAGGGCGATCAGCGGCGAGACGACGACCGTCACCCCGTCGCGCACCAGCGCCGGGATCTGGTAGCACAGCGACTTGCCGCCGCCGGTCGGCATCAGGACCAGCGCGTCGCCGCCGCGCACCACATGGTCGATGATGTCGGCCTGCTGGCCACGGAAGGAATCGTAGCCGAACACGGTCCGCAGCGCGTCGAGCGCCGTGGCCGGCCGGTCTCCGAAGCCGCCGTCCGACGCACCCCGGTTGCTGTAGGAAAACAACGAATCCACGCCGATGCGGTTCAGGAAAGTGGTGCCGGAGATTCGGCTTCTCATCTCAACGACTCATCATGTGGCACAGATCGGCCCCATGGCAAAGCCGCAAAGGGTCACGTCCGGGAACAAAGCTCGGACCACCACAGTCGCCACAACGCATTGGCGTGAGACCGCAGCGCCCGCTCACCGTCCGCGTGTAGAGCGAAAACAGCGGAAGGAGGAAGGCAGCATGAAGAAGCCGCCCTCCTTCCCGGCGCTCCTACAGCAGGTCGCGCAGCATCGCCACCAGCGGCACGTCGGCCGGCGGCATCGGATAGTCGCCCATCCGGTTCGGATAGACCCAGGCGAGCTTCTGGCCCTCCTGCGGCATGACGTCGCCCTCCCACACCCGGCAGACATAGAGCGGCATCAGCAGATGGAAGCGCTCGTAGCTGTGCGAGGCGAAGGTGAAGGGGGCAAGGCAACTCGCCGCCGTGTCGATGCCCAGTTCCTCCTTCAGCTCGCGCACCAGCGCGGCCTCCGGCGTCTCGTCGGCGTCCACCTTGCCGCCGGGAAACTCCCACAGGCCGGCCAGCGACTTGCCGGGCGGGCGTTGGGCCAGCAGCACGCGCCCGTCGGCATCGACGAGCGCCACCGCGACGACCAGCAGTACCGGCAGCGAGCCGGGAGCCGGGGTCGAGCTGGGATCGAAACAGGCGGCCACGGCCGGTCAGCTCCGATAGCTGCCGTTGATGTCGATGTAACCGTGCGTCAGGTCGCAGGTCCACACCTTCGCCGTCCCCTTGCCGAGGCCGAGATCGATGTCGATGTCGATTTCCTTGCCCTTCATGTGGGCGGCGACCGGCGTCTCGTCATAGCCGGGGACTTCCATCCCGTCGGCACAGATCAGCGTGCCGCCGACGGTGATCCTGATGAGATCCCGGTCGGCCCGCTCGCCGGCGCGGCCGATGGCGGCGACGATGCGGCCCCAGTTGGCGTCCTCGCCGGCCACCGCGGTCTTGACCAGCGGCGAGTTGGCCACCGTCATGCCGATCCGCTTGGCGGCGGCGTCGCTGTCGGCGCCGCGCACGGTGACGGCGACGAACTTGGTCGCCCCTTCGCCGTCGCGCACCACCTGCAGCGCCAGGTCGAGCAGCAGATCCTCCAGCGCGGCGCGGAACTCCGCCAGCTCGCCGGCGTCGGCGCTCGACACCGGGGCGTTGCCGGCCTTGCCGGTGGCGAACAGCAGCAGCGTGTCGCTGGTCGAGGTGTCGCCGTCGACCGTGATGGCGTTGAAGGTGCGCTCGGTGAATTCCGACAGCATGTCCTGCAGCGCGGTGGCGGCGATGGCGGCGTCGGTGAAGACGAAGCCCAGCATCGTCGCCATGTCCGGCGCGATCATGCCGGAGCCCTTGGCGAAGCCGGCGATCGTCACCGTCGTGCCGCCGATGGTCGCGATGCGCACCGACCCCTTGGGGAAGGTGTCGGTGGTCATGATGGCGCGGGCGGCCTTCTCCCACGCGGCCGAATCGGCGGCAAGGCTCGGGGCCATCGGCGCCAGGCACTTGCCGATGGCGTCGGCGGCCAGCGGGATGCCGATCACACCGGTCGACGCGATGTAGACCTCGTCCGGGGCGCAGCCCGCCAGTTCGGCGGCGGCCGTGACGGTTGCCTGGACGGTGGCGTCGCCCGCCTTGCCGGTGAAGGCGTTGGCGTTGCCGGCATTCACCACCACGGCGCGGGCCTGACCCTTGGGCAGGCTGTCGCGGCACCAGACCACCGGGGCCGAGCAGGTCAGCGACCGGGTCAGCACGCCCGCCACGCTGGTGCCAGGATCCAGCACGGCCAGCAGCAGATCGTCGCGGCCCTTGTATCGGATGCCGCTGTTCGCCGTGGCGATGCGCACGCCCGCGATGGGCGGCAGCGTCGGGAAGCTGGCGGGAGCCAAGGGGGAGAGGGTCGTGGCCATGGAGGAATTCCCGTGGTGGGGGAGTGGTGGTGTGGTGGGCGTGGAGGGTTTGAGGTGCTGGCGTATTGCCCCCACCCTAACCCTCCCCCGCTTCGCAGGGGAGGGGACTGCCGCCGCTCTCCTGCAAAAGCGCTTACCCCCTCCCCCGCCCAGCGGGGGAGGGTTGGGGTGGGGGCATGGTACGCCCCCCGTCCCCTTACTTCTTCGCCGGCTCCGCCGGAGCGGCCGGGGCCGGGGCCGGGGCCGGGGCAGCGGCCGGCTCTTCCTTCGGCATCGGCGAGCCGTCGAGCTGGAAGGTCTCGACCTTCGCGGCGCCGCGCAGCTCGTCGACCAGCGCGGTGACGAGGTCCTTGGACAGCGTCTGCTCCAGCTGCGGCTTCACCTCGTCGAGCGTCGGCTGCGGCTGGGTGCGCTTGTCCTCGACCTTGATGATGTGATAGCCGAACTGGGTCTTCACCGGCTCCTTGCTGACCTCGCCCGGCTTCATGGCGAAGGCGGCGTTGGCGAAGGGCTCGACCATCGAATCCTTGGTGAAATAGCCGAGATCGCCGCCCTGGGCCGCGGCGGCGGCGTCCTTGGACTTCTCCTTGGCCAGCTTGGCGAAATCACCACCCTTCTTCAGCTGGGCGATGATGGCCTTGGCCTCGTCCTCCTTCTCGACCAGGATGTGGGCGGCCTTGACCTCCTCATGCGCCGGGTTCTCCTTCAGGAACTCCTGATAGGCCTTGTTCAGCGCGTCCGGCGTGACGCGGGCCTTGATCTCCTTCTGGATGTAGGCGCGCTGGACCGCGCGCTCCTCGGCGCGCTTGATCTCGTCCTTCACCTCGGCCGAATCGGCCAGGCCGGCCTTGTAGCCGGCCGACGCGACCAGCTTGCCGCTGACCAGCTGGTCGATCACCGCCGGATAGATCATCTCGATCGGCATCTGCTGCACCTGGGGCGGCAGCTGCGAGACCATGCGGGTGACGTCCGACTTGTGCAGTTCCTCGCCGTTGACGCGGGCGACCACCGGATCGGCCGGAGCGGCGGCAGCCGGAGCCGAAGCGGCCGGCGCGGGGGTGGCCGGAGCCGGCGTCTGGGCATGGGCGGCCAGCGCGATGCCGCAGGCGGCAACCGACAGCAGCGCGGTGCGGAACACTCGATGAACCATGGCGTGTCTTTTTCCTTCCGGCGGATGCTTCGCAACACGAGGGGCAATAGTGAAGGGGGGGGCACCATCGAAGACGCCGTCCGTTTCGCAAGGGCCCGCGGCATCGGAGCCATCCGCCGCTCCGCGCCCGATTCCGCAAGGGATTAAGCATGGCTCGCCTGCCGTGGGCAAGGGTCGCCATCGTCCCGTCACAGGAACTGTGCCGCCGCATCGGCCTATACCAGCCCCCGGCCGCGGCATCCAGCCGGCTCCCCGCTTCCTGGATGCGAATTCATCATGATGTCATGCGGCGGGCCGGCGGGCCGGGTGCAGTCTCGCCCCGGTCTCGCCCGGTCTCGTTGACAGGGCCTCTCCATAGTCCTATGTGAAACCCGTCGATAGGCTGGCCCACATTCCGCTTTACTCCCGAGGTTTTCATGTTCGGCGCTCTCGCCCGCAAGATTTTCGGCACCGCCAACACGCGCGCGGTCAAGGCGCTGCACAAGACCGTGGCTCAGATCAACGCGCTGGAGCCGTCGGTCGCCGCGCTGTCGGACGACCAGCTGAAGGGCCGCACCGACTGGCTGCGCGAGCGGCTGGCCAAGGGCGAGACGCTGGACGACATCCTGCCCGACGCCTTCGCAACCGTGCGCGAGGCGGCCAAACGCGTGCTGGGCCAGCGCCATTTCGACGTCCAGCTGTTGGGCGGCATGGTGCTGCACAGCGGCAAGATCGCCGAGATGCGCACCGGCGAGGGCAAGACGCTGGTCGCCACGCTGGCCGTCTACCTGAACGCGCTGGAAGGCAAGGGCGTCCACGTCGTCACCGTGAACGACTATCTCGCCTCGCGCGACAGCGGCTGGATGGCGCGGGTCTACAGCTTCCTTGGGCTGTCCACCGGCTGCATCGTCCATGGGCTGGACGATGACGAGCGGCGCGCCGCCTATGCCTCCGACATCACCTACGGCACCAACAACGAGTTCGGCTTCGACTATCTGCGCGACAACATGAAGTTCCGGCTGGAGGAGCTGGTCCAGCGGCCCTTCAACTACGCCATCGTCGACGAGGTCGACTCGATCCTGATCGACGAGGCGCGCACGCCGCTGATCATCTCCGGTCCCTCGACCGATTCGTCGGAGATGTATGTCCAGGTCGACCGGCTGATCCCGCTGCTGGTGCCCGAGGATTTCGAGAAGGACGAGAAGCACCGCACCGTCAGCTTCACCGAGGCCGGCCAGGAGCACATGGAGCAGTTGCTGGGTCAGGCCGGGCTGCTGAAGACCGGCGGGCTCTACGACATCCAGAACGTGGCGCTGGTCCACCATTCGCAGCAGGCGCTGCGCGCCCACATGCTGTTCCAGCGCGATAAGGACTACATCGTCAAGGACGACAAGGTCGTCATCATCGACGAGTTCACCGGCCGCATGATGGAGGGCCGCCGCTTCTCCGAAGGGCTGCACCAGGCGCTGGAGGCCAAGGAGAAGGTGACGATCCAGCGCGAGAACCAGACGCTGGCCTCCATCACCTTCCAGAACTACTTCCGCATCTATCCGAAGCTGGCCGGCATGACCGGCACCGCGCTGACCGAGGCGGCGGAGTTCGGCGAGATCTACGGGCTGGAGGTGGTCGACATCCCGACCAACGTCGCGGTCAAGCGCATCGACCACGACGACGAGGTCTATCGCACCGCGACCGAGAAATACCATGCGATGACCGACCTGATCGAGGACGCGCGCAAGCGCGGCCAGCCGGTGCTGGTCGGCACCACCTCGATCGAGAAGTCGGAGCTGCTGGCGGATCTGCTGACCAAGCGCGGCATCCCGCACAACGTCCTGAACGCCCGCCACCATGAGCAGGAGGCCTACATCGTAGCGCAAGCCGGCCGCGCCGGGGCGGTGACGGTCGCCACCAACATGGCCGGCCGCGGCACCGACATCCAGCTCGGCGGCAATCTCCAGATGCGCATCGAGGTCGAGCTGGCGGACCTGCCAGAAGGCCCGGAGCGCGACGCCCGCATCAAGCAGATCGAGGCCGAGATCGCCGAGGCGCGCGAGGCGGTCAAGCAGGCCGGCGGCCTCTATGTCATCGGCACCGAGCGGCACGAGAGCCGCCGCATCGACAACCAGCTGCGCGGCCGTTCGGGCCGCCAGGGCGACCCCGGCACCTCGAAGTTCTTCCTGTCGCTGGAAGACGACCTGATGCGCATCTTCGGGTCGGAGCGGATGGACAGCATGCTCCAGCGTCTCGGCCTGAAGGACGGCGAGGCGATCATCCATCCCTGGATCAACAAGGCGCTGGAAAAGGCGCAGCAGAAGGTCGAGGCGCATCACTTCGAGGTGCGCAAGAACCTGCTGAAGTTCGACAACGTCATGAACGACCAGCGCAAGGTCGTCTACGAGCAGCGCCACGAGGTGATGGAGAGCGCCGACATCGCGGAGGAAATCCGCGAGATGCGCCATCAGATCATCGCCAACATGGTGTCGACCGCCATTCCGGCCAACAGCTACTCCGAGCAGTGGGACATCGACGGCCTGCACGAGGGCGTGAACCGCGTGCTGGGCATGGATCTGCCGGTGCAGGACTGGGCCAAGGAAGAGGGCATCGCCGAGCCGGAGATCGAGGAGCGCGTGCGCGAGGCCGCCGACCGCAAATATGCGGAGAAGGAGGAGGCCTACGGCGCCGAGACGATGCGGCATGTCGAGAAGAGCATCCTGCTCCAGGTCCTGGACCAGGAATGGAAGGATCATCTCCTCCAGCTCGACCATCTGCGCCAGGGCATCAACCTGCGCGCCTATGCCCAGAAGGATCCGCTGAACGAGTACAAGCGCGAGGCCTTCGAGCTGTTCGACAGCATGCTGATGGCGCTGCGCGAGCAGGTCACCAGCATCCTGATGCATGTCGAAATCCGTATGGCTCCGTCGCAGGAGGAGCTGTTCGCCCGCCAGATGCAGGAGATGCACGAGGGCCGCACCGACCCGGCGCTCGCCATGGCCGGTATCGACGAAGCCCTGCCGGACGGCATGGTCCGCGCCTCTTCGCTGGCCGGCACGCCGGAAGACCAGCCGCTGCCGGAGGATGTGATGGCCAACACGCCCCGCAACGCCGCCTGCCCCTGCGGGTCGGGCAAGAAGTTCAAGCACTGCCACGGGCGCATGGCGTAAGGACCGGATGGTGTAACCGTTGATCGGTCGGGCGCCGGCGCAGTGCCCCCACCCTTCCCACGGCTTCGCGGGAAAGGATGAATTGGCAATACCGCGGCAGTCCCCTCTCCCGCGATCGGACCGGCCTTCGGCCGGCCGAGGGCGGGGGAGGGTTAGGGAGGGGGCAAGAGCCTCCATTGAAACCAACCCCTTCCCACCCCGTTTCCCCTCCAGCAACCACGGAAGACGGGACGTCATGCTCGAAGAATTCAAGAAATTCATCAGCCGCGGCAATGTCGTTGAGCTGGCGGTCGGCATCATCATCGGCGCCGCTTTCACCGGGATCGTCAATTCCCTGGTCAAGGACATCCTGATGCCGCCCATCGGCTGGGTGATGGGCGGCATCGACTTCTCGAATTACTTCCTCAGCCTGTCGGGCGGCGGCTACGATTCGCTCCAGGCGGCGGAGGCCGCGGGGGCGGCCACGGTGAATTACGGCCGCTTCATCAACGCCTGCATCAATTTCCTGATCGTGTCCGGCGCGCTGTTCCTGATCGTGCGGCAGGTCAACCGCCTGCATGTCCTGCACAAGGAAACGCCGAAGACCCCGCCGCGGCAGGAGCAGCTGCTGGAGGAAATCCGCGACGCCCTGCGCGCCCGAAGCGACGACCGGGACGACGGCCGGGCCGAAGACCGGACCAAGGTCGAGACCGGCGCCCAGGCGACGGCGAAGGCGCCGCCCGACCGTCCGTCCTGACCGGCCCTCAGCCGCCGGCTGCCAGGAACACCGTCCCGATCAGCATCGCCACCGATTGCAGGCAGGCGCTGTCGGCCGGCGTCCACTCCCGCATCGCCCCCGATTGCTCGCAGCACAGCACGCCGACCGCCACATTCTCGTACAGGACGATGTAGTCGAGCAGGCTGCGGATGTCGTTTCCCTTGAAATAGCTCCCGGCGAAACAGCGGGTCGCCGGGTGGGTCAGCGCATCGCTCGCCACCACGCGGGAATTGTTGGTGATGGCGCGGAAATAGTCGGGATGGTCGGCGCGCAGCAGCACCATGCCGCCGCCATGCTCGCGCCGGTCCGCGTCGAACAGGTTCAGGCAGACCAGCTTTTCCCGCCCGTCCGCGAAAGCCCAGACGCTGGCGCGCGACACCGCGGTGCGCTCCACGATGTCCTCGCAGGCGGCCTTCCACACATCCCCGACCGTCGCGTGTCCGACACGCAGCCCGAAAACCGCCGCTTGTGTCCTGTCCATGGCACGCTCCGCTGGTCCGGGCGATTTCATCAAAATCCCTGTTGCTTCAGTCAGTACCGGAGGCACCGCCCGCTGTCGACGGATTTGCCGCCATGGACGGGGAAAGCGGCGGATCTTGCGAATGCAGGTTTTCCCAAGGCCGCCCCCCCTCCACCAAGGCGGGCTATCGTGCCGGAGCCGCAAGAACCCCTCGTTGCCGAGCCGGGACGGACGGGGTACGCTCTTCGGATCGGTACCGGTCCCCCGCGGCGGGACCGCCATCCGCACCGGCTCCCCACAAGCCCCCTGCCCTCGGCAAAGGCCATGCCCATGTCCGCCAACCGTCCGTGCCGGGATCCGACGATGCGCTCCACCGCGCGCGTCGGCCGTTGCGGACGGAGGGGCGGACGGAGGGGCGGATGGCCCGCTGTGCTGCGGATGCTGGCCGCGCTCCTGCTGGCGATGCTGGCCGGCGGCCCGGCGGCGGCGATCGGCCCCACGCAGCCGGCCTTTCCCGTGCCCGCCGCCGCACAGGACGCCGCCCCGCGCCCGGCGCTGATCCGGGTGGCGCTCGACGACAATTACCCGCCCTACAGCTTCCGCGACGGCTACGGCGCCCATGTCGGGATCGTCAAGGATCTGTGGGCATTGTGGTCGCAGAAGACCGGCATCGCGGTCCACATGCTGGCGACCGACTGGGGCCTCGCCCGGCAGGCGATGGACAAGGGCGACGCCGACGTCATCGAGACCATCTTCCGCAATGCCGCGCGCGAACTGCTCTACGACTTCTCGCAGCCCTATGCCGAGGTCGACGTGCCGATCTGGTTCAGCGCCGACCTCAGCGGGATCACCGGGGTCGATTCGCTGCGCGCCTTCACCGTCGGGGTGAAGGACCGCGACTTCTGCGTCGAATGGCTGACCGAGCAGGGCATCACCGCCTTCCAGCGCTATTCCGGCTTCGAGACGATGATCGAGGCCGCGGCGCGGCAGGAGACGCGGGTCTTCTGCATGGACGACCCGTCGGCCAACTACTACATGACCAAGCGCGGGGTGCAGGGGCGTTTCCGCTACACCGACCCGCTCTATACCGGCGAACTGCACTGGGCGGTGCGCAAGGGCGACGCCGCGCTCTACCAGCTGGTCGCCGACGGCTTCGCCCGCATCACCCCGTCGGAGCGCAAGGAGATCGAGGATCGCTGGCTCGGCCGCAGCATCGCCGGCGCGGTCAATCCCCAGCTGATCGACCTGCTGGTCAAGCTGCTGGCCGGCATGCTCGTGCTCGGCATCGGCGCGCTGGTGTGGGGGCTGCTGCTGCGCCGCCAGGTGGAAAGCAAGACCGAGAGCCTGCGCACCGCCGTCGCCGCGCTGACCGCCAGCGAGGAGCGGGTCCGCACCATCTTCGACAACGTCACCGACGCCATCTTCATCCACGACCTGGACAGCGGCAACATCCAGGAGGTCAACCGCCGGATGGTGGAGATGTACGGCATCGGCGACACACCGCTGCCGGCCATCAAAGTCGACATGATCAGCTCCGGCGTGCCGCCCTACACCCGCAAGGACGCCGCGGCCTGGATCCGCAAGGCATCCGCCGGCACCCCCCAGCTGTTCGAATGGCATGCCCGCAAGCTGGACGGGACGCTGTTCTGGGTCGAGGTCAGCATGCGGCGCGCCGCGGTGGACGGCAACGACCGCCGGCTGCTGGTGGTGGTGCGCGACATCACCGAACGCAAGGCGGCGCAGGAGCGGATGGAGTTCCTGTCATACCACGACGCGCTGACCCTGCTGCCGAACCGGCTGCTGGTGCAGGACCGCGCCGGGCAGGCGCTGGCCCGGGCCGAGCGCAACGGCCGGCTGGTGGCGCTGGTCGCCTGCGGGCTGGACCGCTTCAAGACGGTGAACGACAGTCTGGGCCACGCCGTCGGCGACGCGCTGTTGCGCGCGGTTGCGGACCGGCTGAAGGCCGCGGTGCGCGACACCGACACCGTCAGCCGCGGCGGCGGTGACGAATTCATCCTGCTGCTGTCCGGGCTGCCCGACGGCGACGCGGTGGTGGAGGCGGTCGCCTCCCTGCACGAGGCGATGGCCCGGCCCTTCCAGGTGGCGGGGCAGGAGCTGAGCGTCACCCTGTCGTCCGGCGTGGCGCTGGCGCCCGCCGACGGCAGCGACTTCGCCACCCTGCTGAAGAACGCCGACACCGCCCTGCACCATGCCAAGGCGTCCGGCCGCGACACCCACCGCTTCTATGCCGAGGCGATGAACGCGGAGGCCGTGGCCCACCTGTCGACCCGCAGCAGCCTGCGCCGGGCGCTGGAACGGCAGGAGTTCCTGATCCACTACCAGCCGCAGGTCAGCCTGGAGACCGGCGCCGTGATCGGGGCGGAGGCGCTCCTGCGCTGGAACCATCCGGACAAGGGCATGATCCCGCCCGGCGCCTTCATTCCGGTCGCGGAGGACAGCGGCCTGATCGTCCCCATCGGCGCCTGGGTGCTGGCGGAGGCCTGCCGGCAGGCGGCGCGCTGGCGCAGCCAGGGGCTGTCGCTGTCGATCGCGGTCAATCTCTCGGCGCTGCAACTCCAGCGCAACGACCTGGTCCGCACGGTGACGCAGGCGCTGGCCGACAGCGGCCTGGATCCGCTGCTGCTGGAGTTGGAGCTGACCGAATCGATGCTGATCCAGAACACCGAGCTGGTGATCGACAATCTGCGCCGCATCAAGGCGATGGGCATCCAGGTCTCGATCGACGATTTCGGCACCGGCTATTCCAACCTGTCCTACATCGGTCGTCTGGCGGTGGACAAGCTGAAGATCGACCGCAGCTTCGTCGCCGACCTCACCCGCAACCATGACAGCGCCAAGATCACCGCCGCCGTCATCCAGATGGCGCACAGCCTGAACCTGACCGCCGTCGCCGAGGGGGTTGAGGATGCCGAAACGCTGGAGGCCCTGCGCCTGCTGCGCTGCGACGTCGCCCAGGGCTATTTCCTCGGCCGCCCCGGCCCCGCCGAGGCGGTGGAACGCGCCGCCCGGCAGGTGAATCCGTTCAAGGTGAAGGTGTAGAACGGCACGGAACGGCAGGCGCAGTCAGAGCCCCTTCGCCACCGCGACCAGCTGGTCGAGCGCCGTGCCCCACCCCAGATGGAAGCCCATCTCCTCGTGCTGCGTCTTCGCCGCTTCGTCCTTGTGACAGGCGACGGCGGTATAGAGCGTGCCGGTCTCCGTCGCCTCGAGCGTGACCGACGCGGTCATGAAGCCGCTGCCGGCGGGACGGTAGCCGGGGCCCAGCGCATCGGTGAAGACCAGCAGCCTCTCATGCTCCACCGCGAGGAGGCATCCGGTGCTGTCGTTCCGCTCGCCGTTCGGCCCCTCCATCACCGTGCGGAACCTGCCGCCGGGCTTGAGGTCGATTTCGCAGGCCGTGGTCCGCCAGGGCGCCGGCGTGAACCATTTCATGAGCAGCTCCGGCTCGGTCCAGGCGCGCCAGACGAGCCTTGGCGGAACCTCGACCTCGCGCTTCAGTTCGAGATCGAGGCGCGGGTCGAAGACGAATGGCGTGACGCTCATGGGGTTCCTTCCTCCCTTTCCTTCAGGTCGAGCACCAGATTGTCCAACTGGTCGAGCCGCTTGCTCCACAGGCTGCGCTGGGCGTCCAGCCAGCCTTCCACGGCCGCCAGCGCCTCGGGCCTGAGCGTGCAGGTGCGGACCCGGCCGATCTTGCGCGTCTCGACGAGGCCGCTGTCCTCCAGCAGCCGGAGATGCTGGAGGAAGCTCGGCAAGGCCATTTCGAAAGGCTTCGCGAGGTCGCCGACCGAAGCCGGCCCGCGCGCCAGCGCCTGAACCACCGCCCGGCGCGTCGGATCGGCCAACGCGCGGAACGTCCTGTCGAGAGCCGCATCCATGGCCTCACCCTATCGGCGATCAATAGTTAGGTCAATACCTAACTATCATGCTGCACATCAGGCGGCGCCGTTGGCCGCGTGCAGGCTGGCCACCCCGGCGACGATCAGGGCGATGCCGGCGATCTTCAACAGGCTGAGCGATTCCCCGAACACCACCACGCCGATGGCGGCGATGGCGGCGGTTCCGGCCGCCGACCAGATGGCATAGGCGATGCCGACCTCGATGGTCCGCAGCGCCTGCGCCAGCAGGACGAAGGCGACGCCGTAGCACAGCACCACGACCGCCGCCGGCCCGGCCCGCGTCATCCCGTCCGACATCTTCATCGCCGAGGTGCCGACGATCTCGAACAGGATCGCGACCGCCAGATACAGCCAGCTCATCGACACCAAGCCCCCAAAATTCCGGCAGCCGAGTCCAACGGCCCTGCCCCAAGAAGCGGCGCAGGATGGACCCGCCGCATTGCCGCGGCAAGTCCCGCTGTTGACGCCACGCGCCGCCGGCCCTACGGTCTTTGCCCTCATTCCCAGGCATATTCTGTGGCCTGGACTTTATCTATCTATCTGGTGTCGAAAGGGTCCGACATGACCGGCGAGCGGGATCTGGCGTTGCAGGCGAAGGCATGGCCGTTCGAGGAGGCGCGCAAACTGGTCGCGCGCTTCGCCAAAGCGCCGCCCGCCAAAGGCTATGTCCTGTTCGAGACCGGCTATGGTCCGTCGGGCCTGCCGCATCTCGGCACCTTCGGCGAGGTGGCGCGCACCAGCATGGTGCGCCACGCCTTCCAGACCATGAGCGACATTCCGACCAGGCTGTTCTGCTTCTCGGACGACATGGACGGACTGCGCAAGGTGCCCGACAACATCCCCAACAAGGAGATGGTGGCGGCCAGCCTGGGCAAGCCGCTGACCCAGGTGCCCGATCCGTTCGGCACCCATGACAGCTTCGGCGCCCACAACAACGCCCGGCTGCGCGCCTTCCTCGACGGCTTCGGCTTCGAGTACGAGTTCCAGTCCTCCACCGACTGGTACAAGTCCGGCCGCTTCGACGAGGCGCTGCTCGGCATCCTGCGCCATTACGACGAGGTGATGGCGGTGATGCTGCCGACGCTCGGCGCCGAGCGGCAGGCGACCTACAGCCCCTTCCTGCCGGTTTCGCCCTCGACCGGCCGCGTGCTCCAGGTGCCGATGCTGGAACGCAACGTCGACGCCGGCACCATCGTCTTCGAGGACGAGGACGGGAAGAAGGTCGAGCTTCCGGTCACCGGCGGCCATGTGAAGCTGCAATGGAAGCCGGACTGGGGCATGCGCTGGTTCGGCCTTGGCGTCGATTACGAGATGTACGGCAAGGATCTGATCCCGTCGGCCGAGCTGGCCGGCAAGATCTGCAAAATCCTGGGCGGCACCCCGCCGGAAGGCTTCAACTACGAGCTCTTCCTCGACGACAAGGGCCAGAAGATCTCCAAGTCGAAGGGCAACGGCCTGACCATGGAGGAATGGCTGGCCTACGCCCCGCCGGAGAGCCTGGCGCTCTACATGTTCCAGAAGCCGAAATCGGCCAAGCGGCTTTATTTCGACGTCATCCCCCGCGCGGTGGACGAGTATCTGACCTTCGTCGACAAGGTCCATGGCGAGGAGCCGGCAAGAAAGCTGGAGAACCCGGCCTGGCACATCCACAACGGCAAGCCGCCGGCGGTGCGCTCCGACGTGTCCTTCAACCTGCTGCTCAACCTGGCCGGGGCGGCGAATGCCGAGACCAAGGACAGCATGTGGGGCTTCATCCGCCGCTACGCGCCCGACGCCACGCCGGAGAACAGCCCCTTCCTGGACAGCATGATCGGCTATGCCGTGCGCTACTACCAGGATCAGGTGAAGCCGACCAAGCGCTTCCGCGCCCCCACCGACGCCGAGCGCGCCGCCCTGACCGACCTGCTGGCCAAGCTGGACGGCCTGCCGGCCGACGTCCGCGCCGACGCCATCCAGAACGAGGTCTTCGAGGTCGGCAAGGCCCATGGCTTCACCGAGTTGCGGGCTTGGTTCCAGGCGCTCTACGAGGTGCTGCTGGGCCAGACCACCGGGCCGCGCATGGGGTCCTTCATCCAGCTCTACGGCATCGACGAGACCAAGGCGCTGATCCGCGAGAAGCTGGCGGCCTGATTGGCGGCATGGCGGGAAAAGGAGGGGATGCCGGTCGGCATCCCCTTTTTCGTTTACGAACGATAAAATGCGCGATCATTTTCAATTTCGATCGTTCGTCTGACCCGCGATTCTGGAATTGGCTTCAAAATATGCAGAATGCTGCTTTTCAGCCTATCCGTTGGGCGGAGCAAACCTTATTCCATACCGCGCTATGCGGACATCGCACCGCACCAATTCGAAAAGCGTGATACCGCTAACACGGCCATATCCGTATACTCCGCTTCGTTACTGCATTTTGCAGTGCGTTTCCTCCCTAGACTAAAGGCCGCGCCCTTCCGGGCAGCGGCCTTTTTTTTGCCCCTGCGGCCCCGGACCGCCCCGCCTGTGACGGCCATCACACCCTAATTCCATAAAATACGAGATAAATTCCAGAGACAGCCATGGCCGGCCGCATCGAACCGGCCATCCGGACATCCGGGACCAATCGCAAGGGAGGGCGTGGAATGTCGACCGATCCGCCGCCGTTCGAACGCCATCACCGCACCGCCCAGGCGTTGGTCAGCACCTTCCAGGAGGCGCTGGAGCCGCAATTCACCGCCAAGGGTGCCCTGTCGCGCGAGGATTTCACCCGCGCCGTAGGGCTGATGATGGCGCACTGGCCGTCGGTGCTGCCGCTGTTCGCCACCATCTGCCAGAGCTGCACCGCCTCGGCCTGCGGCGGCTGCGGCCCGGCGGGAGAGGCGCCGCCGCTTTTCCAGGCCGACGGGCGCCGCCGCGACTTCGTGACCCGGCTGATGGTGTCGGCGCTGCGCACGCGGCTGCCCGACAGCATGGACCCGATTACCGGCGCGACCTTTCCCCAGATCATCGTCCCCGGCCTGCAGGCCAGCCTGTCCGCCCTGTTCTACGAGAAGGAATGGGAGGCCCTGAACGCCAGCGCGCTGTCTGTCTTCAACCGGCTCGGCACCGACCGGGATGCGGAGGTCTGGCGGCGTCTGGCGCATGAGGATACGCTGGCGGTGCTGGCCGACATGCCCTTCGTGCGGGCGATGCTGCGCTTCCGCCAGTTCCACCAGCAGCGCCAGACCTTCATCCGGCGGATGACCGACCAGCTGCGCGACAGCCGCTTCATCTTCGCCGACCAGCATTTCGAGACGCTGTTCGATGCCCTGTTCGGCCGCCTGCGCGAGGGCGTGCGCACCGAGCAGGACCGCGCCCGCATCGACATCCATTACGGCGAGGGCACCGCGGAAGCGCTGATGCGCATCTTCGACCAGTTCGACAGGCACCGGCTGGAACAGGCCGCCGCCATCCGCGTGCCGGGTGGCCGGCGGACGCCGCGGCCGATGCTGGCGCAACGCAACATGCTGGGCGCCACCCCGGCGGCGAAGCGGCGCTGAGCGAAACGGCGCGCAGGAAATCAAGGGGGCTGCCGTAGGCGTATTAGGACCCCGTTAACCTGGGCGGCGCTTTGATAACGGTTGGCGCTTCGAAGAGGCGCATGACGTCCACATCTCCACCGCAGCCCTGAAGGGGGGAGCGGTGCCAATCGCAAGGCTCGCAGTCCGGTGACAGCCCGGCGCTCCCCGTCCCCTCCCCCGAACGCTCTCCCGCTGGAGACGGACGGTGGAGTCGCGCCCGAACTGATGGACTATCTGTTCGCCGATCCGCCCTCCCCGGAACCGGCGCCCCCGGCGCCGCCCTCGTCCCCGCCCTCGTCCCCGCCCTCGGCCCCGCCCTCGGCCCCGCCCGAAGCGCACCGCGGCGTGGCCCGGCAGGTCGGCGACGCGCTGATCGAATCGCGGCTGGCCGGCATGGGCGACGCCGACGTCCGCTCCCACCTTGCCCGCAAGCTGTGCCGGCTGCTGCCGGATTTGCCGCCGGGCGGCGCCGACACCGTCAGCACCGTGGCGGTGCGCGCGCTGGAACAGCTGGCCCGCGACCACATCGTCCGCGTGCGCGAGGCACTGGCCACCGCGATCAAGGACATCGCCTGCGCCCCGCCCTCGGTGGTGGCGACCCTGGCGCGCGACGTCGAGCGGTCGGTGGCGGAGCCGGTGCTGCGCTGCTGCGCCGCGCTCGCCGACGAGGATCTGCTGGACATCGTCGCCGCCGCACCCGCCGGCTGGGCGCTGTCGGCCATCGCCCGGCGCCACAGCATCGGGGCCGCCCTGTCCGACGCCATCGCCGGCAGCGGCCATGCCGAGGCGACCGGCATCCTGCTCGACAACAGCGGGGCGGTGATCGCCGAACCGACGCTCGAATCTCTGGTGGAGCGGGCAGCGGCCAATCCCGGCTGGCGGGAGAAGCTGGCCCGCCGCCCGGCCCTGCCCCGCCGGCTGGCGTTGCGGCTGGCCGATTTCGTCGATCTGGCGGTGGTGGAGACCCTGCGCCGCGGCCCGGACCTCGACGACGCCACGGTGGCGGAGATCGCGGCGACCACCCGCCGCCGCATCGATTGGGCCGAGGCGCCCGACCAGGGCGAGGCGCCGGAGCGCCGCGCCGTCCGCCTGCACCGGCTGGGCAAGCTGGACGAAACGGCGCTGGGCGACGCCATGTCGTGGAACGAGACCGGTTTCGTCCGGGCTGCACTGACCCTGCGCGCCCGAGTCGCGCCGGAGGTGGTGGACCTGATCCTCGACGCCCACGACCCGCAGGCGGTGACGGCGCTGGTGTGGCGGGCCGGCCTGTCGATGCGCTGTGCCATGCAGGTGCAGGCGCGGGCGGCGGGCATCCACCCGCGCGCCATGCTGAACGCCCGGCAGGGCAGCGGCTTCCCGCTGTCCCCCGCCGAGATGGCCCGCCACCTGGAACGCTACGGCATCGGGCCGTGACAAGTCCTTTGCCCCCTCCCTAACCCTCCCCCGCGTTGCGGGAGAGGGGACTGCCGCCGTTGTGCGCATCCCCCCTCTCCCGCGACGCGGGGGAGGGAGGGGGCAACGGCGCGCGCCCCCCGGATCCCGCCTTACTGCACGCCGCCGCGCTGCATCGGCTGGCGCGGGGTGGCGCGGCCGGTGTGCGGAACCGGGGTGTCGGGCGAGACCTCCTTGTAGTAGGGGCCGCGGTCGGTCGGGCCTTCCATCGCTTCGGCCGGGGTGACGATCTGCTCGCCGGTGCCGGCATCGAAGGCGATCAGCGGCTGCTGGCGCACCTTCATGCAGGCCTCCCGCTTGGCCGCCATCTCCGCCGTCAGCGACCCGTCGAGCGTCACCAGCGGCAGCACCCACTCCGCCTTCTGGTTTTCCGGGATGGAGGTGAAGACGTAGTTGGTCAGCGTCTGGCAATAGGCGACGCTGGTTTCCGCCACGGCATCGGTGATCGGCGCGGCGGTGATGGCGGCGGTGAAGTCGCCGACCGTCTGCGCCTGCGCGGCCCCGGTGGCGGCCCCGACGGCGAGGCCGGCCGCGAGCGCCAGCGACAGGGTCAGACCGGACATGCCGCGCGCCAAGAGTTTGGCCATCAACGCTCTCCTTCGATTGTCTTGGTACAAGTTGGTGACCGGACCTGAAACATACGTATAAAGCCGAACGGTCCCGCCGTTGGAAAGGATCATCGGGGGTGCGACGCAAAGCTGCAATGCCCCGCTTGCGGTCGGGCTTGCCCTCCGCGACAAAACGCGCTACCTACGCTTCCGAAATCTCGGGGCGCTGGATCCCTAAGACGTTAGAATGACCAACGGTTCTAGTCTCCCGCTGAATGGGGGACGCTCAAACGTTTTAGGGAACGCTCCATGGCTCGCAAGAAGATTGCGCTCGTCGGTGCCGGCCAGATTGGCGGCACGCTGGCTCTGCTCGCTGCTCAGAAGGAACTGGGCGACGTCGTCCTGTTCGACATCGCCGAAGGCATGCCGGCCGGCAAGGCGCTGGACCTGGCCGAGACCTCCCCGGTCGAGGGCTTCAATGCCAGCCTGACCGGCGGCAACGACTATTCGGTCATCGAGGGTGCCGACGTCGTGATCGTCACCGCCGGCATCCCGCGCAAGCCGGGCATGAGCCGCGACGACCTGATCGGCATCAACAGCGGCGTCTGCAAGACGGTCGGCGAGGCCATCGGCAAGTATGCCCCGAACGCCTTCGTCATCGTCATCACCAACCCGCTCGACGTGATGGTGTGGGTGCTGCAGCAGGCGTCCGGCCTGCCGCCGGAGCGCGTGGTCGGCATGGCCGGCGTGCTCGATTCGGCCCGCTTCCGCTATTTCCTGGCCGAAGAGTTCAAGGTTTCGGTCGAGGACGTCACCGCCTTCGTGCTGGGCGGCCACGGCGACACCATGGTCCCGCTGGTGCGCTATTCCACCGTCGCCGGCATCCCGCTGCCCGATCTGGTCAAGATGGGCTGGACCACGCAGGAGAAGCTGGACGCCATCGTTCAGCGCACCCGTGACGGCGGCGCCGAGATCGTCAAGCTGCTGAAGACCGGCTCGGCCTTCTACGCCCCGGCCGCCTCCGCCATCCAGATGGCCGAATCCTACCTGAAGGACCAGAAGCGCGTCCTTCCGGTCGCCGCCCACCTGAGCGGCCAGTACGGCCAGGACGACCTCTACGTCGGCGTCCCGACGATCATCGGCGCCGGCGGCGTCGAGAAGATCATCGAGATCGAGCTGAACGACGAAGAGAAGGCGATGTTCCAGAACTCCGTCGACGCGGTCAAGACGCTGGTCGACGTCGTCAAGAAGCTGGACGCCGAGAAGTCCGCTTCCTAAAGGACGAACCGCGCGATCTCCGGCGTCTCCCCGGCCCATTTCCAGGGCCGGGCAGGCGCCGGTGGTGTGCCCGTCTCGTCTTTCAGTCGACCCGTTTCGTCAGCCGAACCAAAAAACAGATGGACGCCCGATGAACATCCATGAGTACCAGGCGAAAAGCCTGCTGAAGAAGTACGGCGTCGCGGTTCCCCGCGGCGGCGTGGCCTACACCCCGCAGGAGGCCGAAACGGTCGCCCGCGAGCTGGGCGGCCCGGTCTGGGTGGTGAAGTCCCAGATCCATGCCGGCGGCCGCGGCGCCGGGCGCTTCAAGGACAACCCCGAGGGCAAGGGCGGCGTCCGCGTCGTCAAGTCGATCGAGGATGTCGGCAAGAACGCCGCCGAGATGCTGAACCACGTTCTCGTGACCAAGCAGACCGGCGCGGAAGGCCGCGAGGTCAAGCGCCTCTATGTCGAGGAAGGCGCCGACATCAAGCGCGAGCTGTATCTCGGCATGCTGATCGACCGCGCCACCGGCCGCGTCACCATCATGGCCTCGACCGAAGGCGGGATGGAGATCGAAGAGGTCGCCCACAACACGCCCGAGAAGATCATCAAGGTCGCGGTCGACCCGGCCACCGGCATCCAGGGCTACCACACCCGCAAGGTCGCCTTCGCGCTCGGCCTGGAAGGCAAGCAGGTCGGTGCCGCCGCCAAGTTCATCATGGCCGCCTACAAGGCCTTCGTTGACCTGGACTGCGCCATCGTCGAGATCAACCCGCTGATCGTCACCGGCGCCGGCGACATCCTGGCGCTCGACGCCAAGATGAACTTCGACGACAACGCGCTGTTCCGCCACAAGGACGTGGAAGAGCTGCGCGACGAGGCCGAAGAGGATCCGTCGGAGATCGAGGCGGCCAAGCACAGCCTCAACTACGTCAAGCTCGACGGCAACATCGGCTGCATGGTGAACGGCGCCGGTCTGGCGATGGCCACCATGGACATCATCAAGCTGTATGGCGGCGAGCCGGCCAACTTCCTCGACGTCGGCGGCGGCGCCACGAAGGAGCGCGTCACCGCGGCCTTCAAGCTGATCCTGTCCGACAGCAACGTCGAAGGCATCCTGGTCAACATCTTCGGCGGCATCATGCGCTGCGACGTGATCGCCGAGGGCGTGGTCGCCGCGGCGCGCGAAGTGCATCTGCATGTTCCGCTGGTGGTCCGCCTGGAAGGCACCAACGTCGATCTGGGCAAGAAGATCCTGGCCGAATCCGGCCTGCCGATCCTCTCGGCCGACAACCTCGCCGATGCCGCCGAAAAGGTGGTCAAGGCCGTGAAGGAGGCCGCGTGAAATGGCTGTTCTCGTCGATAAGAACACGAAGGTGATCTGCCAGGGCTTCACCGGAGCCCAGGGCACCTTCCACTCCGAGCAGGCCATCGCCTACGGCACCAAGATGGTCGGCGGCGTGACCCCCGGCAAGGGCGGGGCCAAGCACCTCGACCTGCCGATCTTCGACACCGTGTCGGAAGCCGTCGAGAAGACCGGCGCCAACGCGTCCGTGATCTACGTGCCGCCGCCGTTCGCGGCCGACGCGATCCTGGAGGCGATCGACGCCGAAATCCCGCTGGTGGTCTGCATCACCGAAGGCATCCCGGTGCTGGACATGGTCCGGGTCAAGCGCGCGCTCAGCGGCTCCGCCACCCGCCTGATCGGCCCGAACTGCCCCGGCATCATCACGCCGGACGAGTGCAAGATCGGCATCATGCCGGGCCACATCCACAAGCGCGGCAAGATCGGCATCGTGTCCCGTTCGGGCACGCTGACCTACGAGGCCGTCGCGCAGACCACGGCGGCCGGGCTGGGGCAGACCACCTGCATCGGCATCGGCGGCGACCCGGTCAACGGCACCAACTTCGTCGACAGCCTGGAGCTGTTCGTGAAGGACCCGGAGACCGAGGGCATCATCATGATCGGCGAGATCGGCGGCGACGCCGAAGTCCGCGGCGCCGAGTTCATCAAGGCGTCGGGCACGAAGAAGCCGGTCGTCGGCTTCATCGCCGGCCGCACGGCTCCTCCGGGCCGCCGCATGGGCCATGCCGGCGCGGTGATCTCCGGCGGCAACGACACCGCCGACTTCAAGATCGACTTCATGAAGTCGGTCGGCATCGCCGTCGCCGACAGCCCCGCCTCGCTGGGCTCCACCATGCTGAAGGTGTTCAAGGGCTGATCGGGCCGCGGGCGGCCGGCGGCGTGCGCGCTTGCCGGCCCTCCGCACCCGGTCCGCGTCACCGGAGATGACGGGCGGGCCGCCACGGCGACCCGCCCGCCGCCTCTCGAGGCGTGCGTGCCCCCTCTGGACGGACGGTCCTGGGAACCCATATGCAGGCATCGGCGGCGCGATCCGCGCTCCCGCCGGCCGCCCCTGCCGGTTCCTGCACATGGGTATCCATCGATCCCCGTCCCCTTCATCCGCCCGAAATTCTCCCGCTCATTCTCCCATAGGGGACCCGGGTCCACGCCCGAGGTGAAACCATGTCGGCAAATCTGGAACAGACCTCGTTCCTCTTCGGCTCGAACGCCGGTTACGTCGCCGAACTCTATGCCAGCTTCCTCTCCGATCCGGCCGCCGTCGATCCGAGCTGGAACAGCTTCTTCCAGGATCTGGACGAGGATTCGCGCGCCGTCCTGGACGAGCTGCGCGGCGCGTCCTGGACCCTGTCCGATCTGGAGGACCCCAAGGCCAAGCGCGACCCGGTCGCCGAGAGCTTCATCGTCGCCGTGCCGAACGGCGGGGCCAACGGTGCGGCCGCCGCGCTGAACGGCCCCGGCAACGGCGCCATGCTGGCCCACGCCCAGCAGGTCTATGGCGGCATCAGCCACCAGCAGCTGCGCGCCGCCACGCTGGACAGCATCCGCGCCCTGATGCTGATCCGCGTCTTCCGCGTCCGCGGCCACATGAACGCGCATTTCGACCCGCTGGGCCTGGAAAAGCGCGAGCCGCACCCGGAACTCGATCCGGCGACCTACGGCTTCGGCCCCGGCGACCTCGACCGCCCGATCTTCCTGAACTATTCGCTCGGCCTGGAAACGGCGACGCTGCGCCAGATCCTCGACATCCTGCACAAGACCTATTGCGGGACGATCGGCGTCGAGTTCATGCACATCCAGGATCCGGAAGAGAAGGCCTGGATCCAGGAGCGCATCGAGGGCGGGCGCAACCACACCGACTTCACGGTGAACGGCAAGCGCGCCATCCTGGAGCGGCTGACCGCGGCCGAGGGCTTCGAGAAGTTCCTGCAGCTGAAATACACCGGCACCAAGCGCTTCGGCCTTGAGGGCGGCGAGTCGATGATCCCCGCGCTGGAGCAGATCCTGAAGCGCGGCGGCCAGCTCGGCCTGAAGGAGGTCGTCGTCGGCATGGCCCACCGCGGCCGGCTGAACGTGCTGACCAACTTCATGGGCAAGCCCTTCTCCGCCGTCTTCTCAGAGTTCCAGGGCAACCCGTCGAGCCCGCAGGACGTCCAGGGTTCGGGCGACGTGAAGTACCATCTCGGCACCTCGTCGGACCGCGACTTCAACGGCAGCATCGTCCATTTGTCGCTGACCGCCAACCCGTCCCACCTGGAATGGGTCAACCCGGTCGTGCTGGGCAAGGTGCGCGCCAAGCAGCAGCAGCGCCGCGACCTGGATCGCGAGCAGGTGATGGGCGTGCTGATCCACGGCGATGCCGCCTTCGCCGGCCAGGGCATCGTCGCCGAGACGCTGGGCCTGTCGGAGCTGCGCGGCTACCGCACCGGCGGCACCATGCACTTCATCATCAACAACCAGATCGGCTTCACCACCAACCCGACCTATTCGCGGTCGGGCGTGTATTGCTCCGACATGGCCAAGATGGTGCAGGCGCCGATCTTCCACGTGAACGGCGACGATCCCGAAGCCGTCGTCCATGTCAGCCGCATCGCCATCGAGTTCCGCCAGAAGTTCAAGCGGGACGTCGTCATCGACATGGTGTGCTACCGCCGCCACGGCCACAACGAGGGCGACGAGCCGGGCTTCACCCAGCCGCTGATGTACAAGAAGATCCGCGCCCACGCGACGACGCGCGAGCTGTACGCCAAGCAGCTGGTCGAGGAGAACGTGATCACCCAGGCCGAGGGCGATCAGATCACCCAGGACTTCATGAAGAAGCTGGAGGGCGAGTTCGAGGCGTCGAGCACCTACAAGCCGAACAAGGCCGACTGGCTGGAAGGCAAGTGGGCCGGCCTGCAGGCGCAGGACCAGAACAGCCAGCACCGCGGCGAGACCGGGGTCGACATCGCCAGGCTGAAGGAAATCGGCTTCAAGCTGTGCGAGTACCCCAAGGACTTCGCGGTCAATTCCAAGATCGCGCGCCAGCTGGAAGCCAAGCGCAAGACGCTCGAATCGGGCGAAGGCATCGACTGGGCGACCGCCGAGGCGCTGGCCTATGCCACGCTGGTCGCCGAGGGCACCGGCGTCCGCCTGTCGGGCCAGGATTCCGGCCGCGGCACCTTCTCGCACCGCCATGCGGTGATGTACGACCAGAACACCGAAGAGAAGTACATCCCGCTCTGCCATCTGGGCGCCGACCAGGCGACCTTCGAGGTCCATGACAGCCCGCTGTCGGAAGCCGCGGTGGTCGGCTACGAGTATGGCTATTCGCTGGCCGAGCCGCACAATCTGGTGCTGTGGGAGGCGCAGTTCGGCGATTTCGCCAACACCGCGCAGACCATCATCGACCAGTTCATCTCGTCGGGCGAGTCCAAGTGGCTGCGCATGTCCGGCCTGGTGCTGCTGCTGCCGCACGGCTACGAGGGCCAGGGTCCGGAACACTCGTCGGCCCGTCCGGAACGCTTCCTGCAGATGTGCGCCGAGGACAACTGGCAGATCTGCAACGTGACGACGCCGGCGAACCTGTTCCACGTCTTCCGCCGCCAGATCCGCCGCAGCTTCCGCAAGCCGCTGGTCCTGTTCACGCCGAAGTCGCTGCTGCGCCACAAGCTGTGCATCTCCGACCTGTCGGAGATGGGCCCGGGCAGCACGTTCCATCGCGTGCTGGGCGAGACCGCCAACGATCTGGCCGCCAACGACAAGATCCGCCGCATCGTCGTGTGCTCCGGCAAGGTCTATTACGACCTGCTGCAGGAGCGCATGAGCCGCGGCATCAAGGACGTGGTCATCCTGCGCCTGGAGCAGCTCTACCCGTTCCCGAAGGATGCGCTGGCGGCCGAGTTCGCCAAATATCCGAACGCCGAGCTGGTGTGGTGCCAGGAGGAGCCGGAGAATCAGGGCTCCTGGTTCTTCGCCGACCGCCGTCTGGAAAGCGTGCTGAAGGATGTCGGCCACAAGGCCGGCCGCCCGTCCTATGTCGGCCGCCCGGCCACCGCCTCGCCGGCGACCGGCCTGCTGAAGCGCCACAACCAGGAGCAGGCCAAGCTTCTGGACGAGGCCCTGACGGTCCGCTGACCCTCACCCAAGCGAACGAAAAAAGAGAAACGAGGATAAAAAATGGCTACCGACATCAAGGTCCCCACGCTGGGTGAGTCCGTCTCCGAGGCGACGATCGCCCGCTGGCTGAAGAAGGCCGGCGACGCCGTCGCCATGGACGAGGCGCTGGTCGAGCTGGAGACCGACAAGGTCACGCTCGAGGTGAACGCGTCCGTCGCCGGCGTGCTGGCGGAAATCGTCGCTCCGGAAGGCGCGAACGTCGAGGTCGGCGCCCTGCTGGGCGTCATCAACGAAGGCGCCAGCGCCGGGGCCGCTCCGGCCGCTGCCCCGGCTCCGGCCGCCGCCGCTCCGGCCCCGGCTGCCGCCCCGGCCCCGGCCGCCGCCGCTGCTGCTCCGGGGGGCAACATCGCCGCCTCCGGCCCGGCCGCGCGCAAGCTGGCCGACGAGAAGGGTGTCGACGCCTCGACCATCGCCGGCTCGGGCAAGGACGGCCGCATCACCAAGGGCGACGTGCTCGCCGCCCCGGCCGCCGCTCCCGCCGCCAAGCCGGCCGCTCCCGCCGCCGCTCCGGCACCGAAGATGGTGTGGGCCGCCGGCACCCAGGGCGACCGTCCGCGGGCCGCGCAGGAAGAGCGCGTGCGCATGACCCGCCTGCGCCAGCGCATCGCCGAGCGCCTGAAGGAGGCGCAGAACTCGGCCGCCATGCTGACCACCTTCAACGAGGTGGACATGTCGGCCGCGATGGCTCTGCGCGCCGAGTACAAGGATTATTTCGAGAAGCGCCACAAGGTGCGGCTCGGCTTCATGTCCTTCTTCGTCAAGGCCGCCGTCCAGGCGCTGAAGGAGATCCCGGCCGTCAATGCCGAGATCGACGGCACCGACATGGTCTACAAGAACTACTATGACATCGGCGTCGCCGTCGGCACGCCGCAGGGTCTGGTGGTTCCGGTCGTCCGCGATGCCGACAAGCTCGACTTCGCCGGCGTCGAGGGCACCATCGCCGCGCTCGGCAAGAAGGGCCGCGACGGCAAGCTGTCGATGGACGAGCTGACCGGGGGCACCTTCACAATCTCCAACGGCGGCGTCTACGGCTCGCTGATGTCGACCCCGATCATCAACCCGCCGCAGTCCGCCATCCTCGGCATGCACAAGACGATGGACCGCGCGGTCGTCATCGGCGGCAAGATCGAGGTCCGCCCGATGATGTATCTGGCGCTGTCCTACGACCACCGCATCATCGACGGCAAGGAGGCGGTCACCTTCCTCGTCCGCATCAAGGAGCTGATCGAGGATCCGCGCCGCCTGCTGCTGGATGTCTGAGCTTTAAGGAGGCGAGGAGCGGCACCAGCCGCCCCTCGCCCCCACCCGCCGGGGGCCGATGGTCCCCGGCTCCCTGGAGGGGCGCCGCGAGGCGCCCTTTTCTTTTGTCGTCACCGCAGGACCGAAGGCACAACCGAAGCAAGGACACGCCTCCCGATAACAATCGTTCCGGTGCGTTGACAGCCCTGGGGTGCTGGTATTGTCTCGGGCTCCCGTGTACGACGAAGGACGCCATCATGCCGGTCAACATTCTCGATCTGGCCGTTGCCGCGAACACCGTCTATAATTTCCAGAAGGGTCGCGGCAACGACGAGGCCGCCTTCAAGAAGGCGGAAGGGGCAAGGCGGTCCCCGCCCGGCTTCCAGGTGATCTTCACCCACGAGGATATCGACGTCGGATTCTTCGGCGCCGTCTACCAGGAAAAGCACTCCAGCGAATACATCATCGCCTATCGCGGCACCGCGGTCGGCAGCAGCAGTTCCGGCCAGATGGCCGGCGGCAAGAACCTGAAGACCGACATCGCCCTCTACACCATCGAAAGCCTGCCGGCCGGCATCCGTGCCGCCCATCTGCTGCTCGAACAGGCGAAGATGCTGCTGGGCGGCGCCCGCCCGATCCTGTGCGGCCATTCGCTGGGCGGCGCCATCGCCACCATCGTCGCGGTCGAGGCCGCGCTGCCCTGCTGCGCCTTCAACGCGCCGACCGTGTCGAAGATGGTGCGCGGCGGCATCATCCACGGCCCCTATGTCCGGGTGGCCAACGAAGACCTGTCGGCGATCGAGAAGCAGATCGTCAACTTCAACCTGCAATGGGATCCGATCAGCAAATCGTCGAAGGCGGTGGGCAAGGTGATCAAGCTGCCGGCGACCCTGGCCACCGGCGGCCATTCGCAGGACAAGGTGGTCGCCAACATCAAGTCGAGCAAATACGCGTCGATGCCCTTCTTCGATCTGGTCGGCTGATCGGGGCCGGTCGCCGGCCGGTGTGTCGCCGGCCGGCTTTGCCCCGTCGGGTGCCGGTCAGTTGAAGGAGATGCTCTGCACGACGAACTCCTTGACCTTGTAGTCGACGACCGACCCATCCCGCTTCTTGAAGTTGCGGTATTGGTCGACCAATCCGCTGAACAGGTCGCCGACGCTGCTGCTGGATGCCTTGTATTCGCCGAAGTTGGGATCGAAGAAATACAGGTGCGATCCCAGCCCGAAGGCCTTGCCGCCGGACTTGTAGCAGCAGGTCGCATGCGCCATCCCGCGCTGTTCGAAGATCATGGTGACGACGTGATAGGTGTGGGGGCTGGCGGTGGCGGTGGTGATCGCCTTCATCACCTCCTTGACGCTGTCCGGATTGGTCGCGCTCACCCATTCCGTCTTGGTCGACCCGACCTTGAACCCGGCCTGCGCCATCGCCTGGTTGCGTGAACCGAGCTGCTCCGACGACAGGTCCAGGTCGTTGCTCAGCTCCGCACCGTAGAGGCGCTGCTTGATGCTGGCATGCAGGATCGTGTTGTCGAGGTCGATGTAGGCGATGCGCGCCTTCGACGTCTCGCCCTTGTGCGAGCGGTGGCGCGCAATCCATTCCAGGCTGAGGCCGAAGCAAATCCCGCTGTTCACCTCGTGGTCCGCGGGAAACAGCCGCTGAATCGGCAGGCGCTGCTTGAACGGCGCCACGCAATAGCTGTCGAACGCGGCCATATATATTCCCTTCAGTTGCGCTGATCCGGCAATTCATGCCACCCGGACCGATCCGTTTCCCGGATCCTACGTCGGATAATCATACGCATACAATTCTCCCCATGCCGCCCGCGCCGCTTCGCCCCGGAACGGCCCAAGGCCGGCTCGCCCCGCCTCCCCATCTGTTCGCGATCACGACAATTCGCACGGCTCTCAAATCCCCTTGTCAGGTCGATGGTATCTGGTATACCGTATCGATAATGTCAGTGCGGCCGGCGTTACACGCTTCCGCCGCACCGGCTCCCCCGGCGCCCAATCCAAGAGGGGGCGAGCGCCAAGGAGATCGACATGGAACAGACAGCAGCGGGCGCGCCCGCGGTTGTGACGGCAGCGGGTTCGCCCGTGGTCGTCGATTGCGAACAGCTGGTGGCGGTGATCGGCGACGCCGTCATCGTGTCCGATCCGGCGGGTGCCATCACGCTGTGGAACGCGGCGGCGGAGCGGATGTTCGGCTTCACCGCGTCCGAGGCGATGGGCAGGTCGCTGGACATCATCATTCCGGAACGCCAGCGGCAGCGCCACTGGGACGGCTATGAACAGACCATGGCCACCGGCCAGACCCGCTATGGGCACGAGCTGCTGCGGGTCCCGGCGGTCCACAAGGACGGGCACAGCCTGTCGATCGCCTTCACCGTCGCGCTGCTGCGCGGGACCGACGGTGCGGTGACCGGGATCGTCGCCGTGGTGCGGGACGAAACCGCCCGCTGGACCGAAGAGCGGAAGCTGAAGCGCCGCCTTGCCGAACTCGAGGCGGCGGCGACGGCGGCCGGCGCCGGCCCGGCCTGAAAGAAAATCCAAGAGCACGTCCACGGGACAAACTGAAACAACGCGAAAAAGGGAGTGTTGCAGTCATGAGCAAGCCGCTCGAAGGCATCAAGATCATCGACTTCACCCATGTTCAGGCCGGCCCCGCCTGCACCCAGCTTCTCGCCTGGTACGGCGCGGACGTCATCAAGGTCGAACGTCCGGGCGCCGGCGACGTCACCCGCAGCCAGCTGCGCGACATCCCGGATGCCGACGCGCTCTATTTCACCATGCTGAACAGCAACAAGCGCTCCCTGACGCTGGACACCAAGACCGCCGAGGGCAAGGAAGTCCTGACCCGCCTGATCAAGGAATCGGACGTGCTGGTCGAGAATTTCGGCCCCGGCGCGCTCGACCGCATGGGCTTCTCGTGGGAGAAGATCAAGGAGCTGAACCCGGGCATGATCGTCGCCTCGGTCAAGGGCTTCAGCGACGGCCACCATTACCAGGACCTGAAGGTCTATGAGAATGTGGCGCAGTGCGCCGGCGGCGCCGCCTCCACCACCGGCTTCTGGGACGGCCCGCCGACCGTGTCGGCCGCCGCGCTGGGCGACAGCAACACCGGCATGCACCTCGCCATCGGCATCCTGACCGCCCTGATGGCCCGCACCAAGAGCGGCAAGGGCCAGAAGGTCGCGGTGTCGATGCAGGACAGCGTGCTGAATCTCTGCCGCGTCAAGCTGCGCGACCAGCAGCGCCTCGACCGCATCGGCTATCTGGAGGAATACCCGCAGTACCCGCACGGCACCTTCTCCGACGTGGTTCCGCGCGGCGGCAATGCCGGCGGCGGCGGCCAGCCGGGCTGGGTGCTGAAGTGCAAGGGCTGGGAGACCGATCCCAACGCCTACATCTACTTCACCATCCAGGGCCATGCCTGGGCGCCGATCTGCAAGGCGCTGGGCCGCGAGGAGTGGATCGACGACCCGGCCTACAACACGGCGCTGGCCCGTCAGGACAAGATCTTCGACATCTTCGCGATCATCGAGGAGTGGCTGAAGGAGAAGACCAAGTTCGAGGCCGTCGACATCCTGCGCAAGTACGACATCCCCTGCGCGCCGGTTCTGTCGATGAAGGAGATCGCCAACGACCCGTCGCTGCGCGCCAGCGGCACGGTCGTCGAGGTCGACCACAAGCAGCGCGGCAAGTACCTGACCGTCGGCAGCCCGATCAAGTTCTCCGACATGTCGGTCGAGGTCACCGGGTCGCCGCTGCTGGGCGAGCACACCGATGAGGTGCTGGCGCAGCTCGGCTACAGCAAGGACCAGATCGCCGCCATGCACGACGCCAAGGTGGTCTGAGCCGGCTCGAGGCCGGCCGCCGCCCTCCCTCTCTGTCCGTGAGAGCGGAGGGCCGGCGGACCGGTCCCGCCCCGGCTTCCGTCCCCTGCAAACGGTCCTATGCAAACCGTCCCACAAAAAAGGCTGCGGCGCCTTCTCCGGCGCCGCAGCCTTTTTTGTGCAGTCCTTTTCGGCCCCCGGTCTTTTGTCCGGGCCGCCCTCCGCTACGGCTTCCCGCCGCGGTCGAGATCGTCCAGGATCGCGCCCGCCCGGCTGGTCAGGGTGCAGGCCAGGCGGTCGTAATGCCGGTCTCCGGTGGCGCGGGCCCGGCGCGCCGCCTCCGCGCCCAGCCGGGCCAGTTCCTGCGCGATCTTCCGGTAATCCGGCGGACAGGCCCGGTGCACGGTCCATTCGGCGTCCGCAACCGCGGCGTTCACGACCGCAAACCTGCCCGACATGATCTTCGAAGCCACAACCGCCTCGCACAGCGCTGCCATCTCAGGCTGCGATCCTGACATGGCGCGGTGCGGGGGCCAATCGGCGCTTACGGCAGACCCGGCACGGCTTTCGGGTGCCGTGCGTTCCGCCGAAGCGTATAGGACGCCGCTCCCGGAAACCGTACCGGCATAGCCCTGCTCAGTCGATCAGCAGATCCAGCGTCGAGCGCACCACCTGCACGATCTCCCCGCCGTACGGCGAGGAGGCCTGGCCGCGGGCGTTGATGATGATCGACAGCTCATGCTCCGTCGTCGGGGCGAATCGGGCGATCTCCGACACCAGATCGTCCGGCAGCACGGCCTCGCGGCTCAGGCCGGCCTGGGCCGCGGCCCGGTCACGCCAGCCGTTCAACGCGGCGGCGATGGCCGCTTCGATCTGCTGCGACTCCTCCTTGCGGCGGAGGTCGGTGAACAGCACCAGCACGCGCCACGCGCCGTCGGCGTAGGCGGTCTCTATGCGCTGGACCTCGACCGTCCGCAGGAAGGCGGACAGCTGTACCTGCGCCTCCTCGGCGGCGGCATCGGGAATGCTGAAGGTACGGATTTCGGTGCTCATCGCCCAACCTGCTGAAGGCCCACCCAGAGGGAAGGAGCCTACACACAATCGGCGCGTTCGGCAAACCACGACCCTGCGGCGGAGCTGTTCCGGCACCTTGGGGATACCCCCGATTTCCGAAGGGCAATTCACCCTCCCCGCGCGTTGTGGGAGGAGAGCAGGGGGGCGGCCGGCCACCCCCCTCCCGCTCCCCTGTTCATGTCCTGACGCCCCACGTCGTGACCGTCATGGAGACCCCGATGCAGACTCCGGAGCCCCAAACCGCCCCGACCGCCGCGACCGCCCCGGGTTCCACGCCCGTCGCCGCGGCATCCGGCCGCAGCCGCTGGGGCAGGCGGGGGCTGCGGCTTGGGCTGGCGCTGCTGCTGGCGCCGCTGGCGGTGGCGGCCCTGGGCGTGCCGGCGGTGCTGTGGGCCGGCTCCCGCCTCTATGACCAGCCCTTCGCCTGGTACAACCTGAACCGCATCGAGGCGATGGCGGAGCGGGCGGCGCGCAATCCCGATCCGGTGACGGTGGTGGCGCTGGGCGACACCGCCCTGCGCGACGCCACGCTGGACGAGGGCGGCATGGCCGAGCTGGCGGCCACGCGCGGCGTCCCCAACCTGGAATTCCTGCGCATCGTCCACCGGCAGGCCCAGTTCGCCGATTTCGAGCCGCTGCTCGACCGGCTGGTTGCGCTGAAGCCGTCGCTGATCCTGATCGACCGCAGCCTCTTGACCGCCGGCCGCGGTCCGGTCGAGGAGTTGGAACGCTACGGCCGCGGCCTGCTGCGGCTCGCCCGCGGGCAGGCCTATGTCCAGGATCAGGTCGCGCTGCAATACCGGCGCGGCTGCGGCCCGACCCCGGCGGCGTGGCTGACCGGCGGGACGCCCGACGCGCTCGCCGGCTCCAGTGCCGCCGCCCGGCGCGTGCGCGCCTTCATCGACCGTGCCTGGGCCGCCGGCATCCGCGTCGCGCTGATCGAGGTGCACAGCCGTCCGGCCCCGCGCCCCGCCGGCCTGATCTCCACCGCCTCGGCCGCCGAAACCAACGGCGGCCTGTCCATCGCCGCCACTGCCAACCTGCCGCTGTGGAGCCGCGCGGTGCTGGGCGGCGGTGCTCCGCAGCAGGAGCGGGAGTATGCGGAGGAGGATGACGGGAGCGCCGGGCAACCACCGCAGGCCTGCGCCGACGCCCCCTTGCGGGTCGACGGGCGGACCGCCTTCTCCGCCTGGCTGACCGGCGGCATCGCCGGGGCCGTCGTCGGAGCCCAGCCCGAGCGCATGCCCGGCCGCGCCCCGATGGCGATCCAAGCCGCCGCCCAGGCCGCTCCCCCGGTCACGGAAGCCGCGTCGCTCCCCTGATGCTGCATCGCACCCAAACCCGTTCATTCCGCCTTCCGGTGAAACCACTTTTTGTTTATGGTTTCCCGGTCGGGCGAGTTGCAACAGGAGACGGATGCATGGCTTCCATCATGATCAAGAAGGCTGGCGAAGGGCTGGTTTCGCAGGCCCACCGCAGCGCCGACGTCGGCCCGACCAGCGGCAGTTCGGTCGTTTACGAGGTGCAGAACGTCCCGAGCGGCGTCAGCGTCGACGACGTGATCGCCGCCTTCAAGACCTACAAGCCGGTCGACAAGGTGTACGAAATCGACTGGTCCGCCCTGTCGAAGTGATCAGGGAAGGGGGCAGCCAGCGCCCCCTTCCTCACCCAACCTCTACGCCTGCCCCCCTACGCCTGCAGCGCCGGGTAGCGCTTGGCCCACACCTCCAGCTGGGCGACGTGCTCGGCCTCTTCGGCGGCGAACTCCTCGGCCATCATGCGCACTTCGGAATCGGTGGTGGTCTTCGCCACCTCGGCATAGAAGGCCTGGCCGCGGCGCTCGCTGTCCAACGCCAGCTCCAGCGCATATTCCACCGTCATCAGATAGTGCGAGCCTTCCATCGAGGTCGATTCCGGGCTTTCCCCGTCCGGCCACTGGAAGTCTTCCGGCGCCAGATCGGGGATCTTGCGGAAGCCCGACCGTTCCCGCGCCTCGGCCAGATGCATGCGCGAGAATTTCGCCATCTGGGCGAAGAAGGCCGCGACCTCCTGGTTGCCATAGGTCTTCATCCCCTCCGACAGGTCGGAGAAGCGGTTGGCGGCGTCCTCTTCCAGCGCGCAGGCGTGGGCGAGGAACAGGGCGGCGTCGTGGATATCGGTCATGGATCCCTGCGATAAGCGAATAAGCCCGACGACGCTAAAACCATAGCGCTTTTGCGGACATGGGTCGCGCCTCACCGCGGCAGGGCCGGAGGGTGCGACCTTTTGGCGCGCGCCCACCGTCGCCGCCCTGGAAAATCATTGCCTTTCGCTCCGGTTCGCGGCAGCAGACTCCCCCTCATGAGCAAGCCCGCCCTCCCCGCCCTGCCGCCCCTGCCGCTCCTGCCGATCGATCCCGTCCTGCCCGCCCTCCTGGAGGCGCTGGCCGCGCGCGGCACCGCCGTACTCCAGGCTCCGCCCGGCGCCGGCAAGACGACGCGGGTGCCGCTGGCCCTGCTGGGTGCCGACTGGCTGAAGGGCCGCAAGATCCTGGTGCTGGAGCCGCGGCGCCTCGCCGCCCGCGCCGCCGCCCGCCGGATGGCGGCGATGCTGGGCGAGAGCGTCGGCGAGACGGTGGGCTACCGCGTGCGGCTCGACACCAAGGTCGGCCCGCGGACGCGGATCGAGGTGGTGACCGACGGCCTGTTCCTGCGCCAGCTCCAGGAGGATGCCGAGCTTCCCGCCGTCGGCGCGGTGCTGTTCGACGAGTTCCACGAGCGCGGCATCGACAGCGACCTTGCCCTTGCCCTGGTGCAGGAGGCGCGCGGGGCGCTGCGCGACGATTTGCGGCTGGTGGTGATGTCGGCGACGCTGGACGCCGCCCCGGTCGCCGCCCTTCTCGCCGACGCCGACGGCCCCGCCGCGATGGTGACGAGCGAGGGCCGCGCCCATCCGGTCGAGACCCGCCATCTCGACGCCCCGCCCCCGACCGGCCGGCCGGGCGGCGCCCGCATCGAGGATGCGGTGGCCGCCGCCGTCCGCCGCGCCCTGCGCGAGGAGCCGGGCAACGCCCTGGTCTTCCTGCCCGGCGTCGGCGAGATCCGCCGCGTCCAGTCTCTTCTCGAACAGTCCGACCTCGGACCCACCGTCACCATCGCGCCGCTCTATGGCGACCTGTCGGCCGACGCGCAGGACCGCGCCATCGGCCCGACTCCGCCCGGCCTGCGCAAGATCGTGCTGGCGACCTCGATCGCCGAGACCAGCCTGACCATCGAGGGCATCCGCATCGTGGTGGACAGCGGCCTGATGCGGGTACCGCGCTTCGACCCGCGCGGCGGCATGACCCGGCTGGCGACGGTGAAGGTCAGCCAGGCCTCGGCCGAGCAGCGCCGCGGCCGTGCCGGCCGCCTGGAGCCGGGCGTCTGTTACCGGCTGTGGCCGGAGGCGACGCACAAGGCGCTCGCCCCCTTCACCACCCCGGAGATCCAGGACGCCGACCTCGCCCCGCTGGCGCTGGAGCTGGCGATGTGGGGGGTGTCCGACCCGGCGGCGCTGGCCTGGCTCGACCCGCCGCCGCCTGCGGCGCTGGCCCAGGCGCGCGAGCTGCTGACCGGGCTGGGGGCGCTCGACCGCAAGGTCGATCATAAGGACGACCGATCGGGAGCCATCACCGTGCATGGCCGCCGCATGGCCGGCTTCGGCGTGCATCCGCGGCTGGCGCATATGATGCTGGCCGGCAAGGCGATGGGCCAGGGCGCGCTCGCCTGTCTGGTCGCCGCCTTGCTGGGCGAGCGCGACATCGTGCGTGCCCAGCCCGGTTTCCGCGATGCCGATTTGCGGCTGCGCGTCGATCTGCTGCGCGGCGAGGAGCGCGGCGGCCAGGGCGCGGCGCGCGGCCTTGCCGTCGACCGCGGCGGGGCGCAGCAGGCGGTGAAGCAGGCGCGGCAGTGGCGGCGCCAGCTCGGCGTCCGCGATGACGACGCGATGGACTCGAACGCCGTCGGCATCCTGCTGGCGCTGGCCTATCCCGACCGCATCGGCCAGCGGCGGCCCGGCGGCCAGCCCGGCGGGGTGGCGGCGCAGTATCGGCTGTCGGGCGGGCGCGGCGCCTATTTCCAGGATGCCGAGCCGCTGTCGGCCGAGGAGTGGCTCGCCATCGCCGACCTCGACGGCGCCGCCCGCGAGTCGCGCATCTTCCTGGCCGCCCCGGTGACGCTGGCCGACCTGGAGGAGAGCTTCGCCGCCGACATCCGCACGGAAACCGTCGTCGCCTGGGACGCGCGCGAGCAGGCGGTCCTGGCGCGGCGGCGGCGGATGCTGTTCGCGCTGATCCTGAAGGACGAGAAGCTGGCCAAGCCGCCGGCCGACGCGATGACCGCCGCGCTGATCGAGGGCATCCGCGCCCTGGGTCCGACCTGCCTGCCCTGGACCGACGAGCTGCGCAAATGGCGCACCCGCGTGATGTTCCTGCGCGCGCGGGAGGGCGACGCCCACGACTGGCCCGACCTGTCCGACACGGCCCTGATGGGCGGTCTGGAGGAGTGGCTGGCCCCCTTCCTCGACGGCGTGTCGCGCCGCGCCCATCTGGAGCGCATCGACCTGTCGAGCGCTTTGCGCGCGTTGCTGCCCTGGGAGTTGCGGACCCGGCTGGACGCCGAGGCCCCGACCCATGTCGAGGTGCCGAGCGGCTCGCGCATCCCCATCGACTATGATGGCGAGGAGCCGGTGCTGGCGGTTCGGTTGCAGGAGATGTTCGGCTTGGCCGAGACTCCGCGGATTGCCGGCGGCCGGGTTCCGCTGCTGCTGCACCTGCTGTCCCCCGCCCGCCGCCCGGTGCAGGTGACGCGCGATCTGGCGAGCTTCTGGGCGAATGCCTACAAGGCGGTGAAGGCGGATTTGAAGGGCCAGTACCCGAAACACTACTGGCCCGACAACCCGCTGGAGGCCGAACCGACCGCCAGGGCGAAGCCGCGGGGGCGGTAACGGCCCGCCCCCGCCTCCGCCCCTCCGCAAACTTTCCCTCTCCCCCCTGGGGAGAGGGTCAGGGTGAGGGGGCAGCAAAGGCGCCAGCCTTTGCCAGGGGATCGCGAAGGGGCAGCATGCCCCTTGGCGGCGCGCGGCAGCGCGCCCGACCATCCACGAAGGCGAGGAGTAAGTGGAGAGGGGGGTGACGGAGCTTGTCAGATATGAACCAATTGCTTACATCAACCTGGGAATCAGGGATTGTGGTTCCAGGCAGTCAGCAATAGAATATGCACTAGAAACTAGTGCCTCATTTCGTTTGTTTTCTCGAAGGAAGATCATCGTGATAGCCAGAAATTTCCGTAAATGGTATCGATAAAAATAGAAATACTTACTGAGTTAGAGTGAGATATCGCTGTTTCCTTGAAGAACCTCGTTTGGTGCGACTCGATTCGCGATAAAGATTGGCGATCATGTAAAGTTCGTTTCGGCCTCAAGCGCAGAATTTGAACCACTCTTTAACAAAGGAACGCATTATGGCGGTGAATTTTTGGAGCGAAACTCGACGCCCGAGGGCAAAAAGTTCAGGCAGCGAAGCTCCTACAAACGACCATGACCCGAATGGCGTTCGCTCTTTATTTCAACAAGATTATGATAGGCTTCTGTTTTCTACGCCAGTACGCCGTCTAGCGGACAAAACACAAGTTTGGCCGATGGATGAGAACGACGGAGTTCGCACTCGCCTAACGCATTCCCATGAGGTTGCGAATCTGGCGCGGTCAATTGGAACGCGTGCTTATCGGCGAGCAGATGAAGCATTCAGTGGAGCAAGCCTAAGCGATACAATTCAACCGATGCTTTCAGCTATTGGACTCGCTCATGACCTTGGCAACCCGCCTTTTGGGCATCAGGGCGAAACCGCAATAGGCAACTGGTTTAAAGCAAGAAAAGGTTGGATATTTACTAAATCCTACGACAAAAGCAAAAATTTGCCTACTCAAATTCCGGAGAGCATATGGCCGGAATTTACTAAATTCGACGGCAATCCACAGAGCCTTCGTCTTCTGGCAAAGCTCCAAACGCATCACGCGCGTTTGGGGCTAGATCTGACGGCTGCAACACTTGCAGCTACTTTGAAGTACCCTGTTCATGTTACAGGAGTAGACAAGGAAAAGTCTCATATAAAAAAATATGGGTATTTCGAGTCAGAGAAAGAGATCGTTGGATGGATTCGTAAAGAGACTGGCCTTGACGAAAAGCAGCGCCATCCACTCACATGGATAATGGAGGCATGCGATGACATCGCATACTCCGTACTTGACGTTGACGATCTTCTAAAGAAGGGGCTTCTCTCACCAGACGACGTAATTATTTCGCTCCAGCATAATAGGAAAATCGCAAATAGAGACGTTATAAAGAAAATCGACGAAAAGTTTAAGGAGGTAAATGACAGCAACAGATGTATTGAAATCCGTCACGACATCAAAATACAATTTCTGCGAGCATACGTGATTGAATCGCTTATCAATGATGCGAGCGATGCATTCGTGGAGAACGTAGACCAGATTATGAATCTTAGTCACGAGTCTCCTCTGATGGATAACAACCCTGTATGCGATGCATTAAAAGATATAGCCAAGCAATATGGCCTGCGACATCCGTCAGTGCTCCGCACGGAAGCTGTAGGCGCCGTAGCAATCGATGGGATTATGTCATCACTGTGGGAAGCTATCTCTGAGCGAGAAGCAGATGATTTAAAATCGATACGCAACTCTGCCCGTTCGCGGTACATCTTCTCTTTGATTAGCCCGAACTATCTAGAAGAAGCCGAAGAAGCTAAGTCTTTAAGTGGAATAGCAGGTAATCTACGCTATCGTGAACTACGCCTTCTCACTGACATGGTGTCAGGAATGACTGACACATATGCTACGAAGCTCTGGCAGGATATCAGTACGGTGCCGCATGTCCGTTGCCCCTAATCTTTCTTCGCTCAAACAGCGATTAGATCGCTATTTTTGGAAGAACCATCTCCCTGAAATGAAGGTTTTGCATGAATATCTCGACAAATACTTCATGGAATTTGATCGAGTTGCAGTGATGGGAGGACTCGTCCGAGATTTCGCGCATAGAGGCCGCGCAGGCTTTAGGTCCGATGTTGATCTAGTTATCGATGCACCCGCAGAAGCAGTCGCACAATTGGCTAGTTCTCTAAACGCCATACCTAATCGGTTTGGTGGTTATGGTTTTCGTGGAGGGCCTTGGCAAATCGATTTTTGGGCTTTGGAAACCACATGGGCAGCGCGATATGCCGGTATATCAGTAAAAACTTTGGACGATGTGATTCGTTGCACCTTTTTTGACTGGGATGCAGCCGCATATGATTTGCATTCCAGAAAGCTGATCTGTGGTGATGATTATCTGGAGCGGATTAGAAATGGTGCTCTCGACATCAATCTTCGTCTTACCCCTTCACTTGAGGGCAACCTCTTGCGATCAATAAGGCGCATCATGCTGTGGCGCCTTGGCATAGGGCCAACATTGCGTTCTTTCATCGAAGAAGCTTTGAGTGATCAAACATTTCAGCACATCAAAGAAAAAGAAAAAGCCACTTATCCGCTGCCTGTCACTGAATGTTGGAGAAACGCTAAAGATGCTCGCCATGCAATACTTGAGATGAGTCAGCAAAAAATTGCTCCACACCAACTTAGATTCAGAGGAATATAAGGTATTTTCATAAACTATACTTCAACTAACTAGGTGCCCCATGGCCGAGCCTGCGACCGCATTCGAACTGACCGATCACGATGCGCTGACACGCGCCGTTGCCGAAGCGCGATCCCAAGTAGCGGCCGGTCAAACCATCCCCCTGCGTGACGTTGCCGACTGGCTTGACAGCTGGGGAACCCCCGACGAACGCCCGGCCCCGTCGCCGCGGTAGCCCACACATCGGCCACGCCTTTTCCACGCCTCCCTTATCGCCGACCGCCATCCATGATAGGACTATAAGCCTCAATCGCCCAAGGAGTGTCCTGCATGCCGTGCCAATGGCGCCACGCCCCCTTGCGCCCATCCTCCCGCGCACCGGCCCCGCCGGATGGAACAGTGAACAGCCGCCGGAAAACCGTTCCAAACCGTTTCAAACGTTCCATCCGACCGCCGCAGGCCGGGGCGGGCGCTCCGGATGGAACAGTGAACAGCCCGCCGAATCCTGTTCCACGATGTTCCACCCGCCCAACTCCGCCCCCAAAACGAAACGGCCCCCGTCCCTTGCGGGAAGAGGGCCGACGTCGTTTCAGCTACCCGAAGCGGCTCAGTCGCGCTTGACCGTGTCGCTGTGCAGCGCGGCCTGGGCGGCGGCGAGGCGGGCGATCGGCACGCGGTAGGGCGAGCACGACACATAGGTCAGCCCGATCTTCTCGCAGAAGGAGATCGAGGCCGGGTCGCCGCCATGCTCGCCGCAGATGCCGAGCTTGATGTCCGGGCGGACCTTGCGGCCGCGCTCGGTGGCGATCTCCACCAGTTCGCCGACGCCGCTGACGTCCAGCGTCTGGAACGGATCCTGCTCCAGGATGCCCTGGCGCTGGTACTCCGGCAGGAAGCTGCCGGCGTCGTCGCGCGACAGGCCGAGCGTCGTCTGGGTAAGGTCGTTGGTGCCGTAGCTGAAGAACTCGGCAGACTCGGCGATCTCGCCGGCCTTCAGGGCCGCGCGCGGGATCTCGATCATCGTGCCGGTCAGATACTCCACCGTCACGCCGGTCTCCGCCTTCACCTGCTCGGCCGCCCGGTCGATCACCGCCTTGAGGATGTCGAACTCCTTCTTGGTGATGATCAGCGGGATCATCACTTCGGGAATGACGGCCTCGCCGGTGGTCTTGGCGACCTCGGCGGCGGCGGCGAAGATGGCGCGGGCCTGCATCTCGTAGATCTCGGGGTACGAGATGCCCAGGCGGCAGCCGCGATGGCCCAGCATCGGGTTCGCTTCATGCAGCTGGATGGTGCGGTGGCGCACCCGCAGCGGGTCGGTGCCGGTCGCCGCCGCGACCTCCGCCATGTCCTCGTCGGTGTTGGGCAGGAACTCGTGCAGCGGCGGGTCGAGCAGGCGGATCGTCACCGGCAGGCCGGCCATGATCGTGAACAGCTCGACGAAGTCCTTCTTCTGGAAGGGCTCCAGCTTGGCGAGCGCCTTGCGGCGACCGGCCTCGTCCTCCGCCAGGATCATCTCGCGGACGGCCAGGATGCGCTCCGGGTCGAAGAACATGTGCTCGGTGCGCGACAGGCCGATGCCCTCGGCGCCGAACTTGCGCGCGGTGCGGGCGTCCAGCGGGGTCTCGGCGTTGGCGCGGACCTTCATCCGGCGGATCTTGTCGGCCCAGCCCATCAGGGTGGCGAAGTCGCCCGACAGCTCCGGCTGGATCGTCGGCACCTCGCCCAGCATCACCTCGCCGGTCGAGCCGTCGATGGTCAGGATGTCGCCTTCCTTCACCGCGACGCCGCGGACCGACATCTGCCTGGTCTTGTAGTCGATGCGCAGGTCACCGGCGCCCGACACGCAGGCACGGCCCATGCCGCGCGCCACCACGGCGGCGTGGCTGGTCATGCCGCCGCGGCTGGTCAGGATGCCGCGGGCGGCGTGCATGCCGTGGATGTCCTCGGGCGAGGTCTCGATGCGGCAGAGGATCACCGCCTCGCCCTTGCCGGCCATCAGCTCGGCCTCGTCGGCGGTGAACACCACCTTGCCCGACGCGGCGCCGGGGGAGGCCGGCAGGCCCTTGGCGATGATCTTGCGATCGGCCTTGGGGTCGAGCGTCGGGTGGAGCAGCTGGTCGAGCGAGGCCGGATCGATGCGGCGCACCGCCTCGTTCTGGTCGATGACGCCCTCATTCGCCAGATCGACCGCGATCTTCAGCGCGGCCGGCGCGGTGCGCTTGCCGTTGCGGGTCTGCAGCATGAACAGCTTGTTCTGCTGGACCGTGAACTCGATGTCCTGCATGTCGCGGTAGTGGCCCTCCAGCCTGAGGCGGACCTCGTTCAGCTGGTTGAACACCTCCGGCATCACCTCCTCCATGGCGGGGAGGTCGGACTTGTTGGCGATCTTGCCGGCGATGGTCAGGTGCTGCGGCGTGCGGATGCCGGCGACCACGTCCTCGCCCTGGGCATTCACCAGATACTCGCCGTAGAAGGCGTTCTCGCCGGTCGACGGGTTGCGGGTGAAGGCGACGCCGGTGGCGCAGTCGTTGCCCATGTTGCCGAAGACCATGCACTGCACGTTGACCGCGGTGCCCCAGGCGGCCGGGATGTCATGCAGCTTGCGGTAGGTGATGGCGCGGGCGTTCATCCACGAATCGAAGACGGCGCCGATGGCGCCCCACAGCTGCTCCTGCACATCCTGCGGGAAGGGCCGGCCAAGCTCGCGCTCGACCGCCTTCTTGTAATCCTCGATCACCGCCTGCCAATCCTCGGCCGACAGGTCGGTGTCGAGGCTGTAGGACTTGTCGCGCTTGTGGTTGTCGAGGATGTCCTCGAAATGGTGATGCTCGACGTCGAGGACGACGTTCGAATACATCTGGATGAAGCGGCGGTAGCTGTCATAGGCGAAGCGGGCGTCGCCCGACCGCTTGGCGAGGCCGGCGGCGGTCGCGTCGTTCAGGCCGAGGTTCAGGACGGTGTCCATCATGCCCGGCATCGACGCCCGCGCGCCGGAGCGCACCGACACCAGCAGCGGGTTGACCGGGTCGCCGAACAGGGCGTCCATCGCCGTTTCCAGCCGCTCGACCGCGGCCTCGACCTGCGTGGTCAGCTCCGGCGGATAGGAGCGGCCGTTGGCGTAGAAATAGGTGCACAGCTCGGTGGTGATCGTGAAGCCCGGCGGAACGGGCAGACCAAGATTGGCCATCTCGGCCAGATTGGCGCCCTTGCCGCCCAGCAGGTTCTTCATATCGGCCCGTCCTTCGGTGGCACCGGCCCCGAAGCTGTAGACCCACTTGGATTCACCCTGGCTCGCCATCGCGGATTTCCTCTCGCCCCATGGTCGTCCGGCATGCGGGTGCTCCCCTTGTGCTCCATCGACCGTCCGCCGGGCGGGTGTTTTCCGCTCAGCGAAACGCCGTGGTCAGTTTGCTTGACCGCACATGCCGCTGAATGGACCTTCTATCGCCCCGAACGTTGGGATACAAGACGGTCGCGTGGTCTAGATCGGGATGACCTGCGCTTGGCCGGCAAAGGAGCATTGCGGCTATATCGGATTGGCCGGTTTCGCATTGCCCGGGCAAACCGCATAAGCACCGGGCCGGATGGCGACATACGGCCGAAGTACCCCGGCGGATGTTTCAGATACCGGCCAGGGCCTCGTCCGGACACTCCACCCACTGGCTGCCCGCGCCGGCCAGCCAGTCGGCCAGCGCCGCCGCCGGCATCGGCCGGGCGAACAAGTATCCCTGGCCGATGGCACAGCCCTCCGCCTCCAGCATGCGCTGCTGGGCCTCGCGCTCCACCCCTTCCGCCACCACCGTCAACCCCAGCGCCTCGCCGATCTGGATGATGGCGCGGACCAGCGGCCGGTTGGCGGCGTCGATGTCCAGTTCCTTGACGAAGCTGCGGTCGATCTTCAGCTCACCGACGGGAAAGCGCTTGAGATAGCTGAGGCTGGAATAGCCGGTGCCGAAATCGTCGATCGACAGCGTCACCCCCTGCGCATGCAGGGCATCGAGCGCGTCATGGACGCCGATCTCCTCGGTCATCATCAGCCGCTCGGTGATCTCCAGCGTCAGGTCTTGGGCGGGGATGCCGTTGGCGGCCAGGATGCCGGCAACCTGGTCGGGCAGGTCGCCGCGGGCGAAGCGGACGGCCGAGATGTTGACCGCCAGCCCCGGCACCGGCAGGCCGGCGGCCCGCCAGCGGCCAAGCTGCGCCACCGCGCTCTCCAGCACCCACGAATCGAGCCGGTCGATCAGGCCGCACTCCTCGGCCAGCGGCACGAACTCCATCGGCGACACCGCACCCCAACGCGGGTGGGTCCAGCGGATCAGCGCCTCCACCCGGTGCAGGCGGTGCGGCTTCAGCCGGACCTGCGGCTGGTAATGCAGCTCGAACGGCGAGATGCCGTCCGTGATCCCGGCCTCCTGGCGGTCCAGCGCCTCGCGCAGCGCCGCCTCCATCTCCAGCCGGCGCACCGCCTGCTCGTTCATGTCGCGGCGGAAGAAGTGGCAGCGGTTGCGGCCGGCCTGCTTGGCCCGGTACATCGCCGCATCGGCCTGCCGCAGCAGCGTGTCGAAATCCATCCCGTCGTCGGGATGCACGGCGATGCCGATGCTCGCGGTCGGCGTCAGCGTCAGCTCGGCCACGGTCAGCGGCACCGCCAGCGTCGCCAGCACCCGCTCGGCCAGCAACGCGGCATGCGCGGCATCGCAGCCCGGCAGCAGGGCCACGAACTCGTCGCCGCCCAGCCGGGCCAGCGTGTCGCCCTCGATGAACACGCTCCGCAGGCGGCCGGCCACCTCCAGCAGCAGCTCGTCGCCAACCGCATGGCCCAGCGAGTCGTTGACGGTCTTGAAGCGGTCGATGTCCAGGAACATCAGCGTCACCGGCTGGCGCGTGCGCCCGGCCAGCGCCAGCGCCGCGGTGGCGCGGTCGGCCAGAAGCTGGCGGTTGGGCAGCCCGGTCAGCATGTCGAAATATGCGAGCCGGTTGATCTCCGCCCGCGCCCGGTCATGCTCGATGGCGAGCACGCAGAGATGGACGCAGGCATCGACAAGCCGCCGGTGGAACGGGGCGACAGCGGCGCGCGACTCGCGGTAATAGAAGGCGAAGCTGCCCAGCACGCGGGCGTCGCGGCCCTTGATCGGGTTGGACCAGCAGGCTGCCAGCCCCTGCGCCAGCGCGAGTTGCCGGCGCTTGGCCCAGCGCGGATCGCTGGCGATGTCGGTGGACATCACCGCCTCGCCCGCGCTCATCGCACTGCCACAGCAGCCGACGTTCGGCTCGATGGGCAGCCCATCGATGGCGTCGGCGTAGGCGGAGGGCAGCGACGGCGCCGCGGCCACGCGCATACGACCATCGTCGTCGCGCAGCATCACCGAACAGGTCACCTCCGGCGCGCAGGCTTCCACCTGCCGGCACAGGAAGTCCAGCACCAGCCGCAGCGACCGGCCGCCGGCCACCAGTTCCAGCACATTCTGCTGCAGACGGGCGACCGCCTCGGCCCGCTCGCGCTCGTCGAAGCCGCGCATCTCGCACAGCAGCAGCGTCTCGTCACCGTCGGTCAGCAATTGCCAGTGCAGGTCGACCGGAACGGGGTCGCAGCGCGGGACGCACAGCGCGCCGTTGCCGGGTGGCGCACAATCTCCCCGCATCCCGTCCCACACCGCCTGCCAGTCGCATCCGCCCAGATCGAGCAGCGCCGGCAGGGAGCGCCCGATCAGCGTGTCGAGCGGGCGGCCGGCCAGCCGGGAAAATCCGGGATTGGCGCCGACGATCATCCCGTCGGCCGAGACCCAGACCAGTGCCGCGCTCCATTGCGCGGCGGTCACCCGCAGCAGGCGGTCGGAGGGAAGACGGTCGTCCAGCGCGGCCTCGGCCGATTCCATGAACCCTGATCTCCCCACACCGGACATCCTTCGGGAAGCGCCGCGGCGGCGTCCCAGGGGAATCAGCTAACACGGATACACGCGGCGCGGTCAAGGCTCGTCATGGCGGCGACGACGTTATTGCAACCGCATAAGACGGCTTCCGAACCGCGGCCGGACCGGCAAGACAAACATAAGGAAAAGGGAGGGAGCGGTCTCCCGCTCCCTCCCCTCTCGTCTTCGATCTCCTTGCGGCGGCCGGATGGCACGCCGGTCGGGACCTCAGCTGCAGCCGGTGGTCGACCCGCAGCTGTCACACTTCAGGCAGGTGCCGTTGCGCACCAGGGTCATGTTGCCGCACTCGCCGCAGGGATCGCCCTCATAGCCGCGGGCGCGGGCCTCGCGGATGCGGTCGAAGCGCTGATCGCTGGTGCTGCCGCCATAGGCGGTGCCGGTGGCAGCGCCGGACGCGACATGGCCCTGGGCGGTGGCCGCGGCGACCGTCGGGCTGGCCGCCATCGCGGCCTGGGCGGACGCCTGCATCCCGGCGGACGCGGTGGCGCTCACCGCCGCGGTGTCTGTGCCGGTGGCGGCGAAGGCTGCGGCGGCGCTGGCACGCTGGGTCTGGCCACCATGCAGGACGCGCAGGTTGTTGCGGACATAGCCGGTCGAGGCGATGCGGCGGACGATGTCGGACGGCTGCACCTGGGTGTCCGGCAGGTCGCCCTGCTTGTCGCCGTTGCCGACGGTGAAGGGCACCAGATCCTCCGGCGTGGCGTGCGCCAGATCGGTGCGGTTCAGGTAGGAAATGGCGATCTCGCGGAAGAGGTAGTCGATGACCGAGGTCGCCATCTTGATGGTGTCGTTGCCGGTCACCATGCCCGACGGCTCGAAGCGGGTGAAGGTGAAGGCCTCCACGAACTCCTCGAGCGGCACGCCGTACTGCAGGCCGATCGACACCGCGATGGCGAAATTGTTCATCAGCGAGCGGAAGGCGGCGCCTTCCTTGTGCATGTCGATGAAGATCTCGCCCAGCCGGCCGTCCTCATACTCGCCGGTGCGCAGATAGACCTTGTGGCCGCCGACATTGGCCTTCTGGGTGTAGCCCTTGCGACGGTGCGGCAGGCGCTCGCGGGCGGAGCTCTTGCGCTCCACCACCCGCTCGATCACCTTCTCGACGATGCGCTCGGTGACCATCTGGGCGCGGACGGCGGCCGGCGCCTCGATCATCGCCTCGACCGCCTCGCCGTCCTCCTCGTCGTCGAGCAGGGCGGCCTGCAGCGGCTGGCTCAGCTTGGAGCCGTCGCGGTACAGCGCATTCGCCTTCAGCCCCAGGCGCCAGGACATCAGGTAGGCGTCCTTGCACTCCTCCACCGTCGCCGAGTTCGGCATGTTGATGGTCTTGGAGATGGCGCCGGAGATGAAGGGCTGCGCCGCCGCCATCATCGTGATGTGCGATTCCCAGGACAGGAAGCGCTTGCCGATGCGGCCGCAGGGGTTGGCGCAGTCGAACACCGGCAGATGCTCGTCCTTCAGGAAGGGCGCGCCCTCCAGCGTCATGGCGCCGCAGCAGAAGGTGTTGGCCAGCTCGATCTGCGACTTGGTGAAGCCGATGTGGCTCAGCAGGTCGAAGCCCGGAGCGTCCAGCGTCTCGGCCGGGATGCCCAGCGTCTGGGTGCAGAAATCGGCGCCGATGGTCCAGCGGTTGAAGACGAACTTGATGTCGAAGGCGGTGCCGAGGTTGCCTTCCAACCGCTCCAGCAGTGCGTCGGTGAAGCCCTTGGCCTTCAGCGACTCGTGGTTGATGCCCGGCGCGTTCTTCAGCGTGCCGTGGCCGACGGCGTAGAGCGCGATCTGCTCGATCTGCGAGGGCGTGTAGCCGAGCGTCTTCAGCGCCTCCGGCACCAGCCGGTTGACGATCTTGAAATAGCCGCCGCCGGCCAGCTTCTTGAACTTCACCAGCGCGAAGTCGGGCTCGATGCCGGTGGTGTCGCAGTCCATGACCAGGCCGATGGTGCCGGTCGGGGCGACCACGGTGGCCTGGGCGTTGCGGAAGCCGTGAGCCTCGCCCAGTTCCAGCGCCTCGTCCCACACGCGGACGGCGGCGAGCGCCAGATCCTGGTCCGGGCAGAGGTCGGCGACGAAGGGCACCGGCTCGACCGCCAGCCCCTCATAGCCGTTCATCTCGCCGTTGGCGGCGCGGCGGTGGTTGCGGATGACCCGCAGCATGTGGTCGCGGTTGGCCTCGAAGCCCGGGAAGGTGCCCAGCTCCTGCGCCATCTCGGCCGAGGTGGCATAGGCGACGCCGGTCATCACCGCGGAGATGCCGGCGCAATAGGCGCGGCCTTCGTCGCTGTCGTAGGAGAGGCCCGTGGCCATCAGCAGGCCGCCGAGATTGGCGAAGCCCAGGCCAAGCGTGCGGAACTCGTAGGAGAGCTGGGCGATTTCCTTGGACGGGAACTGCGCCATCAGCACGGAGATTTCCAGCACGACGGTCCACAGGCGGCAGGCGTGCTCGAACGCCTCGACGTCGAAGGAACCGTCCTTCAGCCGGAAGGACATCAGGTTCAGCGACGCCAGATTGCAGGCGGTGTCGTCGAGGAACATGTATTCCGAGCACGGGTTCGAGGCGTTGATGCGCCCCGAGGCCGGGCAGGTGTGCCACTCGTTGATGGTGCTGTCGAACTGCACGCCCGGATCGGCGCAGGCCCAGGCGGCGTAGCCGACCTTGTCCCACAGGTCGCGGGCGCGGATGGTCTTCATCACCTTGCCGCTGGTGCGGCCGATCAGGTTCCAGTCGGCATCGTCCAGCACCGCCTGCACGAACTCGTTGGAGACGCGCACCGAGTTGTTGGAGTTCTGGCCGGAAACCGTCAGGTAGGCTTCCGAATCCCAGTCGGTGTTGTAGGTCTTGAACTCGATCGAGGTGAAGCCCTGGCCGGCGAACTGGATCACGCGCTGGATGTAGTTCTCCGACACCTGATCCTTGCGGGCGGCGAGGATCGCCTTCTTGAGCTCCTTGTTCTCCTTCGGATCGAGGCCCTTCTGGGCGGCGGCCATCACCTCGACCAGGTGCTTCTGGCAGATGCGGGAGCCGGTCACCAGTGCGGCGACCTTCTGCTCCTCGTTCACCTTCCAGTCGATGTAGCCTTCGATGTCCGGATGGTCCATGTCCACCGTGACCATCTTGGCCGCACGACGGGTGGTGCCGCCCGACTTGATGGCGCCGGCCGCGCGGTCGCCGATCTTCAGGAAGCTCATCAGGCCCGACGACTTGCCGCCGCCGGCCAGCTTCTCACCCTCGCCGCGGAGCTTGGAGAAGTTGGAACCGGTGCCCGAGCCGTACTTGAACAGGCGCGCCTCGCGCACCCACAGGTCCATGATGCCGCCCTCGTTCACGAGGTCGTCGGCGACCGACTGGATGAAGCAGGCGTGCGGCTGCGGATGCTCATAGGCCGAGGCCGACGAGGTCAGCAGGCCGGTCTTGAAATCGACGTAGAAATGGCCCTGGCTCGGGCCGTCGATGCCGTAGGCCCAGTGCAGGCCGGTGTTGAACCATTGCGGGCTGTTCGGGGCCGCCATCTGGGCGGCCAGCATGAAGCGCATCTCGTCGAAGAAGGCGCGGGCGTCGGCCTCGCCGTCGAAATAGCCGCCCTTCCAGCCCCAATAGGTCCAGGTGCCGGCCAGACGGTCGAAGACCTGGCGGGCCGAGCTCTCGCCGACGAAACGCTTCTCCTTGGGCAGGGCGGCCAGCTTCTCGGTGTCGGCCTCCTTGCGCCACAGCCAGGACGGAACGGTGTTCTCCTCCACGGCGCGGAGCGCGGCGGGGACGCCGGCCTTGCGGAAATACTTCTGGGCCAGGATGTCGCTGGCGACCTGCGAGAAGTTGTCCGGCACCTCGATGCCGGTCTGCTGGAAGACGATGGTGCCATCCGGGTTGCGGATCTCGCTCGTCGCCTGACGGAAACCGAGGCTGGCGTAGGCGTCCTGACCTTCGTGCGTGAAACGACGCTCGATCCGCATGATGACACTGTCCCTTGCTGGAGCCCGCCGTGGCGGACTCGAATGGAAATAGGGGCGACCCGTCCCGAAAAGCGGGTACCGGCAACGGGCACGGCGCCGTACGGCAGGGGCCCGAAGCCCGACTGCACGCCGTCGCCGCTATCCTTGCCGGGACCGGGGCCGCCGTTTGGACGGCCGGGTCACGTGGGCTGCATCCTAGCCAGCGCGGCCGGGGCAAGCAAGCCCCACTCTGCTAGATATTGTGGTTGACATCACCGAACCCCTCAAACTCTTGAGTCTTTGGTGTTCAACCCGTCGCCGGGGATCCTGTTCCCGCCCGCCAAGCATTTTTTTCGGACAGGGACGGCAGGGCCGCGGCACGGCTGCGAGGCACGTCAAGGCACTCGAACGGCCGCCAATGCCGGATCGGGCGGCGACACAGCTGATTAGAGCGCAAAACGCGCCGGTCCGCCAGAGCTTCCTTGCGGAGAAAATCAACATCTTGTTGCCTACGCCCCGTTGCACCCACCACCGATTCTCCGCGAGGCGACTCGGGCGGAATTGGCGGACTCCAAGGAACGACTCGAAAAACCCGGTCCTCCCGCCTCCGAGTCGCCGCCGGCCCGGCCGCGGATGGCGAGGGAAGATGGCCGGGGAAGGCGGTCGGGGAAGATGGCATGGATAAGGAGCGGAAACCGTGGACCCGCAACTTTTTCCTGTGCCCATGGTTGGGAAGCGGTGGATTCAAGGGAGGGGAAACGCCCATGGAGACGCCCATGCACAAGATGTGGTCCATATTGCCCGCGCTGACGCTGCTGGTCGGCATCGCGGCCCCGCCGGAGTCGGCAGCCCAAACCATCCTCGTCGACAGCCCGACTCCGGTGGTCGGCGCCGCGGTGGAGCGCAAGACCGGTCCCAGCGTCGACCAGTTGATGAACCGCAGCGTCGTCGGTGCCGACGGGGCGAGGATTGGCACCGTCACAGACGTGATCCTCAACGACCGGGGCGAGGCCCAGTACATCGTCATCCATTCCGGCGGCCTGTTCGGCTTCGGCGGCAAGGACATCGCGGCCGACCTGACCCTGGCCGACCTCCGATCCGGCAGCGAAGCGATCCAACTGCGTGACGTGACCGCGGCCAGCGTCCGCGACATGCCGGAGTTCCGTTACGACGACAGCATCACGTCCCTGACCCGCAGCCCGGAGTCGCGGCGGTAACAACCGGATGGAACAACGAAAAAGGCCGCGCCCCAACCGGGACGCGGCCTTTCTCTCAACCCTACCGGGAGATCGCAAGCCCCCTCCACCCTCGGCGGACCGGAGGTCCGTCCGATGCCGCGGGGGAGGAGGGCGTCAGGCGATCACTCGTCGTTCTGCTGCTTGCGCTTCAGAGCGGCGCCCAGGATGTCGCCCAGCGAGGCGCCCGAGTCGGACGAACCGAACTCGGCCATCGCCTGCTTCTCTTCCTCCATCTCGCGGGCCTTGATGGACAGCGAGATGCGGCGGGACGCGCGGTCGATCTGGGTGACCTTGGCATCGACCTTCTCGCCGACGGCGAAACGGTCGGGGCGCTGTTCGGAACGGTCGCGGGACAGGTCCGACTTGCGGATGAAGCCGGTGTAGCCCTCGCCGACGGTCACTTCGATGCCGCCGTCCGTCACCTGCGTCACGGTGCAGGTCACGACCTCGTTCTTCTTCAGGCCGGCGGTGGCCGACTCGAAGGGATCGCTGGCGAGCTGCTTGATGCCGAGGCTGATGCGCTCCTTCTCGACGTCGACGTCGAGAACCTTGACCTTGACGCGGTCGCCCTTCTTGAACTCGGCGATCGCCTCTTCACCCGACTTGTTCCAGTCGAGATCGGACATGTGGACCATGCCGTCGATGTCGCCCGGCAGGCCGACGAACAGACCGAACTCGGTGATGTTCTTGACTTCGCCTTCCAGCTCGGTGCCCGGACCGAACTTGTCGGTGAAGGTCTCCCACGGGTTGTCCAGGCACTGCTTCAGGCCGAGGCTGATGCGGCGCTTCTGCGGATCGACGTCCAGGACCATGACCTCGACTTCCTGCGAAGTCGACACGATCTTGCCCGGATGGACGTTCTTCTTGGTCCAGGACATTTCCGAGACGTGGACCAGGCCCTCGATCCCCGGCTCCAGCTCCACGAAGGCGCCGTAGTCGGTGATGTTGGTGACGCGGCCCTTGAACTTGGCGCTGACCGGGTACTTGGCCTCGACGCCTTCCCACGGATCGGCTTCCAGCTGCTTCATGCCGAGGCTGATGCGCTGGGTCTCCGGGTTGAAGCGGATGACCTGGACCGTGACGGTCTGGCCGATCTGCAGGGCTTCCGACGGATGGTTGATGCGGCGCCACGCGATGTCGGTGACGTGCAGCAGGCCATCGACGCCGCCCAGGTCGACGAACGCACCGTAGTCGGTGATGTTCTTGACGACGCCCTGGAGGATCTGGCCTTCCTTGAGGTTGGCGACCAGCTCCGAACGGGCCTCGGCGCGGCTCTCTTCGAGCACGGCGCGGCGCGACACGACGATGTTGCCGCGCGAGCGGTCCATCTTCAGGATCTGGAACGGCTGCGGGGTGCCCAGCAGCGGGGAGATGTCGCGGACCGGACGGATGTCGACTTGGCTGCCGGGCAGGAAGGCCACGGCGCCCGACAGGTCGACCGTGAAGCCGCCCTTGACGCGGCCGAAGATGACGCCGGTGACGCGGGTCTGGTCGTTGAACGACTTCTCCAGCAGAGCCCAGGCCTCTTCGCGCTTCGCCTTCTCACGGCTCAGCATCGCCTCGCCGTTCTTGTCTTCCATCCGCTCGAGGTAGACCTCGACGGTGTCGCCCGCCTTCAGCTCGGGCGGCTGGCCGGCAACGGCGAATTCCTTCAGCGCGACGCGGCCTTCCGACTTCAGACCGACGTCGATGGTGACCATGTCGTTCTCGACGGCGACGACGCGTCCCTTGACGACCGTGCCTTCGAGCGACTCGGCCGCGCCCAGCGACTCTTCCAACAGAGACGCGAAGCTTTCCTTTTCGACCGTGCGGGCCAGTGACTGTGCCATTGAAACTCCTAAAGGTGGCGCGAAAGCGGCCCCGTTCCGGTCCCTCCCGCGGCAAAACGGGTGGGACCTCGACCGAACCGCCGCGCCGGGCACCACGCCCGGCGACTTGGTTGATGGTTTTCCGTGGAGGGCGTCCGACCCGCCCGCGCCGCTCCCGACCGCCGCAGCCGCGGCATCACGCCGCCGGCTTCAGACCGGTCTTCGAGCCGATGTGAGCGACCGCCATCGAGAACACCTGATCGGCATCGAGAGCGGAAGTATCAAGCACAAAAGCGTCGACAGCCGGACGGAGCGGGGCTACCGCTCTCTGGCTGTCACGCGCATCACGAGCCTTCATGTCCTCCAGGACATCGGAGGATATAGCCGGAATCCCCCGCCGCTGCAACTCCCTGAGTCGGCGTTCGGCCCGGACCTCCACCGAAGCGGTAACGAACAGCTTGGCCTGGGCGTCGGGGCAGACCACCGTGCCGATGTCGCGCCCGTCCAGCACGGCCCCCGGCGCCCCGCCCGGGGGATGGCTGGCGAAACGCCGCTGGAAGTCGAGCAGCGCCGCCCGCACCTCCGGCACCGCCGCCACCTTGCTGGCCGCCTGCGCCGCCTCGTCGGTGCGCAGCGCCACCTCCTGCAGGATGGGATGCTCGGGATGCAGCTCGTAGGCCGCGCGCGCCGCCGCCGCGTTGTCGGCCGGATCGCCGCCGGCGCGCAGGACCGAAACGCCGACCGCGCGGTACAGCACGCCGGTGTCGAGATGGGCGAAGCCGAAGGCGTCGGCGATGCGCTGCGACAGGGTGCCCTTGCCGCTGGCGGCCGGGCCGTCGATGGCGACGACGATCGACACGACCGGTTCGCCCTGGCCCGGTTCGCCCTGGCCCGGCTCGGTCTCGCCCGGTTCGTCCTGATTGGAGAGCGGCTGCGTCATCGCCTCACGCCTCCACGATCGCGGCGCCCAGCCCGTTCATCAGCCCGACGAAACCGGGGAAGCTGGTTTCGATGAAGGCGCCGTCGTCGACCGACACCGGCTCCTCCGTCGCCATGCCCAGCACCAGGAAGCTCATGGCGATGCGGTGGTCCATGGCGGTGGCGACGGTGGCGCCACCCTTCGGCGGCTTGCCGGTGCCGTGCACGGTCAGGCTGTCGTCGGCGCCGACCTCCACCGACACGCCGCAGCGGGTCAGGCCTTCCGCCACCATGGCGAGGCGGTCGCTTTCCTTCACCCGCAGTTCCTTCAGGCCCAGCATCACCGTGTCGCCCTCGGCGCAGGCGGCGGCGGCGGCCAGCACCGGGTACTCGTCGATCATGCTGGGGGCGCGGTCGGCCGGCACCACCACGCCCTTCAGGCGGCTGTGCCTGACCCGCAGGTCGGCCACCGGCTCGCCCGCCTGGTCGCGGCGGTTCTCGAAGGCGATGTCGGCGCCCATCTCGACCAGCGTGTCGTAGAGGCCGGTGCGGCGCGGGTTCATGCCGACATCGTTCAGCACCAACTCCGAGCCCGGCCGCAGCAGGGCGGCGACCGCCGGGAAGGCGGCGCTGCTGGGATCGGCCGGGACATGGATGGTCCGGCCGGTCAGTTCCGGCTGGCCGATGACGGTGACGGCAAGCGCGCCGTCCTCCAGCCGCTCGGTCGTCACGGTGGCGCCGAAATGGCGCAGCATCAGTTCGGTGTGGTCGCGCGTCGGCTCGGTCTCGATCACCGTGGTGGCGCCGGCGGTGTTCAGCCCGGCCAGGATGATCGCCGACTTCACCTGGGCCGAGGCGACCGGCAGGCGGTAGGTGATCGGGACCAGCTGGTCGCTTCCCACCACGGTCAGCGGCAGCCGCCCGCCGGACCGGCCGACGAAGCGGGCGCCCATCTCCTCCAGCGGCTTGGTGACGCGGGCCATCGGCCGCTTGTTCAGCGAGGCGTCGCCGGTGAAGACGCAGGTGATCGGATGGGCGGCGACCAGCCCCATCAGCAGGCGGGCGGCGGTGCCGCTGTTGCCCATGTCCAGCACCTGCGCCGGCTCCTGCAACGCGCCCAGCCCGACGCCGCGCACGCGCCAGACGCCGGCCCCGGACCCATCGTCTTCGCGCTCCGCCCAAGCACCCAGCAGGCGCATGGCGGCGGCGGTGTGCAGGACGTCCTCGCCCTCCAGCAGGCCATGGATCACCGTCTCGCCAACGGCGATGGCGCCCAGCATCAGCGACCGGTGCGAGATCGACTTGTCGCCGGGCACGCGGATGGCACCCCGGATCGCGCCGGTGACGGTGGAGCGCAGCGGCCTTGCATGGGTCAGGGGGGCCTGCGACATGGGACGGGTCCTTCGGATCGGAACGTGAAGCGGTTGTGGCCGCGTTCCTATCACAGCCCCAGCCCCGATGCGAGGGGGCCGGGCGGCAGGACCTGGCGAAGGAGCCCTTGCAGAGGATCGGGGCGTGGCCCGCCCCGCACATGAAAAGAGGCCGCACGACGGCGGCCCCGAGTTCAAGGAGGATACCAAATGGAGGCCCAAATGGAGGCATTGCACGATGTGCAGCTCCGTTGTAGCGAACTATGGTTAACCCACTGTAAAGACACCCCCTGTCCGGGCGGGATACCTCTTTCCCGCGGCCCTTGCGACGCTGCGGACGTCCGGCCGCTTCATCTTTTTTTTGACAAGCGCCTCGGGGCGTGGCAAAGGGCGCCTCTTGAGAACCCCCTGATTTTTGTGACGGAGGACGTGGCGTGGCCAAACCCGAATGGGGCGTCAAGCGCATCTGCCCGAGCTGTGGCGCTCGTTACTATGACATGCGCAAGGACCCGCCGGTCTGCCCGAGCTGTGGCGCGCAGTTCGACCCCGAGGCTCTGCTGAAGTCCCGCAAGGCCCGCCCGGCCCCGGTCGACGACACCAAGAAGGTGGTGGTGGTCGCCGAGGACGAGGAGGAGGTCGAGGCCGAGGCCGAGACTCCGGAGCTGGAGGATGTCGAGGACGGCATGTCCGTCGAGGACATCGAGGAGGCCGACGACGCCACCGAGGACGAGGACGATGTCCTCATCGAGGACACGTCCGAGCTTGGCGAGGACGACATGGACGAGGTCGTCGTCGAGGGCGAGGACGAGGAGGAGCGGTAATACCGCCCTTCCCGGCGGAGCGGGGAGCGGCGGCGGCGATGGGAAAAAGCGGAAAAAGGTGAATTTTCCGCTTGCATCACTCCACCGCCTGACTATTATCCCGCTCCACCAAGGCCGGACGGAAACGACCGGCCCCCAGGGACAAAGGGGCCATAGCTCAGCTGGGAGAGCGCTACAATGGCATTGTAGAGGTCAGCGGTTCGATCCCGCTTGGCTCCACCATCATAAAGCCAGCAACCTCAATGGGTTGCTGGCTTTTCCTTTTTTACGGCGCTCTTGTTTTTGAGCCGACTTCAACGAGGCTTCAACGAGCATTCCGGGAGATCGGTGCGACCAGAAGGCTGCTTGATCTCATCGTCCTCGAGGCTAACTCACAGCCCCCACCATTTTCGACCGACCGCACTCCACATTCTGTCGCCGAATCGGGCTGCTGCACGGAGATGATGAGGACAGGAGATTGCCCCCTGGTGATCAGGCGACGCGGACAGAGTTCGGGCATCCAAGGTCGAGCATGCAGTTGAGGACCGCGACGCCGATGGCGACCTCGGTGGCCTGCGTCTGATCGGAATGGAAGCGCAACGCCTCGCTGAGGACGCTTTTCCATCGCGCTATTTGGCTCTCCACACCCGCCCGCTTATTGCAGCCGCTGGTCCGCTGCCATGCCATACGGCCCGTCTGCGCGATCATCTGAATGTGACGATCGCGTTGAGTCGGTGTGGTGTCGGCCATCTCGCTGAACACTGCGTCGCTGCGCGGCGGTGCCACGCCCGCGTAGACGCCACTCCGGTCATACGCACCGCCCCCCCCGGTCAGAGAGGCCACAGGTCCTACGATATAATCGAGCAAGGGACCAACTTGGGAGGCATCATCGAAGCCGCGGTCGGTCAGCGTGGCGGCGACGATCCGACCCATGCCCATCCCAATGTGCAGGACGCGCCAGGAGAGCCGCCGCGAGCGCCGCGTCGGCCCGCGCCATTACCTCGGCGCGATTGGGGCCGGACCCGTCGCAGTCACGCCGCGGTCGGGGATCGTGGAGATCGACAACGCGATAAGCCCAGGCGCCGCCGATGCGCCAAATAAGAGCCTGACGCTCGCCTTCAACCCGCCGCCACACTCCCCCGTCCAGCGTCCATCCGGTCATCTCTGTCCCTCATACAACGGGTTGGACGAAACTGACATATGGGTGTGAGCATTCCGCCAAGCACCCAAAAAATCGAGAACGACGACGGCTTGGCCGGCAGAGAAGCTTGGGCGTTCGGCGGCGGTCAAGTCGGATCTTACCGAACGAGCGAAACCGAAATGCGCGCTGCACAGCCCGCATGGTCACGATATGATGAGACGGAGGGCAAGAACGGAGGCACGGATGCTCGACGACCTGCGGCGGGAGGCGGTGCTCGAGGTACTGGCGTCGCTACCGCTTTCCGAGCGACAGTGCGCACTGGCCGATGAGACGCTCGAGGATATGGCACTCGAGGACACCAATCAGATCATCTCCTTAACATAGCCAGTTGATCGATCGCTTGCCCGCGGCGCGATCCGCAATCCAGGCGATTCGCAGGCGATAGCCGGCTGGTGCCGCCGGTTGGGAAGCGCACGAGCACGGCGTTACAGCGAGGTGGCGCTACCCTCGGGCTCTGGAATGACGCCCCTGCACGGCGGCGTACACGCGGGTGCAGTCGTAGGTACCGTCGCCGGTCAGCGATGACACCGACCCGGGGACTTGATCGAGCAACGGAGCCACATGTGGCCCGTTGCGGTGAGGGATGTGGTGGCCGGCTGCCGAACAGGTGGACGATCGTCGCGCGGACAGGGACGCAGTTCACCGCTCCGTCCCTGTCCGCAGAGGTCGCCTACCAGAGCAGGCGGAGATTGACGCGTTCGTCATCAGCGCAGGCCGGCCGGCTACGTTCGCCGATCTTTCCGATCACTACGCCAGCGCCGGCGCTACGCAGTGCCTTGAGGGACTCGGCGAGGTCGTGGGCGTAGCTACCGAGCAGTTCGGCCTCGGCAGCGGCTTGCCGGATTCGGCCGCCGATGCTGGGGGGAGCGCCGCGACGACGGCGGAGGCGTACGAGGTCGCGATCCAACTCGTCGAGGCTGTCGGCGAGGGTCTCGACCACCGAGCATGCAGCGATCGGCAGAGGCTGGTCGAGAATGACCCGGGGGCGGTGGCCGGCGGCGACTTCGCGTACCAGCGCAACGGCGAGGGGGTAGTCGTCTGGTTCGCCGACAACGACGGCCGGCGGGAACATCACGGTGTCAGGCATTCGACTCTCCACGATTGGCGGTTCGGCCGAGTGACGGCCGAGGCATTGCAGATCGCCACCGACGGCGGCGATCTCAGAGCCAAGCGTGGAGAGGACGGAGAAAGGACCGCGCCAAGCCTGCGGAACCCGACTGTTTGGTCGGAGAGCGGTTGCTCCACCTGACCAGCTCCAGTTCACAGCCCCTTCTGAGGACATATGGGTTCATCGCGGTGGCGACATCCCTCACTGTTGAAACATTTTCTCTGCATGTCCGCCCCCGGGTAACCGTTGCATCGTCCACCGCGGCATTCACGACCAGACCTGGCAGAACCTCTCACCGCTCCTTGTCCGCCGACGCTCCTTGTCAGATGGGAATGTCGGGGGCAGGGAAGTCAGGAGTTCTCTGACGAGTTCAGGGGCGGCCTCGAGGCATCGCCGGTTGTCATCGGCTCTACCCTCAATCAGATCAGGACGATGGGGCAGGTCAATCAGACGTCAGCAGGAGGAACGAGGAACAGCGTCGAGCGCCGCCCAGTTAGCCCCCCAATCCTGCCGCGTCCGTCAACGCTTCGTAAACCCGCAGGCCAGCCGGGTCGCCCCATGACCTTCGAAGCCCTAGACCTTTGCTGACCGACCTCGGGGAAGCCGCGTCTGCCGCACCTCGTCATCCTTCACCTTCTGGCCGGGCACGGCGACCATGTGCTCCGGAACGATCCGGCGCTTGGTGTACTCTTGGATGTCGATCATGATCTTGTCGATGGTCTGGGCGGCTTCCTGGCAGTAGCTCGGATCGTAGGGCGCGTACCGCTTCGTCGTCGGGGAGTGCCCGACCGGCAGCGTGTGTCCCATGGTGATCTCGATCTGGTCATGGGGCACGCCGCGGCTCCGCAACTCCCGCGCCATCGTGTGGCGGAGCGAGTACGGCTGGACTTCACGCCCATCTGGGCTGCAAAGCAGGAAGCGCTGTCGAAGGGCCATCTTGCGATCGTCCGCCGTCATGGCTGCCAGCGCTTCCGCGTCAGGCAACTCGGCGAGCTGTTCCGCAGTTGCCGGCCAGATGCGGGCGCGCAAGGCCCGCCATGCAGTCCTAACCGACTTGACCGGCTTGTCCTCGAACGCGACCAGGGGACCGGTCACGCCGGTTGCGTGAAAATCGAGCGAGTGCGTCAACCGCACGATAGGACGGTACTTCTTGGTCTGCCGCCTCCCCTCCGGATTCAGAGCGACCAGCCGATGCAGGCGGTCAACTCGGTCAGCCGTCAGTTGAATCGCGGCGTCGGGCCGACAGACACAGTTCAGCATGACCATGATGAAGGAGAGGAGGTGCGGCGACTCCTCGGGAATGTGCGAGATGAGAGCACCGATTTCCTGGAGGGTCAGCGGTCGTCCCTTCGGATCGGCGTCAGTCCGGTGCAGCCCTTTCTGGTCGACGCCCAACGCGTTCCGGATAACGGGGACCTCGCAGAGTTCGTGCAGTTCTTGGGCTCGACCCAGGGCGGCCCTGCCATTGGACATGATGCGATCGATGTAGGAGTCGCTGCAGCCTTTTTCGGTACGCAGCCAATCGACGAACTCGCCCTGCCGCTGAATGGTGAGATCGGCGACCTTTGCCTCTCCCCAGAACTCCGTCCATAAGGCGAAGGCACGACGCACCTGATCCGCCTGCGCCTGATGCTCGGCCCGGCAGTGGTAGTAGCGCAGCAGAACCTTGTTGAGCGCTTCGCCCTTGGGGTCTGCCTTCGTCGGTGGCGCGCTGTGCTTCAGCGCGTGCTCCGCGAGGAGGAGTTCCGCGGCGCGAAAGTCCTCCGTGCCAGTGCTGCGAGTGCGGCGCTGCTGTCGCTCGGCGTCGTACCAGGCGATGTAGAAGCGGTTTGAGCCGGGGACCTTGACGAGCCAGAAGTCACCGATTTCGGCGTAACGCTGTTCGGGTTGACGGGACATGCGGCAACGGTGCTCCTCTCGATGTAGGCCAGAAGCTGTTCGTGGGTGTAGCGGATGGATCGACCGTTCATGCCGACGCTGAGGTGCGCGATGGTTCCGCCCTTGCGGGCACGGGCCAGCATCACCGGGTGGATACCGAGCTGTTCAGCGGCCTCGCGCTCGGTCATCAGCCTAGTCATCGATCCCTCTCGTCGTTCACATCCAGTGCGCCGGGCGGCACCAGCGGGTATTTCGGTCCGTCATTTCTCGACGTCCCTCGAGTCGCAGATTTTTTTTGATCAGGTGCTCTACCGGCGGCGGGTCAGGCCCCTGGTTCGCCCACGCAGGCCGGCGGTCATGGCGGCACTGACCAGTTCGACCAGGATGGCGCCGAGGCCGTACAGCCTCCGGTGCACATCACCACTGCGTGTTCGGCAGGATCGGCCAGTGTTGAGCGGACACGGTGGCTCTGCACCACCAGGGCAGGGACGCCCTCTAGAATTCTTCATTAGAACAATCATAAATTGCGCTAGTGAAGAATGTTTCCGCATTACGCCGCTTCGGTCTCAGTCAGTTCGGCGATGACGCGGGGCGTCTACGATGAGCGGTTGGATCGTAGCGGACGCCAATCACTGGGAGGCAGTCGCCGTGCCTACTGCTCTCCGCTCCTGGATTATGACGATCCCCGGTCGCCAGGGTCAGGGTGGATGACATCGGCAGTTGGCGGACACGAGCGTACAACTAGCGGACGGGAGCTGTCCGTCATACGACGCGATCGGCATCGTCACGTCCCGGATCGTTCGTCTCATCCTCACGGCTGTCGTCCTTCTCCAGCATCGGTACGCCGGGAATATTGGTTCGCCCTTTCGGCGATGTCCCTCAGTCGTGTCGCTCTTTCCCGGACCACTGGCCGCGAAGTGCCCTCACGATGCCCCTGTCGAGGGGCGTCGCCTTTCCTTGTTGTTCCTATGATTCGGCGGATTCGAAGGATTCAGGGAGCCGAAAGCTCTGCCCGATCAATCGACTACTGACGGTATTCCGGCATCTGTTCGGGAGGGTACCGGCATTCGTTTGGGGGAATTCCGGCATCTGTTTGGGAGAATTCCGGCATTCATTCGGGAGCTTTCCGGCATTCATTCGGGGATGCTTCCAAAAAGCTAGCCGCAGATGGCAAAAAACCGGCAAAGGCAAACGAAAGCTGCCCGTAAGACCTTGATTCGAAAGGCGAGCAAAATCATCGAAGAGTCATTGATGATCTCGGAACGTCTTCCCGTCACCGCGAGAGTCTCCGATGTCGGAAAAATCGATACCAGCAGGCTATCCTTGAGCCTCCTCCCTTCGGGCGACCCATATAGCCGGTGCAACGAAAGGAGGAGCAACGATGTCGCATCACAACGGATACAGCCTCGACTGCACGAGTGTGGCGCAGCGACCGGTTGCCCCCCTGGGCGGCGGCTGGATCGACCGAATCTTCGGCATGCGATCTTCATCGAGCGGGCATAGACCTGCAGAACATCCTGGTTCTTCGAGTCAGGTGGGGGAGGCGGGCAACACCGGTTGGGTGGGTGGTGCTTCACTGTCCCTCGAGGGTGGCGCTGCCAGAACCAGATCGGCGAGAGGCAGCCGTTGGTCCGCGGATGCTGTCGTCATAGCCGGCGATGTACCGCCGACGTCATTCACCATGTCGGCGGTCTCCATTGCCGCACCGCCAGCGTGTTCTGCCGAACGGCTGCAGTTCCGAGCCAGCGCTGGCGCTGTTGAGGTGGGGGCGTGGGGCTTTCCGGTTAGGTGGACTACGACCTGCTCCAGCGCCTTGGCCCGCCCGATCGCCTCGGCGCCGGCAATGGCGAGGGTCGACAGCTCAGCGATGCGGCTCTCGGCTGCTTGCGCAGCGACCTCCAACTCTCGAACGCGCACCGCCGCCTCGGTCCGATCGCGAATCCCATTGATGGCGCGGCCGGCGACGGCACGCAGATCATCGAGGTCATCGGAGGCTTCGAGATCGACAGCTGCCAGCAGCGTGGCGATGATCTCCTGCAGCGCCTTGACCTCGTCGGCAGCGATGATGAAGTTCGCGTCTGCCTGTTCCCGGCTTTTCTCCCAGGTCTGCCGCAGCGTCTCTACTTCGGCTTGCGCGACCGCAACGGCGGCGCCTCGAGCCGCCGCTTCCGCCTCGAGAAGCTGCATGGCCCGCTCCCGCTCGGCGGCGATCGTCCTGGTCAGGATGTGGGCGAAGGTCCGCGACAGCCCGTCCGCGGCTTCGCGCCACTCGCGCGGCAGTTCGACCTGCGCTTCTTCCGAGGGCAGCGTGGACAGCGGTATGGAGGGCGTTGCCGGCGGCGGCGAGGCGGCGCCGATCTCACGCAGGTGCCGACAGACCGTCGTCTTCGACCCGCGGGTCATTTGAACAATCTGGTCGGCTGTGGGCTCGATCCCTTCAACTCGAAGTGCGTCATAGGCGGCTTGCACCGCTGCACGCGTGGCTTTTGTGACAGACATGTGATCACTTCCTGTGGTGGCATCGGTTATAGAGGCAGCAGAAGAGCGATCCGCACGGCGGAGGAACCGGTACGGTACGGCTTGGAACGGTACAGGCCGGTATGGTCCGGTATGATCTCGATCCGGTATGGTACGGCGCCGTCTCCAGGCCATATCGAATTGTCCTGCCATGGCGCCCTCCGCGACGGGAGGCGCCAGGGCACGGTTGTCACGCTGTTTCCGGTCCCGGCCGAGGTCGTCAGGGGTCGTAGGGGTTCTCGACGTGCGGAGAACGGCAGCGAGCGGCAGACGCCCCGCAGCGCCTGTAGGGTTGGACGCTGGAGCTCGAGGCGCAGGCGGTCGAGCTGCGCGTCGGGTACGGCGACGACGGATCCCCCATCCGGCGCCCCGGCCGCCGCCAGAACGTCGTTGAGACGGACCAGAGCCTTGGTCGCCTTGCCAGCGTCGGTCTCGATCTCGTAGAGCCGGTGAAGTCGGCCGCCGCGCAGCACGACGCCGTCGATCTGGGCGAGGCTCCGTTCGACGGCGGCCTGACCGAGCGCCGGCAGCGTCAGTCGGCTTCGCAGTCCGGGGTGCCGGCCACGGTCACCGGGCGGCAGATAGACGGCGTCGCCGAGCAGGAGGTGAACGCTGGCCAGCAGCCCCTGAAGGTGCTCGTGCCGCGAGAGCGGACAGGGGAGGCCGGCGACGGTCGTCGGCGCTCCGGCCCCTGACAGAGCGACGGCTCGGATGAGGGAACCGGGCTGCACCTCGATGTCAGGATAGGGTCGCTTCCGGGCAGGGGTCAGCAGCTTGGCACGCAGCTCGTTGGCGATCTGCGCCGTCGCCTTGCCGGCGCGGTGCGAGCCTGAGGCGGAGGCCAGCAGTTCGGCCAGGCGGTCGGCATGGAGCCAGGCGCCGAGGACGTGCGGATGGCGCAGCACCGTTAGGGCATCGTCGGCGAGGGAGCCCGGCCGATGGCGGACAGGGGCGGGCCTGGTGGGATCGACGATGGCGGAATCCAGCAGGTCGGGATGAAGCATGGCAATCTCCTGCCCATGATCTGCCGGCCGGCAGGATGCCGGCGGCGGGGCAAGACGGGCGGAATGACCGGCCGGTGCCGCTGTTCTGCCGGATCGCCCCCATGGATCGCCACCCCGCCGAGCGGCGGCGGTGCGTCCCAAGGCGGTGCAAGCGGATCGGGAAGCAAATGCGGATTTTTCGGGAACCGCCCCACCGGCACGATCCCATATGAGCATTAGACCCTGCTCTTGACCGCGCCGATCCACAGATCGGCCGCCGTCGTCATGACAGGAGGTTCTCCATGCGCATTCTCTACATCCACTCTTCCGCTCCCCCGACGGCCGATCTGCTCGACCGGCACGCAGCCGCGATCGCCGGCGCCCGCGTCCTGAGGGACAGCAGCGCCGAACAGGCCGGCCGCGACACCCTGCTGACGCTCCTCGTCGATGGTGACGAACTTCTCGTTCCGGGCCTCGAGCATCTCGGCGCCACCAGCAGCATGATCCTGGCCTCGTTGCGCCGCGCCGTTGAGGTCGGCGCCCGTGTCACCCTGTTGCATGACGGCATCGACGGCGCCAGCATCCTGCGGGCCGCCGCTCTCCTCGAGGCCCTGCCGGACGCCGCCGATATGCCGTCGCCACGCCGGGACAGCCGCCCTTACCGCCGCGCGACGCCCGAACGCGTCGCCGAGATCCTCGCCCTGTCGGCGAGCGGCATGCCGATCCGGGTGATCGCAGAGACGGTGGGGCTATCGTCCGGCACGGTCATGCGTGTCCGCCGCATCCATCGGGTTCTTCCCCACTCGTCCTGGCCTTCTGACTGCCTGGGCAGCGCCGACTGATCCTCACCGTCAGGAGCGAGACCCGATCCATGCAGCCCAACCGTCACATCCTCATTCACCTCGACGGCCGCCCGACACGAACGGTCGCCGTGTCCCTCGAGCGTTGCGTCGTGATGATCCACCGCTACACGCGCGACGGATTCTACGATTCCAGCGAGGTGATCGACCGGCTGCCGACTCCGGCCGAAGCCCGTGAAGCGCTGTGCCAAGCCCATCTGAGTGACCACTTCGCCGGATTGTCACAGGGCGATCGGGCGGACATCATCCGGAGGCTCGCCCTCATCGCTGTGGGAGATGCACCGCCGGGTGAGCATCGCACCCGATAAGGCTGCCGGCCTGGCGGGATCGCTGATGCCGTGCAGCCGGTCGGTTGGGGACGGATTTCGAGATCGACGCCCGTCCCCATGGTCTTTCTCAGTCCCGGGCGGTTCCGCGTTGTTTCTGCCCTGATGCCCAAGGTCTGTATCGACGGCGGCTTCGGCTTTCGAACTGAACCTGGTTTTGACCCTTCGCCATAGCGTCGCCGGTTATGGTCGGGGGGCGACCCCCGGCGGTTGCCCCCTCAGGGTGACGAGCCGGCACTCACCGGGCGCGTCGACCCCGCACGCCCCGGCGCGTCGCCGGAGGATCGTCGGGCTTGCCGATGGCGGGAAATTCCCCGTGTCGGTTGGCGTCGGTGACGCCGGCGAGCAGATCGTCCAGCCTGTAAGACGGGGGCATGCTCGAGGGTACAGCGACCGCACCATAGGCCCGCAGGCCCGGACCGCGCCGGTTCGGCGCGGTGCCGGTGAAGGCGATGCCCGGCAGCTGCGCCAGCATCGCCGTCACGCGCCTGACCTCCTCAGGATCGTCCCCCATCAACCGGATCTGCACAGCTTTGCCCATCGTTCATTCCTTTCCCGTAGAAGTTCTGCCTGCTGGTGCGCGGTCAGCATGTCCATCAGCGCATTTTCAGCCGACTGCTGCGCCTCCAGTTGGTTCTCCGCCCGCCCGATCCCAGACCGGACGGGTGCATACAGGTTCGTCCGCCACCCCCATCCGATTCCCGGCTGGAGCGAGGGCCAGACCATCAGGAGCCAGCCGTCATTGCCGGGACCCGACGGCCTCCAGGAAGTGAGGACGTCCCGCCTGACGGAGCTTTTGAGGGGGGACCAGTCCAGGAGCAGATCGCTCATTCTTTGTCCCTGCGCCGCGGCAGACGCTGCCGGATGAGCTCCGCCGCCGCATGCGCGGACAGCGCGCCCTGTTCCACCATGACGGCTTCGGCCGCCTGCTGCGCCTCCGCACGCTTCTGGAAGCCCCACTGGCTCTGGATCGACGCCCCGATGAACCCGCCGGCGCGTTCGCTGCTGTGAACGAGGTAGTGCCACCCATCGCTCTTGCGTGCCACGAGAGCCGTCCAGGATTCGATGCTGAGGCATGCCACGCCTGTGACGATGTCGGTTTCCCAGCGGGCGCTGTCTTCATTGATCACGGCTTCCCCCCTTTGCCTCTTCTGCGCCGATGAACTGCGGTTCGTCCGGCGCCACGGCGGTGAACTCATCTGCCGCCGGTCTCAGGTGCCCGAGGGTCGGCGGCACGCGGCGCACGGGTGACCGCACGCTCGCAAGGTCGAGCGCCCAGCCTTGTCGGCCGGAGCCACTCATGTCCACGTCGCGCCCGTCTGGCTCCTCCCCGCGCCGTAGTGCTTCACCACGTCCCGCAAAGCCGCCAGCTGTTGGTGTGCGGTCAGCCGCTGGTAGGCGGCCGACTCCACCAGCATTTCTACGGCGATGACCGGCGACGCCTGGAACAGACCGGCGCGGATGCGTGCGAGAAATGTGGGTGACCTCTTGCGGGACCATGCGTGGAACCATCGCCGGCCCCATGCCTGTCGCCAGCGCGGGCCGCGGAGGCGCGGTTGCCGGAAGGGAATGCCGGGGGTCCTTGCGGACCAGTAGCGGGGGTGAGCCGCGCGCGGCGGATACCCGAGACAGCGCGGTGACCATTGCGGCGCGTGGAAAGCCCCGTTCGCACCCACATGCGAGTGCGCGCGGAAGATTCGACGCTTGAAGCGCCAAGCCGGCCTGATCACCTCGACCTTCCCGGCCCATAATGCCGTACGACGTCCCGAATCGCTGCGGTCTGTTCGTGGAACGTCAGATCGTCATAGCGCATGGATTCCATCAGCAGTTCGAGCGCGACGGCCGGCGACGCCGGATGTCGACCGGCGCGGAGGCGGGCGAGAAACCGCTCGCTCGTACGCAGCGCCTGCCGGCTGCACGCAATGCCCCAGCCGCGGGTCCATCTCGGCCCCTTCAGCAGCATGCCCGGAGGCGCCTGGCTGAACCGCGCCCCATAGTGGCTCCATCTGCGGTTCCGCCAGAGGGAGAGAGTTGGGTACCACCGGCGAGAGACATCGTACCAGCCCTGCGGCCCCACAGCACGAGAGGGCATGAAGATCCGTTTCCTCATCCTGCTTTTCTTCGTCTGCCGCCTCTCTACCCGATCGCCCATGTCGATCTCCTCTCAAACGTCGTGTAGAATCTAGCCCATGGGAACACATGACCAAATCCCCTTCCGGTGGCTGTTGCGCGTGCAATTCGCATGTGCGCTGGCCCTTGCCTCGCTCGGTGTCGCCTGGTTGGCGATTTGGTCGGAAGGGTTCCTGCTGCTGGTGCTCGCCGTGGGCCTCATGGGGCTGGCGCTGGTGGTCTATTTCAGGTCGTGGCGCTGACGCGCCCCGTCAGAACGAAGAGCGACCATGCCCGCGAGCGGGCAAACCACCAGTTCCAGGCAGCGCGCCCAAACGCCTTGCAGGCGCAAGTTGCACGTATTCGCCGAGATGGTAGGGCTTCGCCTATGCGGCGTTCGTCATTGATACCGTTGTCCACCACATCGTGGACCAGCGGTGATCATGCACTGCCCACGCTGACTTCCTTGGACGGGCTCGATCGGGCGGTTCACGACAGCCATCCAGTTATGGGTAGCGACTTAATTCATCAAAACAACCTTGGGTCACAATGCGCCTCCATGCGCAACATTGATTCCCTCACCGAGGTCAGCATCGAAGCCTCCGTGGGCAGCGTCGGCGATTCGCACGACGACCGATTGGCCAAGACGATCAATGACCATCATAAGAGCGAAGTGATCCGGCGGTGCAGGGCATTGCGCACCCTGGAGGCTGTCGAGTTCAGCACCCCAGATTTGGTCAACTGACTCATCAATCGGTGCCTCTCCAGCCTTTCGGCAACTTCCTGCTCGTCAAAGCCAAATTCGACGTGGTCCTAAACCAGCAGGCCGAAGAACGCACCGTCGAGACCCTGGTTCTTGACGTGCTTCGGGCGATGACTGAGGACGCCATTGTCAGCGGCAGCCTCGCCGACCCCCACCAGCACCTCGAGACCACTATCACGGTGCATGATTATCCGAGTAAGGAGCGAGGGGCGGTCCTTCGCTGATGTCGGACATTCCGTTCGCCCCGTGTCCGCGGGACGCCGAAGAAATTGGCGTCCTGCGCCCGCCTCCTCTCTCCACGGCCCCATATGGCCGGCGTAACACAGGAGGAGGATTTGATGCCGCTTGATCAGCCTTGGTACAGCCTTGACGAGGTCGCCGACCGGTACGGCGTCACACGGCGGACTGTCGAACGCTGGGCGCAGGACAGACGCATCGTCGTCACCACGCTGGCCGGCACCACCCGCCGCATCAGCGCTGCGTCGCTTCTGGCGTTCGAACTGCACAACCAGTCGGTGACGTTGCCGCCCGCGCTTGCGCCCGAAGCTGCCAACCCTTCCGGGGCCGTCGGCGGGGGCACGAAAAGGAAGCACCCCCGCTCCCGAATCACGTCGCGCCGGCCAGGCTGACGCGGCGTCGGGGATTGTCGTCGATTGTCGTTGATTTTCCAATCACTTGGGCCGGCTCGGGACAAGGGGCATGACACAATGGAATTTTTTCCTCCACCCACTGTCCCGAATGTGCGTCGATGTCGCGGATTGTCGTGGATCGTCGCGCAGTGTCGGCCCCCTTGCCATCCCGAAGCCTTTCGCATCGGACGAAACCAGGAGGACCGCATGACGGACCAACTCACACTTTCCCGCCGCAATGCGCCGGGCGCCCTGTCACTGGATTGGCGCCGGCTATGCGACGCCCGTGCGGCGCTCGGCAGGATCCCGGGACCGCTGTCCACCACCGCACGTTGGTGCAGCGCCAACGGTATCGAGCCGTTCGCCGTCGACGATACCGTGCTGGCGGCGGTGGCCGACTATCTGACGACTGCCGGAACCTGGACCGACCGCAAGGAGGCCTATCGGCAGGTGCGGACCTACTGGAACGCTGCCGTGAAGCAGGTCCCCGGCTGGCCCCAGGCGATCATACAGGCGCCGCCACGGCCGCCCAGGCCACTGACCTCGGCTGTGGTCCGACCGACGGCTCGGACACTCGAGGATCTCCGGCAGGTCGTCGCCTCCTCCCCCCTGTTGGCTGACAATGAACGAATGGCGCTGGTCAGCGCGATCACCAGCGCCGCGCGCTGGTTGGGGCGTCCGCCCGGCGAATTGCCGGCCAACCTGAGGTCCCTCGACCCGAAACTCAAAGCGCTCGCCCGCCATTACGCCCAACTCGGAGTCTCCCGGAAGACGGTGACGAACGTCAAGTCGCTGCTGCGCAAGGCGCTGGACCTCATCGCTCCGAGGCCGGCTCTGCCGCCGGTGAGCGACCCAAGCGCCCTAACGCCGGAATGGCGGACGCTGTGGACGGCGTGGCGGGCGACGGTGCCCAAGGCCTATGGTCCGCTGTCCTTCCTGATGCGCCACTGCTCGGCAACCGGGATCGCCCCGGACGCTGTCGACGACGCCGTCGCCGCCGCGGTAGCCGATCGCATGATGGCCTGCGGCTGCCGCAGGGATCTGCCGATGGCGATCCGCCACATCCGAGGCTATTGGAACCAGGCAGTGGAGACCGTCCCCGGCTGGCCGAGCCGACGCCTGACGCTCGGGCTGGCCGCCAGAGGGCCGGTCAGCCTGCCGCTGACCGCGTTCCCGTCGGTCTTCCAACGTAGCCTCGAGGACCTTCTGGTCGTCGCGCGCACTGGCTACCAGCCCGGCGTGACCGGGCTGCGGGCCAGAGCCGAGGCACGGAAGAGCCGCGCCATCAAGGGCGATGACAGCCGGAAGAAGGATAATGGCGGGCGCAAGCGGCTTCGCGATGCGTCCATCGAGGGGCTGGGTGACTTCGTCCGCCGCTTCGCCTCCTGGGCTGTTCACCACGGCCATAGGAAGCTGGAGGACCTGAGGGCCGTCAGCGACGTCGTCAATGAGCAGGTGTTCGTAGCGTGGTACGACGCCTACTGTGACAAGCACGTTCCCACTGGCGAGGAGGACATGCCGCGTAAGCCGGCCAAGACTCTGCACAACGCCTGCGGTTTCCTCGCCATGGCCGCCATCCGCCTGCCGTTGGAGGACGCCCCGGTGGTCGCCGATCTTCTCCCGATGCTCGACTGTGCCCGTGAGGAGCACGAGACCTATGGCGAGCTGACTCCGGAGAATCAGCAGAAGCTCGCCCAGTTCGCCATCCCCGAGAACCTGCGCGCGCTGCACGAGATGCCGATCCGGGTGATGGAGTATCTGGAAAGCGAACGGCAGTCCCGAACCGCTGCGGGGGAAACGCCGGTCACGCCGCGCATGGCGCTGACCGCGGCGGCGGCGATGGGGGTGCTGCTGCTCAACAGCCTGCCGGTGCGCGTGCTGACACTCAGCGGCACTCGTCTCGACAACGTGCAGTGGCCGCTGTCCCGCCACGCCGATGGCGCCGTCGCGTACGAGGCGTGGCAGACCAAGGGGAAGATCCCTGCGCGCGCCGTACTGAAATCCTGGAAGATGATGCTGTTGAGCATCTATCGCACTCACTACCGCCTGCTGCTCGGCGATGTCGGCAACTCCTTTCTCTTCCCCCGTCAAGGCGAGGACAAGCCGATGCGGGCGGCGCCGTTTTCCGGGCTCATTTCGCGGGTGGTCGCGCGCGAAACCGGCCTGGCCATGAACCCGCACCTGTGGCGTCATCTCGCCACCAAGCTGCTGCTGGATGAGGACCCGCGCTATCGGGACACGGTCAGCCGCCTCCTCGGTCATCATGGGGCGGGACGGCGCGAGTATGGCGGCGTGTCGCAGGATCAGGCTGCGGCGGCGCTGGAGACCGCGGTCGATCGTATTCGGGCGCGCGCCCCCGGCCGCGCGCGCCGGACGGCGAAAGCCGCACGGAGGTCGTCGTGAAGCGGGACGAACGCATCCACAATCGCCGGAACCTCCGCGGCTGGAATGCCTATCGCCGCTGGTGCGGCGCGGAGGAGCCGGGCATCGATCCCGGCCGCCTCGAGGCCTACGTCGCCCATCTGGCGGTAACCCATGCCAGTCGGCCGAAGGACATGTGCGAACTGCTCTACGGTCTGGCGGCCGCTTTGCGGGAGCGCGATCCGGACGGCGACCATCTGTGGGTCGAACGCGCCGTGCGGGCGGTCTGGATGGCCTCGTCGGCGCGCAAATCGTCGGACGGACCGGGCCGGGGTGCTGCCAGCCAGCGCCGGCGGGTTCGCCTTTTGGTTGAGGAGTGGCCGGCGCCGATCCGCGCCGCATGGATCGCCGCTCGGGGCACGGGTGGGCGCAGACTGTCGTTGCGCGATCTAATGAGCAACGATAGCCCAGCGCGAAAGTGGTCGGCGGAGACGGTCAATCTGCGTGAGAGGAATATGGGGATGTATTTCGCCTTCTGCCAATCGGCTTCGCTCCCGCTGACGGTCGCGCCCTGTGGCCCGGTGACGACTGGGATTGGCTGTGGAATCATGCCCTGGAACTTCAGAAGCAGGCCAAGGAGGCGCCGAAGGCGCGTCGGAAGCATGAGCGGATGAGAAGCGTTATCGAACTCCGCGAACTCGCTAGAGGGCTGATGGCACGGGCAGAGAAAGCCGGGCGAAGTCGGCGTGCGGCGGCGCTCTTTCAGAAGGGCCTGATCATTCTGATGTTAACCCATCATCCGATCCGACGCCGCAATTTGCACGAACTGTGCATTGGCCAAGCGCCAAAGAACGCCATCACTGGCAGCTTCATCGACCACCTGCCGGGCGGCGGTTTCAGCCTGATGTTGCTGGACACCAAGAACGGCGACCACCGAGTTGAACAGTTGGCGGCCGATGTCGTCGGACCGATGGAACGCTGGCTGACACATTGGCGTATAGCGCTCGCCACGGAACGATCGGGCGAAGCCCTCTGGCTGTCGGCCTGCCCAGGCTTTATTGGTTCCCCGCTGATGCCCAAAAGCCTTACGGAATGCGTGATGGATATCACTGCGGAGGAGTTTGGACTGGGATTGGGGCCGCACCTGTTCAGGGATGTCACCGCCACGGCGATCGTCGACCACGCTCCGGAACTGGTCGACCTTATCCCGCGCCTGCTCGGGCATCGGGATCCGCGCTCCTGCCAGCCCTACATACAGCAAGCTTCCACCACAGCCGCGGCGAGAACACTCGAGGATGTGATTGAGCGGCGGTTGGGACGGAGCATGACCCCGCACGAGAAGAACCAGCGCGCTGCTTTGCTCAACCGCCTCGAGAAGCGGCGGTGACGCGACGGGAAAGTCGTCATCACCTATGTCGGTGGGGTCAATCCCGAAACCGACCCGGTGGTGGCGATCGCGGAGTGGCTCGACTCCCTGAAAAAGGCCGGGATCACATGGGGGCCTCCTGTTCCCCCAGGTGAAAACCTGCGGCAACCCCTCTTTCCGCGACGGCCGCATCCCAAGCCGTTAGCAAACCCCGCCAATGCCGTGCCGTCTGCGGTCAACAACCAGCCGTGAAGCGGATGCTTCGTAAGCGGGGCGTGATCGCACCGGATCAGGCGTTGACAGCTGGGCTCCAGTTCCAGGGGAGGAGATCGGCGAGGTGGCTGGCAGGATAGCCGTTCACCATGCGCTCCAGGACGTCGCGCAGGTAGGCGAAGGGTTCGACGCCGTTGAGCTTACAGGTCTCAACCAGCGAGGCGATCACCGCCCAGCGATGGCCGCCGCCCTCCGAGCCGGCGAAGAGGCTATTCTTCCGGCCGAGGGCTACCGGTCTGATGCAGCGCTCCACCGTGTTGGTATCCATCTCCACCCGGCCGTCATCCAGGTAGACGCACAACGCCTTCCAGCGGCCAAGCGCATAGCGGATCGCCTCGGCCAGCTTGGAGCGGCCCGGCAGGCGGGGAAGTTCGTGCTCCAGCCACGCCTTCAGCTCCGCCACCTGGGAAGCGGCCTCGGCTTGCCGAAGCTGCCGGCGCTCGTCTGCCGTGCGGCCGCGGATGCGCTCTTCGATCGTAAGCGGTGCGAGCGCACCCTTCACCGATTCCCCGGGATCACCGCATGGATCTGTTGCGGCGGGCCTTGAAGTGTTCGCGAAGGTCGAGGATTCCCTTGGCCAGGGCTGGTACGTCGGCCTCGATGATGGGCGTTGTGCCGATCAGAAGAGTGTGCAAGGCCTGGAACGTGGTGTGTTCAGGCTTGTCCGGGTTGGTCATGCTCTTCCAGGCGCGGGGCGCCAGCCGGGTTGCCATGAGGAAGCCGAAGGACCAGAAGATCGGGTCCAAGCCTCCGGCATGGTGGGGCGGCAGTTGCGGCCGGTAGAGATAGGGAAATTGCGCCATCGTCTCCGACAGGCGGTTGTGCTGGGCCGCTACGGCCTGGATGGCGCGGTGCTCCCGCGTGTCCTCGGCGCAGAGCAGGGCGTGGTCGCCCAGGAGGTGGCCGAGCCAAATCTGGGGATCGATGAACGTCGGCCCGATCAGCACGGCGGTCAGGTAGCCGTCGAGCCCGTCGAGGCGCGACACCGGCGCCGCCCGGCCGCGTGCCCGCAGATAGGCTTCGAGTTCGGCGGCATCCAGCATCAGTTTGGGCACCGCCGTGGCGGCGTTTGCGGCGGGCTTGGCCATCATGCCGCCCGTGCCTCGACCGTAGGCGCGGCGTCCCGTTCCGCCCTCCACGCCCAGGGCAGCAGGCGGTCGAGGTCGTTCACTTTCACCGCCCCCGACACGATGCGCTCCAGCACGTCGGCCATGTAGGAGAACGGGTCGATGTCGTTCAGCTTGGCCGAGTTGAGCAGCGAGGCGAGGATCGCCCAGTCCTGGCCACCCGCTGGCGAGCCGGCGAACAAAGCGTTCTTACGGCCCAAACCGATCGGGCGCATGCTTCGCTCCACCGCGTTCGTATCCACGTCGATGCGGCCATCGTCGAGGAAGGCGATCAGCCCGTCCCAGTGGCCCAACGTGTAGGCGATCGCCTTGGCCAGGCTCGACTGGCCGGAGATTTCGCTCCGCACTTCCATCAGTCGGGCCTTCAGCGCCGCCATGATCGGCCGGGCTTCGGCCTGCCGGACCCGCAGGCGGGTGTCCGCCGTGGTGCCGCGGATGCGCTCCTCAATGGCGTACACCGTGCCAATGCGCGTGATCACGTCGCGCGCCACCTCGGACTTGGTAGTTTTGAACACCGCCACGAACTTGCGACGCGCGTGCGCCAGGCAGAAGACGAGGCGGATACCAGTTCGCTTGCGGCGGCGGACCAGCGCCTTGTAGGCGGCGTAGCCGTCGACCTGCAGAATGCCATCGAAGCCCGCCAACTGCTCCTGGACAGCAGCCGTATCCCGCCCCTCGGCGTAGACGTAGCCGACCGCCGGCATGGCGGGGCCTTGCCAGGGACGGTCGTCCACCGCCTGGGCCCACAACTGGCAGACCTTGGTCCGCCCGCGTCCCGGATCGAGCCGGGGCAACGGCGTCTCGTCGCAGTACACCCGCTGCTGAGAGCGGATGTAGAGCAGCAGCCGATCATACAGCGGCCTCAGCCACCAGGCGGCCCGGCGAACCCAGAACACAAGCGTGCTCCGGTCCAGCACGATGCCCTGGCCGGCAAACATCTGGGCCTGCCGATACAGCGGCAGATGCCAGGCGAACTTCGCCACCACGACGTGGGCGACCAGCGCGGTGGAGGCCATGCCGCCGTCCACCACCCGCGGCTTGGCGGTGGCCTGGACCAGGGCGCCGGCGCAGCCCCGGCAGGCGTACTTCGGCCGGATGGTGCGCAGCACGCGCACGATGGCCGGGATCACATCCAGCGCTTCGGCGACGTCCTCACCGATCCGGTGCATCGCCCCGGCGCAGCACGGGCACGCGGTGCTTTCCGGCTCGATGGTCGTCTCCAGGCGCGGCAGATGCCGGGGCAGCGCCCCGACGTTACGGTTCGCTGGACGGCGCGCGGGCCGCTTGGGCCTACCGGCAGTCCGATCGGCGTTGTCGTTGGCGGCCGGAGCCGCTTCAACGGCAAGGTCGCCGAGGTCGAGGACGCCCTGTTCGGGGTCGATCACCGACGCCTTTTCCGATTTCGCCCCGAAGATCAGCGCCGTCAGTGTCTCCACCCGCGCCTGCAACGCCGCGTTCCGGGCCACCAGATCGCCGATGATCCGGGCCAGTTCGGCGGGGTCTGTGGGGAGCGGGTCGGGAGGCTGGACCATGCCCTGGAGTATACCGCAGAGATGCGTCAGAACCCAGGCGTTTCAATGCTTTCAACCCATCCAACGGGGCGTTTTGATCGCCGGCGGCGAGGCCGTGCGCCACTCCAATCCATCGAGCAGCAGCGCAAACTGAACCGCGCTCAGACGGACCGTGCCGTCCCGGATCGGCGGCCAGGAAAATCCTCCGTCCTCCAGCCACTTTGTTGCGAGGATCACCCCGGTGCCGTCCCAGACCAGGAGCTTGAGCCGATCCTTGCGCTTGGAGCGGAAGACGAAGACGTCGCCGCAGTAGGGATCGGCCTTCAGCGCCTCGGCCACCAGGGCGACCAGGCCGTGAACGCCCTTGCGGAAATCGACCGGCTGCGTCGCCACCACGACCTTGAGGTCGGGGCGCAGAGGGATCATCCCCGCCCCCAGGCCGCCGCGACAACCGCCGCCGCAAGGCCGGGATCAACCGCGCCGTGGAACACCAGCCGTCCGCTTCGCACGTCCATCTCGATCCGGCCCGGCGCCGTCTCCCGGGCCGACGGAGATCGATGTTCTGGAGGAGCGGGCGTGGGTTCCTCGGCCACCGTGACGGGGACGAACAGCGGCGTCTCCACCGGAGCCGCGTCCGGGTGTAAAGGCCGGATGAAGTTTCCCCAGATCGGGCGGGTGAAAAATCCCCAGATGGTTGGTGTGGTCAAGTGTTGCTGTCTTGGTTGGCCTCCCTGTCTTTTGGTGGGCGCCCACGGCGTCGTGCCGCCGGTGGTGCTGACGGGCTGATCGGACGTGCGCGGGTGTTTTCCGGCATCAGCTCGGCATGGCGGCGCAGGCGGTAGCTGGCGCCCTCGATCTGGACGACGACGGCGTGGTGAAGCAAGCGGTCGAGCAGGGCAGAGGCGACGACGGTGCCGCCGAACACGTCGCCCCATTCGGAAAAGCCGCGGTTGGAGGTCAGGATCATGGCGCCGCGCTCGTAGCGGGCGTTGACGAGCTGGAAGAACAGGTTTCCGCCGCCGGGAATGACGGGCAGGTAACCGATCTCATCGACGATGAGCAACTGCGGCCGGCACAGGAAGCGCAGGCGTTCGCGCAAACTGCCCTCCCGCTCGGCCTTGGCCAGCGAACTGACGATGTCGGCCAGGGTGGAGAAGTAGACGGAGCGGCCGGTCTTCACGGCCTCGACGCCGAGCGCGAGGGCCAGATGGGTCTTGCCGCATCCGGGCTGGCCGAGAAAATGAAGCACCTCGTGGCGGTCGACGAAGTCGAGTTCCGCCAAGGCCATGATGCGGTCGCGGTCGAGCGAGGGCTGAAAGGAGAAGTCGAAGCCGGTCAGTGTCTTGACGGTGAGCAGGCGGCCCATCTTCAGGGCGGCCTTGACGCGGCGTCCCTCGCGCAGGGTCAGTTCCTCGCCGAGCAGGGCGTCGATGGCCTCCAGGGCGGAGATCTCGCCGCGCTCGATGCGGCGCAAGATGTGTTCCAGTGCCTCCAGGGCGCGCGGCATCTTCAGCCCGACCAGGTAGCGGCGGATGCGGTCCAGGCTGGCCGGGCCGCTGTCCAGTGAGGCGGCGCTCATCGGACGGCTTCCGGCTGGCCGGCGAGGCGGCGGCCGATGGCGTCGTAGATCGCCAGCGAGCGGGGCGTCACCGTGTCGCCCTGGGGCTGGGAGGCTTGGGAGGCGACATCCCTGGGGGTCTGGCTGTTGGGCGGTGGGGGCTGGGTTCGGTGGCCGGTGGCGATGCGCCGTTGGCCGCGTCCTTCCAGCACGGGGTGAGAGGCGACGGGAGCGCCGTCCTCCAGGATGGTGACGGTCTCCGCCGTGAGTTGCACCTCCACGGCGCGCCGGCGGGTGCTGTCCGGCACGGAATAGAGGTTGCCGGCGACCGACACCATGCCGTCGCGGGTGACGCGGCGCTCCAGGGCCAGCACGCTGTTGAAGGGGCCGGCCGGCAACGGCTTGAGGTGGGGCCGCTCCTCGGCGAAATGCTCCGCGACGACGCGCTGGGTGGTGGCGTGCCGGCGACGGTTGGCGATCTGGTCCAGCCACTGGGTGAACTGGGCGTTGAGATCCTCGAGGTTGCGGAAGCTGCGGGCCAGGAAGAAGTCCTCGCGAACATAGCGGAAAGGCCGTTCGACCTTTCCCTTGGTTTCGGGCCGGTAGGGTCGGCACGCCTTGGGCAGGAAGCCGTAATGGGCGGCGAGGTCGAGGAGCTTGGCGTTGTAGGCGATGCCGCGGCCGGGCTGGTCGGGGTCCTCGACCTCGCCGAGCACGGCGGTTTTCATGCGGTCGTAGAGGATTTGCTCGGGCGCCCCGCCGAAGCTCTCGAAGGCGGCGATGTGGCAGCGGAGCACGGTGGGCAGATCCTGGCGGGCGACGAAGCGCGCCCACATCATGCGGCTGTGGCCGAGCACCATCGAGAACAGCCAGACGATCCGCTCCGCCTCGGGCTCGTCGGTGAAGGTCGTCTTGAAGAAGGCGAAGTCGACTTGGCCCTGCTTGCCGGGCGGCGTCTCAAACCGGCGCTCGAAAGATGGGACGGGTGCGGGGCGGACGGTGCGCACGAACGCCTTCAGCATCGTGTAGCCGCCTTGGTAGCCACGCTCGCGGATGTCGCGCAGCAGGCGCCGGGCGCTGAGTTCCGGGAACGCCTGCAGGCGTTCGCGCAGATAGGAGGGCCCGACCAGCGTCGGCCGCGGGGGCCGTGGCGTGTAGGCCGGCGGCTCCAGCCCCTGGGCGATGTATTTGCGGATGGTTTTCCGGTCCAGACCGGTGCGGCGGGCGATCGCCGACACCGTCAGCCCTTCGCGTGCGAGATCGAGAATCATGACGAGTTCCCCAAGTCTGACCACCGGCGCCCTCCCTCCATCGATGGAGGGGATCATGGCAAACGGCGGGCGCACGGCTCCGGGGCGATCGCCCCGGAGCCGGGCTGTTGCATCAAACTGGGGAAATTTCACCCGCCCCCTTCTGGGGAGTATTCACCCGGCACTGACACCGGGACGACGCCCGCCTCCCGACGCCACACCGTGAGCAGGCCGCGGTTCACCCCGTTGCGCCGCGCCACCTCGGAGATGTTGGCGCCCGGCACGGCGCTCTCCGCCACGATGCGCGCCTTCTCCTCCGCCCTATACGAGCGCCGCTGACGCCGCCCCGTGATCACCTCAATCCGCCGATACGGCCTGCCTTCATCCATGGCTTCAAGTCTGGGATGAAGCCTGACGCCTTCTCCCATCGTGCCCTCCGTCTCCCGTGAACCCGCGCGCAATCTCGGTCACGGAAACCGTTTCGGGAAGAAGGGTGCGCTCGTAGCGCTTACCTTCGATCGCGTAGAGCCGGGCGATGCGGCGCAGCGCCTCGGCGGCGATCGGCGAGCCGTTTTCGGCCAAGTCGTAGAAACGTCGACGCGCATGGCTCCAGCACGCCGCCAGCACGACCCGGTTGCCGGCAGCCAGCCGTTCGAACCCGGCATAACCGTCCACCTGCAGCACACCGCAGAACTCCCGCAGGTGGGCGGCTGGGCGTTCGCCTTTGCGATCGCTGGTGTAGGCGTAAATCACCGCCGGCGGGTCCAGCCCCTGCCAGGGCCGATCATCGCGGGCATAGGCCCAAAGCCGTCCGGTCTTCACCCGGCCGGTTCCCGGCGCCAGCGTCGGCATCGGCGTGTCGTCGGCGAACAGCTTGGCCGAGGCGAACAGGGCCTTGGCCAACTCCTCATGCAGCGCCTCCAGCCACCAACACGCCTGTCCCGCCCAGCCCGCCAGAACCGAGCGGTCGACGGGAAAGCCGTTGCGGGCCAGGATCTGCGCCTGGCGGTAGAAGGGCAGATGATCGCAGTAGCGACTGGTGATGACGTGCGCCAGCATCGCCGGCGTCGCCATGCCCTTGGCGATCGGCTTCTCCGGGGCCGGCGCCTGATGCAGCGTGCCGCAGCCGCGGCAGGCGTATTTGGGCCGGCGGATGCGCAGCACCCGCACCTGGGCCGGCACGTAGTCGATCATCCGGGCCACCGTCTCGCCGGCCTCATGCAAAGCCCCGCCGCAGCAGGGGCAAACCCCGGCGCCGGACTCCAGCCCAGGCGGCTCGAGTGTGAGATCGTGATGCGGCAGATCATCGGGCAAGTCGCGGCCACGGCTGGGTGGTTCCGCAGGGGCTGACGGTTCCAGTTCAGGGGCTGCGAGTTTGGCCTCGACCCGGGCGATGTCCGCCTCCAGCTCCTCCAACCCGAGATCGAGCTGATCGGGATCGAGCCGTTCGGAGCGGCGCCCGAAGACGGTGCGCTGCATCTGTCGGAGCTGCTGACGCAGAGCCTCCAGCTCCGCCAGATCGGCTTTCTGGCGCTCAACGACCTCGGCCAAATCGCGCACCATCTGCTGCAGCAGGGCTGGATCAGCGGGCAGGTTGTCGAGGTCGAAGCGCATGGCCGATTGTACCTTGGATCACGGCCCCAAGCCAGCCAAGCCTGTGGTTTTCCTCACCTTTTCTCCCATTCATCCCGCTGCAGTCGGCCGCGACACCGGCACGGTGTGACGCCAGTCCAGCCCCTCCAGAAGCAGGGACAGTTCCACCGGCGTCAGTACCACTGTGCCGCCCGGCGTCCGCGTCGTTGGCCAAACGAAACGGCCACGTTCCAGCCTCTTGGCGAACAGGCACATGCCGTTCTGATCGGCGTAGAGAATTTTCACGCGTCCAGCACCTTTCCCTCGGAAGATGTAGAGGTGGCCGCAGAACGGATCCTTGCCCAGCGCCTGCTGCACCAGCAGGGCCAGTCCGTCGAAGCCGCGGCGCATGTCGCAGGGCTCCAGCGCCAGGTAAATGCGTACACCGGCCGGGATCGACAGCATCATGACCGCTCCAGCACGCTGATCACCCGGCGCAGTGCTTCGGCATCGACATCCCGACCGACCCGCAGCCGCCGTCCGCCGGCCAACTCGATTTCGATCATGCTGGCACCGCATGGAGTTGGCGGCGTGAGGGGAAGAGCGGACGTGGTGTCTGCCACCTCCACCGGCGCGAAGATGGGCGGCGGCTCGGCCGGAGTGAGCATCTGGCGGCGCCAGCGGAACAGCAGGCTGGGATCGACCCCGCGCCGCCGGGCGACCAGCGACACGCTCACGCCGGGCTCGCAGGTTTCCGCCACCAGCTGCTCTTTCTCCGCCTGCGACCAATACCGCCGGCGGGGTGCCGCCTCGACGATCTCCATCACCAAGGGAGCGCTCGCCGTCATAGGGACAGCACCAGGACTATCCCTATGACAGCGAGCGCTCACCCCCTTCGCAGCGGCAAAGCGGCGCGACCACCGTCCCAGAGCCCAGCGTCCAATTCCATGGGCTTCAGCATAGGCTTTCAGCGTCAGCCCGCTGCCCTTCCAGGCCTCGACATGACCGCGCCAATAGCTCTCCAGATCCTGACCCGACATCCCCTTACCCCGCTGAGCTGCGATCAGCGGAATATTTCATGAACCACGATCACGTCGGATGTGTCGTCACGCAACGCTTACGATGCTTCAGCGATCGCCAAGTGCGGGTTCAATCAAAGCGTAAGCGTTGGTATTCTCGGCTCTGAACAACTCCGGTATCCGATTTGTCGTCACGCAGCGCTTACGATTACTCGTCACTGTCGCCCCCGTCCTCGCTGGTTTCATCGTCGATGTCGATTCGCAGGCCCTTGCCACGATGCCGGAGCAGAGCGAGGATCTCGTCGATCGCAGCATCGTGCTGAAGGCCGTACGACGTCTTCGCAATCTTCTCCTTGAACGCCTTCAACTGGCTCTCGATTTTCCGACCAACGTTCGCGGTGCCTTCATCCGACGCGTCCGGGTACAGGAAGTCGTGGCGTCGCATGCGATGGCGCAGTAGGAATGCGGTGAGACGCAGGGCGCCAGCGTACCTCTGCGGACGACGATGATCGGCGCAGTCGTCGAGCATCGCCTTGGCGAACTCGGCCAGCGTGTCGGCCTGCTCCGGCATAAGGACCGCTCCAGCGGATTCGTGAAAGGCGAGGACATCCGCCGCCGCCTTCGCAATGTCGGAGTTCAGCGCCTTGCCGGAATTCATGCTGAGCCACGCCCGCTCAGACAGGAACGTGAACAGGACGGCCAGATCGGCCTCGTCGCGCAGCACGCGCCCCATATACATGGTAGCGCGGCGATCTGGGGCGTTGTCGATGCACATCCGCCGGAACGATCCGCGAACCGTCGGCGGACAGGCGCCGAAAGTGAAGGTCGCGATTTTCCGTAGAACCCGAAGAACACTCTGCTGGGTGGGGGAGAGGGTGGGCGCGCCGAACAGGGCGCCGTAATCGGAGTCGAGCTTCGCCAGAACCGCCTGGAGCAGATCGGTCCACCCCGGATCGGCCCCGATCGCGGCGGGCGGCCGCCCGTCGGACGAGAACAGGGTATACGGCCGTCGGTCCGGATCGGCACCGCCGGTCGCGAACATTGGGGCGGCCCGCACTGCGAAGGTCTTCTCGAACCGACCACTGATGAACCTCTTGTAGGCCATGGCATTGGCCGCGTCCGGTGCGCCGATCCGAAGAAAGTCGTAGAGATCCTTCCTCAAGGAGCCGCCGTTCGCGCGGACCCAGGTCCAGAGACAAATGTGCGCCTCCTGAGGGGTCACGATGGGGTAGCTTCCCTTGCCGTTCAGGATTTCCAGAATGGCGTCCCGATCCTGCTCAATCGCCTCCATGCCCCCCCAGTCGAGGAGAACCGGTGCGGTGCCGAGAGCCCCCGCTGCATCCGGACGGACTTCAACCCGCGCATGTCCCTGGGCCGGCACCTGCGTCACGTGGACGGCAACCCGGACGTCGGACATCGGAGGGTTCGCGAAGCGAACGAGGCTGTGCCGCGCTGCCGCCTCGTCCTGCTTCAACAAGTAGAATTCGAGTTCTTCCGTGCCTGCGGTAACTTCGAAGCGGTCGAGAAGCGACCGTTCGTAGGTCATGCCACCCTCGACACGCGCGCTCGGTTCGACGAGGTGGACGAAACAATGCCGTCCATCGCGGATGGCGTTGATCTCGATGGCGGGCAGGAAGTCGAAGTAGGAGGTCTGCCCAAGGGCGCGCCGGCGCCCGTAGACCGCACACCCAAGGGCGACGAGCCCGCGCTCCGGGGGAGCGGACACCACCGGCGAACCGTCCGGCCGAAGAGCGCGAATCGCTTCTGCGAGGATGGTCAGCGGAGTGGTCGCGTCGATGCCGTCCGCCAGTGCGGCGCCAGCCAGCGGTCCCTCGACGATGACAAGGCCAGCGTGCCGCAGTGCCGTCGCATGACGCTCGCAGAACGCGTGGATCGCGCGCGTCATGCCGACTGCGACCGGCTCGGGAAGCGTCCGACTGCCGTCGATCACCCGCCAGCATCCACCGGTGCCGCGCACGAGACCATCCACGGCATCAAGGCCGGCCATCGGGTTCCAGTAGCACCCGGTCGACCAAAGGATCTGGCTGGCCACGCCGGGATCGCCGTCCGCGTCGATCTCCGCGGCGGTCCGGAGTAGAGCGGCGAGGTTTCCACCATCGTAGTGGACGACGGTGCGCAGATCATCCCGCCGGCGCACCGGGACGACCGCCAGGGCACCGCCGAGTGGCAGGATCTCAAGTCGCAAGCCTGTGGCCGCGATGCCGTCAGGAAGGATCTGCACCACGATCGCCTCGGCGTCGTGCAGGTGTGCGAGTTCGTTCGGCGTTGCGTCCTCTCCCCACCCGAGCACCGCGGCAACCGGTCGCCACAGCAGCTTCAGATCAAGGCCGACCCGACCGGCGCTCTCGATGAAGGCGTTGCGGACGTCCTCGTCGTACTCGGGGAGGTCGGGCACGGCCAGAACGCAACTGCGCACGCGCGGGGGGACAATGGAGCGGATATGGTGGCCGAGGACGAGGTCCAGCGCATAGCTCTCCGGGCCGGGGTGGCGCCCGATGCGCTGGATCATCGCGAGAACCGGCAGGCGCGGTTGCACGTCGGCGGCCTCGGGCGGCGACGGCCAGCCTCGGCCATGAAACGACGCGATCGCCTCGTCGCCGGTCAACACGTGGTTGCTGCCTATGGGAACAACGACCGGTCCGGGTGGACCGACAAACGATTCGCGGCCCGCGCCGGCGATCAGGCAGCGATCACGAACGCCGTTCAGGTCCACTCCGACCGCCACCGCCGACGAGGCTGGCCGATCTCCGATGACGCTCCCGTCCATCGCCCCACCTCCTACCAATGCAACGATGTGATCGCGTCCTCAAGAACCATCGCGCCCATCTCCATGGTTTCCTCGATCATCTCGGCGGACGGCCCCATCGCGAGGCCATAGACGCGGCCCTGCTGCCCCCAGTCGGGGTTGGCCATGTCGAGGCTGGAGCGAATCACCAATCCGCGCACCTCCTCCCGGACGTCCCGGTAGCGCCGCTCCTCGTCGACGACGATCCGTAGGGCCTCGTCGGCGGACGCCATGAACTCCTGCAGCGCGATCGGCTCCGACCCGGTGCCGTGGATCGGCCAGACGCAGATGGCCGCTTGGCGCCCGGTCGCGCAATCCTCGACGGCGAGGACAATGGTGGCGCCCAGCGCGTGCTGCCATGGGCGAAGCGATGGATGGCCGTCCGGCAGGGTGGCGTCGAGGACGGAGATCGCCAGATCGCGGCCGGGACGCCGGAGGAGGAAGAGTCCGCTCTGCTGCGCCAGATCGCTCCAGCGGCCGCGGCCCTGCTCGCGCCGGATCCGCAGCGGGCTGAGCGCTACGGGGCGGCATCCCCGGATCCGCCCCAGGGCGATGTGGACGGAGAGCCGGACGAAGTCGCTCCACAGCCGGCGCTGCCAGCGCCACGTGTCGTCTTGGCGCCGCTCGTCGCCGAGGACCTCCTGATACGCCTTCCAGATGGACCGGTAGCGGGCGTCGTGCTGAAGCACGTAGTTGGGCGTGACGGGATGGGTGGGGTCCGCTATCCCCTGGGCCTCAAGCTCGCGCCAGGTGCGGCGGCACAGGCCGGCATAGGCGGCGACCAAGCGGTAACGCTCACTCGCCGCGTAGCGCTTGTTGGCGCGCAGGTAGCCGTTAGCCTCCATCGTCGAGTGGCGCAGCAGGTCCTTGAGGACGCGGTTCTCAAGGGTGTTCAAGTTCTCCTCGCGGGCGATCCCGAGCACCGCCTGGCGCGGGCCGGCCTTCTCCTCGATCGACGTGCCGGGCTGCCTGATCAGCCAGTCGATGCATCCCTTGTCGATCTCCTGAACGCGATCAAGCGGCATGGGGCGGCGGACACGGGCGAGCACCCGGCGGGGGTGCTGAGCAACCTCCATCAGGACGCGGCGGTAGGTTTCGGCGTGCTCGACGATGAGTTCCTTCGGGGCGTCGAGCGCGTTCGCCTCGGTGGTGGTCCAGGCGGCGGCAATGCGCGACCACGCGGCCACGCCGCCCGCGGGGCGCTCGCCGTCCGACGCCTCGGCCTCGCGGATCCGTGACAGCACTTTCAGGATGAAGTCTTGAATGCGGTCGCCATCGTTAGCCGGTGCGTCGGATTGCCGCTTCTGTGGCTTCGCCAAGTAGCCGTCGAGTTCGATGGACGCCGCCATCTCGGTATCCGGGGCTCCGATGGCGAGCGCCAGGGTGCGCTCCTCGGGCCGGATACCGGACGGCAGGGCATGCATTGCGAACCGGTCCTGCGCCCAGTCGAAAGGTGCCCCCTCCTGCTGCATGCGCAGGCGACGGCCGGCGACAAGCACGCGCGCGGCGGTGGGGATGGCGAGCATGAGGCCATGGGCGGCCATCACCTGTGCTGTCGCGCCGTCGCGCAGCGGGACGCGGGGTGCAGCACCGCTGATCGGCGTCTCTGCGTAGAGACCCCACGGTACCGTGAGCAGGAAAGGGAGAGCCGGCATCAGACGGTCCTTCGCACTCCGCGCCAGTTGAAGGTCTGTCCTGAGGCGTCATCGATCATTGCCTCACCAAAAGCCTTGGCAAGAACTTGATCTTTGAGATCCTCAGTCACAAGACGCTGGAGTTTTTCGAGGTGTCCGCGATTATTTTCGAGTTCAATGCCTCGCAATTTTGGAAGAATGCGCTGTTCAATCTGGTCTGCAAAGGCAATGCGAGCAACATCCTGATCATCTGAATCAGGGTAATTGGCGACATACGACAGGATGGCTTGGTTCACGCGATGAGCAAATGGACGGCCCATGCTATCCATCAATGCATTCAAACGACGCATCCAGTTTTCTGCATTTGTTTTCACCGAATCCGGCAGATCCCCAAAGCGGCGGCACCAGCTCCGCCATTGCTTCTCCGGAAGATGCGCGTCAAACGTGTTGTCTTTGTCTTCGGGCGGCTCATTGGCGAGGGTTTCGGGCCGCGGGAAACGCAATAGGTTCGAACGGTCGAGCACCTTGTCCGAGAGCGAGAGTGTCGACTCGTCCTCGTTCATGCTGCCGACGAAGAGGATGTTGTGGCCGGGATACAGGCCGCGGACACGTTTGCCGATCCGTCCGAGGTCGAGCTGGAGGCTCAGCTTTCGGACGCGGTCCTCGGTCTCGGTCCCGGGCATCGGGCGACCCTCGAGGCCACTGAGGAATTCGGAGAAGTAGTACTCGACGCGGGCCAGATTCATCTCGTCGAGGAGCACCAGCATCATGTGCCCATGGAAGGGGCGCGCCCGATCCGGCCAATTGACGGGGTCGAGATGCACCATCGCGCGGGCGAGGTCGGTCGCCTTGTATGTCTTCTCGAGGTAATTGTAGAAACCGAGGATGTCCTGAGGCCCGTCCCAGCGCGGTTGCACCGCGACCTTGAGGAAGTGCAGCCCCATCGCCTCGGAGTACCGCCGCGGCAACTGACTCTTGCCGGTGCCGGAGACGCCGGAGAGAACGGTGATCGGACTGATCGGGGACACCTTGAGGGAAGTGTGGAATGCCTTGAGAGTCCGCTCCGGGAACGAGAGCTTGAGGGCAGCGAGGTGCCTGCGGACACCGTCCAACGCGTCGCGCTCGTCAGTGCGCGTCCGACTCTTGGCCATCGCCGGCTTGACACGGCCGTCCTCATCCTCTTCGCCAAGGCACTCGGGAACCCGCTCGAGGTCAAGGGGCGGCGTCTTGGCGTCCGCGTCGGAGCCGCCGGCGTGTTCGCCACGCAGACGCAGGATCTCCGCTTCCAGGGCGGCGGCCCGCACATGGAGGATTGCGACGCTCCGCTCGGCCTGCGCCACCTCCTCTTGTATGCGTTTCAGGACCGAGACAGCCTCGACGGATGCCTTTTCTGCATCGGCCAGAAGGTCCCGCTGCACCGCGGCAGCGTCCTGGGCGGCGGCGGCAGCCCGGTCCGCCGCGTCGACCCGCTCTTGGGCGTCCCGGATCCGCGCCTCGATGGCCGCGATCTCACCGTCTCCAGCATGTGCTTGCTGCCGGAGCTCTGCGATGCGGTCCTCCAACTCGTTGGTAGCGTTGCGGACCGCGTCGAGGTACTTGCGGGCCGCCTCCGCCTGGGCCGCCGCTTCGGTGACTCCGAGTTCGACCATCTGCAGTTCGTCGCGCTTTGCCTGCAGATCGCCGTTCGTCCGGTCGAGGTCCTCCTGCGCCTTCGCCTTGGCGTCGGCGAGTGCATGGATCGCCGTCTCGATGTCGCCGATGTGTTTCTCGGCATCATCGATGCGCGCTTCGCGACGCCCGAGTTCCTCGAGACGTTCCTCCTTGTCCCGGAGGTCCCGCTCAACCTCGGCGAGGCGCTGGAACTTCTCGGCCAGCTCGGCGGAGATCTCCTCAGCTCGGCGTGCCTCGTCCTTGGAGGCTTCAATGTCCACGCGGATCGCCGACAGACGCTCCTCCTCGGCTTGGCGGACGGCGCGGACTCGTTCGAGTTCGACCAGCGCCTCGCGGGCCTCCCGACGCCGTTCCTCCTCCGACAGCTCGATGAGCGTCAATTCTTCGCGCTTGGCAGAGAGACGCGCCGCAACCTCCTCCAGAAAGGCGGCGGCCGGCACACGCTTGAGGACCATGCCGTTGGCGTACAGGGCCACGCCGCCGATGACCACGGCGGCGAACGCCAGGAGCGCGCCGATCAGGAACAGGGCGGGGGTGAAGCCGGGATCGATGAGGTCCATCGGGAAAAGCTCCTTGGCGGCGCAATCAGCGGGCGGGCGAGGCCGGTTGCAGTTCGACGGCTGGCGTGACCACCGCGCCGGGAACGGGAGAGGTGGGTTGGAAGGACGTGCCCTGGACAGGTGTCGCCAGCTTGGCCGCCTTTTCTTCCAAGAGCTTGATGCGGGCCTCGGCGGCCAGGGCGGCGCTCTCGGCTTCCTGACGGCGCCCTTCCGCACGCGCCGCAGCCTCGCTGGCTACGGCGCGGCGTCGCTCCGCCTCGTCGCGTTCGGTCCGGGCGACGGCGAGAGCTTTTTCTCGTTCATCCAACTCCTGGCGAACCGACTGCAACCGGTCCACCTCCGCCCGCATTCGCGCGACCTCCTCGGCGACGCGGTCGCGCGCGCCACGGCTTTCGGCGGCTTGCCCTTCGGCAGTGCGAGCCCCGGCCTGGGCGGTCTCAAGCTCCTTCTGGGCGACCTCGAACTTCTTGGCCACCTCGGCCAGCCGCCCCGTCGCTGCGCGCGTCTTCTCCTCGGTGTCGCGGGCCTGCCGTTCGGCATCATCGCGCCGCCGTTCCAGATCGGCCATTGCGTCGCGCGCCTTTTGGCCGGCCGCAGCGTCACGGTCGCGTTCGGCGCGGGCACCATCGGCCGCCACCTTGAGATTGCCAGCCTCCGTGCGGGTAGCCGTCAATTGGATGGTGGCGGCGGCAAGATCCTTCGATACACGGTCCATCGCGTCGTCGAGGTCCTTTTTGCGGCCCTCCTGCGCCTTGATGGCGTCGGCCGAACGGGCGACCGCCGTTCTCGCCTTCTCTTCTGCCTCGCGTGTCTGGCGCTCGGCGTCATCGCGTCGCCGATCCAAGTCGGCCGCCGCTTCGCGTGCCTTTTGGGCGGTCGCGGTATCGCGGTCGCGGTCGGCGCGGGCGCCATCGGCTGCCATCTTCAGATTGCCGGCCTCTGCGCGGGTGGTCGTCAACTGGACGGTGGCGGCAGCAAGGTCTTTCGAAACGCGGTCCATGGCGCCCTCAAGATCAGCGAGCTTGCGCTGCCGCTCTTGCAGGAGAGCGGCGCTCTCCTTCTGCTTGGCCACGGCGTCCTGCTCCGCCTCCTGGGCGGCCTTCCGCCGACTCTCAGCCTCACGGGTTGCCTGCTCCGCAGCGGCCACGCTCCGCCGCATGCCGTCGAGGTCGCGTTCTGCGCTCTGCGTCTGCCGGCGTGCCCCTTCGATCTGCTGTGCGAGTTGCTTGGTCTCGGCCTCCAAAGCGGTCACTGCGGCGTGGGCGGCCGTCTCCTGCTCCCTTGATGCCTTGAGGCGTTGCAGCGCGTCGGAAAGTTGCCCATCCAGTTGCCTGGACTCGGCTGTCGCCCGCGAGGCTGCGGCGTCGGCTTCCGCTTTTTCCTGGCGGAGGCGCACGATGTCCTTCTCCAGCGAGGAGCGGCTGCGAGCAAGCTCATCGTTGAGGGTGGTGAGCTGGGCGCGCTGCTCGATCCAGGCACGGCGGCCAGCGCCGTCGGACAGGATGGCGGCACCGGCGGCTGCAAGCCCGAGCGTGCCGAGCAGGCCGAGACCACACACCGCCTTGAACAGGCGGGAGTGCCCGGCGAGGGCACGGTCGGCCACGGTCCGCGCCGACACCCGGTCGCCCTCAGAGTTCTCGTACGACCCGTTCAACGCATCCCTCCATGTCCTCACGAAGATCGTAGACCCAGAATCGAAGCACCTTCCAACCCAGCGACCGGAGCTGCAGGTCGCGGAAATAGTCGGACTGCTTGCGGTTGCCGTCGATGTCGCGGTGCCAGCGGTCGCCATCCACCTCGACGTCGATCATGCGGCCGCCGTCGACGATCGCCAGATCGAGACGGCGCCCGGCCACGGGAAATTGCGGCACAGTGGCGATGCCGCGCACGCGCAACGCATCGTGGAAGCGCTTCTCCCAAGGCGAATCGAAGGTGCCGATGTGATCTGCCGCACGCCGGTTGCGCCGGGCAACGAGCGCTTGGACATGGCCGATGCCGCATGTCGCCGCGAACTCCAGGTTGCCGAAAACGTGGCAGACGGCGCGAGCCCGGCTGACGGCGACATTCACCAGATTCGGCGTGGTGGCCACGAAGCCCCGAGCGCCGCGCGGCATGTCCGGCCCCAGGCAGAGGCTGAAGATCATGAGGTCGCGCGCGTCGCCCTGGAACCTGTGTGCGGTGGCGACCGTGAGATGGACGGCATCCCGGATGTCAGCCGGGATCTCGGCGTCGAGCCGGTCCCGCAGGCGGTCGGCTTGCACGGCGAATGGTGTGACGACACCGACCGAGCCGCGGTAACCTTGGTCAAGCAGCAGGGCGCGCAGATGCGAACAAATGGCGTCAGCCTCGGACCGCGACCAACAGCCGCTCGCCGCTGCACTGATCGGCCCGATGGCGGGCGTCCAATGGAAGCCCGGCGCCGTGCCTGGCGGCGGACGGATCGCCGAAGGCGCGGTGAGCGGACGCAGGCGCTGGCCGTAGAAGGTGTCGCTGATGTAGTCGGCTATGTCCGGATGGCAGCGGTAATGGTCGCGCAGCAGATGTTGCCGCCCGCCCGCCGCCGCGGCCAGATGGAACAGGCTGTTGGCGACGAAGCTGTAGCGGCCGATGCCGGCTGCGTACAGTCCGGCGGCCCGCAGCGCGTCGACTTCCCAGGCATGGTCAATTTTGGTGATGTGCTTCAACTGCGCGGGGTCGCCGACCACCACCACTGAGCGCGCACGAGCCAGCAATGGGATGGCCGAGGCGATGTCGCATTGCGACGCCTCGTCGATGATGAGGATGTCGAAGAGTCCGGGGACGAGCGGGAGCTTGCTGGAAACGCCGAGGTTCGACACGGCCCACAAAGGGAAATGGCGGAAGATGAGTTCCTTGGCACGCAGCCAGAGCTCGCGGTAGCGTTCGGCACCGACGGCGCCGCCACGTTGGTTGAGCCCGACCTCCCCGCGCAGGTCCGTAAGCTCGGCCCGGTGGGACGGCTCGCACTCCGCCAGTGCGTCGACCAACATCCGCAACACGTCCGCCGAGCGGCCTCTGATGCTGGCGGCATACCCGGCTAAATCCGGCTGGTCGGCGGCGCCGAACGCGCGCAGTTCGGCCTCGAGGCGATCGCGTTCGGCCAACGCGGCGCGCAGCCGCGCGCCCTTCCCGAAGGTGTCGCGGCAATTCTCCAAGTGTTCTTCGTCGAGAGACGCCGCAGCGCCTGGAGGGCCGAGGCGGGCCACGGCACGCATGAGGAGGTGGCGCGCGAGGCGCCGCGGCAGGAAGCGCGTCCACCAGCGAGTACGGCCGAGGTCCGGCAACGCCGGAGTGCGGAGCATCCAGCCGGCTGTTTCCGCGCCGAGTTCGGCCTCGAGGGTATCGATCTCCTCGATGATCCGACCAAGCGCATCAGTTGCGGCGGCCTCTTCGTCGATCCTGCGGCAGGCCGCGACACGCAGATCGTCGAGGCGGCGGATCTGGTCAAGCGCCTCGGCGAGACGCTCCCGACGCCCGGAGGCAGCGGGCCGCGCCATAATCGACTCGATGGCGTGTTCGAAGCTGAAGCCGCTCGAATCGCCATCAGCGTTGGCGCGCGTCAGAAGGGGCTTGTCGTCGACGAGAGCGCGGATGCGCTCCTCCACCGCGTCGAGGGCCTTGTGGTTCCGGCTCGCCAAGAGAACGCTGCGTTGCTCGAGCGCGGCGCAGGCCATGATCGCCGCAACCACCTGGGATTTGCCGGTTCCGGGCGGACCGGTGACCACCGTCAGCGGTCCGCGCAGCGCGTCCCTCAGCGCGGCGAGTTGATCCTGGCCGAGTTCGAGCGGCTCTCCAACCGATGGTGCCGCGAGGGTTTCTCTGCCGGAGGGACTTTCGTTCTCGTCGGCCTCCTGAGCGAACACAGCACCGAGCGCCGTGGTGGCCAGATCGTGTTCAGACCAAGCGGCGATCTCTCCGATCTCCCGCGCGGCGCCTCGGGCAAATCGCAGCTCCGAGGGGAGGAACACTCCCAGCAGGTTGTACATGCCCGTGCGATCGCAGAGGTCGAGGGCATCGGCGAGATGCGCCGGCTCGATGGGTGCCCTCATATCCGCGGCGGCGAAGTTCTGCGCGTGCGCAGCCACCGAACTCCAATCCTGGAACGGCGCGTCCTTGCCGTCCTCGGTATCTTCCAACGTCGCCCAGCGGGCGAGATCGCTGGTGTCGCGCCCCCGGAAGCGCTGGTCCTTCAGCCAGTCGGAGGCGAAGCGAGGAGTTTCGGCAGGGACGACGATCTCCAGCGCGTCCGTCGTCAGCGACCAGCCGCAGGCCACCCAGGCCACCGGCAGCACAAACGGCGGCATGTCGTCGCCGCGCGGCCGAACGTAGTGCACGGGGTAGGAGAGCACCAGCGGCTCGGCCCTGCGCCGCGCTAAGCCGGCAAGGAAATCCTCCGGCAGGCGTGCCCGCTCGATCCGCAAACATCCTACGCTTCCAAGCTCGGGCCACCACCGTCCCTGCGGGCGGCAGAACAGGAACTGCTTGCCGTAGCCCTCGGCGTTCCCGTTGGTGTCCCGGGATTCATTTCGGACCAGACACTCTCGATAGAATGGCAGAAGCCGGCGCAGATTGCCCAAGCCATGCTCTACAGATCCGGAGTCGCAAGGCTCCGGCGGAGCCTGCGGCTGGCCACCGGCAAAGGCGACCGTACCGGGAACGGCGAGCAGGCGTCGGCCGTCGGCGCCGGTGGGTTCCGATATGGCAGCGTCGGCGCGCTCCCGGCCGGGCGTTCCGGCGCCGGTGGGTCCGCTCCATACCCAACGACGATCCGGAGCGATCCGGGCGAAACCATCGCGCTGCAGGTGAAGGAGTCCTTCGGCAACGGCCGCCGGCGTTGTTTCGAGGCGCGAGGCCCGCAGGAAACGCAGGATGCGAAAAAGACCGAACCCTTCATGACGGCCTTCCAGCGCGGCCCGCAAGGCAGCCCGGATAGCCTCGGGCGCAGCACGGCTGTTCTGGTGTGGCGACAAGCGAGCAATAATGTCGGGAGGAAACGACACTCTTGCAGAGCTTATTTTTCTTAAGGATTCGTCAACCAAGTGGCGATCTCTTTTCCTTTACCGGTAGTTGATTGTGCATGAGTTCAAAATGCAACCATGATAAAATCACACCACTGCAACAACGGCCACCAAAAAGAGCGCGAACCGGCTGGATTTGCGTTTCAAGGTTGTCACACAACGTTGGTCTTGCCGCAAAGCATGTTCAACCGCACGCGAGGAGTGGTTCTGTGAATCGCCGAGCCTGAGGCTCCGCGGGGCGTTCAACCGCTTCTCGCTCAAGGACTGCCGTTGCGTGGCGTCGCGATAGGTCCCAACGCGCGCGCCATGTCCCGACCGGCGGCGCCCCGCTTTTACAACTTTCCATCCTCATTCGGAGTGTGCGAATTTGCCCCGCGCCGCCTTCGGCGGGCATCAGGATGCACAAGGACGCCTTTTTCCGATGAGCCATCAGTCTCTCTCCGCTCTCGTCTGGTCGGTCGCCGATCGTTTGCGCGGCGACTACAAGCAGTCCGAATACGGTCGGGTCATTCTGCCGCTGACCGTTCTGCGCCGCCTGGACTGCGTGCTGGAGCCGACCAAGGCCGCCGTCCTGGCCGAGTTCGCGGAGAAGACGGCGCAGGGGCTGAACCCGGAACCGTTCCTGCTGCGCAAGGCCAAGCAGAGCTTCTGCAACACCTCGCCCTTCGATCTGAAGACGCTGATGGGCGACGCCGACAACCTGAAGGCCAACCTGCTGAGCTACGTCGCCGCTTTTTCCCCGGCGGTGCGCGACGTGTTCGAGCGTTTCGACTTTCCCACCCAGGTGGAGCGCCTGCACAAGGCCGGGCTGCTCTATCAGGTGGTCGAGAAGTTCGTGGCCATCGACCTGCACCCCGACCGCGTCGACAACCACCAGATGGGGCTGGTCTTCGAGGAGCTGATCCGCAAATTCGCCGAACTGTCGAACGAGACCGCCGGGGAGCATTTCACCCCGCGCGAGGTCATCCGGCTGATGGTGACGCTGCTGTTCATCGAGGATGACGAGGTTCTGTCCAAGCCGGGCGTGGTCCGCACCATCTACGATCCGACCGCCGGCACAGGCGGCATGCTGTCCATCGCCGGGGAGTATCTGGCCGAGCTTAATCCCCAGGCCCGGCTGACCATGTCCGGGCAGGAGCTGAACGCCGAATCCTATGCCATCTGCAAGGCGGACATGCTGATCAAGGGGCAGGATGTCGGCAACATCGTCTTCGGCAACACGCTGTCCGACGACGGCCACCCGAACCGGCGCTTCGACTACATGCTGTCCAACCCGCCCTTCGGCGTGGAATGGAAGAAGGTCGAGAAGGAGATCCGCAAGGAGCACGAAAGCCAAGGCTACAACGGCCGTTTCGGCCCCGGCCTGCCACGCGTGTCGGACGGGTCCATGCTGTTCCTTCTCCACCTCCTCAGCAAGATGCGCCCGGCGTCGGAAGGCGGCAGCCGGTTCGGCATCGTGCTGAACGGCTCGCCGCTGTTCACCGGCGGGGCGGGCGGCGGCGAGAGCGAGATCCGGCGCTACGTTCTGGAAAACGACCTGCTGGAGGCCATCATCGGCCTGCCCACCGACATGTTCTACAACACCGGCATCGCGACCTATGTCTGGATCGTCGGCAACCGCAAGCCCGAGGCGCGCAAGGGCAAGGTGCAACTGATCGACGCCGGCGCCTTCTGGCAGAAAATGCGCAAGGGTCTGGGCAGCAAGCGCAAGGAGATGTCCGACGCCCACATCGCCGACGTCACCCGCCTGTTCGGGGACTTCGTCGAGGCCGATCTGGTCACGCTGTTCGACGCCAACGGCAAGGAGACGGAGCGCCGGATCGTCGGCCTCGCCGACCCGGACCCGGCGATTCCCACCGGCGGCAAGCGCAAACGCGCGCCGATCAGCCGCATCTTCGCCAACAGCGCCTTCGGCTACCGCAGCATCACCGTCGAACGCCCGGAGCGCGACGCGGCGGGGGCCATCGTGCTGGGCCAGAAGGGCAAGCAGAAGGGCAAACCGCTGCCGGATTCCAAGCTGCGCGACACCGAAAACGTGCCGCTGACCGAGGATGTCGAGGCGTACTTCAAGCGCGAGGTGCTGCCGCACGCGCCCGACGCTTGGATCGACCATGACAAGACCAAGATCGGCTACGAGATTCCCTTCAACCGTCACTTCTACGTGTTCGAGCCGCCGCGCCCCCTGGCTGAGATCGACGCGGAGCTGAACGGAGTCATTGGACGGATTCAGGCTCTGTTGGGCGAGGTGGTGGGATGAGCGCCCTCGGACGTTCCATCCGCCTGTTCCTGGCCGACGGCGTACCGGGCGGCATCATCACGGCCGAAATCGTGAACTGGACCGGTCACGTCATGGTGGCGCCCCGGTCTCGGCTGCCCGACCTGCTGCGGCGGTCGGAGGCCGGGCGTACCGGCGTCTATTTCCTCAGCGGCGACGACCCGGACGGGACACTCGCCCCGCTGGTCTACATAGGGGAGACGGACAATGTGGGCAAACGCCTCGCCCAGCACAATCGCGACGAGGACAAGGCGTTCTGGGAGCGTGCTTGCGTCGTCACCAGCAAGGACCACAACCTGACGAAGGCACACGCCCGCTATCTGGAGAGCCGCCTGATCGCCATCGCCGGACAGGCCGGACGCGCCAAGCTGATGAACGGTACGGCGCCCGACTACGGCCTGCTCCCGGAGTCCGACATCGCCGACATGGAATTCTTCATCGAGCAGATCCGCACCGTGCTGCCGGTGTTGGGGCTGGAGTTCTTGCGCGAGCCACCACGCGTCTCCACCGCTGCCGCCCCAAAACCAGCGGCGGACACGTCCACCCTGGCGTTGCTAATCCCTCCTTCCTTCGAAATGAGCAGCCCGAAGCACGATCTGCGGGCCGAAGCACGGGAGGTCGATGGAGATTTCGTCGTTCTGGCCGGTTCGCAGGCCCAGCGGCAGTGGATCGGTGTGGCGGGCCACTCCTACCAAGCCTTGCACCAGCAGTTGGTTGATAGCGGCGTGTTGGTCGGAGAGGCAGAAGGGCCACTCCGATTCGCCAGCGACCGCGCTTTTCGCAGTCCGAGCGCGGCGTCCGCCGCTGTTCTCGGTCGAGCGGACAATGGACGGCTCTCCTGGCGCGTCAAGGGCACCAACAAGACCTATGCGCAGTGGCAAGAAGAGCGGGTCGCTGCCGTCGATCCGGTTGGAGGCGAAGGATGACCTATCCGCGTTACACCGACACCAAAGACAGTGGAATGGCTTGGTTGGGGGAGATGCCGAGCCATTGGTCTCTGGTTTCTATCAAAGCGCTGTATCGCTTTGTGAAGCGTCAAGACAACGCGGATGCACCAGTTCTTTCAGTATACCGTGAATATGGTGTCATAGAAAAATCATCAAGATCAGATAACAACAACAAGACGCCGGACGATCTTTCTCTTTACCAAACTGTCTTGGAAGACGATTTGGTTATCAACAAAATGAAGGCATGGCAGGGCTCTCTTGGGGTATCGAAAATCCACGGGATCACTAGCCCGGATTATGCTGTATTTGAAAAAATACACTCTGAAGTTTCAGGCTATCTCCATAACCTACTTCGATCAAACGCCATGCCAAGCGTTTACAGGTTGATATCGAACGGAATTCGCAATGAACAGTGGCGACTTGAGCCTGATAAATTCCTCCAAATTAAGGTTCCTCTGCCGCCGCATACCGAACAAAATGCTATCGTCGCCTTCCTCGACCGCGAGACGGCAAAAATCGACGCGCTGGTGGCGGAGCAGGAGCGGTTGATTGAACTGCTGAAGGAGAAGCGGCAGGCCGTCATTTCCCATGCCGTCACCAAGGGCCTGAACCCCGACGCCCCTATGAAGGATTCAGGTATCGAGTGGTTGGGCAAAATTCCGATGAATTGGAGAATTGTTCGCCTAAAATTTGTCGCTGAAGTTCAAGGTGGTGTAGCAAAGGGTCGTGAAATTGAAAATTCTGATGCAATTGATGTCCCATATCTTCGAGTTACTAACGTTCAAGATGGGTATCTTGATTTGGATGATATTGCCACAATTCAGATTGAATCCAGAGAATTAGAGCGATTTTTGCTAAAAAATGGCGACGTTCTCATGAATGAGGGCGGAGATTTTGATAAACTTGGCAGAGGCCATATTTGGAAAGGCGAAATCGAAAACTGCATACATCAAAATCATGTATTTGCCGTTCGGCCAAAATACATTGAATCAGAATGGCTGAATCTACAGACAAGCGCAGATTACGGGCGCTTTTACTTTATGTCGCGCTCTAAGCAAAGCACGAATTTGGCATCAATATCCTCGACAAATATTTGCGAATTTCCAATGATTTGCCCTCCACCAACCGATAGGGCCATTCTTGTAAAGCACGTTTACAAGGAAACCGTCAAACTCGACACCCTCATCACCGAAGCCCAACGCGCCATCGACCTCCTCAAGGAGCGCCGCGCCGCCTTGATCTCCGCCGCCGTCACCGGACAGATCGACGTGCGCGGGCTGGTGGAATCGGAGGCCGCCGCATGAAGTTCGAGACGTTCCGGGCCGGGCGCTGGCAGCCGCGCTATCAGTACAAGAGCTTCGAGCCTGTTCCCGTGAACCACGAATGGACGTGGGAGGACCCGACCGTCAACACGCTGCTGGAGGCCGCCAACCGGGCCTTGGGCGAGTTGAACGCCTTCTCCCTGATCGTTCCCGACATCGACCTGTTCATCCAGATGCACGTGGTCAAGGAGGCCCAGACCTCCAGCCGCATCGAGGGCACGCAGACCGGCATCGACGAAGCCCTGATGCCGGAGGAGCAGATTCAGCCCGAGAAGCGCGACGACTGGCGCGAGGTCCGCAACTACATCGAGGCGGTCAACACGGCCATCGCCGAACTCGCCTCCCTGCCCCTGTCCAACCGCCTGTTGAAGCAAACCCACGCCATCCTCATGCAGGGGGTGCGCGGCGAGCACAAGCAGCCCGGCGAATTCCGCGCCAGCCAGAACTGGATCGGCGGGTCCAGCGTCAGCGACGCCGTGTTCATCCCGCCGCATCCCGAAGGGGTGCCGGACCTGATGAGCGACCTGGAGAAGTTCTGGCACAACGACACCATCGCCGTGCCCCATCTGGTGCGGATCGCCATCAGCCACTACCAGTTCGAGACCGTCCATCCCTTCCTGGACGGCAATGGCCGCATCGGGCGCCTGTTGATCCCCCTCTATCTGGTCGGCCACGGGCTGCTGGCGAAGCCGTCGCTGTACCTGTCGGACTTCTTCGAGCGCAACCGGGCCAGCTACTACGACGCCCTCATGCGGGTGCGCGTGTCGAACGACCTGATCCACTGGGTGCGCTTCTTCCTCAACGGCGTGGCCGAGACCGCCACCAAGGGGCGGGACGTGTTCCGCCAGATTCTGGCCCTGCGCACCGAGGTCGAACAGGCCGTGCTGGGGCTGGGCAAGCGCACCCCCAACGCCCGGCAGACGCTGAACCTGCTGTATCGCAAGCCGATCGTCTCGGCCGCCGACATCGAGGTGACTCTTGGCGTCAGCACGCCGACGGCGAACGCGCTGATCCGCGACCTGATGCAGTTGGGCATTCTGATCGAGATCACGGGGCAGCAGCGAGGCCGCAGCTACGCCTTTCACCGTTACCTTACACTCTTCGTAAGTTAAGGGAATGTCATTTCCCTTAACCTATCTCCACGTTCAGTTAAGGCGGAAACGGTCATGAGCCTGCACCGGGAAATCGCGTTCGAGGATGACATCTGCGCGCATCTGGCGGCGCAGGGATGGCTGCATGATCCCGACGCCGCCGCCCGCTACGACCGCCGGCGCGCCCTGTTCCCCGAGGATCTGCTGGCCTGGGTCCGCGACACCCAGCCCACGGCCTGGGATGCCCTGGTCAAGAGCCATGGGACGGCGGCGGAAGACACGTTGCTCGACCGTGTGCGCAAGCAGATGGACGATCGCGGCACGCTGGATGTCCTGCGCGTCGGCGTGGAAATGCTGGGCTTGCGCCAGCCCCTGACCCTGGCCCAGTTCCGCCCGGCGCTGGCGATGAACCCCGACCTGCAAGCGAAGTACGCGGCGAACCGGCTGCGCGTGGTCCGGCAGGTCCGCTATTCGCTGCACAACGAGAACTCCATCGATCTGGTGCTGTTCCTCAACGGCCTGCCCATCGCCACGGCGGAGTTGAAGAGCGACTTCACCCAGGGCGTCGGCGACGCGGTGGACCAGTACCGCTTCGACCGCAACCCGAAGCCCAAGGGGCAGACCGCCGCCGAACCGCTGCTGGAATTTCCGCGCGGGGCGCTGGTCCATTTCGCCGTCAGCAACTCCGACGTCCGCATGGCGACGAAGCTGGTGGGCGCGGACACCGTCTTCCTGCCCTTCAACCGGGGCGACCACGGCGCGGCGGGCAACCCGCCGAACCCGAACGGCCATCGCACCGCCTATCTGTGGGAAGAGGTCTGGCAGCGGGACAGTTGGCTCGACATTCTGGGCCGCTATCTCGTCGCCAAGAAGGACGGCAAGACGCGGATCACCGCGTTGGTCTTCCCCCGTTATCACCAGCTCGACGCCACCCGGCGACTGGTCGCCGCCGTGCTCGCCGATCCGCCTGGACAGAAGTACCTGATCCAGCATTCGGCCGGATCGGGCAAGACGAACTCCATCGCCTGGACGGCGCATTTCCTCGCAGACCTGCACGACGGCGGCAATCGCAAGCTGTTCGACACGGTGCTCGTGGTCAGCGACCGGACCGTTCTCGATGATCAGTTGCAGGAGGCGATCTTCAGCTTCCAGCGCACCACCGGCGTCGTCGCCACCGTGAAGGGCGAATCGCAGAGCAAGAGTGGTGAGCTTGCGTCGGCGCTGGCCGGCGGCAAGAAGATCGTCGTCTGCACCATTCAGACCTTCCCCTTCGCGCTCCAGACCGTACAGGAACTGGCGGCGACGCAGGGCAAGCGCTTCGCCGTGATCGCCGACGAGGCGCACAGCTCGCAGACCGGCGAGGCCGCCGCGAAGCTGAAGCAGGTTCTGAACGCCGCCGAACTGGCGGAACTCGCCGACGGTGGCGAGGTCGGCGCCGAAGACCTACTGGCCGCCCAGATGGCGGCGCGCGCGAACGACGCCGGCATTACCTACATCGCCTTCACGGCGACACCGAAGGCGAAGACGCTGGAACTGTTCGGGCGGCGCCCCGATCCCAGCCGCCCGGCCGGGCCGGGCAACCTGCCCACGCCCTTCCATGTCTACTCGATGCGGCAGGCCATTGAGGAGGGCTTCATCCTCGACGTGCTGCGGAACTACACGCCGTACCGTCTGGCCTTCCGTCTGGCAACCGGCGGCCGGGAATGGGACGACGCGGAGGTCGAGCGCAACGAGGCCATGAAGGGCATCATGCGCTGGGTCCGGCTCCACCCCTACAACATCAGCCAGAAAGTTCAGGTCGTCGTCGAGCATTTCCGGGAGAACATCGCGACGCTGCTGGATGGTCGGGCAAAGGCGATGGTCGTCGTGGCGAGCCGGGTCGAGGCCGTGCGCTGGCAACTCGCCATCGACCGCTACATCAAGGACCAGGGCTACAGGATCGGCACGCTGGTCGCCTTTTCCGGCGAGGTGAAAGATGCCGAATCGGGGCCAGACCCGTTCACCGAGACCGGAGCGGCGCTTAACCCGAACCTGCGCGGGCGCGACATCGCCGAGGCGTTCGCCACCGAGGATTACCGGATCCTGCTGGTCGCCAACAAGTTCCAGACCGGCTTCGACCAGCCCCTGCTGTGCGGGATGTATGTGGACAAGCGTCTCGCCGGCATCCAGGCGGTTCAGACCCTGTCGCGCCTGAACCGGGCCTATCCCGGCAAGGACACCACATACATTCTCGACTTTGTGAATGACCCGGACGAGGTTCTGGCCGCCTTCCGCACCTACCACGACACGGCACAGCTCGAGGCGACGACCGACCCGGACATTGTGTTCGATCTCCGCGCCAAGCTCGACGCGACGGGGTACTACGACGAACACGAGGTGGACCGTGTCGTCGCCGTCGAGATGGCCGTCAACGCTTCCCAGGCTCAGCTCGCAGCAGCGCTCGAGCCCGTGGCCGACCGCCTATTGAGGCGCTACAAGGCCGCGACCGAGGCGCTACAGGCCGCCCGCTCGACGCAGGACGCCCAGGCTGAACAGGACGCGCGGAATGCGATGAACGTCCTCCTTCTGTTCAAGCGCGATCTCGGGGTGTTCCTGCGGGTGTATGGCTTCCTGTCGCAGATCTTCGACTACGGCAACACGTCGATCGAAAAGCGCGCGATCTTCTTCAAGCGCCTGCTGCCACTGTTGGAGTTCGGCCGCGAACGGAGTGGCGTCGATCTGTCCAAGGTGACGCTGACCCATCACGCCTTGCGGAACCGGGGCAAGCGTGATCTGGCGCTTGCCGGCGGTGAGGCCGACACGTTGAAGCCTTTCACGGCACCGGGAAGCGGCGAGGTCCAGGAGAAGGAAAAGGTCCAACTGTCGGAGATTATCGCCAAGGTGAATGACCTGTTCGAGGGCGAACTGACCGACGACGACAAGCTGGTTTACGTGAACAACGTGTTGAAGGGAAAGCTTCTGGAGTCGGAGATCCTGGTTCAGCAGGCCGCGAACAACACAAAGGAGCAGTTCGCCAACTCCCCGGATCTCGCTAACGAATTGTTGAACGCCATCATGGATGCCTTCGCCGCTCACACCTCAATGAGCAAGCAGGCACTGAACTCCGAAAAGGTGCGGCACGGGTTGAAGGATATCCTGCTCGGTCCAGGACAACTCTATGAAGCTCTACGTTCCCACGGTGGGGAAGCCGGGCGCGTATAGGATGCGAATCATCGCTCCCGGAGAAAGGTCTATCTCTCAGACTTGATACGTCCCTCATTCCACAACCAAAAAGACAGAAAAGCCATTGCCAAAGCCCATGTCATGCAAACCGCCAGCAGGATGAACCAAGCCGACGGTTCCTCCGGCGGAGAGTTGCTTGAAAGCATGGGATACACTACTTTTCCAGAGAGTTGCCCGAACACGTTGGCGATGGCCAACGGAAACTCGAACAGGGCGACCGAGCGACCGAGCGACCGACCAGCGCAAGGCGTAAATCGTTCAAGGATCGCAGAGACGTTTCGATCGCCTTCACCTCCGCCTCCAAAGCGCCGAGGCGACGTTCAAGCGTTTTCCAAACGAGGCGGGCGTTCGGGTCGTTGGAGCTATGCGGGAATCTGGGTGATGACGGTCTGATGAGGGCGGCGTATCGAGGCGGAGGTGGACGCCTTCCTGAGCGCCATGAAGGACTTCAAGCTGGCGGACGGCCACGACCGGGTTGTGCGGCACGGGCACAGCCCCGAGCGGGCGATCCATACCGGCGTCGGGCCGGTTGAAATGCGCCGCGCCAAGTTGCACGACCGTGGCGCCGACGAAGGCGGCGACCGGCTCCGCCTCACCTCGGCGATCCTGCCCCGCTGAGCGCGGCGCTCCAAGAGCTTGGACGCCCTGCTGCCGGTGCTCTACCTGCGCGGTGTCTCCACCGGCGACTTCCAGGATGCGCTCACCGCCTTGCTCGGCAAGGATGCCCCGAACCTGTCGCCGTCCGTCATCGCCCAGCTCAAGCAGGACTGGGCGTCCGACTATACACGCTGGCAAAAGCGCGACTTGTCGGCACGGCACTACGTCTACCTCTGGGCTGATGGCGTCTACCTGCGGGCCCGCATGGAGCCGGTCGCCGAGTGCATGCTAGTCATCATCGGTGCCACGCCGGAGGGCAAGAAGGAACTGGTCGGCTTCCAGGTCGGCGTGACTCAACCAAATCGGCCTCCGGGAAACCCGGCGCGGTTCACTCAATGGTGTCCTCATTCGAGAAAACAGGCAGATCGGTGTGTAGCCTCCAGTCAATGCGCGGCCGGGCGGCGGGCGCGTCACGTTCTCGGGTATGCAGGACCGTCAGGCGAGGACCGGATAGCGTTTTTGTTTTCCAACCTGCGGCAGGATTTGCAAGCTGTGGTAGGTCAGTTCGACCTTCGCCGTGTCGAGGTGACCTTTGCCATCCCGGACGGCAACGGGAAGTACACCTTGGAGAGCGACCTCATCCGCCGCAATCTACCGTCGCGTCCGCTTATTGCTCCTGAGTGTCGAGGCTGCTGGTGGTGTCTGGATGGTCCAGACCGAGCATCGCCTTTCGGATCGCCTGGGCGCGGGCAAGAAGCGGGGCCGCCTCGTCCAGCCGGCCTTGATCCCGGTACAGCCCGGCCAGATTGTTGAGGCTCCTGGCGGTGTCGGGATGGTCGGGACCGAGTGCCGTCTCCCGGATTGCCAAGGCGCGGGCAAGAAGCAGGGCCGCCTCGTCCAGCCGGCCTTGATCCCGGTACAGCCCGGCCAGATTGTTGAGGCTCCTGGCGGTGTCGGGATGGTCGGGACCGAGCGCCGTCTCCCGGATTGACAAGGCGCGGGCAAGAAGCTGGGCCGCCTCGTCCAGCCGGCCTTGATCCCGGTACAGCCCGGCCAGATTGCTGAGGCTCCTGGCGGTGTCGAGATGGTCGGGACCGAGTGCCGTCTCCCGGATTGATAAGGCGCGGGCAAGAAGCGGGGCCGCCTCGTCCAGCCGGCCTTGATCCCGGGACAGTGCGGCCAGATTGTTGAGGCTCCTGGCGGTGTCGGGATGGTCGGGACCGAGCGCCGTCTCCCGGATTGACAAGGCGCGGGCAAGAAGCTGGGCCGCCTCGTCCAGCCGGCCTTGATCCCGGGACAGTGCGGCCAGATTGTTGAGGCTCCTGGCGGTGTCGGGATGGTCGGGACCGAGTGCCGTCTCCTGGATTGACAAGGCGCGGGCAAGAAGCGGGGCCGCCTCGTCCAGCCGGCCTTGATCCCGGTACAGCGCGGCCAGATTGCTGAGGCTCCTGGCGGTGTCGGGATGGTCGGGACCGAGTGCCGTCTCCCGGATTGACAAGGCGCGGGCAAGAAGCGGGGCCGCCTCGTCCAGCCGGCCTTGATCCCGGTACAGCCCGGCCAGATTGCTGAGGCTCCTGGCGGTGTCGGGATGGTCGGGACCGAGTGCCGTCTCCCGGATTGACAAGGCGCGGGCAAGAAGCGGGGCCGCCTCGTCCAGCCGGCCTTGATCCCGGTACAGCCCGGCCAGATTGTTGAACGCCGTGGCGAGGTCAGGTTGAAAGGCAGTGGGACGGGCCGCCGCCAAATCACGGTAGAGCGCCACGGCCTGCTCGGCAGCGTCGAGTGCGTCCTCGCGACGATGAAGAGCCCTCAAGACTTTGGCGAGAGTGTTGAGGGAACCAGCGAGGCTGGATTGAAAGGCATCGGGCCCTCTGGCGGCCAGATCGCGGTAGAGCGCCACCGCCTCGGTAGCGGCGTCGAGGGCCTGCTCGCGCTGCCTCAAAGCGTTCATGATATTGGCCAGATTGTTGAGTGCTGTGGCAAGATCGGATTGAAAAGCGTTGAGCTTTTCGGCGGCCAGGTCGCGGTAGAGCGCCACAGCCTCGCCAGCGGCGTCGAGGGCCTTCTCGTACTGTCCCAGATCGCTCAGGCGACCGGCCAGAGTGTTGAGCGAAGCGGCGAGGTTGGAGCGGAGGGCGGCGGGCCTTGCGGCGCCCGGCGTCGATTCCAACGCACCGCCTTCCGCTACGCCGAGGGCGAGGCGCAGCATCTCGGTGATCCGCTGATGGATGACCACCAATCGCTCGCGCAAGATTCGCCTGTGCCGCGGCATCTGATTGGAGATCGCCATCAAGATTCCGGGCTCCACCGTTCCGGCCAGCAGCCGGTCGAGCCAGCCGAGCGCTGGGTTGGCTTCGCCCAGCAGGCCGGCTGGCAGGCGGCCTTCCGGGCGACGGGCGACGGGCGTGCCGTCGTTAGCCAGTTCGGCGGCTGGGCGGGTGAAGTCCTGGATGATGCGGATCAAGGTCTGCGCTGTCCGCACCGGGGCGCGCTCGCGGCAGCGGTCGATCAGCGCCTCCTCGTCGAGATCCCGGCCGGCCGCCAGAACCAGCAGGCAGAAGCTCTCGCCGATGATGTCGGGTTCGATACCGCCCAGCCCGTTTGCCCGGCCCGCAACGGCCTGGGCGGGGAGAACCGCTTCGAGCAACTCGGCCAGCCGGTCGCGCCCGGTGCCGCTCTCCTGGGGAAGGGCCGCGCACTCCTCATCGATGAGCGTGCGCAACGCGTCACGCTCGACGCCCTGGCACAGCGTGATGCAGGCCACGAGGTGGAGAAGGAGCGGCACGCTGACAGCATGCTCGCGCGCCAGCCGCGCCAGATGGTCCCGCTCCTGGGACGCCAGTCGGAAGGCCAGATCGAGCCGGCCCAGACTCAACAGCGTCTCCATCCCGTCCCGCACGGCGACCAGCCCCGCCATCATCAGGAACAGCGGCTCGGCGGTAAGCCCCGGGTCGGCAAGCCAGCGGTCGAATTGCGGATCGGCGCTGGCGGCCGGCGGGGTCAGCACCGGCGTGCCGTTGCGCCGGCACCAGGCGGCCATGACGCCGGCCAGCAGGTCGCGCCGCTGCTCGACCTCGGCGAGGGGACGCAGCGGAACCGGTTCCAGGAGATCGAAACCGTCATGGAGGCTGTCGCTGCCCTCCGGCCGGGTCAGGTCGGCCCACCAGCCCTCGCTAGGGCTTGCGTGACGCTCCAGCAACAACAGGCGGAGCCGTGGCCGGTGGGCCCCGTCGCGCTGGGCGAGGCTATGGAGCCAAGCGTTGAGCCCGCCCGCCCGCCGGGCGGCGTAATCGACGACGATCAGCATCCGCTCCGCCGCCGGCCAGACCGCAGTGCCTTGCGCCTTGACAAAGGCGTCGAGGTCGCCACCGCCGAGGAAGCCGGCCCGCCAGCCAGCGGCGGCGGCCCGGCTGCACAGCTCGATGGCCAGCCGCGTCTTGCCGCTGCCGGCGTGGCCGGTGATGCCGCGCACGAGTACGGGGCGCTGATCGTCAAGCCAAGCGTCGAGCCGTGCCATTTCGACCTCACGGCCAACGAGATCAAGAAGCCGGCTTTCCGGCCGAAGAAGGTCAAGGTCGGAGCGGGGCGCACGCGTCCGGGCGTGCTTGGCTTGGAGATGCAGGGCAACGCCACCGCAAGTCAGCGTGAGGCCATCCCCGTCGGCTCTTTGGATTATGACCACCGCATCCATGCTGTTTCGTCGCTCCACCGGGGCAGGTGCGGGCGGGATCGGCGATGGGGGCTCCCGCCGCAGCAGGGAACGGGACACATGTGCGAAGGGCTGCGCCCAATCGGGCAGATCGAAGCGTCCGGCCGTGTCGGGAACAAAGGCCCGGGTGTCGATCGCTCGACCCCGTGCCTGCTCAAGGTGTGTCCGGACCTGCGCCTCCAGCCCGTGCGCGACGCTCGCCACCGTGTCGGTGCGCCGGGAGCGCCGCAGCAGCGCCCATGCCTCTGGCCGGATCTCGTACCACACCCGGTCGGGGTCCGGCGCCCCCCCAGCGACGGACCGCGCGCGGAGCAAGCCGCTCAGCAGCAGATGGCCCAGCGCCTCGGGGCCGCGACCGTCGCGGACATCCGCCGCTTCCAACACCAGCCGGGCGACCGGCAGGGTGAAGGGAACGTCGCTCAGCAGCACCGCCAACCGGAAGCCGGCGGGCGACCACCCGCGCAAGTTGGTGACGGCACGCTGCACCATCGCTGGGGTCATGGTGCCTCCGTCTGGATCGGCTGCGTTCTCCGCCACGGCCATCCCATCCGTTCCGGCCTCAGTCCCGGGTGAGTGGAGAAGGAACATGGGCGCGCGATGGCTCTGCCCCATCTGCATCCGCGCCCAGCTGGCGACCATGGCGGGCTCCATGGCGAGAACGGGAAGGGCGATGCCGCCCGGGCGGTCCAAGTTCGGCGCCATTGACCACCACGCCGGCTCGGGCCGCAACTCCACTCCCAGCGCGCCGGGGTGCGGGGCGCTACACACCCCGTGCCCGTCGCCCAGCGTCGTGTCGTCCCAGCGCGGCGGTGGCAGCAGGTGGAGAAGCGCCACGCACGTCCCCCGGCTCCAGCCGGTCAGCAGCTTAGCATAGTGACCGTTGCGCCAATGACCGGACAGGCCGTGGCTGGCGAACAAGATCAGTCGGCGCCGGTCACCGGCCAGCCGTGCCGTCGGCACCAGAGCGCCGCCGGGTGCCTCCAGCATCGGCCGGGGCGCTGAACCGGTCGGGGCGCGGTTCAGACGCAGGCGCCAGCGCCGGACGGACCGGAAAGCGCCGGAATCGCGCAGCAGCGCAGCAAAGTCCCGCAGCGGCCCCGCCCACACCCCCGCCGTTTCGGCGTCCTCCATCACCAGATCGACCTGGAACCAGCGTTCCGGGCGCGGGCGGAGCGCCAGCGCCAGCGCATGGGGCAAAATCTGGCGCAGCTCGGCCGTCTGCGCGGCGGTTCGCGCCTCGTCCAGTTCCACGTCGCGCCGTGACGGCCAGGCTTGGCGGAACGGGCGCAGCGCCCAGGTCAGCGGCAGGCGTTCCGAAAGCGTGTGCGCCGCCGGGATCGCCGCAAGACTGCCGGGGCGCCCGCCGTCGTCCGGCATGCCCGGCGGATAGAGCACGGTGTCGGTGGGCGGCACTCCGCACGGTTCCGCCTCGCTGGCGGCGTCCGGCCGCTCCAGGCGCTCCGACTCCGGGAGTTCGATCGCCTGGACGCCGGTCTCGGACCTTGCGGGCGGCAACACGCCGGCGCTGGCCGGCGGCAGGGCGGGCTTTGCGGGCTTTTCCGTGGCCGCGTTATGCAGCGTCAGGACCCGGCCACGCGTCGCCAGCCACAGGGCGTCCAGCAGGCCTGCCGTGTCGTTGGCCAGCCCGGCCCGCTCCAGATGGACAAGAAGGGCGTCCAGCCTCACACGTCCGCTCCGTCGAGGGGGCGCAGCAGGCTCTCCCGCAGATCCTCCAGCTCCTGATCGCTGAAGCTCCGCCCCTCGCCGCCGCGAAGGGCGACCGTCAGGAAGACGGCGTTCAGGAGCTGGTCGGTGGCCATCTTCCCCTCCTCGTGGTTTTCGAGGAAGCGGTCGATCAGCGCCTCGACGGCGTCGGGAGCAAGAGCCGCGCGGTACCGTTCCAATTGCGCCTCGATGATCTTCCCTAGCCTTTCGCGCTCGGGCGGTTCGATGGTCAGGCGGATGCAGCGCCTCAGGAACGGGGCCGGGAATTCGCGCTCGCCATTCGATGTCATCACAACGAACGGGAACTGCGTGGCCGTCAGCCGCCCGCCTGTGACGGATACCTCGTTGCCCGACGCATTGCGCACCTTGACCAAGCCCTCACCCAGCCGCCGCAACTCGGGGATTTCGTAATCCCCCTCCTCGATCACATTCAGCAGATCGTTGGCGAAGTCGAGATCGGACTTGTCGATCTCGTCGATCAGCAGCGCGCGCGGCCGCCTCTTGGCCGCCAGCGCCGTACCTAGCGGGCCGAGCGTCAGGTACTGCTCCACCGGCGGCGGCGCTTCCCGGTCGGCCTGCAACCGGCCGATCGCGTCGTATTCGTACACCCCGCCCCGCACGGTCGAGCGCGAGTTGATCGGCCAGCGCAGCACCGGCCCCATCATCAGCTCGTGGGCGACCTTGCTAATCAGGGTCGATTTGCCGCTTCCCGGCCGTCCCGTCAGCAGCAGCGGGCGGCGCAGGTACAACGCGGCGTTGACCGCCAGGATCATCTCCTGCGTCGGCAGGAACGCCCGCGCCCGCGGCGCCTCCGCCAGAGGGTCGAACGAGCATGCGCCGGGCGCCACGGGCTCGATCCCCTTGGCCTGCCCGCCGAAGCGCCAGGGCGGCGGATCGGGCAGATCGATGAGGCCGTCATGGGTAACGCCGTCGCCGCGGAAGATTTTCCAGTCGTTCATCCTGCGGGCCTTTCTATGCCGGCGTGTAGGGAAGAAGGTGCGGGTTGTCCCACAGCAATCCGGAATGCGCGGCCAGCGGATGGCCGCACAGCCGGGCCCGGTGGAACGCCGCCGGGATGTCGTCCAGACTATCGACAGCCAAGGCCCCGGGCAGGTCGAAGGGCCGGTTGATCCGCGTCGGGTCGGGCAGGCAGAGATAGGGTATGCCGAGCCGCAGCAGCTTGACCAGGACGTCCCGGGCCTTCCGCCCTTCGGGCGGCGGGGGGAAGGGTAGGATGCGCAGCCCCGCCGCCGCCGACAGGATTTGACCGGGCTCCACCTCGATCCAGTTCCGCACGCACGCCGCCGTTCCGCGCCGACGCAGCTCCTCATCGTGCTTGCGGATGCCCAGCCACATGGGGGGCGGGTCCGACGATCCGGCCGGAACGCGCGCGCGGCCGTGCAAGGTGACGATGAAGACGGTACCCAGTTCCGCCCCGTCTGGGGCGATGTCCAGCGCGTGAAACGGGATGTGGAAGAACACCGGCTTGGCCAGGATGTGAATGTGGTCGCCCTCGCGCAGATGGCCATCCTTGTACAGGATGGCGATCCGCTCCCTCAGGTAACATTCCAGCGCCGCCACTGACGTGACCTTGGTGATGGGGCCTTCATCGGCGCTGTCCGCCTCGCTCGGCAGCACCGGGCTGCCATCGCCGAACAGCAGCTCGCTCCGGCAGCCGGACAGGGTGCCGTCGGTCTTGTCCTCCACCAGCGTCACGATCAGGTGCCGGCTCCGGCTCTCGCCCGCGATCTCATGGCGGGCGGTGGCCAGCGTCTGGGTGGTAGTATTGTTCTCCAGCCAGCGGAGAATGCGTTCGGCATCGGCCTTGGTGATCTCTGGCAAGTCGGCAACGCGCAGCAGGAAGTCGGCGAGGCCGAGGGGAGCCTTCCCCGCTTCGGTACGCTCCAGGGTGCCCAGGGCGCGGAGCTTGGCGGCCAGCGTGTCGGCGCCCGGCAGAACGCCGTTCAGCCGGCTGTCGGTCCGGCGGTAGGGGGCGAGCAGCCACTCGTCCGGCAGATGGCATTTGGACAGCATGTCCCGACACGACCGTTCCAGCGTGTTCTCTCCGCAGCCGACGCACCAGTCGGACGAGATTTCGGCGCCGGACACACCCCAATGCAGAACTTCGCTGCTTTGTTGCCGAAAGGCGCCATTGACCGCCTTGTAGAATCCCTCCCCTCTGTCTCTCCGATCGATCGGCCAGCCGGGAAAGCCACCCAGCGCGTCGAGAAGGGCGCGGGTGAACTGCCCCTGTCCGCGCGTGTAACCGCCTTCCGGGGTGGCGAAGGCGCGGATCTGGAGGGTGTCGACGGCGACTCCCGTCACGTCGTCCGCATGTGGCCTGAGCTCGGGTCTGAAGACGCCGCAGACGTCGGCTAGGATCATCTGCTCCGTGAAGCGACCGTACGCGTCGCTGCGCAGTGTCCTGCAGAAGGACTCAACGTGTAGCGCCTGGGCCGGATCGTCAGTCGTGTAGCCTGGATAGACGAAGGCCCGCCCTTCTTCGTTCAGTATGCCGTGACCGCTCCAGTAGACGAACAGCTTCGATCCGGTTCCATCCTTGAGCGGCCCGCGCCAGAACGTCCGGATGACGCTCTGTGTCGCATTCTCCTCGACCGCGACGTGGCGCGCGCGCAGATAGTCGATGTCGCGACGCAAATCCGCCGATTCTCCGGACGCCATCCGCTGGCGGTCGACCGCCAGGAACAGGTGGATCCCGGTGGCCGGCACACCCGCTTCGTCCAGCAGCCAGCGGGCGATGTCCAGCGCGTTGCGGCACGGCCCGGCCACCGTCCAGTCCGGCGCCTCGTAATGGTCGAGGCCGACGACGAAGGCGCAGACATCGGCCATCTGGCCGCCCGGCGTCATGGCAGGGCAGCCCGGATCGCCGCCCACACGCTGCCGTTGCCGAAATACGCGCTGTGGGCGTCCGGGAAGGGCTGGCCGGACTCGACCGCGACGTCCTTGGCCTGCGGAAACAGCCGACCGGCGACGTAGCTGAGCAGATCGTTGCGGTCGTAGATGTTGAGCCAAGGGGGAAAACCGTCCGGCAACCGGTCGCCCGGGGCCAAGCTTGACAGCGCGCCCAGTTCGTACAGCAGCGGCGCCTGCGACCCGACGGTGACCAGCCGGTCCACTGCTGGCGGGTCGGGAAGGGCCAGCAGATCGAAGCAGGCGATGCCGCCCAGGCTATGGGCGACCAGCGTGACCGGCCCGTTGGCGCGCGCGGCGGCGATCTTTTCGCGGATGAAGGCGCGGACTGCTTCCCCCCGGCTCTGGTACAACAGGATGTCGCCGAGCGGGAACGCCGCCCCGTGGGACAGGCCGTGCCGGTTCTCGCGCATCAGCCGTGTCGCCCGGCGCTTCAGTGTCCCGACCAGAAAGCTGCCGAGGCCCAGCACATCCTGCTTCCAGTCCTGCACCAGACGCTCGACCAGCTTGGCGCGCAGGGCGCTCGACGGTCCAGGCAGCCTAGCCTCCAGTGCCAGCGTGTGGAGCCTAGCGACCAGCGCCCTGGCCAGCGCCCGGGCGACCACTGGAATTTCGTGAGCCGAGCGTTCGAAAGCTTGCTTCGGGATGGGGTCACCGATGATCTCGGACCAGGCCGCCGGCCACAGCCCATCCAGGCCGCCGCCCTTCAGCAGAATCAGCAGCTCAGAGCTTGGCGTGTAGGCAGCGATAAACTCCCAGGCGACCTGCCAAGCTGGCGGCCGGTTCGGCGGCGCGGGTGGCGCGGGCGGGGCGCGGCGGTCGGGGATGGTGAGTTGGTCCAGTTCGCACAACGGGTCGGGAAACAGCCAGTTCCAGCGGGCGAGTTCTGCCGCCTCGGCATCGCGCACCGCCGCCTCGGGAGGATCGGGTAGCGACCGCCCTTCGAACGCGACACCTAGCGGGTCGCCCCAGGCGCAGGGAACAAGGCGGGCTCCGATGCCAGCCTCCCGCGCCTGCCAAACGGCAGAGGCAAAGGTGGTGGTGTAGCTTTCGAGGCGAACCCCCGTGCCGTGAACAAGGATGATGGTACCGTCCGCCATTCCGCCCTATCCTAATTGTTGCAGATGACATAATATCACCCGCCAAATAAATGCTCCATGGGGGAATTGCATTTTTCACGTGCGGATTCGCCTGATTATGTGGAGCTTTGACGGCGGCGTTCCTTCCGCCGAAGGTGAACCCTGCCAGATTTCCCTATAACCCTGGTTGCGGTTGGGCGAATTGGCCTCTGAACCAGAGCCGGGCGGTCACGGCCAAGGGAACGGAGACTCGGTGATCGTCAACCAGCGCTGCGCACCCATTGCCATTAAAAATACCTCTTCTGATAGCACGCGCAGGATGCGACAGGCGCGGCGCTTGGTCCAGGGGCGAGTTCCGACGGAGCGAGAAGCCAAGGCGCTGGCCAGCCCAGCGCCGGCTATGGCCCTGGGCGATCATCGCATCAATCGCCGTAATGACCCTAATGTGCTCGCCGTCGAGACTTCCCACTGCGGGGCCAAACACACGGGTGGGAATGGTCGCCAACTGAAGCGGGTTCAGGATGACCGCTGTGCCGTCGATGGTGAAGTCCGGGTTCAGGGTCGGGTCCGCGATACCCGACCTCGCTCGCCAGGACCAGCGGTGCGACGACGCGATCGGCGCGGTCCTTCCAGCTGTCGCCCTGCACGACGAGGACAAACGGGATCGCGGCCCCGGTGCGACCCGGGTTGCGGTGCACGTCGAACTGCGGCATCAGCGGTCCTCGTCGTCCGGCATGAAGTCACGATTCCACTCGTCGGCGAAACGACCATGCCGTTCGTTGAAGGCGTTCCAAGCCGCGGCGACCTTCCGATGGTGTTTCTGATCGTCCTCCCGCTTCCGCCGTTCCATCTGCGCCCAAGTGGCAAGCAGCGTCTCGATGGTGCCGGAGAGGTTGTCGGTGTAGGCTTGGGCGACTCGAACGAGGTCTTCGTTGAGCGTGACGTTGACGCGCTTCTTCGAAGCTCCGACATCGTAGCCGGCCGCAGTCCGCTGGATGTGACTCATGCTAACCCTCCACCGTGTCGTGCGTATGGTGGTGCGCATTGGCGAAGAGGGCAAGAAGGCTCCTCCTCGAGGAACGATGGAACGCCGCCAAGCGCCGGGCAGTTCATCTCGCCATAGGTGCTTTTTCGACGCGAAGGCTTCAACGTCCTTCAACGAGCTTCAACGAAGCTCCCGTCAGTTCGCGTTGGGTTCCGTCGATTTCCGTCACCTGGAATCAAGAAATATCAACGTATTAACGTGGAAACCCTTACCATGGCATTGTAGAGGTCAGCGGTTCGATCCCGCTTGGCTCCACCAAACAAGACCAAGGGCTTCCAGAGAAATCTGGAAGCCCTTGGTCTTTTCAGGCTTTCGGTTGGCTGCCGGGCGGAAGCGCGCTTCGTCGTTCATAGGCGTGCAGGACATCTTTCCACGCTCTGGGCTTCCAACTGGCCGCCTTCCGTTTAACCCGGACTGCATAAGAACCATTCATCGCTTCGTCACCCGCACTGAACCCAGGCCTTGGCCCGCCGATGCGCCAGACGGGCGGCCAAAGCCTGCCGGGTCTCCAGTTCGACGGCCAGACGCTGGCGTCCCGCGGCGATCCGGTGTTGACCACATCGGCGCGCGATCCCGGCCAGAAGGCGCAACGCCTTGATCCGCCCCATCGGATCGCCAATCAAGCCGGCGATTCTGTACGACAGCTTCAGGGAACTGACCGCTTCCACGATCCAGCCATGGCCGGACTTGTCATCATCCTGGCGCCCCAGCCACCCCCAGCCCGCCGCCCGCAGCGCCTGCACCGCGTGGTTGCGTCCATGATTGACCAGTCCTAGAAGGCTGTCCGTCTCGCGATAGCGCTCGGGGGTGTCATCGTGGAACTCCAGCACGGGCAGTCCATCCCGGCGGTAGATCACGCGTTCCAGGAAGGCCACCACCGGCCCCGGCCAGTCGGCAAGGAAGGAACTGATCCGCGTCACCAGGGCCAGAAGATGCGGGTCGGTGGCTTCCGGACTCCCCGCCGCATGGCGCTGGAAAAGGGCCAGGGATGCCCCGATCATCAAACGCAGGGGCAGAATCAAAGGCAAAAGAAGTGCGTGCACGGCCCGTTCCGGCGGCAATCCGGCGACGATCGCTTGCGCGAACAGGCCGGCTTCAACCACCGACCACAAGGCCTCTCGCCGATCAGAGTCGGCGAAAGGCCGCTCATTCCGGAAACGCCAAAGGATCATGAGATAAAGGATACCGGCCGTGATCGGACGACGGGACAAACGGAGCGCCGCCGCCCACTGACGGCGGTGGAAACTCCGCGAATAGTCCGAGAAATCCACGGTCATCGCCCATCGGTGCAAAATCCGTTCGGCGTCATAGAACCCCTGATCCCGCAACGCGTTGAACAGAAGCTGGTGGCGATGGTCGAATCGATTCCTCGGCAACCGTGCCATGTCGATGAACGCGGCGCTTCGCGCGCCCATGCCAATGCTGGCGTAGAGCTTTGCCGCGTAGAGCGCCTTGCCATCCGCATCGGGGCGGAAGCGTTTCTCCCAACCGCTCCGCCATGGCATTCCGGGGGACGGGTCGGGAAGCTCCGGCAGCGGCATCAATTCGGCGAGCAGCGCGCGCGTGTCGCCGGCACGACCCTCCTTGCGCGCCGGATCGAAGGCCCGCAGCATATCCAGCGCACCGGTGCTCAGAGCCTCCTCCCACATATCGTCGGTCCAAGCCCGATCATCGACGCCGTGGGTCTGAACGTCCACGGAGGCGGCCACTGCATGGTGCAGCCAGACGATGCGGGCCGCGAAAGGACGCTCGATACGGGCGCGGTCCTGGAACAAAGGCACGATGTCGAAGAAGTCCGCGCCGCTGTAGCCGCAGAACACCATCGTGTTGCCGGGATTGTCGAGCAGAGTCTCGACCCGTTCGCGCAACGCGGGTGGCAAACCCGCCTGGAGATTGGCGATGGAATGGCCAAGGGTGGCGAGGTCTTCGCCCAACGAGCCGTGAAGCTTGATCAACCCCCAATCGGCGGTGATGCCGGTAGCGGGCGTCATCACGGGAATCACGCCCGGCCAGCAATCCTCAACCACCGTGTCGAAGTTGGTGGTGATGGCGTACAGCCGATGCGCCACGATGTGATCGGCGATCGCCCGATGCAGGGCGTTCGGCCGACACAGACGGAAGAGCTCCAGATTTTTCAGGCAGTCGATGCCGAAGGTCCAGCGCGCGTCCTCGATCACCTTTTCCAGACGAGGCAGATCCTTGTCGAGAAGCTCCGCATTGTCGGCAAACAGGGCAAGGATGGTGTCCGCCTCCCCGTCCGGCAGGTGATGACGCAGCCATTGCTCGGTCAGGCCGTAGCCCAGCGGCATGCCGCTCGCCTTCGACACGCCGGCACCGAACCAGACGATCAACCGTCCCTCCGGCACCGCCGCCGTCTTTCGTGCCAGCCAGGTATTCTCCGTCATGCCACGGTTCCGACGCGGAGCGCCTCATACCAGCGCCGCTGACGTTCCAGGTCATGGGGCGCGGCGCTCAGCCCGCGCACCTCCCAACACCGCTTGGTGGCGAACACCGCCTCCCCCAGATCCTGGCTGGCAAGCCAACGGTAGGGGCCCGCCATGCAGCCCAGTTCCTGCATCGGATAGAGCGGCGCGCCACCGACATCGGCGGGGAAAGCTTCGCTGTCTCCGTACAAGAGCCACATCATCGCACCATCCGGCAGGGTGACGCCGGTCTGCTCCTCCAGGCGCCGCACCAATTCACGGGCGACGACCATCGGATTAAGGAGTGGATTCGTGTCCATGCCTCTCTTGGAACCATCTTTTGAGAAGGAAGGCCAGTTTCTTGCTCCAATAGAAAGCATTATATCCACCTTACACATCCAAAATCCACTTCATGTGAATGAAATGGCTCGTGATGGTTGCGCCATATGAACGTCGTGCTAAAAAAAAGCGCCGTCTCCCGCCGCGCAGGTCAGCCCGATGCCATCCGAGTCCGATCAGAAAGCCGTCCTTGAAGAAGCCCGGCAGTTCATCGCCAACAACTGCCTCGCCCGCAATCCGGTGATCGTGCTGGGCAGCGGCGCCTCGGTCCGGCACGGGCTGCCGACGATGTCCGCCTTGAAGGATGCCATCGTCGCCGCGATCGAGCCGGGCAAGCGGACCAAGGCGGAGCAAACCGCATGGGAGGCGTTCAAGAAAATCCTGGCCGCCAAGGATCCGGACACCGGGCAATTCACGGATCTCGAAACCGCACTTCAGCAAGCCAACCTGCACGAACACCCCACCCTGCACGAGGCGGTGATCAACGCGACCTGGATGTGCGTCGCGACCGGCGATCAGCAGGCGTTTCTAACCTTCCTTGCCGGCAGTGAGCCGCCGCTCGCCCGGCTGTTCCGCTTTCTGCTGAGCAGCCAGAACCGGCGGGTGACGGTGGTCACGCCCAACTATGACCGCATCGCCGAATACGCCGCCGACATCGCCGGCTACTGCCATCGCACCGGATTCGGCTCCGGCTACATCCGGACCTGGCAGGAGATGAACCGGCCGGTTCGATATTACGACACCATCCATAAGGTCGAGGCGCGCACGATCGACATCTGGAAGGTGCATGGCTCCATCGACTGGTTCCGCCTGGGCGCGCCGGGGCAAGAGCGCATTCTCAGCCTGCCGATCGGTGCATCAAACGAGGCTCCGCCCGCCCGCATGTCGATGGCCCGCCCGGTGATCGTGCCGCCGGGGCGGAGCAAATATGAGGAAACCCACCGCGATCCCTACCGATCCTGCATGCAGGAGGCCGACCGCGCGCTGTCGCAGGCGGAAGCCTTTCTATGCGTCGGCTATGGTTTCAACGACAGCCATTTACAGGAACGCCTGATCGGACGCTGCCGCGACGCCAAGATGCCGGTCGTTCTCCTGACCCGCGACATCACGCCAAAGGCCAAGGAACTGCTGATCGACGCCAAGGCCAATTGCGTGATCCTGTCCAAGGCGGAAACAGAGGGTAAGACCCTCATCCACACCCCGAACTGCCGTGATGGTCTGGAGGTGGAAGGTGTCGATTTGTGGGACTTTCATCATTTCCTGAATTTCGCGTCATGAGGAAAACGATCATGTTCGCCTTTCGTGACGAGAACGCCCTGGGCAAGGTCGTTTCGGTGGATACGGGAAATGCCGTGGTGCAGGTCCCGGATCCGAATCGGCTGCAACGCTTGCAGGTGAACCGGCTGGTCGTGCTCCAGGCGCGTCCCGGACAGCCGCTGATCGGCGTGGTGCGCAAGATCACCCGCCAGATGGATGGTGGCGGGTTGGATGAGGATGTCCTTCCCGGGCTGGATCCATCGGAAAGCAACTTTGTCCGCATCGCCCTGGTGGGCACGCTTTTTCACCGCGACCGCGAGCATCGGAATGTGTTCCGCCGGTCGCTTGAGGCGGTGCCACAGATCGACGCCTTGTGCTTCGCGTTGGAAGGGTCTGACCTGACGGCCTTCATGCAGGTCGTATCCCAGATCGGCAAGGGCGAAGAGACGGCGTTGTCGCTCGGCAGCTACACCCTGGACGCCGGAGCCGCCGCCTTGCTGAATGGCAATCGCTTTTTCCAACGTCACGCCGTCGTCGTCGGCAGCACCGGCTCGGGCAAGAGCTGGACAACGGCACGTTTGTTGGAGCAGGTGGCGGATCTACCGAACGCCAACGCGCTGGTCTTCGACATCCATGGCGAATACCGCACGCTGAAAGGTCCTGGCTTCCGGCACCTGCGGGTGGCAGGCCCGACCGATCTCGATACTCAAACGGCATCGCCGAACATCCTGTACCTGCCTTATTGGCTGCTGAACTATGAGGCGCTTCGCACGCTGTTGGTGGAACGCAGCGACCAGAACGCGCCCAACCAGTCGATGCTGATCAGTCGTCTGGTACGGGAAGCTAAGGAGACGTTCATCAAGGACGCCAGACGGGAAGACCTGTTGCCTGGCTTCACCGTCGACAGCCCGATTCCTTTCGACCTGAAATGGGTGCTGGACGGGCTTGTCGAACATAACGAAGCGATGGAAACCAACCCGAACACTGGGAAGGAGCGTCAAGCCGAATTCAACAACAAGCTGGGCCGTTTGATCGCGCGCCTCGACGCCAAGCTCCAAGACCGCCGCCACGGCTTCCTGTTCGGCGGTCAGCCCGCCACCATGCAACTCGACTATCTCGACACCCTCGTCGAACGCCTGTTGGCCGGGCGGTGCGGGCAGGCGGATGGCGCGGGCGGCGTCAAGATCATCGACTTTTCCGAGGTGCCCTCCGACATTCTGCCGCTGATCGTCGCCATGGTCGCCGGGCTGGCCTTCTCCATTCAGCAATGGACCCCCTCGGAGCGGCGGCATCCCATCGCGCTGTTCTGCGACGAGGCACACAATTACATTCCCGACCTCGCTCAGGACGATTCCGAGGCGCGCGTCGCCGTCCGCACCTTCGAGCGGTTGGCCAAGGAGGGGCGCAAGTACGGCGTCGGGCTGGTCATCATCAGTCAACGCCCGGCCGAGGTCAGCCGCACCGTGATCAGCCAGTGCAACAACGTCATCGCCATGCGCCTGACCAACGCCGAGGACCAGAACCGGGTGCGTGGCCTGCTGCCCGACACCTTGGCCGGCTTCGCCGATCTGCTGCCCATCCTCGACGTCGGCGAGGCGGTGGTGGTGGGTGACGCCAGCCTGCTGCCCGCCCGCATCCGCATCGCCGAGCCGCGCAACAAGCCCGACAGCAGAACCATTGAATTCTGGACCCGCTGGTCGGGCACCGACAACCCGGACAGCTTGCGTGACGCCTGCGAAGCGTGGCGTCGACAAAGCCTGCAAGCCGCCCCCGCCCCTCAGCCGGCCGATGCCTGACCATGCCGATACGCTTGCGGAAGCTACCCATCTTTTTGATTCTCATCGTTCTCGCGATCAATTTTTCCTTTTTGTATTTCGGTCTGCCCGATTGCCCGTTGCCCGAGAAGGCGGAGGAAAAGGCCTGTGTCGATTCCGGCCTGTCGGGATTGCTGGCTATCGCATACCGGGCGCTGATGCTGTTCACCCTTGAGGGCAACAATCTCGATCCGCAGTTCACCGACGCACCGGACTGGGTGTGGTGGGCGTTCCAAATGCTGCGGATCGCCACGCCGTTCGCGCTGGCCGCCGCCGTGCTGCACACGCTATCCAACGTTTGGGACGCGACGACCCTCCGATTCAGCCGATGGACGAAAAGGAAAACCGCCGTTGTCATCGGGCTGGGTCAGATCGGGCGAATGTTCGCGCGGGAATACCGGAACAGAAACCTCTTTGTGGTCGGGGTGGACTCCAACCCATCCGACGAGTTGGTCGCGTTCTGCCAACGTCATTCGATTCGTCTTATCGTTGGCGATGGCGCCGACCCCGACGTTCTGAACCCAATCCTGGACGGGCGGGTGGAGCGCGTGGCTGTCGTGACCGACGACGACGTCCGCAACATGGAGGTCGCCGGGCGCATTCGAAGGCTGCGGATGGACCAAGAGGCTCCGAATTCTCTCAACCTGTACGTTCATATCTTCGATCCTCGGTTGGCGCTCCGCCTGCACGACCACCACCTGCCATCCACCACCGGAAACGCCACCGTCTCCATGCTGCCGTTCAGCTTCTACACCGTGACCGCGCGCGAATTGCTGCGCACGGTGCCGCTGCACCAGTTTGCCGACCTGCGTGGCCAACGCCGCATCCATGCCGCCATCTTCGGGTTCGGCAGCATGGGAGAAAGCCTGTTCGTGCAGATTGCCCAGCTTGGCCATTACAAGGATTTCGAGCCGCCGCGCATCTCCATCTTCGACCGCAACCCCGACGATTGCCGCCGCATCATCGCCGCCCGCTATCCGCAAATAGATCAAGCCTGCCGGTGGACGGTCGATCCGATCGAGTTTGGCCGCACCGCGCTGGATGACAGTGACACGCTTCGCGACATCGAGAACTCCGACGGCATCACCGCGACCTTTCTGTGCCTGGGGGTGGAAGCCGACAACATCGCGGCCGCTCTGGAACTGCGCGCCCTGATGACGCGCTACAGGCGCTTTCTGGCGCCGATCTACGTGCGAATCCGCAACGCCGAGGGGCTTGAGGATTTCATGCCGTCCACCGGCGCCAACCAGTGCCGGCGCTTCCAGGACGAGTTGCGCCCGTTCGGCCTGGTCAGGGACATCCTGGGGGCCAGCGGCATCGAGGGCGACTCCGAATGGCTGGCGCAAATTCTGCATTTTGGCTACACGGCGCGCATGGCGTTGACGGCCGAAGAGCGATCACGGGACCAGGACGGCGACGGAATTCCAGACTTCTACCGCACCTGCGTTCGCCAGCTTTCCAGCCGGCGCGAGGCGTTGCTGCCGGAGTGGATGAGAATCCCGGAGCCGTTCCGTGATTCGAGCCGGGCCGGGGCCGATCACCTGCGGGTGAAATTGGCGGGCCTTGGCTATGACCTGTCGAACCGTCCAACCAGCGCCTTCCGATTGGCGGAACTGCCATCGAAGCCGGCCCTGCGCTGGCTGGATCGTTTGGAGCACACCCGATGGATGGCCGACCGGGCCGCGATCGGCTATCGCCCTTCCGACACCATCAAGGATGACGACCGCCGCCTGCACCGTCTTCTGGTCCCCTTCGAGGCGTTGCGCCATGAAGACGCTAAGGACCGCGACATGAATCTCCTCTTGCTGGACGGTGTCCTCGGCCAGGACGACGGCGGCACCGACGTTCATCGGCTGCGTCGCAACCACACGGTGGGCGTGATCGGTCATGCCGCTGTCGGGTGCCATGGCCTGCCAGCCGGGTTCTGGGAAAGCGCTCAAGCCACGGCGCTCCTTGCCCGGCTCCGCGCATGCACAGACAACCACCGGCTCGTGCTGCTGGCCGCCATTGAGGAGCCGGCCGAGGCGGAGTTCGTTTGGCGGCTCCTGGACAACGTTTTGCCCGTCGAGGAGAAGCGGCCCGAGGCAACCCAACGCCGCCTCGAGGAGCGCTCGATCGTTCTGCGTTGTCCCCGTTTTTTGCCGGTCCCCCGAATCAAGGATGGCGACGACCCGCTGCTCCGCTCTCAAGGCAATCGACCACAGTGGTGGCGCACACCGGAATGGGTCATCGACATGATCCCGGCAGGCCGTTTCGGAGACGACTTTTACGAGAATTATTACGCCCAATCAGCGAATGATCTGCCACGTCCCCGGCGTGATGCCGTGGCCGCGCAACGGGCGCGGGCGCTCGCCTATTGGATCGAGCGTTGTGACAGCCTGATCTACTTGGCGCCCAGCCCGTCCCCCTCGATCAGCACCGAGGTTAACCCGACGGACAGTGCCGCGGCTTTCCTCGAATTGGCCGAACGTCTGTTCGAAAACACCGTCGCTGATGAGTCACAACGCACGCGCGACTGGCAAGCTTTGTACGGCTACTGGAACCACCCAGAACATATTCCCGCATGCTTTTCATCGGTGCCGCTGGGCCGCTTCGCCCGCCACCGAGAGGTTTCCGGCCTCATCCGAGTGGAGCAACCATCGCTTGGTGGATTGGAATGGGTGTCGATTTCAGGCAGCGAGCTGTAAAAGACGATATCTTCTCCACTCACCCTCAGGAGCCGATCCAAGGTCGTGCCCCACGGGGTGGTGTAGGAGCTGTGGGGAACCGGCCCGCCGTAGCGCCCTCCGATGGCTGGCGTAGGCGGGCCGCTTATCCATAGCGGGGCGGTCATCGCGGTTCTTCGATAGAGTCTGGTCACCACACCTCAACCCGACCGAAGGGTGACCACGATGACCGACGAGATGATGGCGCTTCGCGCGATGCTTGAGAAGGGCGCGGATGCCGATGTTCTGCGCGAGATGATCGGCTTTGCTGCCGAGCGGCTGATGGAGTTGGAGGTGCAGGGCCTGACCGGCGCCGGTCATGGCGAACGGTCGGCCGAGCGACTGGTTCAGCGCAACGGCTATCGCGATCGCGACTGGGAAACTCGAGCCGGCACCGTCGAGCTGCGCATTCCCAAACTGCGCAAGGGCTCCTACTTCCCCGGCTTTCTGGAGCCGCGGCGGATGGCTGAGAAGGCGCTGACGGCGGTGATCCAGGAGGCCTACATCCAGGGCATCTCGACGCGCTCGGTGGACGATCTGGTCCAGGCCATGGGAATGTCTGGCATCTCCAAGAGCCAGGTCAGTCGGTTGTGAGCCGAGATCGACGAGCGGGTTAAGACCTTTCTCGGCCGTCCCATCGAGGGCGACTGGCCCTACCTGTGGCTGGATGCCACCTACGTGAAGGTGCGCCAGAACGGACGCATCGTTTCGGTCGCCGTGACCATCGCGGTGGCGGTCAACACCGACGGCCGGCGCGAGGTGCTGGGCATGGACATCGGCCCGTCCGAGGCGGAAACCTTCTGGATCGAGTTCCTACGCAAGCTCAAGCGCCGTGGTCTGAGCGGCGTCAAGCTGGTGATCTCCGACGCCCATGGCGGCATCAAGGCCGCCGTCACCCGGGTCTTCCAGGCGACGTGGCAAAGGTGCCGGGTCCATTTCTCCAGGACAGCGCTCACCCACGCCGGCAAGAGCGGACGCCGTGTCGTGGCGGCCTTCATCGCCACGGCCTTCGCCCAGGACGATGCGGCATCTGCTCGCACGCAGTGGCGGCAAGTGGCCGATCAGGTCCGGGCCAAGCTGCCGAAGCTGGCCACCCTGATGGACGAGGCGGAAGAAGACGTCCTGGCCTACATGACCTTTCCCAGGGAGCATCGGGCCAAGCTCCACTCGACAAACCCGATTGAACGTCTCAACGGCGAGATCAAGCGGCGCACCGAGGTTGTCGGCATATTTCCCAACGAGGAAGCGATTACGAGGCTCATCGGCGCCATCCTCTTGGAGCAAAACGATGAATGGGCCGTTCAGCGGGCACGCTACATGACGCTGGAAACCATCGCCCCGCTCGGCGATGATCCCATCGTCAGCCTGCCCGCTGTGGCCGCCTGACCATCCGGCCAGACCGGCCGGAGAACCTGATGAGCGACCCAGATCCTACACCACTCCTCGGGGCATGATCCGATCCAAAATAGACGAATCGATTGAGCTTCCTGTGCGGCCTGGGATTCTCAACGTGAAGCAGATGGACTCGGTCTGACCATTCAGGCGTGCCACTACCCGCCGGGCACCTCGAAATGGAACAAGATCAAGCACCGCCTCTTTTGCCACATCTCCCAGAACTGGCGTGCCCGCCCGCTAACCAGCCGGCTCGCCGTCGTCAAACTGAGCGCTGCCACGACCACCAAGACCGGCCTGACCGTCGCCTGTAAACTCGACACCACCACCTACGATAAGGGAATCAAGTTCCCCGATGACAGACGGCCTTCGGCGGACAGTTACACTGGGGCTGCGGCCTGTTCGAAAAGGCGGTCCTGGGTTCCGCCCGCCTGGGACTGGAGCCCGACGGCTGGCGCGTGCGCGGCGGCACCCCGCTGTCCTGGCGGGTCGCTGACCGCTTGAGGCGGCTCTGGAAAACGGACCGGACATGGCGAAGGCCGCGAACCCGTTCCGGTTCGCGGCCTTCAAGATGGTGGGCGGTACTGGGATTGAACCAGTGACCCCTACGATGTCAACGTAGTGCTCTCCCGCTGAGCTAACCGCCCACTATGGCGTCCGGTGGCGGCTGCGGCGCGCTTGGCGTCGTTCCGTCCGGCGTGGGCGGGTGTATACCGGCCTCGGCGTGGGCGTGCAAGCCCTTTCATCGCGCCATATGCTTTTTTTATCCGATGGCCGCGCGCGCACGGGCGCTCCCGTGACACGGCGGCCGGCGTCCATTACATCATTCGACCATGGATGCCTCCTTCGACGCGCAAAGCGACGCCGACGCCGGCCCCGATGCGGCCCCGGATCCCGCCCCCGGCCCGGCCGCAAACGCCCCGGCCTTCGAGATTCTGGCCCCGCGAAGCCAGAGGCTGCCGCTCGTGCTCGCCTCGCCGCACAGCGGAAGCAGCTATTCCGCCGCCTTCCTCGCCTCCTCCCGCCTGAATGCCCGCGCGCTGCGCAAGTCGGAGGACTGCTTCGTCGACGAGATCTTCGCCTTCGCCCCCGGCTTCGGCGTGCCGCTGATCCGCGCCCTGTTCCCGCGCGCCTATCTGGACGTCAACCGCGAAGCCTACGAACTGGATCCGGAGATGTTCGCCGACCCCCTGCCGGCCTACGTCAACACCCGCTCGCCGCGGGTCGCGGCAGGGCTCGGCACCATCGCCCGCGTGGTGGCCAACGGCGAGGACATCTACAAGGGCAAGCTGCGCTTCGCCGAGGCGCTGGACCGGATCGGCCGCTGCTACACCCCCTATCACACCGCGCTCCGCGACCTGGTGGACGCGACGCGCGACGCCTTCGGCCATGCCCTGCTGATCGATTGCCATTCCATGCCGTCGGCCGGCGCCGCGGCCAGTGGCGGGCGCAGCGGGCGTGGCGCCAGCCATCCCGACATCGTGCTGGGTGACTGCTACGGCAACGCCTGTGCCGCCGCGGTGATCGACGCGGCGGAGAATTTCCTGCGCGGGCTGGGCTATGCCGTCAGCCGCAACAATCCCTATGCCGGCGGCTACACCACCCGCCATTACGGCCGGCCGCGCCAGGGCATCCACGCGCTGCAGATCGAGATCGCCCGCGACCTCTACATGGACGAGACGGCGCTGAGCCGCCTGCCTTATCTGGACGTGCTGGCCCGCCATATGACCGAACTGGTCGACACGCTGGGGCTGTTGCCGCCGGACGGGCTGGGACCGCGCTGATGTCCCGGTAATACCGGTGGGCGCGGCGGCATAATTCCAGCGGATCCGCCTGAACCGCCCTCTCCGCGCCACAGTTCGCGCTTATCGGTCTTGCGGCCACGCTTCGGCTTGCAGGCGCCTTGCGCCCCTGCCGTGAGCACAAAAAAAAGGGCCGCGGGAGAACCCGCGGCCTCAGTCTAGGGAGGAAACGCCCAAGAAGTGCGTTACGCCAACACCCGCGCCGAGGCGCGACCATTGCCGCACTGCACAATATGAACGCGACCCCGCCCGGCTTCAAGCCGAAAATGAATTTCTTTTTCATTTCATAACCTTACCAGAAGTGGAGGTAGTGCGAACCGGATAGAGCCCCAGCAGTCTCGCTGCACCGCACAATGACCGAAGGCGGGGTGGCCTGACCGAATGGGCAGGAATGGCCGGCACTTTGGACCGAGTTTCCGGTCCGACGCTCCGGACCGGTGTCCGGTTTTCGGAACCAAGCCCGCCGACGGTCGTTTCAAAGCTGTCCCGAGCCGGGACTCCGCCATGGACCACCGCCATGGCAGCCCGGCCCCTCGGGACCGCGCAAACGCCCCGCCGGCGGCCAATAAGGAGAAGAACATCGTGAGCAGGCTCGTCGTCGTATCCAACCGGGTGGCCCTGATGGAAGAGGGCAAGCAGGCGGCCGGCGGTCTCGCCGTCGCAATCCTGGCGGCCTTGAAGAAGACCGGAGGCATCTGGTTCGGGTGGAGCGGAAACGTCGTCGACGGCGAGTCCCAGGCGGAACCGACCAGGACGGAGATGGGCAAGCTGACCTACGCCACGCTGGATCTCGGCCGCCGCGACCATGAGGAATATTACAACGGCTTCGCCAACCAGACCTTATGGCCGCTGTTCCATTACCGGCTCGGCCTGATCTCGGTGAACCGGCGGACGCGCGAAGGCTATGAACGGGTCAACGCCTATTTCGCCGACAAGCTGGAACCGCTGCTGCGCCCCGACGACATGGTCTGGGTCCACGACTATCACCTGATCCCCTTCGGCGACGAGCTGCGCCGCCGCGGCTGTTCGCAGCGCATCGGCTTCTTCCTGCACACGCCCTTTCCCCCGCCGGAACTGCTGACCGCCCTGCCCAACCACCGCGACCTGATCCGCGAGCTGTGCGCCTACGATCTGGTCGGCTTCCACACCGCCACCGACATGCGCGGCTTCTGCGACTACATCCGCACCGAGACCGACGGCACCGTCGAACAGCGCGGCGCCTACGGCAGCGCCACGATCCGCGCCTTCGGCCGCACCCTGCTGGCCAAGGTCTTCCCCATCAGCATCGACACCGAGGCGCTGGAGAGCCTGGCCCGCACCGCCGGCCGCTCGCGCCAGGCCGAACGGCTGCGCGAGAGCCTGGTCGGGCGCCGGCTGATCATCGGCGTCGACCGGCTGGATTATTCCAAGGGCCTGCCCCAGCGATTCGCCGCCTTCGAGCAGCTGCTGGAAAGCTACCCGGAGCATTGCAACCGCGTCTCCTTCCTGCAGGTCGCCCCGCCGAGCCGCGAGGACGTGCCGGAATACATCGCCATTCGCCGCGAGCTGTCGGAGATGGCCGGCCGCATCAACGGCCGCTTCGCCGAATTCGACTGGCAGCCGATCCGCTACCTGAACCGCAGCTTCGGCCAGCGCGTGCTCGCCGGCTTCTACCGGCTGGCCAATGTCGGGCTGGTGACGCCGCTGCGCGACGGCATGAATCTGGTCGCCAAGGAATATGTCGCCTGCCAGGACTCCGACAATCCGGGCGTGCTGGTGCTGTCGCAGTTCGCCGGCGCGGCGCAGGAGATGGGGGAGGCGCTGATCGTCAACCCGTTCGACATCGAAGGTGTCGGCGACGCCCTGCAACGGGCATTGACCATGCCGCTGGGCGAGCGCAAGGAACGCCACGCCGCACTGATGCGGACCCTGCGGCAGCACGACATCGGCTGGTGGCGGGAAAGCTATGTGGACGCGCTGACCCGCGCACCGTATGACTTTCCGGTCACCTGAGCATCCGCTCATCCCGCCGTTATCGCAGACCCGCAACCCCACCGCAGACCCGGATCCATGGACACCGATCTCGCCCCCACCCCCGCTGCTCCCGCCGGCTCTCCCATCCTGGTCGCCGACATCGGCGGCACCAATGCCCGCTTCGGCCTGATCGACGGGCGGCAGGTGCGCGACACCCGGGTGCTGCGCTGCGCCGACTACGCCTCGATCGACGACGCGGCCACCGCCTATCTGTCGGCGGTCGGTCTGGCGGCGCCCGGCACCCCCGGCCGGCCGCGGCGCGGCGCCTTCGCGGTGGCCGGGCCGGTCACCGGCGACCATGTCGCCATGACCAATCTGGTCTGGGAATTCTCGACCGGCCGGGTGCGCGACGCGCTGGGGCTCGACCGGCTGGCGGTGATCAACGACTTCACCGCCGTCGCCCTGTCGGTGCCGCGGCTGGCCGAGGAGGACCGGCGCCAGATCGGCGAGGGCACGCCGCAGCCGGGCGCGGTGGTCGCGGTGCTGGGGCCGGGCAGCGGGCTCGGCGTGTCGGGGCTGGTGCCCGGCGCCGGCGAACGCTGGACCGCACTGTCGGGCGAGGGCGGCCATGTCACCATGGCGCCGGTCAGCGACCGCGAGAGCGCCGTGCTCGGCCAGTTGCGCAAGCGCTTCGAGCATGTCTCGGCCGAGCGGGTGCTGTCCGGGCCGGGCATCGTCAACCTGTACGAGGCGCTGTCGATCCTCGACGGCCGCGAGCCGGCTGCGCTCGGCCCCGCCCGGATCGCCGACGCAGCGCTGGCCGGCAGCGAGCCCCATTGCGTCGAGGCGGTGGAGATGTTCTGCGCCATGCTGGGCACCGTCGCCGGCAACCTCGCCCTGACGCTGGGGGCGCGCGGCGGCGTCTACATCGCCGGCGGCGTGGTGCCCAAGCTGGGGGCTTTCTTCACCCATTCCCGCTTCCGCAAACGCTTCGTCGAGAAGGGCCGCATGCGCGACTTCCTGGCCCCCGCCCCGACCTATGTCATCACCCACGAGTTGCCCGCCTTCCTCGGGCTGGCGGAGGCGGCAGGGGCGGACTAGAGGTTGGCGATCGGAGCCACGCTTCAAATCGATTCCGATTCTACGCGATCCGATCCGGGCAGGTTTGAGGCTTGAACCGGCGGGGCCGGCCCCACATGGTTGTTGCCATTCCTTTTTCGGATCGCAACGGAACGCCATGGCCACCGACCTTCGTGTCCGCTTCCTGCACCCGTCGGGCGCCATCGGCCCCGGCAAGATCGCGCTGCTGGAGGCCATCGACCGCACCGGCTCGATCTCCGCCGCGGCGCGGTCGCTGGGCATGACCTTCCGCCGCGCCTGGTTCCTGGTGGAAACGATGAACACCGCCTTCCGCGAGCCGGTGATCCGCACCAGCGTCGGCGGCCGCGAGGGCGGCGGCGCCGGCCTGACCCCGCTCGGCCAGGAGGTCGTCGCCCGTTACCGCCAGGTGCAGGAAGAGGCCCGCAAGGCCGCCGAGCCCCATCTGCGCTGGCTCGACGAAACGCTGAAGACGGAGGCGGAGACGGAGACGGAGGCGAAGGGGGACGGCAGCCCGTCCTGACGCCTCCCTGCCCGCTTCGCCCGCGCCTGCCCGGCAAAGCCGCGCAAGCGACGGCTTGACACTTCCTGCCATCTCGAAGAACAACCTGACGCGGCGTGCCGATACCGGCAGGACCGGTCAAGGAGCGCCCCGCACGCGACTCCGGGTAGAGCACGCCTTGCATTAACAATAAAAAGTTGTAGTGCGCCGCAATGACCAAATCCGTCAACATCGCCTATCTTCCACGGCTCGACCATCTCCGTGCCTTTGCGGCGCTCATCGTCCTGTATTACCACTCGCTCCAGCTGCTTCCCCAGTCGCCCGGCGGGGGCCAGGTCGAGGGCTGGATTCACACGAAGAATCCGTTT